>CAZHNN010000010.1:0-79243 GCA_964533965.1 uncultured Clostridia bacterium | reverse complement strand
GACGCCTACAAGCGTGAAGAGGAAGAAGAAGACTGATCTGGCATGTCGCCGGATTTGGCCAGAGGTAGATGGGATGCAGTGGATGAACGAAACTGTATATTACATCTTATTTGTTGATATCACGTCGTAACAAGCGGGCACGGGCGTTATGCCCGTGCCCAAAGTTATTATAGTAAGGAGAATCTGTAATGTTTCGTATTAGGGTTCCCGCAACTTCCGCCAATCTGGGCCCGGGATTTGACTGCTTGGGCCTTGCGTTGTGCCTTTATAACGTGGTGGAAGTGGAAAAGCATGATAGCCTGCGCATTGAAATCGAAGGAGAAGGGGCTGAGGGCATCCCAAGGAATGGGACGAACCTCGTGTTCCGCGCTTATAGGCGCACGATGACCCGGTTAGGGCTGAATGCGGAAAACCTCTATATCAAACAGTACAATGATATCCCTTCGACAAGGGGGCTTGGTTCCTCGTCAACCGCAGTGGTAGCCGGGATTTTGGCAGCGCAGGCGATCTCGGGCGTGATACTGACAAAGGAAGAGAGCCTTTTGATCGCAACACAGGCGGAAGGACATCCCGACAATGTTGCACCTGCGCTCTATGGTGGATTCGTGGCGGCTGTGGGTGGTACGCACGACGCGCGATGCCTGTCTTTTCGCGTGCCGGAGGCACTGGTGCCCGTAGCATTGGTCCCCGACTATGAGCTATCCACCACAAAAGCACGCGATGTGCTGCCAAAAAGCGTTTCGTTTGCGGATGCGGTGTTCAATGTTTCTCGTGCAAGCTTTTTGGTAGCTGCAATGGCAAAAGGAGATATCGACGGTCTTTTCTCGGTGCTATACGACAGGCTGCATCAGCCGTACCGCGCCAAGTTAATCGACGGCTTTGACGAAATCATACAGGCATGCTTTGACCTCGGCTGTCCAGCGTACCTTTCGGGCGCAGGGCCAACGCTGATGGCATTCTGCAAGCAGAAGGATGTCATACGATTCACGGATCAAATCAGGCCAGTGCTTTTCAAATTCGGCACCTGGCAGATTATACCTTTGAAAGTGGACAATGAAGGAGCCTTAGTACAGCGCGTTGAATGATCACATGGTAGAGATGCGTGATGCTCTGTGCAAATGGTATACGGAAAATTGCCGTCAGTTGCCTTTTAGGCAAAATGCGGATGCGTATTCCATTTGGATTAGCGAGATAATGGCGCAGCAGACGAAGATTGCAGCGCTTTTGCCTTATTATCAACGGTTTATGGATAGATTCCCCACCGTATGGGATCTTGCAAACGCACCGGAGGACGAAGTGCTGCGTGTATGGCAAGGGCTGGGGTATTATTCACGTGCACGCAACCTTCAAAAAGCCGCAAAGATCATCTGTGAAAAGTACGGTGGAGAGCTACCCAAGGATACAAAGCTTTTAAAACAGCTTCCCGGCATAGGGGAGTATACGGCGGGAGCCATCGCTTCCATCGCCTATGATCTGGAGGAGCCTGCCGTGGACGGAAATGCGCTTCGCGTATATGCACGACTCTGTTTGATGGACGAGGATGTGCTGACGCCTACGGCGCGGGGGATCGTTACGAATTGGGTGAAAGAGTGCATGCGCGGCAGCAAGCCATCCGTCCTGACGCAGGCGGTGATGGAATTGGGTGCGCTCGTCTGCCTGCCGTCTTCACCTTTATGCGAAGGATGCCCCTTGCAACGCTTCTGTGATGCGAATCAGCAGGGAAAACAGCATACGTATCCGGTTCGCTCGGCTCCTGCGGAGAAGAAGACGGAGCGGCGCATTATCATGCTTTTGCGCACAGAGGACGGGCGTGTGATGCTGCAGCGGCGGACACAGAAGCTCTTGCACAACCTTTGGGAATTCCCCGGATTTTCTTCAACAGAACAAATGCAAGCACAGTTAGACGAATGGGGTATTACTCTTTCTGAAGAGCCAAAAGAAGTACTTCAGACAAGGCATGTATTTACGCACCTCGTCTGGGACATGCGGAGCTACGATTGCCTGGCCAGCAATGCGCCCGAAATTGGTACCGTTTGGGCGGACATTACAAGGCTTGGCGAATACGCGATACCAACTGCGTTTCGCGCATTCGTACAGTGGATTTCAAAACAGACCGGAAAGGGTACATAATGAAGACGTATTGGCTCATCGGCTTTGCGATTGCCAACCTGATCGCATTTCTCGTATGCGGTTTTGATAAACAAAGGGCGAAGCGTGGCGGCAGACGAGTCCCCGAGCGGGTCTTGTGGCTGTTGACGATCTGTTTTGGTGCGATGGGCATGTTCATCGGCATGCGCCTGTTCCACCACAAAACGCAAAAGCCGGCGTTTTTCATCGGCGTGCCGATGGCGTTTGTCGCACAGCTGTTTTTGATGATGTGGCTGGGCGTATTCGAGTAAAAGCAAATCGAGAGAGTTAGAAAGTTGGAGACCCGTTTTTAAATTGATTCATCGTTTCAAAAGCCTTTTGGCGGCATGCGCGTTAAAAGGCAAATGAATGAATAATAACAGCACAATAGCGCCACTGACCGCACATGTGCAAGCGGCGCAAGACTTCGGTGACAAGCCGAAGGGTTTTCATCGATTAGTATAAGGAGGCGTACCATGGATCTGCAGGAGACGAAGGCGTTTATCCACGATACGGTGGAGCAGAAGCGGGAAGAACTCAAGCAAATCAGCGAGTTCATCTACACCCATCCAGAGCTCGGGTTTGAAGAGGTAGAGAGCGCGGCAGTGCAGGTCAAATACCTGCGTTCATACGGCTTTGATGTGAAGGAAAAGGTAGCCGGGATGGACACGGCGTTTCTGGCGATGTTTAAAAACGGGGAGGGCCCGCATATCGCGATATTCTCCGAATACGACGCACTGCCGGGACTGGGACACGCCTGCGGGCACAACCTTATCTCCGCAGCGTCGATGGGTGCTGGCATTGCTATCAAGGCGGCGATGGAGAAGTTCGGCGTCAAAGGCACGGTCACGGTCGTGGGTGGTCCGGCGGAAGAGGGCGGCGGTGGCAAGATAAAACTGCTGGATGCCGGATGTCTGGACGATATGGACGCCGCGATGGCGGTGCACCCGACTTCAGCCGTCAGCCGTGTGGCAGGCGGATGCAACACAAGCTGCATGTATATCTGCGAATACCACGGCAAGTCAGCGCACAGCGGCAACCGCCCGTGGGATGGCGTGAACGCGCTGGATGCGGCGCTGTTGTTCTTCAATGCCGAAAGCTATGCTCGCCAGATGACGCAGGATGGCGTGCGCATACGGGCGAACATCGAAAAGGGCGCGGATAGTGCGATCGGCTCCATTATCGACTATACCAAGGTAAAATGCAGCGTAACGGCACCCAGCTATAAGATGCTTATGGACGCATGCAAAAAGATCGAGCGGTGCTTTGAAGCAGGAGCTGTGGGCACAGGATGCACCTTTGAACTACAGAAGAAGATGGGCTATAAAAACCGCATTCCCAACGGCACGCTGGGCGAACTGTTCCGTGCGAACTGCCTGGCGCTGGGCGAGCCGATGATGGACGGAATGCCCGCGGACAACGGCGGCGAGGACATGGGCAACGTCAGCCATCTGATGCCTGCGATCAATCCGCACATGACCATCTACCGCAAGGAGAAGATCTCCGGGCATACCGATTTCTTCCGGGAGATTTCTGGAACAGAGAGCGGCGTCGATTTCTTTATGCTCAACGCGAAGACGATGGCGGATACCGTTCTGGATCTGTTGATGCATCCCGATCTTGTGCAACAGGCGAAGGACGAATTGCTTAAACGCCTGAAAGAAGAGTACGGAGATGGGTACGAGAAGTTTATGAGATAGAAAGATAATAGAAAGGCTGCCAAATGGCAGCCTTTTTTTATCACAACTTTCATAGAAGACAGAGAAGCCCTTATGTACGTATTACATAATTAAAGGCTTTTCTTCATAATAACAGCAGGCAATCTCTTTCCCGTCCAATTTAGCTCTACATCTTTAACCTTAATAAATCCATTTCCAATCCAAAAATCAAGAACAGAATCGTCGTAATCGGTAACTACATCTATTCTGATACACTTGCTTTTTAGCGATCTCGCATATTCTTCAAAAGCCTGAAGAATTTGTTTCCCAAAGCCCCTACCCTTAAAATCACTATGTATCATCAATAGTGATAAATAGGTTTCATCACCCACCTTGAAATCCATTACTCCGATTGTCTTTTGCGAATTGTTTTCAACGATTTTGCAAGAGGAAAATCCAACTTCTTGCATGGATTCAATTTCATCAACCATCCATTGATTTGCTATTTTTTCCTTATCCATATGGGCCAATAGAAAATATCTATTAGAGTTGTAAACTTCGGCAACTTGATTTAGATCCATATCTGTAACTAGATCTACATAAAAATCTTTCGATTCAAAAATCATTCAGATTCTCCAATTCATCAAGTGACTCATCTTTAGCCTATCATACAAGTTAGTATACAGTATTGCCTCTCTATCGATAAACTCCTTTTATTTTTATAACAGAATGGGACACCGTAGCTTTATAATAACGCGGTGGGGTAGGTACAGATAAACCGGCTTGACTATTCCATGAGCATGCCATACCATTGGCTTTGGGTAAAACCCGTTTTTCGTTCTGCTTATTGAATATGCTTTTGAAAGATTACGCCATCACTTATATCTAAGCGAGGACAAATATGAATATCGTCATCCAAGGCGCCAGGGAAGCCAACCTGAAAAACATGTCGCTTTCTATTCCCAAGAACAAGCTCGTGGTGCTTACCGGTGTGTCCGGCTCAGGGAAATCTACGCTCGCGGTCGACACCCTGTTCAACGAGTGCCAGCGGCAATATCTCGAGGCGCTGGGTATGCAGGGCATCCAAAAGCCGAAGGTGGACGCGATACACAACGCATCGCCCGCGATTCTGATCTCGCAGAATTCATATGGCAAAAGCCCTCGCTCCTCCGTCGGAACGGTTACGAACATCTACACCGATTTGCGGATGATCTTTGAAAAGCTTCACAAGCGGACCTGCCCGAACTGCCATGAGGAGATTCTTGCTTCCGACTGCAAGGAGGAAACACAGAAAATTGGCAGCGATTTTTTCAATTATATGTTCTGCAACCGCTGCGGATACAGAATGGCTAAGCTTACCAGAACGAATTTCTCCTTCAACACAAGGGAAGGCGCGTGTCAGGCCTGCCAGGGGCTTGGCAATGTGATGCAGATCAATGAGGGTAGCGTGATTCATGAAGCCCTGTCTGTCGAAGAAGGGGCTGTGGATTATTGGGAGCACAAATACGGGGAATATCAGATGGCAATCCTCTATAAGGCGCTGGAACACTATCACATGCCCGTCAGACCGGGTACGCCCGTTTCGGCGTACAGCAAAGCGCAAAAGGCCATATTGAAGTTCGGCACACAAAGCGAAGAGGTCAAGGCGTTGTTCCCGTCCGCTGCAGCTCCAAAGACGGTTGCGGAAGGGAAATTCGAGGGCACCTTTACGATCCTTTGGAGAAAACTTTCGGAAAAGGAAGGCGATATGTCCACGCTGGAACGCTATTTCGATTCGGTCGCCTGCCCAGATTGTCACGGGGAACGGCTGAACGCGTTGAGCCGCAGCGTCACGGTTTTGGATACAAGGCTGCCGGAATTGGTCGGCATTTCGCTGGACGAGCTTCTGCAATGGATTCATAAGCTTGAAAACGAGCTTGGAGCGCGGCAGAGGAGCTTTGTAGAGTCATACCTGTTGGACCTTAAGACGAAGATACGGCGCATCGTGAACGTCGGGTTAGGGTATCTTTCGCTGAACAGGCAGACAGTTACGCTCTCTGGCGGTGAGGCGCAGCGCATACGGCTGTCCTCGGCGCTCGATTCCACGCTGTCCGGTATCCTCTATATTTTGGACGAGCCCACAGTCGGGCTGCACCCGAAGGATACGCAGGGGATGATCCGCGTCCTGGAGGAACTGAGGGATCGCGAAAATTCTGTAATCGTTATTGAGCACGACATTGACGTAATGCGCGAGGCGGATCATATCGTGGACATCGGCCCGGGTGCCGGTAGACATGGCGGCGAAGTGATAGCAACCGGAACACTCGCAGAGTTAATGGATCAGCCTGCTTCCGTCACAGGAAGCTATCTGAAGAAAGAAAAGGGTAGCCCAAAGGCGCACCGTCAAGGGACGAGTGGGTCTATTGAGATAAAAAACGCGAATCAATTCAACCTGAAGAACATCAACGTACAATTTCCCGTGGGCTGCCTGACTTCCGTCACAGGTGTTTCGGGGTCGGGCAAATCGACGCTTGTCTTCGAGGTGTTGGCAAAAGCATCCAAAATTAGCGATTCGGGCCATACCGTTTCGGGAACGGATGCATTCGACCGCATCGTTGCGATCGAACAGTCGTCCATATCCCGCATGAAGCGCTCCAACGTGGCAACCTATTCCGATGCTTATTCTGAAATACGCCGCCTCTTTGCGAACACGCAGGAAGCCAACCAAAAGGGACTCACGCCTGCGCATTTCTCGTTCAATGCCAAGGGAGGGCGGTGCGAGAACTGCGAAGGGTTAGGTGTCATCACTAGCAACATGCTATTCTTTGCAGACATCGAAGTCACATGCCCCGTTTGCAACGGCAGCCGTTTCAACGAAGAGGTCTTATCCGTCACATACAAGGGACGCTCCATCAGGGACATCCTGCAGATGTCGGTTGAGGAAGCGCTCGATTTATTTTCGGGAAACCGGAAACTGGAGAAAATATTAAAACTGTTGATGGATGTCGGCTTGGGGTATCTGGAATTGGGCCAGACGCTGACTACGTTATCCGGCGGCGAGGCGCAGCGCCTGAAGCTCGCGCAGGAATTGACCGGGAGCGAGGGAAAGAAGTTATACCTGATCGATGAGCCGACGACGGGACTGCATCCGGTCGATGTTGAGAACTTTCTTGTGCTGCTCAATCGCATGGTGGACGCAGGCAACACCGTTATTGTCGTGGAGCACAATCAGCAAGTAATCAACGCCTCCGATTGGGTAATAGACCTTGGCCCCGGGGGTGGCGTATATGGCGGAGACGTCGTTGCAGTCGGAACACCTGCGGATATAACGGCCAATCCGAAATCGGTGACGGGGAAGTATTTGGGTTAATCTAAACCCACCCGCCACCCAATTAAGGAATTCAGGGGACTTCGTCCCCTGAAACCCCTGTTCAGCCGCCGATCGTATGTATCCTTCGTCATATTGTCATGCAATATGCCAAGTTAAGTAAAAGCATAAGAAAGAACGTGCCATTGGCACGTTCTTTTGGAAAAGATGACTGCTATTTTCCACAGTGGGGTCATCAAGGGGAGAAGCTCTCCCCTTGATGGAATCAGTTTTCCGCGAGCGGAGCTTTATGCGAAGCGGAAAACTCCATTGACCGGCGTTTATCCGCAGTTAAACGCCGTTTCAGGGGGTTACTCAAGGGGGAATCGGATCCCCCTTGAAAGGCGAATGCCTAGTCCATCACCAGCTCAAAATACGGTTGCTGCCCGTCCTGTTTGACCTTCTTTTCCGCCTCACTGTCCAGCCACCGGATCATGCCGAATGGCATCGGGTCCGGATCGTTGTCGGCGCGCTCGTGCACAATATAGACGTTTGCGCCAACCTGCGCGTGCAGAAGCGAAAGTGCCTGCAGCTTTTCCATACCGAACAGACCAAGTTCCTTGACATAACAGATATTTTCATCCTTCGACGCAATCGCATACCCTTCGCCGTCACCTAAGGTGAATCTCAAGGCAAAGCCTCCAAACCGGTTTGCGCTGTCGATGATGTGTGCTAGTGATTTCTCGTCCCACCTGGCAAACAGGCGGCTTTTTGAGTACAGGCGGTTCCGCAAGCCATACAACTCCTGCGCATAAAGCGGCGAGGCGTTTCCAATGGGCTTGGGAAGGTCTTCCGCTTTGACCGATGTTTCCCAGATATAAAAGGCGGTTTCGAACCCCTGTCGCTCATAGAATGAAAACAGCGAGAAATGCGCGGGAACCAATATCGCAGCAGCAGCCCCCTCGTCCTTCATTTCATCCAACGCGTACTCCATCAATGACGTGCTGATGCCAAGATTGCGCCAATCCTCCGCCGTCGCAACCGCATAGATGTATCGTGCGGGGAAGCTGTTTTCCCCCGATACGAGTGTGATGGGGTGCATTGTCATCATCGCCACGATCTCTTCGTCGTTCTCGACACAAACCAGCATGGTATTGTCGCTGTACATGTGCTCGAAGTAATGGCTCAAAAACGCGTCGGAATCCCCGAACGTTTCCTTCCACAGCGCCTTTATGTCCTCATGCATGGAGGGGATCGGATGTGTTATCATGCCTTGTCCACCGCCGAATACTTGTCTGCAACGCGCACCGGTTGGTACGTCATCTTGGCCTGCCTTAAGCCCGGCACGCCCATGTCATCCTGCCTGTCGATAAGCGGGTAATCCATGCAATTGGCCAGCACGAACTGCTGGTTGATCATCGGGTACGCGCCCTGTATATCGGAAAACGCCTTTTCGATGTGTACCATGAAGATCTCGTCCGTCAGCCGGTCACCGATGGAATAGGCCACGATCTCACCGCCTACCCGCAGCACACCGCCGCTGAAGCGAAGCTCCTCATAGTTTTCAAACGCCTGCTTGATCGCGCACGCTTCCTTTTTTAAATCGTCGTCGTCTTCGCAGTCCACCTGCAGGCACCAGACGTTGGTCATCGACCGGCATTCCTCGATGTTGTTTGGTGAGATGGGCTCATATTTCCAATCGGGGTTGTTCTCCACAAAGCGGTTGATGTGGTTGCGCTTGCCGTGCAGCTTCTTTCCCGCAAGCGTCGCAAGGCTCTGCGTATCGTAGAGGTAGTCTGCATAATCTCTCTGCTCCACAAACTCAAACTGTCCGGGGAAAAGCGCTTCGAGCTTCTCCTTCTGCGAGCCCAAAAGCGCATGAAAGCGCAGCTTCACGCCGCGCATCGCAGCGTCTTCACGCAATGCCTCGATGACAGGTTTAAGGTCCCCTTTTCCCGTGGGAAAAAGGTAGCTCTGGTTTTCCAGCCGGTCGGCGAGCAGCAGGAAATAATCGTCCATTCTGGCAACTTTGAGATGGTATGGAATGCGCCAAATATAGCTGAACGTAAAACTGTACTCTTCACAGGGTATCTGCTCGATTGAGAGCAAGGGATCGATCCAGCTTCTGTCCGAAAGCTCTATCGTTTTGAACGGTATCATACATCCTCCTTGAAGGGTAGAAATCGGTTACGCTTAAATTTTACCATATCGCAGCAAATTATCAATCATGCAGCATCCCATACGATTGCACAGAACGTTCTGCACCGTTTCGTAGATCGCAGATATAAAATATGCGAAAATCGGAACATCGATGGTTCAAACCCCTGCATTTGTAGTATACTGATTCCCGTGTTTTTAACACGCCGAGTGTTTTTCATATAAAGGGAGTCGAACAATGTGGATTTTAAAAATGAGCAGGGAGGATTGGCTGGAGATAACCTCCATGTCTGCACCAATCTTCATCGAACAGCTCTCGATAGCATTGATCACAATGCTGGTGTCGATGCTGGTCAAAACAACCGGCATTGCGGCTGTCGCCGCCGTCAATTTGCTTGGTACACTGAATATGCTCTTCCAACAGAGCTATGTTGCCATTGGCATTGCGGTCACCGTCGCGGTGGCACAGTTTCGCGGCAGGGGGGATCTGATCTCTACAGGAGAATCGACTTCCCAGGCCAACACGCTGTCGCTGCTGTTTTCGACTGTCATTGCGCTGCTCTGTCTGGCACTCACCAATCCTATTCTTCGGCTGATATTGGCGAATTCGGAACAGTTGGTGTACACCTACAGCCGGACATACCTGTTCTATAACATACTTTCGCTGCCGTTCATGTCCGTCTACTATATCTCCACAGCGGCGATCCGCGGCAGCGGGTTTGCGAACCAATCGCTCATCGCAACGTTGATCAACAACGGCGCATACGCAGCCTTTGCGGTAGCGGCTGTTGTGATCTTCCACGGCGGCCTCGTTGGCGTGAGCGTCGCGATGCTGCTTGCGCGTGTCTTTGCTGCCGCAGCTGGCCTTTTCATGCTAAAACGGGGAAACGTGAACCTGAGAGTGAAAAGGCTGTTTGCTTTCAAATTTGAAAAGCGGATCATCATGCCTGTCATCGCGGTGAGCATACCGATCTGTTTGGAAAATATATTGTTCCAGGGCGGCAAGATGATCACGCAGACCTTTGCGGTGCCGTTTGGCACCAATGCGATCGCGGTCAACGGTATTGCCAACACGCTTAGCTCGCTGATGATCGTTGCGGGCATCACATGCTCCAATGCGGTCACGCCGATCGTCGGGCGGTATATCGGGATGCGCGATTTCGCAAAGGCCAAGCTGAAACTAAAGCAATTCCTCATCCTCGGAATCATCGTGTCCGCCGCATCTTCTGTGATCATCCTTGCGCTTACAGAACCGATGGCGCGGTACTATTCTACTGTCGTAGCTGTACAAAAGGAGATATTTTTGGTTGTTCTTTCCTATGGTATTGCCAATCCGATTTTTTGGCCGACATCGTTCATCGTTCCATCCGCACTGCGCGGTGCAGGGGACGTAAAGTATACCACCTTTATCGCGGTACTTTCGATGGTACTCATGCGCGTTGTATTCGGCTATTTGTTTGCGATCGTGCTGAAATTCGGCGTCATAGGCATCTTTTACGGGATGTATTTGGATTGGGTGCTGCGCTCCGCGCTGTTCTTGCTTCGCTCACGCGGGAATGCGTGGCTGGAGAAGAGCGTGGTGTAGGGGATGTTTATGGGTGTTCGAAATGGAATTATAGCGATATTGTATATATTAATACTAAATAGATAAATCGGTTAAAAAGAATAAGGAAAGGTGCACTCTTACGATGAGATAAATCAGCCCTTCAAAAGGCTGTCTTCCAAATCTAGAATTTGTTTTTTTAATTCCCTGATTTGTTTTATTTTATCCAGCTTCGAGTCGCAGAACTCTTTTTGTGCGGCGATTGTTGAAACGATCCCCCCGACCGCGGAAATAAAATTGCCGATTATATTTAGCTGGCCTGCACTCTTGCCTTCCGAAATGGAAAGTGCAAGCAAATTCGCAAGAAACGAAAGCTGTTCAGCACTTTTGGTACATCCTAAGGAGCTTAGGATATCTGCACACTGATTGATAGAGTCATCCTCATGTATTTTGTTTGAACTATCTTGCTGCATAGCATCTCCTCGTATTGGTGAATACTCTTTACATCATATTCCGCACTCATTTCATCGTGATTTTCAAAAAAGATAGATTATTCATATTTCCAAAAATATAAAAATGCGGTTGGTTTACAATAAGATGAAATGATAGAATGGTATCGTGATTTCAGAACGATTTACGGAGAAAAATCTCATAAAAGAATTATATAATATCATTTTCAAAAGAAGATCCATGAGAAAGTTTGATGGAACAATGGCTCTTTCAGAGAGCGAGCTTGTGGAAATCAAACAGGAGATGGAAACGCTCGTTCCTTTAGTCAAGGATATTCGAGTCAAGTTTGAAATCGTACAGAGGGAAAACACTACGGCCAAATTCGGCGAATACTGCCTGCTGCTGTACAGCGAAAAGAAACCGCATTATCTTCTGAACGCGGGTTACTTGCTCGAGCAGATGGATCTGTATCTTAACGCGCGCGATATTGGCGTTTGCTGGTATGGTTTGGCAAAGGCGGACAAGAAGATGATCGGCGACCTCCATTACGTCATCATGCTGGCATTCGGCAAAAGCCGGTCGGAAGATTTTCGTAAAGATGGTATGGAATTCAAGCGGAAAAGCAGGGAAGAAATTTGGAGCGGCGAATTTGACTCCGATGTGATAGAAGCTGTAAGGCTTGCCCCCAGCGCCTGCAACTCACAGCCGTGGAGGGTGCGCAGTGAAGGGAATATGATTCGAGTATTACGTGATACAAAGGCAAAATCGATCATGCCCGCAATGGTGAAACCTTTTTTCAACACAATAGATATGGGTATTTTCCTTTGCTTTCTAGAAATCGCCATCAAACACAAAGGCTACGAAATGGACAGAACATTAATTGTAGAGGAAAAATTAACGTCAAAACTTATAGAAATAGCGAAATACTTTATTAAATAGTCGAATAACAAGAATGCCATGCAAATGGCATTCTTTTATAAGAAAAGTAGTTTAGGCCTATGTATTGGCAATTCTATTATTAACCTCTATTCACGCCTGAGTCGCTCCACATGTACCCCAGCATGGCTTTAATTCATTTCAGATTATTGAAGAGATAAGCATTCCACTTCTCGATTTCTTACCAGGTATGCATCGCTTTCTTGAATCTTTGATTTTCTGTGTTCGATTCGAGGCCAGTCTTATTTATCATTTGACTCAAAAAATCACATCTTTGCCGAATGGCTAATACAATGAATTATAAAAATCGCTTCAATTTGAGCCGGACGTGTAAATAGGAGGAAAAAATCAGAATGGGTGCAGGTAACTTGATAATACAAGCCCGCACAGCCGAAGGTACGTTACCTTTAAGAGGTGTACGGGTGAGGATCAGGGACTATGAAGGCATGGTGCTCTATGATCTGACAACGAATGAGAGCGGAGAAACCGAACAGATTTCGCTGGAGGCTGTAGATAAAAAGTTATCGCTGGATCCAACCTATACAGGCATACCATACTCCGCATATGATTTGATGGCAGAAGCGAAAGGGTTTAACAGCTTACATATTGCAGACGTACAAATCTTTGACGGTCAGAACGCGATTCAGCCTGTGGCATTAATTCCAATGCTGGAAGGCCAGACAATCCCGCTCACGCAACAAATCTTTATTGGAAGACATGCTGTTGCAATGAAAGGACCCCGAAATCAGGGTGGACCACTTGTTGAACCGCGTATCTTTCGCCAAGTCATCATTCCCAATCCGATCACAGTACACCTTGGCACGCCCGGATCGTCCGAGCCAAATGTACAAGTGCCTTTTATCGATTATATCAAGAATGCTGCCAGCAGTGAAATCTATCCTACCTGGCCACAGGCGTCGCTGGAAGCAAATATCTATGCCATCATCACATTTGCTTTAAACAGGGTGTTTACACAATGGTACAGAAGCCGGGGATACGATTTTGATATTACAAATAGTACTGCATACGACCAGTATTTTGTATATGGGCGAACCATTTATGAATCCATCAGTCTAATCGTAGATGAGATTTTCAACCACTTCGTTCGCAGGCAAGGACAGATTGCGCCGTTCTTTACGTCCTTTTGCAATGGTACGACCGCTACTTGCGCGGGTTTATCCCAATGGGGAACGGTAACGTTGGCCAACCAAGGCAGATCGGCTTTGCAGATACTGCGCTATTTCTATCCAAATGATATTGAAATTGCACAAACCAATATCATCACCGGTATCGTTATATCATACCCCGGTACAACGCTGCGATTGGGCAGTACGGGTCTGGCCGTGCAGACCATACAAGCTTATCTGAATAGGATCAGGCAAAACTATCCCGCTATTCCGCTTATAACCGATGACCCCGGTGTGTTTGGCAGCAGTACGCAGGCGGCGGTATTGCAATTTCAGAGCATATTTAGTCTGACCTCCGATGGTATCGTTGGAATGGCAACATGGAATAAGATCTCCAGTATTTATGTCGCAGTAGCAAAGCTGGCAAGTCTGGATAGCGAGGGTACGGCTCTAGGGATCGGAACGGTTCCGCCCAACTCAATTCTTCGGGTGGGTTCGAGTGGCGTCGATGTGATAACGCTGCAATATATCCTAAGCTTTATCAGTGAGTTTTACCCGACGATTCCCGAGCTGATGCAGGACGGCATTTTTGGAAGCGGAACCGCACAGGCCGTCATAGCGTTTCAGCAGATGATGGGCCTGACTGCCAACGGTATCGTAGGTCCGTCTACCTGGAATGCGCTCTATGATACGTATTGGGGTATCAGGGATAATGTTCCCCTCCCGGAGCCGGGTCCTGAAACCGGAGTGATTGAATACGTCGTCCAGCCGGGCGATACGCTTTGGTCAATTGCACAGAGGTTTGGCACCACCGTTAACGCGATAAAGGCTCTGAATAATCTGACAAGCGATGTGCTCATGATCGGGCAGGTACTGCTGATTCCCGGTACGGCTATTACCTATATCGTCCGGCCTGGCGATACACTTTGGTTCATTGCACAGAGGTTTGGCACTACCGTTAACGAAATTAAAGCTCTGAATAATCTGACAAGCGATATACTCACCATTGGGCAGACATTGATTATTATGCAATAGGTAAGCTTCCGGCAATCTCTACTGGCGCTGCTCTTCTGAGTTGCGTAGTAACTTTAGTAAAATAACAAAGCTATTCACGTAAGTCTGCAAATCGCAGGACTAAATAATAACAAGAGAGTTTAAATTGTATAAAAAATACAAACAAAAATTTTGGTATCAAAATAGTATCATAAATAAAAAATCCCCGAAAGCGCCTTTATACAGGCACTTTCGGGGCTGTGTTTCTTATTCCCATTCAACCGTTCCCGGAGGCTTGCTGGTGATGTCGTACACGACGCGGTTCACGCCGGGCACTTCGCCGATGATGCGGTTCATGATGCGCTTTAAAAGGGCATATGGCAGTTCTGCGGCATCGACGGTCATCGCATCGGTGGAGGTGATGGCGCGGAGTGCGAGCACGTGGTCATACGTACGTGAATCACCCATGACACCCACGGTCTTCAAAGGCGTAAACACCGTAAAGTACTGCCAGATGTCGCGCTCGAGTCCAGCTTTTTTTACCTCTTCACGCAGGATTGCGTCGCTGTCGCGCACGATGCGCAGCTTCTCGTCCGTCACATCGCCCAGGATGCGGATCGCAAGCCCGGGGCCGGGGAAAGGCTGACGCCATACCATGTCGTAAGGGATGCCCAACGCTATGCCAAGCTCGCGTACCTCGTCTTTAAACAAAAGGCGCAGCGGCTCCACAAGCCCTTTGAACCCGATGTCCTTGGGAAGTCCGCCGACGTTGTGGTGGCTCTTGATGACGGCCGAATGGCCCATACCGCTCTCAATGACGTCGGGGTAGATGGTGCCTTGCACGAGGTATTCGCAGGCGCCGATCTTCTTGGCCTCTTCCTGGAATACAGTGATGAACTCGTTGCCGATGATCTTACGCTTCTGCTCTGGATCGATAACGCCCGTCAACTTCTTTAAGAAGCGAGGGCCTGCGTTTACGCGGATGACACGTAAGCCAAGGTGTTTAGCGTAGGTCTGCATGACCTCGTCGCCTTCGTTCTTGCGCAACAGGCCGTGGTCGACGAACACGCAGGTGAGCTGATCGCCTATCGCTTTATGTACCAGCGTCGCTGCGACAGAACTATCCACACCGCCGGAGAGCGCGCAGAGCACGCGGTCGGTCCCTACCTGTGTGCGAATGGATTCGATCATGGTATCGATAATATTCTCCGCTTTCCACTCGCAATCGCAGCCGCAGATGCGCCTGACGAAATTCTTCAATATGATGCTGCCGTTCTGCGTGTGCGCCACCTCGGGGTGGAATTGCACGCCGTAATACCGCAGATCATCGTTTGCAAAAGCGGTAAAGGGGCAATTGTCCGTATGTCCGACGCAGGAGTATCCTTCTGGCAGTTCGACAACGCCATCGTTATGGTTCATCCAGACGAGTGTTTTGGGATCAAGGCCGATAAACAACGGATGGTCGCAATCAAGAAAAGCGTCGGTCGCGCCATATTCGCGCGCGCGCATCGGCCCTACCTTGCCGCCCATCTTGTGTGCCAGATACTGCAAGCCGTAGCAGATGCCCAAAATCGGCACGCCAAGCGAGAAAATGCGCGGATCGCTCTCGCGGGAGGCAGGATCATACACGCTCTGCGGCCCGCCTGTGAGGATAAGGCCGCACAGCGAATCATCCGCATACGTTTCGATCGGCGTATCGCAAGGGAAGATCTCGCAATACACGCCCGCCTCTCTGACGCGGCGGACGATGAGCTGATTGTACTGGCCGCCGAAGTCCAGTACGATGACTTTCTGCATGCCTACTCCTCCTTTTGGGACAGCGCGGCGCCGATGAAATCGCGGAACAGCGGATGGGGCCGCATCGGACGGGAGAGGAACTCGGGGTGGAACTGCACGCCGACAAACCACGGATGTTCCTTGAGTTCAATGATCTCCACGAGGTTCGTATCGGGGTTGGTGCCAGCCTTGCGGAGCTGCCCTGAGAAGAACCTGTCCGCATATATGGCGTTGAACTCATAGCGGTGGCGGTGCCTTTCCTGTATCATATCCTGGCCGTAAGCCTTTCTTGCATGGGTTTCCGGCTCTAGTTTGCAGTCGTAAATGCCAAGCCGCTGCGTGCCGCCGAGCATAGTAACGCCGATCTGCGTCTCCATCAAATCGATGACGGGGTAGGGTGTTGTGGCGTTCATCTCGGTGGAATTGGCGTCCTTCATGCCTTCAACGTTACGGGCATATTCGATAACGGCCATCTGAAGTCCCAGGCAAATGCCAAAGAACGGCTTGTTGTGCTTGCGGGCGTGCTCGATGCCCAGAATCATGCCCTCGGTGCCGCGGGGGCCGAACCCGCCCGGAACCAATATGGCGTCGCAATCCTTCAAAGCTTCGTCGACGTTTTCGCGTGTCAGCTCGTCCGCCTCAACCCATTGAATGTTCACGCGGGCGTCGTGGTATGCGCCGGAATGACACAGCGCTTCGCTCACGGAAAGATACGCATCGTGCAGCTTCACGTATTTGCCGACAAGGCCTATGGTGACATTAAGCTTGGGCGAAACGATACGCTGTACCATGCTCCGCCAGGCGGAGAGATCATGCGGCCGGTCGGGAAGGTCCAGTATCTTGAGCACCTGCGTGCTGAGCCCCTCCTCTTCGAGCATCAACGGTACCTGATAAATCGTATCGGCGTCGCAGTTGGAGATAACGCCGCCCTGGGCGATGTTGCACAGATAGGATATTTTATTGCGGATTTCGTTGTTGATGGGATACTCGCTGCGGCAGACCAGTATATCCGGCACGATGCCCATAGAGCTCAATTCGCGCACGCTATGCTGCGTCGGTTTCGTCTTCAACTCGCCCACTGTCGGTATATACGGAATATAGGTCAGGTGGATCGCGGCTGTGTTGTGAAGCCCTGCCTCCATGCGGTATTGGCTGATGGCTTCGATAAACGGCAGCCCTTCGATGTCGCCGACGGTGCCGCCGACCTCAACCAGCATGATGTCCGCGCCGTCGTTTTGTCCGACTTTACGGATATATTCCTTGATGGCTCCCGTCACATGCGGAACGACCTGCACCGTGCCGCCGTTGAAATCGCCACGGCGTTCCCGGTCGATCAAATCCGAATAGACGCGGCCGGCACTGACGGAGTTGCAGCTGGACAAATTCTGGTCGATGAAGCGCTCATAGTGTCCCAAATCCAAATCCGTCTCGCCGCCGTTGTAGGTGACGAACACTTCGCCGTGCTGGAATGGATTCATGGTGCCCGGATCCACGTTCAAATAGGGATCGAACTTCATCATGGTGACCTTGTATCCGCGGCTTTTGAGCAGCATGCCCAGAGACGCCGAGGTTACGCCTTTTCCCAGTCCTGACATAACTCCGCCTGTGATAAATACGACTTTCATACAATCCTCCTGTTTTGGGCTTGGTAGACACATCCCTTTGATGTATCTTGTGCGGGTTCTTGCCCGCTTATATGCATTGCGCTTGGCAAATGCATTGGAATGCTTTTGTTGGGAAAATCTTGCCCCTTTATACGTGAAGATCGCCGATGGATAGCTTCCCGGCACCGGAAATGGCCGGCATCACATCGTTTTGGATGAAACTCTCGACCTGTTGCGGGCAACGCCCGATATACAGCTTTGCGTCGAGGACTTCCGCCAGATCGCTTTCGCTCAGATGGAATGCGGGGTCACCTGCAATGCGCTTTAACAGATCATTGTCCAAACCGTCCGCCTTCATGCGCTTGGCGGCTTCTTGGGAATGCACGCGGATACGCTCGTGCAGCGCCTGTCTGTCTCCACCGCGCTTGACCGCTTCCATCAGGATGTTTTCGGTCGCCATGAACGGCAGGTTTATATCGATGTTGCGCGCGATCATCTTTGGATACACCACGAGCCCGTCCGTAATGTTCGCACAGATCTCCAATATCGCATCCACGCACAGGAATGCCTCAGGAATGCTGATGCGCCTGTTTGCCGAATCGTCCAGCGTACGCTCCATCCATTGCGTGATGGCCGTCATCGCAGGATCCTGCGCAAGGGCTATCACATGGCGTGACAGCGAGCAGATACGCTCGGCGCGCATCGGGTTGCGCTTGTACGCCATAGCGGAGGAGCCAACCTGGCCCTTTTCAAACGGTTCTTCCACTTCGCGGAAGTTCTGCAGAAGCCTTAAATCGGTAGCAAACTTATGTGCGCTCTGCGCGATGCCGGAGAGGACGTTAACGATGCGCGAGTCGAGCTTTCTTGGATATGTCTGTCCCGCAACAGAGAACTCCTTTTCAAAGCCCATCTTTGCGACGATGCGGCGCTCGAGTTCCTCGACCTTTTCGTGGTCGTTTTCAAAGAGCTCCATGAACGACGCCTGTGTGCCGGTTGTGCCCTTGTTGCCCAAGAGCTTCATGCCGCCGCGGACGTAATGAAGGTCCTCGAGGTCCATCAAGAAATCCTGCATCCACAGGCATGCACGCTTGCCGACAGTGACCAGCTGCGCGGGCTGCAGGTGCGTATAGCCCAGCTGCGGCAGGTCCTTGTAGGTCAGCGCAAAATCCGCCATCCGCTTCAAAACCGCCTGAAGCTTAACCTTCACAAGATTAAGCGCATTGGCGTAGATGATGATGTCGGCGTTGTCCGTTACATAGCAGCTCGTCGCTCCCAGATGGATGATGCCCTTTGCCTTCGGGGCCTGTACGCCGTAAGCGAAGATGTGCGCCATCACGTCGTGGCGAATCTCCCGTTCCTTCTTGTCCGCCACATCATAGTTGATCGGCAATATGTGGGCCTTGAGCTCGTCCACTTGCTCCTGCGTGATCGGAAGGCCAAGTTCCATCTCGGCTTCCGCGAGCGCCACCCACAATTCCCGCCAGGTCTTGATGCGCATATCCATCGAGAAGAGATAGCTCATCTCGCGGGATGCATAGCGCGTATTCAGCGGGCTGTCATATTGCGTGGTGTCCATCTTCTACTCCTTATTTGTATTTTCTATACGCCCGATGCGCCGGCATTTTTCCAAAGCCATCGGGTAGTTGCCGTCAAAGCAGGCGGAACAATATCCACTGTCCTCACCATTGACGACCTGTTTGAGCTTTTCCAGCGACAGATAGGCCAGCGTATCCAGCCCCAAGCGCTGGCGAACCTCTTCCACGTTCTTGTTTGCGCCGATCAACAGGCGTTGTGTGGGCGTGTTGATGCCAAAATGGCAGGGGTACCGTACCGGCGGGGAGGATATGCGCATGTGTATCTCACAGGCGCCCGCTTCGCGCAGCATTTTGGTCAGAATGATGCTGTTGGTGCCGCGGACGATGGAATCGTCGACGAGCAAAACCCGCTTGCCCTTCACCTGCTTTTCAAGTACGCTCAGCTTAAGCTTGACCGCAAATTCGCGGCTCTGCTGCCCGGGCTGTATGAATGTCCGGCCGATGTATCGGTTCTTTACCAGAACGTCGCCGTAGGGGATGCCGCTTTCCATGGCATATCCCTGCGCCGCCGCGATCGCAGAATCCGGCACGCCGGAAACGATGTCGGCCTCTACAGGTGCAACGTGTGCGAGCATACGCCCCGCGTTCAAGCGCGCTTCATAAACGGATACGCCGTCGATGGCGGAATCGGGCCGCGCAAAATAGACGTATTCAAACAGGCAGGTGCCGCTGTTGGGGCGGGCGACGCATTGGCGGCTGTGCAAACCGTCCTTGTCCAATGTAATGATCTCGCCCGGATTCACGTCGCGAACAAATTCTGCGCCTAAAAGATCGAACGCACAGGATTCGGAGGAGATCATATACGTATCGCCCAGCTTGCCGATGCACAGCGGGCGGATGCCCCAAGGATCGCGAAGCCCGTACACCGCATTCCGTGTTACGATGCCCAGCGCATAGGATCCATACACCAGTGACATCAGTGAGGCAAGCTTATCCTCCATGGATTTGGAATGATTGCGCGCAATCAAATGCGCCAGCACCTCCGTGTCCATATCGGTCTGCAACAGGACGCCTACATCCCTAAGTGAGCGGGAGAGGGCGGAGCCGTTGACCAAATGGCCATTGTGCGCCAGCGCCAAAAAACCGTCTTCGTATCGAGTCAACAAGGGCTGTGTGTTCAGCACGTTCACGCTGCCGCTGGTGGCGTATCGGACATGTCCCAGCAGAAGCTTTTTACCGGACAACTGCTTGAGCTCATCCGGTCCGAACACGTCGGTCACCAGTCCGAGGTTTTTCACAACGGTGGCCGTTGAGCCACCGTTTGAAGCTACCATTCCTGCGCCATCCTGGCCACGGTGCTGCAATGCCTGCAGAGCGAGATATCCCATGTGCGCGCTGTCGAGTTCACCCCGGTTGTATACGGCGAATACACCGCATTCCTCGTGAAGCGCTTCAGTCATGCTGTTCCTCCAATCCAAGTCTACGGTACACTTCCTGGTAGGCCTCCTCCGCACCGCCTAGATCGCGGCGGAAACGGTCCTTATCCAGTTTGGCCCGGGTTTGCGCATCCCAAAGCCTGCATGTATCGGGTGAGATCTCATCTGCGAGGATGATCGTGCCGTCGGGAAGTTTACCAAACTCAAGTTTGAAATCGACGAGAATAAGTCCCGCTTCGAGCAATCTCTTTTGCAAAAGTGCATTGATCTTTAATGCCATCTCAGAGATAGTCTTTACTTCCTCATCGGAAGCCAAGCCTATAGAACGGATGTGGTATTCGTTGAGCATCGGATCGCCCAGCTCATCGCTTTTGTAGCAGAATTCGAGCACCGTGCATTTCAATTCGGTGCCCTCCGGAACGCCGAGCCGTTGCGCCAAGGATCCTGCCGCAATGTTGCGCACGATAACCTCAAGCGGTACGATCTTAACCAGCTTTACCAGCGTATCGCGCTCGTTGATTTCGCGGATGAGGTGGGTCGGAATGCCGCTTTTCTCCAAAACCGTAAACAAATAATTGCTCATCCGGTTGTTAACGGCGCCCTTGCCCACGATGGTACCACGCTTTAGACCGTTTTGTGCCGTGGCGTCGTCTTTATAATGCACCAGTACGACTAAGGGATCATTGGTCTCGAAAACCTGCTTCGCTTTGCCTTCGTATAACATTTTGGCCATCTTAAATACTCCTTATATAAACCTTAATGATAAACTAGCGGAGAATGAGCTCTTCGCGAGCCGGGCCTACGGACACATAGGTGATCGGGCAGCCAATGGCCTTTTCGGTATACAGCACGTAGTCCTGCGCCGCCTTGGGCAGGTCTTCGAATTTGCGGATGTGGGAGATGTCACAATTCCAGCCGGGAAGGATGTCGAACACTGGCTCGGCATTGTCAAGCTCAGGTGTGTAGGGGAACTCCGTCGTCTCCTTGCCGCCTATGCGGTATGCACGGCAAACAGGAATCTTATCAAAGCCGGAAAGCACATCCAGCTTCGTAAACGCGATCTGGGTAGCACCCTGCACCTGCACGCCGTATTTGGTCGCAACCAGGTCAAGCCAAGCCACACGGCGCGGACGGCCGGTTGCGGCGCCATACTCGGCACCGACATCGCGGATCTTTTTGCCATTTTCATCGTTGAGCTCGCCAACAAACGGTCCTTCGCCCACGCAGGAGGAATAGGCTTTCACAACGCCGATGACGTTTTCTACTTTGATGTCGGGGCATCCGCTGCCAATCGGTGCATATGCTGCCAGCGGCGTGGACGAGGACGTATACGGATAGATGCCAAAATCGAGATCGCGAAGCGCCCCCAACTGCGCCTCAAACATGATGGATTTGCCCTGCGCCTGCATATCGTGCAGCAGCGCGTTAGCATCACAGATATAGGGGATGAGCGGATCGCCATAGGTCTTGAGCCATTGGCGCATCTGATCAAGATCGATAGGATCGCAGTTATAGGCGGAGTGCATCAGCGCGTTCTTCCAATCCACTTCGCGAGCAAGGTACAGATCGAGCGTTTCGGGATATTGGAGAAAGCCTATTTGAAGCGATTTTTTCATGGCCTTGTCGCCATAGATGGGGCCGATACCGCGCTGTGTGGAGCCAAATTTCGCTGCGCCGAGCCGCACTTCTTCCCACTGGTCCTGCCAGCGGTGGAAGGGCATGCAGATCATGGCGCGATTGCTGATTTTGAAGTTCTTGGGGGTAATGGAAATGCCCGCATCGCGGAGCCGCTGCATCTCACCGCAAAGGTGTTCGAGGTCAATGACGGTGCCGGTTCCCAACAGATTGACGGTCTCGGGGCTGAAAACGCCGGAAGGAATCAGGTTAAGCGCGAATTTGCCATATTTGTTCACCACGGTATGCCCCGCGTTGTTGCCGCCCTGATAGCGGACGACAACATCATATTTCTCGGCAAAGTAGTCCACCATACGTCCCTTGCCTTCATCTCCCCAATTGATTCCAACGATTGCACTGATTGCCATATGCGCGCCTCCTCATTCAAATGTAAGCTTGGTTTTTCGGCATCCCTTCAAGAAAAAACGAAAGCTGCCTTTGGCTATTTCAATACAAAGAAGTTCAGCTAAAGGCATGGGATGTCGTTCAATATTTCAATACACACATTATAGTCCAAGCCCTGACAATTTACCATGCCCAATTTCTATACTCGAAAGGGGAAATAAGTTAAATACATAAGGGGTTTACTTTATCATGGTAGTATGCTACAATGCGAAAAGAACGGGGTGACTGGCATGAATACGGTGATCGTCGATTACGGCATGGGCAACCTGCACAGCGTGCAGAAAGCCTTGGCATTTTTGGGAGAAGGGAGCACGCTGAGCCGGGACGGGGATGAAATCATACACGCAGACCGCATCATATTGCCCGGCGTGGGAGCTTTTGCGGATGCGATGGCGGAGCTCAAACGACTTGAATTGGTAAAGCCGATACAGCAGGCGGCAAGCGCAGGCGTTCCGCTCTTGGGCATCTGCCTTGGCATGCAGCTGTTGTTCGAATACAGCGAAGAGGGCGGATACCATGACGGGATCGGTCTTTTCCCCGGCGGCATCACGCTGATGAAAGCGCCGGGGTTGAAGGTGCCGCACATGGGCTGGAACACGGTCCTAAATCGCGATGGTGTGCTGTTTGCAAACCTGCCAAATGAATTTTCTGTGTACTTTGTGCACAGCTATTGCTATCAGCCCACGGACAAACCTTTTGTCGCGGGCGTAACGGAATATGGCAAGCCGTTTGCCTGCGCTGTGCATCAGAACAACGTGTTCGCAACACAGTTCCACCCCGAAAAAAGCGGGGATGTTGGCATGCAGATTCTCCGCAATTTCCTTTCCTGCAAAGGGGTGGCGTCATGCTGACAAAGCGAATCATACCCTGTATGGATATGCGTGACGGGCGCGTGGTCAAGGGCGTCCATTTTGAGAATATACGCGACGCGGGCGATCCCGTCGAAGCCGCGAAACGGTACGGCGCGATGGGTGCGGATGAATTGATGCTGCTGGACATCAACGCCTCCCACGAGCGGCGGGACACGATGTATGAAATCGTGGAAAAAACGGCGGAGCAGGTGTTCATCCCGTTTACCGTAGGCGGTGGCATATCGGATCTGGAGATCATCAAGAACGTGCTGCGAAGAGGCGCCGATAAGGTAACCATCAACACCGCCGCAGTCAAACAGCCGGATTTCGTGAGCAGAGCGGCGGATAGGTTCGGCAGCCAATGCATCGTCGTGTCGATAGACGTGAAAAGAAGCAAAGAGCGTGACGGCTGGGACGTCTATATCTACGGCGGACGCGAGAACACCGGAATTGACGCGCTCGAATGGGTCGAACAGATGCAGAATCGGGGCGCTGGGGAGATACTGTTAACCTCGATGGACGCCGACGGCTCGATGCAGGGCTTTGATACCAAAATCCTCAAAGAAGTCAGCCGAACAGCCCGCGTGCCGCTGATCGCCTCCGGCGGCGGAGGAACGATGGAGCATTTCGTGGAAGCCGCACAGGCTGGCGCGGATGCGCTTCTTGCCGCGTCGCTGTTCCACTTCAACCTGATGAAGATCGGAGATCTCAAGCGATTCCTGGCTAGTCAAGGCATTCCGATAAGGCTGGACGGCCTAGGGGAATTGGCGTAGGGAGGCCTTGTTGGAAGCTTCACCTCCGGACCCAAGCAAGGGGGGGCTATCCCTCGAATACGAAAATCATCGGTTTCCTTCGGAAATAAATCAAATGAAGAGCCACGAATACAGGCATGTATTCATGGCTCTTTTATATTACTGTTTGTCTATGGAAAACAATGTTAATGGTCATAATTTTACAGTATAATAAAATTGATTACAGATAATGAATTTCATGAACGTTATATTTTCTGAAACGATGAAATAACTAGTATGGCATATCGTTTGTCTCTTCAAATTGCAAATAACCCTGACTGCATCATAGAATAGTATGTGCGGCTATGAATCCGCAAAGGAGAGCGCGTGATGGCGGTGTGGAAAAGGATAAACGCAACAATAGCGATGTTACTCTGCCTTTTGCTGGCAGTTGGCTGTGCATCGATGCCTGCCCAAACCTCAGCAACACCCACAACAAAGTTCGGCAAGGGCGCAGTGGATCTCTCGCAGCAGCTGGAAGAACTCCGCGGGAAGCAGGCCAAGATCGGTTTTATGCTGGTGCCGACGCTAACAGAACCCTACGAGGAAAAAGAAATATCCGTCGACGCCTCGCCGTTGATCGATCTGTTGCTCGCTGATCCTATCTATTATTCCACCTATTCCAACAATGCCGGGGATGTCGGTGTTTATGTCCGGATTGATGGAAATTCTACAGTCACCATGGTGTTGAATACGGATCACACCGTTTTGGTCAGGTGCAACGAAGAAAAATACCGGTCTACATCAGAGAAACTGTACAATAAGATACTCGAGATGGCGCAGATAAAGGATTTTGACCGCGAAGACTTGATAGGCGTCAAATCGGTTAAGATCTCCCAAAAACAAAAAGACGGAAAGATCAGAACCTTCGTCATTACAGACAAAAGCAAAATAGAAAAACTTGTGAGTTTGATGCTCTCCGCAGGTTACGGCACTTCCCATGATTGTTTTTCTAATCCTGATGTGAAGGTGACGTTCCAAAAGGACAACGGCGAGGTTGTTTGCCATCTTTACAGCAAGCCAGTAGGAGACGTGAACTATGACGTGGTCGTCAATCGACTGATGTTCTACGGTGGGTATGCGTTTGTGGAGTATGTCAGGAGCCTGTTGTCCTAAACCGTTTGCCTATTATTGGATCAGAGAGAGATCGATGGGGAGGATTCATCATGCATAAGGTGTCGAGGCATATTCTTGCTGTTTTTCTGATTTTTGGATGTATATGGCTAAACGGGTGTCACATATCGGTAGCGCGCACGACAACGTCGCAGAGCGCAGTTCCGACAAAAACGCCGATCGCGATACAAACCGTCGCACCAACGGAGACTCCCGGACCCTCACCGACTCTGCCCCCGACATCCGAGCCAGCTAACGAGACCTTTATAAAAGAAGAGCTCAAAGCCAATGTCGCTTACCCCGTTGATCTGAACGGCGATGGAAGTATTGAAAAAATCGCGCTGAATTATCGGGAAGCAGATTCGGAACAGTCTAACAGCACCATCTTATCCATAACGTTGCAAAGCGGCAAGAGACTGTCGGCGGATTTTAAAGATTCCTATTTCGAATCGGCGTTCCTATTCAGGAAAGGCACGGGAAAAATCGGTATATTCGTTTGCATGGGCGAGGACAATGACATTTGCGAGACCTATGTATATGTGCTCAGCGGCGATGTTCTGAAAAAGACCGCCGAAGCCGGCGGCTTTGTTGAGAAAATCACCGATACGACCGTAAGAATGTACGACTACGCGGAATTCTGGCTGAACCTGACCTACAGGGACTATGCCATGAACGGCAATTTTGAACTGGTACCTTCCGGGGATAAAAAGTGGCATCTGCCGGGTGGTCCTGGCTGGGATTCATCGGACGCCCATGCGGCGCTCGTCGAATTGCCTGCGGAGTTCAAGCAGAAAGATGGCAGTTATAAAACAGGCAAATTGTCAGTGGGCGAGGAGGTCATGCTCACTGCTACCGATCAGGAAACGGTGATCGATTTCGAGATGGAAGATGGGAGGACGGGAAAGATCGCTATACGGTATGTGGTAGAGGATGGCATGGCGTGGTGCTGTATCGGGGACAAGGTAATCTACGAGTGTTTCGACAATTTCTAGACATCCACTCCAAAAGGATGTCGTTTGCTTCTATTCTTAAAAGCAGCGATGTGCAGGGACGGCGTCCCTGCATTTCTTTTTATCCCAATATCCGCTGCAGCAATTCCACACAATCTCCACGATGGCATAATCGGCAACGGAGAAGATCGGTGCCTCCGGATCGGTGTTGACGGCGATGATGGTCTTGGCACCGCCGATGCCGGCAAGGTGCTGTATCGCGCCCGACACGCCCAATGTGACAACAGTTTTGGCGAACCTCAAGCGGTACCTGGTATAGAAGGGCACCAATGCGGCTGGACGGGCTTGGCGAGTTGGTGTAACTTCATTCCTCGTTAGGATCGGACGACCATTTGATAAGCGCATCCATATTTAGAAAGGCCTTTCTTTCGTCTCGCAGCAGGACAACACCCTCGTCCGGATACGTGCAGATATCCCCTTCTTCATTTGTTCCGACATCAAGGATTTTGAGCGGTAATGTGCCGGAATTGAAAAATTGATGGATATCTCCGCACTTTTTGGAGATGAAATCTCCTTCCTTAACAGGCGCTTCCTCGCCGTTCATGCGTAGGATACCGCTGCCGCTTAAGATGACGAAGAATTCTTCCTGTTTGGAATGGGCGTGGTACCTGGCGCTGTATGTGCCGGCGGGTAGGGTGTCGATGTTCACGTAGATCTTAAGGCTTTTCGCGGCACGGCCCAAAAATGCCGTAGTGACAGACTTCGCATAAGTTTCAACGCAATCATCAGGCAAACTATTAACGTTGAAAATATTCAAGGCTGTTCCTCCTCAAGCATGTTTCTCTATTTGTATGATAATACATAAAAAGCCTTTATAATAGGCTTTTTTTCTATTGCAACTTATAAAGAAAAGTACCAGGGTGCAGGGACGGCGTCCCTGCATCTCTTTTTATCCCAAGATCCTCTGCAGCAACTCCACACAATCCCCCACGATGGCATAATCGGCAATGGAGAAGATCGGTGCATCTGGGTCGGTGTTGACGGCGATGATGGCCTTGGCGCCGCCGATGCCGGCGAGGTGCTGTATTGCGCCCGATACACCCAATGTGATCAACAGTTTGGGTGAAACGGACTGGCCGGTCTGGCCGATCTGCTGGTGTTGTGCGCCGAAGCCTGCGTCTACCAACGGTCGCGTGACCGCGACCTGGGCACCGATGTGCTGCGCGAACGCGTGTACGAGCTTCATGTTCTTGATCTCGCCAATGCCGCGACCTGCCGTTACGATGATCTCCGCATCGCTAAGCCCTTTTACGGGCGGCTTTTTCTCACTGCTCAGAACGGTATAGAACGGATTCGCATCGGCGGGCATTTCGATGCGGACGACTTTTCCCGTGCGTTTTGCTTTTTGCGGCTCATACATAAATACGCCGGGTCGCACAGTCGCCATCTGCGGGCGGGTATTGGGGCAAACGATGGTGGCCATCAGGTTTCCGCCAAACGCCGGGCGCGTCTGCCGCAGCAGGCCTTGTTCGTCGATGGACAGATCCGTACAGTCCGCCGTAAGGCCGGTTTTCAGGCGCGCGGCAAGCCTTGGCGCCAGCGAGCGCCCGAACGATGTCGCGCCGATGAGGACGACCGAGGGCCGGTACGTTTGAATCATAGACATTAGTATATCGGCATATAAGCCGTCATCCGGCTCATTGACAAGCTCATTGGTACATGCAAGCACGACGTCCACGCCGCAATCGATCAAGTGTTCGGAGAACGAATCGGCGTTTTGGCCGAGCACAACGGCGTACACAGGTGATTGTCCGCCCGCCATCTCCTGCGCCTTTTGGCAAAGCGCTAAGCAAACGTCAAGTACGGCACCGTTTTGCACCTGAGCAAAAACGAGTATCCCATTGTGCTGCTGATCCGAATCGTTCTCGATGATGACACAAATGGCTTCTGCTGGACAGCCCTGCACGCACATGCCGCAATTCGTACAGCCACAACGCACTACGGCCACGCCATTTTCAATAAAAAGCGCATCAAAGCCGCAGGAAGAAACGCACAGCGAACATCCGGTGCACTTGGAACCATCAATGCGTATCATGCGCTTTCCCTCCCATCGTTTCAATAAATTGGTTAAACGGCTCCACAAGCTGGTCCACATCACCTTTGTGGTATACCGTTTTCTTCGCATTTTCCGGAAAAAAGGTCGTAATAACCTGTGTAGGTGACCCCGTCAACCCGATCCTGTTTGCGTCTGCACCCAATGCGTCGGCATCGTATACCCGCACGTTGGCTGTCAGGCTGTGAAGAATGCCTTTGACTGACGGGTAACGCACAATCGCCATCTCGCGCACGATCGTCAGCACGCAGGGAAGGTTGACTTGAATTTTCCGTACGCCGTCGTCCATCTGTTGTGTGACCACGAGACTGTCTTTTTCAACCGCTTCGATGGCGCAGACGTCGGTCACGTGTGGAAGGCTAAGCTGCTCGGCAAGCTCGGGTCCGATCTGCGCGGTATCGCCGTCCACCGCCATCTTGCCGCAGAGGATCAAGTCATATGCTCCGATCGTGTTAACGCCCAAAGACAAGGTATACGAGGTAGCCAGCGTATCTGCACCCGCAAACCGCCTGTCCGTAAGCAACACGGCATCGTCTGCTCCGCGGGCGATGGTGTCGCGCAACAGCGTTTCGGTGGCAGGAATGCCCATAGACAGCGCCGTGACCTTACCACCGTGCGCTTGCTTCAATTGAACCGCCAATTCAACGGCGACGGAGTCAAACGGGTTGATTACCGACTGCCGCGCGTCCCGTATAATGGTGTGCGTGATGGGGTCCATCCTGACTTCGGTTGTGGAAGGTACCTGCTTAACGCAGACGATGATGTTCATAGCAACCCCTCCCGTATCGGTTCAAACAGGTTGCCACTTCCCAGCAAACCCTTTCTATCAAACTGCCATTTCAGATTTCGCATTTGCTCCATATGTTCGTTGGTATACATGATCGGCAAAAAATCCGCCTTCAGCTTGCCCACGCCGTGTTCCGAGGAGACGGATCCATTGAGCTCGGTGACCTTCTTGGCAAACTCCAAAAAAAGCGCCTTGCCAAGCCGGTATTCGTCCATGCTGTTTGGCAGTATGTTGACATGCAGGTGGTTGTTGCCGATGTGCCCCCAGGTAGCGGACTGCAGGCCATATTCTGCAACGCTCTGTTTGTAATACTCCACGATATCCCTCAGATATTCATCGGGAACCGCCATATCCGAGCCAAGCTTGGTGATTTCGGGGTCTCTCTGCTTGCGCTTGTCGATCAACAGGTTTACGCTCTCGGGCACCGCATGGCGGAAGAACATCAGCTTATCAAGATCGGATTGGTTGCGGGCGACCCAGGTGTCGGAGCTTTCGCAGCCGATGGAGAGCACCTCGTCAATGGTCTTTAAACGCTCCAGAGCGGTTTGCTCACCATCGCAATGAAGCTCCACATAGATGGCCGCCTGTATCCAGCCGGCCAACTCCGGCAGAGCGGAAAACGCGGCGTGCGATTTACGCTGATCGCGAAGTACGTCGAGTGCATTGTTGTCAAAGTACTCCATCGATGCTATGCCTTCACAAAGTGGTCTAAGCTGTTCGACGAACTCGACCGACTGGGATTGGGAAGGGAACAGGCACATCACGCCGTATATGCATGGCGGAAGCGGGCAGAGCATCAGTTCAATCTCGCTGATGACGCCAAGCGTTCCGTCGGAACCGATGACAAGGTCAATCGCGTCCATATTATCCTCCGCATAAAAGCCGGAGGTGTTTTTCGTCTTGGGCATTTTATATGCCGGAAGGTCAATCTCGATGGAAGAGCCTTCTTCGGGCAGTATCGTGAGCTTTCGTCCGACGGCTTTTTCAACACCGCGGGTTAACTTCATCCTTCTCCCATCCGCAAGAAGCATCGTTAGGCTGTGGACGTAGCCACGCATTGCGCCGTACAGATAGCTTCGCGCGCCAGAGGCGTTGCACGCCACCATTCCGCCGATAGTCGCGGTGGTCTCGGTGGGGTCGGGTGGGAAGAACTGCTCTGACGCATGTGCCAAAAGTGCCAATGTATCTAAAGATTCCTTGGACCAGCCCGAACTGTCAAATCTTCTGCGGGAGATCATTTTCCGAAGCTCCGACAGGGCGAGCCCCGGTTGAACTCTCAGATAGAAGCGCTCGCCGTCAAAACGGCAACCGAGAACGCGATTCATGCGCGTGAGGTTCAATACATGCCCGCTATTGGGGGAAGCTGCACCGGCAAGTCCGGTACGAGCGCCCTGCACGGTCACGGGAATGTTGTCCTGATAGCAAGCGATCAATATGCTGCGGATTTCCGCCTCTGTGCGCGGAAAGGAAATGCTGTCCGCCTTTCCTACCCGGCGTGACTCGTCGCGCAGATAGGAGGCGTATTCATAGGTCAGCGGCCGTATCAGATCCATGGTGCCCCTCCGATACCGATTGAGTAAATGCATAACTATACGTAGTATATCATTTTTTAGACTTTCAGGAATCCCCTTTTCTGCTCGAATGGATATCTGAAAAATATGCATCGTTTTGTGTTCGTCATACGTTTCGTATGAAAGCAGAACCGGTGGAGATAATTCCAAATACAAAACATGGAAGGCTTGTGAGTCATTGGCATTCGAACCTGATATATCCTTGCGGCGGAACGAGGAGGATGACGCATGAACCGATTGAACAAGACTACGGCATTGCTTCTGGCGATGGTCATATGCCTGCTCTCCGTACACGGCTGCAAACCGGCTTCATTGAAAAAGTTACAGGAAAGCCCCACGCCAACGATAGAGCCGGCGGCACAATCTGGGTATGCCGCGCTCCGTCCGGGCGATATGGGCGACACTGTGAAGGATTTGCAGAACCGCCTGATGGATCTGCAGTATTTTGACAGCGACGAGGCAACTGGATACTACGGAACGGTTACGACGGAATCCGTGCGCCTGTTTCAGAGGACGAACCAACTTCCCGTCGACGGGATCGCAAGCGAGCAGACGCTGCAGATTCTCTATTCCGACACAGCCCAGAAATACCTGGTACGGCAGGGCGATTCCGGCACCGACGTTGCCTCCCTGCAGCGACGCCTAAAAGCGTTGCGCTATTTTGCCAAAACTGCCACGGGGTACTTCGGTACTGCGACCACGGCGGCCATCAAAGCATTTCAAAAGCGGAATGGATTATCCGTGGACGGCATCGCAGGGGAAACGACACGTGACTTGCTCTATTCGAGCAAGGCAAAAGCGGCGGCAGTCTCAGCGGGCTCTTCCACTACCGTATCCAAAAGCGCGTCAGCCTTTTTGGCATATGCCAAAGCGCAACTTGGAAAGCGATATGTTTCCGGCAACGAAGGCCCCAATTCCTTCGACTGCTCCGGATACGTGTATTACTGCCTCAAGCATACCGGCGTGAGCATCGGCCGATTGAGTGCCGCAGGATACAGCGGTGTGGATCAATGGAAGTCGGTAAAGAAATCCGAACTCAGGCCGGGCGACATACTCTTTTTCGGCATACGCGGCAACGGCAAGGTGGGCCATACGGGCATATATCTTGGCGACGGGAAGATGATCCATTGTTCTTCGGGAAAGGGAAAGGTAGTTATCGCAGACCTGTCGTCGAATTATTGGGTCGTGAACTACAAATCGGCCAAACGCGTATTTTAACTTATCGACCATTGAAGTGTAAAAAAGTAATCGACAGATTATGTCATGCGAAAAACGTCGAAATTTCTCGACAGACCGACCGCTGCTTGCTACAATGATATAGGCTTCACCCAATGACGAAAAAGCGCATTCGATGTGCATGGGGAACACAGACAGAACGCACATTCATTTGTAAGCCCCTATATCAGCAGCATTGCAGGACTGGTGACAACATGCCAACAATTATCTCCGTGAACAAATTGACAGCGGAGCAAAAGGGAGAAATTCGATCCATACAGGAACAATGCCGGATTCATGACGGCATGAAAGGATCCCTGTTTTTGGAAAACACATTGAATTTCCATCCCGATATGCCTTGCTTTTACCTATTATATGAAGACGGCGCAATGGCGGGTATCCTCAGCGTCTTTGCACCCACGAAGCTGACGGCGGAAATCTGTGCCTATGTTTTGCCCCAATCGCGACGCCGGGGCCATTTTAAGCGGTTGCTTTTAGAAGCAGTCAAAGTGCTGCAGGCGTGCGGCTACGAAACGATGGTCTTCGTCCACGAGTACAGGAGCAGTGACGCCAAAGCCATGATAGACCGTATGCCCGTCGAACTCGAGCATACGGAATACCTGTTGTACTACTGCGAAAAAAACATGAAGGAATTGACGCAGCGGGACGAGATCGCTATACGCGAGGTGGAACAGGCCGATCTGAAGGAGATCGCGGCGCTTTCGGGCAACATTTTCGGCGATTCGGATATTTCGGACTCGCTGACATACAAGTCATTTCATGACCGCAATGTCCGCTATTATTGCGCCACACTGAATTCTGAGATCATCGGTGTCTGCAGCGTCCGGCAGGCGGACGGGGACTTGTTCATTTACGGATTTGGCATCTTGCAGAAATTCCGCGGCAAGGGATACGGGCGTGCGTTTTTGTATCACGTCATCGACCTACTCAAGAACATGCAAAAGGACATTCTGCTCGAAGTGGACAGCAATAACAAATCGGCATTTACGCTGTATACGTCCAGCGGGTTCGGGATTCGAACGCAGTTCGATTACTATGAAGCCAGACTGGATGATATTCAGAATCAAATTAGCCAATGATACAAATGTGGATAAGGCGATAGACAAGCGGGAAACAGGCTGTTTCCCGCTTGTTTTTTTGAAAGCCAATACTGTTGCGGACATCTTTTTGGTGACATGTTGCTATTTTTTTATATACAGTATGAAAAGTTACTTATATATTGATGTGTAATTGAAAGAGTAACTCAATCGATATATAGTATTGAAGAATACAAAATGAATATAGCAAGAAGGTATTGCATTGATTAACCTTGGTGTATTGAAAAACTTGGCCCGCGCCAAAAAGTATCCAAAAGGCAGCGTCATTTCATGCAGTGGCAATCTCGCTGCGATGTATATCGTGCTCAAGGGAGAGGTTGGGCTTTATTCGGAATATAGTGGCCGGAAGCAAGTGCAGGTTCGTACGATAAGCTCCGGCGAATTTTACGATGATGATGTGCTGCTATTGGATAGAAGCATCTCCATGACAGCTGTGGCGCTTACCGATGTGATTGCGCTGCCGGTTTATAAAAACAATGCCATTGCGTTTTTGAGGGATGAACCCGAAATGGCATTTGAGCTTTTACAAGCGATGTGCTCGCGTATGGAAGCGGTCAAAGCGTACGAAACAGTAAGTGGGCAACCGTTTAGTGAAAACAAGCAGCTGCAGCCGGTGCAGCCGGCTCAGCCTGTCGAAGAAAAGTCAGTGAAATCTGCTGCAGTTATTCCAGCGCCTACAAACGTTCCTAAGGAAGTGGCATCGACTCCGTTGCCCCTGCATTTTGCCCTCTTCCCCGAAGGACATGGGAACCATCCGTTGCCAATGAACAGCGCGGACCGCGAGCATTTATTGGAAAAGGGCTATGAATGTCCTGTCTGCAAAAAGGAATTCAAAGCCATTCGAATTAAGAATTCACAGCTGGTGCTCGAGAGCACGGACAAGGACATGCGAAACCGCTACAAAGGTGTAGAGCCGATGTATTACGATGTCGTGACCTGTCCGCATTGCCTGTACAGCGCCCTGGCGGACATGTTCAGCAACCCCGACAAGCCCAATGCCGAACAATTAAAGCAGTTGCAGACCTTCAAAGCGGAAGCAAACCTCCGCTTTGGAAGAGAGATGGACACGGCAACCGTCTTTGCGGGGTATTACCTTGCCCTGCTTTGCGCTCCGATCTGCTTTTTCAAGCCCCGGATGGCCATAGCCAAGCTCCTCTTGCGCCTGAGCCGCATCTATCAAGACAGCGGGAATGCAGCGATGGAGGAAGAGACAGCAAAAAAAGCGCTGGAAGCGTATATGGCCGTCTATCTGAACGAGGAGATCTCTGAGGGCCAGGAGCAGCAGCTATGCCTTGTCGTCGCCGAGCTGTACCTGAAGCAAAACGACTTGACAAACGCAAAGAATTACTTCTTCCGGGCAAAGATGAATCGTAACGGTAGCGCTCTCGTAAAGGATCACGCCGAGCGCCGGCTGCTGGATATCCGTGATATCGAAGCCGCAGCGCAGCAGGGCGCGTAAATCGCATAGAAAGAATAAAAAAAGGGAAGCGTCATAGCTTCCCTTTTTTCGCGATTAATGGGACAGGTCACTTACCTATGTATGCAGGTAGGTGACAGTCAGGCTGCACTGCCTTCATAAGCGCGGGCAGCCGGACGCTATTTATTCAAATTCAAATACTGGATATCGAAGGCCTTGTTTGTGATAAACAGGCATTCGACATCCTCGTCTTTGCCTCCATGTATCATCGTCGTACCTTCCTTGAACCATACGAAACTTCCTTGCTCAAAATCTCCAATATCCGTGTGCAAGGTTCCTTTGATGACATACATGCCATGGGCACAATGATGATCGTGCAATGGCGTGATGCTACCCTTCGGATATCGAATCATCTTAATGAGCATTCCCGTATCATCATCTTGAAGCAGATATTGTTCGTAGGTCATATTTCCGGAATTCTTGCTGACGTGTGGATGATCATCCAGTACAATGTCCCCGCTATGGTAAGTAATCACATTTTTCTGCAATTTCTAACACTCCTACTTCATTTTTAATTCGGTTTATTCTACTTCCGCACCGATAAAAATTATATATCATATGCATCCATATGAATGCTACACTGTTTCATTCATACGGATATTTATTTTGAGGTTAACAAGAGGATGTCTCTATGGCAGATCCCGTGTCCGTTAGCTTGGATTCATGATCGCAAAAAGATATAACAAAAGGAAGCGGTCTCGCTTCCTTTGTTTTTGCCTTATTGATTCGCTTCCTCCGCAAGCACGTTGAGCAGCAACTCCTTCATCTTCACGGGATTGGCCTTGCCCTTCGTCTTTTTCATCGCAGCTCCTTGCAGGCTTGTCAGCGCTTTCTCCTTGCCGCCAAGGTAATCCTTCACGGCAGCCTGGTTTTCCGCAATGACCTCGCGCGCCACCTGCAGAAGTGCACCCTCGTCCTCCACCTGCAGCAGGTTTTTCTCGCGGACGATGTCGTCCACATTCCCGCCTGTCGCTACCATCTCCTCCAGCAGCGCCTTTGCCCCGCTGGAGTTGATCTTGTTGCCCTGAACAAGCGAAATGAATTGGGCAAAAGCTTTCGCATCAAAGCGCAGCGCTTCGCCGTTTGCCGCAGGCTCGTTCCATAGCGCCGCCAGCGGACCGATCAGATAGTTTGCGGCTGTTTTTAAATCCGCATCACGCTGTTGAGCGCCGTCCAGCAAACAGGTCATCCACGGCGTTATCGCGATCAGCCACGCATCGTTCTTTGGAATGCCCAGCGCGACATAACGGCTTTGCCTGTCTGTTGGCAGTTCCGGCATCGATTCGCGGATTCCCTGCATGCGGTTATCATCCACCACGATCGGCGGAAGGTCGGGCTCGGGAAAATAGCGGTAATCGTGGCTGTTCTCCTTCTCGCGCATCGGGGTTGTTCTTCCCGTGGCGTCGTCAAAGCGCATCGTCTGTTGCGTGATGGCCTCGCCCGCCATAATCTTCTGTATCTGGCGGCCGCTCTCGTATTCGATCGCGCGCACGACGCTTCTGAATGAATTGACGTTCTTGATCTCGGTGCGCGTTCCGAGCTTGCCGCCTGTCTCACGGACGGAGACGTTTACGTCGCAGCGCATGGAGCCTTCCTCCATGCGGCAGTCGGAGATGCCAAGGCAGAGCAGCGTCTCCCGCAGCGTCTGCAGGAAGATGCGTGCCTGCGCGGCACTTCGCATGTCCGGTTCGGTCACGATTTCGATCAACGGCACAGACGCCCGGTTGTAATCCGCGCGGGAAGATGGGCGGTTGGAAAGATGCACGAGCTTGCCCGCGTCCTCTTCCATGTGTATTTCGGTGATGCCTACGGTAAACGGGGTATCGTCCTCATCCATCAGCGTCACGGAACCTTTCTGGCAGATCGGCGTGTTGCGCTGTGAGATCTGATAACCCTTGGTCATATCAGGGTAGTGGTAGTTTTTTCGGTCCATCTGGCTTGTCTGGTTGATATGGCAGTTCAGTGCCAGCCCCGCCTTGATCGCATACTCTACGACGCTGCGGTTCATCACGGGAAGGGAACCGGGAAGCCCTAGGCAGACCGGGCAGCAATGGCTGTTCTCCTCACCGCCGAACGTGTTGGGGCAGGAGCAGAAGATCTTGGTCCTGGTGGAAAGTTCGACATGCACTTCCAGGCCAATCACGGTTTCAAAGCTCATAGCGCACCTCCGAGTACCGGCTTGATGGTGAGCCCGCTCGCCCGTTCATACGCATAAGCGACGCTCAACACCTTTGCGTCATCTCCCCAGCGGCCTATAAGCTGCATGCCGATCGGCAGGCTGTTCTCATCCTTCCCACAGGGAATCGAAAGCCCCGGCAAACCGGCGATATTGATCGAGACCGTGCACAGGTCCGCCGCATAGAGCGACAGCGGATCGGCATGTTCCCCGATCTTCCAGGCGGTGGTCGGCGAGGTGGGCGTTAAAAGCATATCGTATTTGGCAAAGGCGTCTGCGTAATCCCGGCGGATCAGGGTCCTCGCCTGCTGCGCTTTTCTATAATAGGCGTCGTAATAGCCTGCGCTGAGTACGAACGTCCCCAACATAATGCGGCGCTTCACCTCGGCGCCAAATCCCTCTGTCCGCGTCTTTTCCATCATGTCTTCCCAGTCCTCTGTGTCCTGTGCGCGGTATCCGTAGCGTACGCCGTCATATCTCGCGAGGTTGCTGGAGGCTTCCGCACAGGCAAGAAGATAATAGGTTGGCAGTGCATACGATGCCCGAGGCAACGAACAGGGCTCAATGATGGCGCCGTAGCTTTCCAGAAGGCAGGCTGCCTTTTCCACCGATGCCCGTACACAAGGATGGATGCCCTCCGCGAAGTATTCGTTCGGAAGTCCGATGCGAAGACCCTTGACGTTGTCAGTCAGCTGCGCCTCAAAGGCGGGCTTGTCCATGCTTGAACTGGTTGAATCCCTGCGATCGTGACCCGCAATGGCGTCCATCACCATAGCGCAATCCGTTACTGTTCTGGAAAAAACGCCGATCTGATCCAGTGAGGACCCGAACGCAACAAGACCATAGCGCGATACCATGCCGTAGCTTGGCTTGAAGCCGATGATGCCGCACAGCGAAGCGGGCTGCCGAATGCTGCCGCCGGTGTCGCTGCCAAGTGCAAACGGCGCCATTCCGCAAGCTACGACCGCTGCGCTCCCGCCGCTGCTGCCGCCGGGTACATAGTCCGTGTTATGCGGGTTGCGCGTGGGGAAGAAAGCGGAATTTTCGGTCGATGACCCCATGGCGAACTCGTCCATGTTCGTCTTGCCAAGTAGAATCGCCTGCTGGTTGTTCAATTGCTCGACGACGTGTGCGTTATACGGCGGAACGAAGTTCTCCAGGATGCGAGACGCGCAAGTCGTTGCAATGCCGTCGGTGCACATGTTGTCCTTGAGCGCATAGGGGATACCGAACAGCTTTGGGCTGTCCGTTGTCCTTTGTATATCGGCTGCCTCCGCCGCTTTATGGGCGAATTCTTCCGTCAGGCGAAGATAGCCCTTTATCTTCGGGTCCGCTTCACAGATACGTTCATACAGCGAGGTCACGACATCCTTTGACGTAAAGTCGCCTTTTTGCAGACTTTGATGCAGTTCTGATAGGGAGAGTTTCCAAAGATCCATCGTTCTACCCTCCTTAGAGTACCTTGGGGATCAAGAAGCCAAGGCCGTCGCTTTGGGGCGCGTTCTGCAACACTTTATCCTGAGGCAGCGTTTGACCTTCTTCGTCTTCGCGCTGGTATGCGGACAAAATGCCGCCCTCCTGCGTGGGGACGTTCTGTGTATCCAATGATGCGAGCTGATTGACAAACGCGAGCGTCTTTTGAAACTCTTCTGCAAACGATTTTAGTTGATCCGGTTCAAAATGAAGCCGCGCCAGCGTTGCCAACGCTTCAATGTCTCGTACATCCATGTTGTATCCTCCGAGGAGTGTTTGACCAAGTTTATCATAAAAAGGTTAAAAACGGCAACGGGATTTACCCGCTGCCGCTTTTGCTTGTGCTTGAATTGCACGATGACCGCAACCGGACAAATTCAAATCTCCTTTTCCATGTGCACGTGCGGAATACCCACTTCGGTAAACTCGTCTCCGATTGTGGTATATCCAAGCTTCTCATAAAAATCCTTGACCGCTTTGCGGGAATGGATCAGGATCTTTTGAGCTCCGTGATCGCGTGCAATGCATTCGGCAAACTCCATCATGCATTGCCCCGCGCCCATGCCTTGAAAGGCCTTCTTCACGGCGACCTGCCTTATCTGCCTTGTGTCCTCTGAAACCGGTTGCAGATACAGCGTGCCCACCAGCTCATCCTTGAGGAAGACGCCGATGTGGTAGCAGTATGCTTCATGCGTCAAATCTTCCTTGTAAAGGTCCAGTCCCAGCGGTTCGCGCAGCTCCGTCTGCCGTATAGCAAGCTCCTGTTCGTAGAGCGGGGATTGATAGACAATGGCGGCCGACCTAAACGGCGCCTTGCATTCACAGAGCTTCTTCGCACAGGCGGCAACATATTCGGTACACGCCCTGCCGTTGGGTTGTGGTTTGGATATCGGTTTTAGGACGCTGCACATGCAGGAGCCGAATTTCTGCTCAAACCACAAGCCGAACGCTTGCATAACGGAACGCGCAAGCTGCTTTTGTGCTGCGTCTTCGGGATTTATGGGCGTGAAGCGCTCGGAAAGTACCATCATTGCACCGCACAGCGCGCCGCAAGTCTGCTCCAGGCCGCCCACACCGCCGCCAAACGCGCCGGAGGCCAGAATCGCGGCGTCCTCCGACATCAGTGTTTCATCTCGGCAGGCAAGGTATACGGCTTGTGCGCAGTTGAAACCACGCTGAAACAACGCGGCCGCTTTTTCTTCATTTGTCATCTTAATCGCCTCACAGATGGGGTTTGCAATAGACCTCATGGATTTTCGTATTCAATATCTCCTGCGATGTGGCAGGCGTAAGCAGCATGCAGGTGTCGGATCCTCCACCGCTGCCTGCCATTGCGATCACGGGTTGGCCGTACTCTAAAAGCCCGGCGTTGAGCGCCATCGTCGCGCATTCGACGCATACCTTGGTGCCCTGTCCGAACATCCGAAGCGTATATGCCATGATCTCCACGGGATACACGCCCTGGAACTTGCGGCTAAGCCCGCGTTCTGCACCGGAGAGAGCATGCGCCGCGGATACGATCTTTGCTCCCGCGTCCAAAATCTGCTGTTCCGTCTCGTCCTTCATGCGGAATTTGCCGGCTTCGTGATGTCCCAGTACGCCGCGTACGACGATGACCGGGATGTCCAATCCCTTTTCTTTGATGGCGTCCAAGAGAGTGAGCGCCGCATACCCCGTGTAGGAAGCAATGACGATCGGCAGATTCAGTTCCGCCGCCTTTTCCATCGCGATTGCAACGCAGGCTTCGGTGTTCGCTTTGCCGGTGTTTTCAAAAATCTTCATAATATCCTCCTGTAACCCCAAAAGGGGTCTAATATTGACCTATCACAGCAAATCAGCACAATCAGGTCGATCGGAGATGTCCAATTCATAGATGGGGTTTGCAATAGATCTCATGGATCTTTGTCTGCAGGATCTCATGGCAATTGGCGGGCGTGATCAAAACGCAGGTGTCAGCGCCTCCGCCGGTGCCGCCTATGGCAATAACCGGCTTGCCGTATTCCACAACGCCCGCATCCAGCGCCATCGTAGCACATTCCACACATACCTTTGTGCCCTGCCCAAACATGCGAAGCGTATGCGCGATGATCTCCACGGGATAGGCGCCCTGAAATTTGGTGGAGAGCCCGCGTTCCGCGCCGGAAAGCGCGTGTGCGGCGGATACGATGCGAACGCCACAAGAGAGCAATTGTTGTTCCGTCTGCTCGTCCATGCGGAACCTGTTCTGCTCATGGAAGCTGAAGACGGTGCGAACGACGATGACAGGAATAGGAAGGCCTTTGTTCCGAATTGCCTGAATAAGTGCCAACGCCGTGCCGCCTTTGGTCGACGCTGCGACGATGGGAACAGACAGTTCCTCCGCCTTTTGTACCGCAATGGCGATGCAGTTATCGGTGTTCGTCTTACCGGGTATATCAAATACTCTCATGATGTCCTCCAAAGCCGGTATCCTGTTTTTAGTATGGTCGTATTTAGGGCGTATGATCGATTGTGCATACGTTAAGACCAACGGGTAAAGACCAGGCCAGCAGGCTGTGCTTCTTCGCTGGCGCAGGCGTAAAACGTGATGCGATCAGTATACTAAATTGCGATATGGGAATCCAGCCCCAGGGCACGATCATGCCATATGCAGATAATCGCTTTAATCAAAGTGACTGCTTCGATGGGATAAAGATATTCATCCTGAATGGGACTCGAGGAAATCCAGTATATCCTTTGCGCTTGGGGGACAGCCCTTGACGTGCTTGTCAAACTGCGAGCAGCAGGAACCGATGCCGATCCCGTCGCCTGCCGTGTTCCTATATCCCTGGCCGATGCAAATGCCGGACATCCTTGCGGAACCATTCGTGCGGTTAAGGGCGTGTACAAGCGCGCCCAAACACGCGGAGCAGGCTTGATCCTGCTTGACCTCTTTGAGCAGCATCGAAGATTTGCGGTTCAAAGAGAACTGCTTTGATCCCTGCTCGGGGCGGTTTATCTCCATGAGTTCGCCGCCCGTAAAAAGACGTCCCACGCCTAACTTTTGGGCCATCGTTATGTACTGCACTTCATCCGGCGCAAGACCAATCAGCATTGCGCCATAGCTGTCCAGCATCACGGGGTCGCATCCCAGCAACAGCATGTTCATCGGAACCGGGTTTCCGCCTTCCTCAAAGGTCAAGTCTCCGCACAGCGCGTCGATAACGTGCAGTTGCGCCTTGATGGCGGCGTTCAGAAGCGCCACGGGTTTATGGATGCCAAGGGTATGGTACCGGCGCTTTTCGCTGTCCGGGATAATGCCCTTCAGGTTTTTCAGCGCACAGGTAAACTGCGTCTGGCAATGCGCTTTCAAAACCGGCACATTGATCAAAAAATCCGCTTCAGCAGCCCTCTTGCATACGCGAAGGCTTTGATCTCCCGATTGGATGGATACGGAATCGTCGGCTTTCAGATCGTACAGCGGCACTCCTGTTCGGCGGCTGAGTTCCTTATAACCGCATTGTGAGTACGCGCGTATCGTCGAATCGCCCACCCAGGAGGATTCGATGATGGAAACGTTGCGGTAGCCGTTCTCGAAGAGATAATCGATGATGCCCTCCACCACGCCCGGGTGTGTGGTGGCCCCTTCCTCCGCCGGTTTTGCAACGACGAGATTCGGTTTGATTGCAATGGCAGATTCTTTCGAAGGGATAAGCGCTTTGGCATCCGCGGCGCACAGCGCTTTGTATGTCATGGCGCGCCCGTCGTCCCCATAGATTGCATAGATAACATCGTTTTGCATGCTAACCTCCATATTCATGATCATTATAGCATACCTTGCATTGGCGCGAAGGAATGTATTGAAATAGGTTCAAGTTTTGCCAAACGCGGTCGGCGTGATTTGCCAATATATAAAAGTTCATCAAAAATGAGCGGCCCATGGTATTTAACTGGTACCCATATGTATGAAAATATTGCAGCTTGCCCAAGTTCTGTGAAAATTATCCAATGCATATGATTTTTGAGTATATATATCGAAATCGTTGATTTAAAGTAATAGTCGCTTATGCAGCCTGCGGAAAAGCCTATATTTTCCGGTATAAGCGTTGTATTCGTGCAAAAAGATAAGGCGACGCTTCGATGTTCCAACAATAAAAATGCTTGCCAGTTTGGATGATAAGATATAAAATTATTTTGGATTTGAACGGGGTCGTTCTTTTGCTGGAGAATAAGACAATGAACAATTGTCTTTATTTAACACATTTAGGAGGAAAATGCAATGCTAGTTTCAATGAAGCAGGTCCTTGACGCTGCCCGTGCCGGTGGTTATGCCGTAACCGCGCCGAACATCAACAACGAGGACACGTTGCGCGCTGCCGTGGAAGCGGCGGTCGAAAACAAGTCCGCTATGGTTTTGGATGTGGGCTATGCTGCCAATCCGAACATCGTCTTCTTCGGACGTATGTGCGAACAGTTCGCCAAAGAAGCCAATGTACCGATCTGCATCAACCTGGATCACGGTGCAAAGTATGAGCATGCCGTTTGGGCCATCCGCGCCGGCTTCACGTCCGTCATGGTCGACCGCTCCACCCTCCCGTATGAAGAAAACGTCGCGCAGGTTGCGGAAGTCGTCAAGATTGCCCATGCAGTAGACGTATCCGTCGAAGCCGAATTGGGTCACGTTGGCCAAGGCCTGCAATATGATGCAGACCGCAACGCCGGTTTGACGAATCCGGATCAGGCAGCTGATTATGTCGCGAAGACTGGCATCGACGCGTTGGCAGTTGCTATCGGAACCGCTCACGGCGTGTACAAGGGAACCCCGTACCTCGATTTCCCGCTTCTTGCCAAGCTGTTTGATATCGTGAAGATCCCGCTCGTTCTTCATGGCGGATCCGGCACCGGCGACGAGAACCTTGCCAAAGCTGCCCATTCCGGCATCAGCAAGATCAACCTTGCGACCGACCTGTACATGGCGGGTGCAAAGAGCTGGAACGATCAGGAGATCAAGCATGGCGGCCCCGGCTACAAGGCCATCAAACAGGGCTACAAGGATATGCTCATTCACTACATGAAGCTGTTCGGACAGTGCGACAGGTACTAAACCGCTTATTACAAAACGCTTTTGATGCAGCCGGCACAACCGGCTGCATCTGAACGAAATATTAAAAAGAGGAGAATACTACTATGCTCCCAGAGAAAATCCATTTTGGCGTAATTGTGGAAGGCCATAAGGCCGAAATGCACGAAGCGCCGTTCCCGGCAGTCGGACCGGAAGACATCGTCATCAAGATGGCGACCAACAATATCTGCACCACCGACTATCAGCAGTGGATGGGCCTTCGCGACCATCAGGGCTTCCCGATGGCGGGTGGCCATGAGTTCGCCGGCACCATCGTCGCCAAGGGCGATGACGTCATCGACGATTTCAAGATCGGCATGCAGGTTGGCGCAATGCACGGCTTCTGCGGAAAATGCTACAACTGCCGCGTCGGACACACCGGCGACTGCACGGCAAGAAGCCACAGGGGACCGGGCGCGGACGGCTATTATGGGCAGAAGCGCTTCGCGGACTATATCGTGGCTGACCAGAAGTTCGTCATCCCGATCGACAACTCCGTTCCTGCGGCAGAAGCAGGTTTCCTTGAGCCGGTTGCGACCGTTGTGCAGTGCATCAAGAAAGCCAACATCAAACCGATGGAAGACGTCGTCGTCATCGGCGCAGGCACGATGGGCCTTGTGAACGCGCAAGTTGCCAAAGCATGGGGCGCCCGCGTGATCATCACCGAAATCGATCCCAAGAAGATCGAGCGCGCCAAGGCCATGAACATCGGCGATGTGGTTGATTCCAAGAGCACCGATCCGGTCGAGGCTGTCAAACAGCTCACCGGCGGAAAGGGCGCAGATTGCGTCATCGCAGCCGTTGGTGCGACCATTGCCTACAAGCAGGGCTACGAAATGCTCAAGAAGCTCCGCGGCCGTCTGGTCATCTTCCCGGCCGGCTATCCGAAGCCCGAACTCGCGATCGACCCGAACGAGATCCACTATCGCAAGATCGAGATCATCGGAACGTTCGGCGCAGACCTCGCAGACTGGATGGATTCCGCAACGCTGCTTTCAAAGAAGCTCATCAACTGCGGATTCTCTCTCGAGGGCAAGGTGTTCCCGCTGCGTGACATCCAAAAAGCGTACGAAGCAGCCGCGACGCCCGGCGCATACCGCGTCACCGTCGATCTGCAGGGAGTCTGATTCCAACAACAAAAAGAGGCGCATTGCGCCTCTTTTTTATTTTCGGTTGCCGTTGTGATCGTCAGTAGTTTATTGCATACTCCGGCGGATTTTTGCATGTGTTTAAGTAGCGAACAGTCAAGGGGGAAACGCATGTGAAACGTCGGACGATTCAGGCATACGCCTGCGCGGTATTGGGAGTGTTCCTCTCCGGCATGCTGGGATTCCTGTGGGGACGCGGCAGCCTGATCATTGCGAAGCAGACCATGGATATCCTCAAGGAGGACGCCTACTTCGGTACCACGGCAGAGGATTTGGACCGGGCTGCGGTGCAGGGAATGCTGGAATCGTTGTCAGACCCCATGGCGACCTACCTGACCAAACAGAACATGGAATCGTTTGCATCGCATCTCCAGGGGGAGAAGACGATAGGGATCGGCATCGAACTGGTGCGCACGGTTCAGGGCTTCTACGTTTCTGCAGTACAGGAAAATTCTCCGGCGCAGGTAGGCGGCATTGCCAGAGGGGATGTTATCGTCGCCATCAACGGGATGCGCGTGGACAAAGGCGCTGTCTGGCCGATATTGGAACAGGATGAGAAAGTTGAACTCACAATTTCCCGGAACGGAACGCAGAGAACGCAAAACGTTTTCGCCTCCGCCGTCGATCCGTTCCCCGATGTGGAGCAAACCATGATCAGCGATACCATCGGCTATATACGCATCCGCTCCTTTACGCAGCAGGGGATGGAAACACTGGTGGTAAACGCTTTGAAAGATACCTTAAAAAAAGGGTCCGCCATATTGGATCTTCGCCATAATCCGGGAGGAAGGCTGGATGCGGCGCTTGCGATTGCCCAAGTCTTCGTTCCAAAAGGGCAGGCGCTGCTGACGCTCAACGAATCCGGCAACCGCAAGGAGGTCTACCGGAGCGGTGACGGATCTTTGTCTGCAAAAAGGATCATCATTTTGGTTGATGAACAGAGTGCATCGGCGTCCGAAGTGCTTGCGGGAATTCTGCAGGATTATGGAAAAGCAACCGTCATCGGAACCAAGACCTATGGCAAAGGAACCGTGCAGCGCGTCGCTGCTCTGAAAAACGGTGGCGGCATTCGCTTTACGGTAGCGGAATATATCCTTCCTTCGGGAGCTCAGATCAATGGAAAGGGACTGACGCCGGATAAAGTGACGCCAGGGGAGGAGATCCCGGGCTGGGCGGTAGCGCAGAGCCGCGATGAGATGCTGCAGCTTGCGGTGCAGGAAATTAAGCAAAGTTCGAGCATGTTACCATGATTATTACCAATTTTCATATCTTCCTGTAACGGTAATTTGCTGTTTTTTGGCATTGACAACGAAATCACAGCAACTTATAATTTTCATGATATGGCCGTGGTAATTAGGCAAAAGCTTACTGTACTGCGGAAAAGATTTTTCATCCAATAGGAGCGTGAATTGCATGATTCAACTTTTAATCGTCACTCATGCGGATATGGCCAAAGGTATTCTTTCAAGCGCAGAGCTCATCATGGGGCCCCAGAAGAATATCTCCACCATCGGCCTGTGCGGCGAGGACAGTTTTGAGTCCTTTAACGAAAAGGTACGCGGGAAACTGGCAGAGCTTTACAACGACGACGGCGTTCTGGTATTCGTTGACTTGTATGGCGGCACCCCCTGCAACGTAACGGCAGCCAACATCAACCGCCCCGTCAACGGCAAGACACCGAATTGCGAATGCGTAAGCGGCGTCAATCTCCCGATGTTGATAGAAGCATTGTCCATGCGCGAGAGCATGACCTTGGGCGAACTGAAGGACCATTGCATGGCTTTGGCACCCGAAGGGATCAAAGACATTAAAAAAGAGTTTAATCTGCTCGGTTAATTATACGGATGAAGGAGGAATAATCGATGGTTGAAAAGCAATTTGTTGTAAAGAATGAGACAGGCCTGCATGCCCGCCCCGCTTCCATGTTCGTACAGAAAGCGGCTAAGTTCAAGAGCAACATCAAGCTGCTCAAGGACGGCAAAGAAGCAAACGCGAAGTCCATCATCTCCGTTTTGAGCTTGGGCGCAAGCAAGGGCAGCCATATTACCATCAACTGCACGGGCGCAGATGAAAAGGAAGCGCTTGACGCGCTGGTCGAGCTTCTCGACAATCTGGAAGAATAACCCAATAGGCGCATGGAAACGCACCCTAGCCGACACAGACAGGATGCCAGTACCGTGGTCATTTGGCGGGGCGACGGCCCCGCCTTTTGTTTAGTAGATATGCGGTAATGCCGCTTAACAAAGAGGTGTTAAAGATGAAAGGAATTATTGCATCCCCGGGTATCGCCATAGGCAAGGCGTTTGTCATGAAGCACACCGAGGCTGTCATTGATGATGCCTTGTTGACCAGCGATGAGCAGTGCGCTGCCGAAGAGGAGAAATTCCGTAAAGCGATTGCGGGTACGGAACTGCAGCTCAATGAGATCATCGAGATCACAGAGCAGAGGCTCAGCGCCAAGGAAGCCGATGTTTTCAGGGCACATCTGATGATGCTTTCCGACCCGATGCTTGAAGAGTCGGTGCTGGATAAGATCAACAACTCAAAGATGAACGCTGCCAAGGCGGTCAAGGAAGCGACAGCGGAGATCGCGGGTATTCTCGCATCTTTGGATGACGAGTACATGCGTGAGCGCGCTGCGGACGTCAAGGATGTTGGTGGACGCGTATTGGACAACGTCACCGGCAACGTGCGCGTATCCCTGAACAACCTGCGCGATGAAGTGGTTGTATTCGCCAACGATCTGACTCCGTCCGACACCGCGACGATGGATATGAAATACGTCAAGGGCTTTGTGACCGAGGTGGGCGGCAGGACGTCGCATACATCGATCATCGCGCGCATCATGGGCTTGCCCGCCATTGTCGGAACCGGCGATATCCTGAGCAGGGTAAAACACAGCGACATCGTAGGGCTTGATGCCATCGACTGCAATGTGGTCGTCAATCCGAGCGAAGCCGAAATGGCGGCATTGAATGCTAAGCTCGAGAAGTTCCTCGAGCACAAGCGCTTCCTGGATCAGCTCAAAATGCTGCCTGCCGAGACCAAGGATGGTCATAAGGTGGAGATCGTAGGAAACATAGCGACACCCGGCGATGTCAAGGGAGTATCGGAAAACGGCGGCGAAGGCGTTGGCCTGTTCCGCACCGAGTTCCTTTTCATGAACAGCCCCGAGTTGCCTTCCGAAGAAGTGCAATTCCAGGCGTATAAGGAAGCGGCGGAGGGCATGAAGGGCCATCCCGTCGTCATCCGTACGCTGGACATCGGCGGCGACAAGGCTGCTGAATGCATTTCGTTCCCCTCGGAAATGAACCCGTTCTTGGGTTGGCGCGCCGTTCGCATGTACTTTGACCGCCTGGACATCATCAAGCCGCAGATTCGCGCACTTCTACGCGCAAGCGCCTATGGCAACATCCTGGTCATGTACCCGATGATCATCTCCGCCGAGGAGATCTACAAGATGAAGGATATCGTCGAGGAGTGCAAGGCGGAACTCCGCGCGGAAGGCATTCCGTTTAACGACAAGATGCCTCTCGGTACCATGGTGGAAACGCCGGCGGCCTGCATCAATGCCGACAAGCTTGCCAATATCGTGGATTTCTTCTCCATCGGCACCAACGATTTAACGCAGTATGTGCTGGCGGTGGATCGCGGCAACGAGATGATCTCCAACCTGTACCGCTCCCTGCATCCCGCCGTCATCCGCGCGATGAAGATGGTCATCGACGCCTCGCATAAAGCGGGCAAATGGACGGGCGTCTGCGGTGAGTTGGCGGGCGACGAGCGTGGCGCCATCCTGCTTTTGGGCTTGGGTCTCGACGAGTTCAGCATGAGCGCGGGCTCCATTCCCACCATCAAGAACCTGATCCGCCGTGCGGACCTGACGAAGGTCAAACAAGCCGTTGACGAGTGCCTGGAGATGTATACCACCGACGAAGTCGAAGCGCGCATCGATAAGCTGCTGGCGGAGATTTACGCGTAATCTTTTCGCAGACAAACCGTTGGTTTGTCTGAAAGTTGCTCCGCCTGTGCTGCACACGGTTGGCGGAGCGAGAATTAAGTGCATATGTCATAAGAGAGATTGCCATTTGACGTACATGTCAAATGGCATCTTTTTTTCCGGGGATAAAACGGTCTGGCATCCCGTTTTTTGAGATGAGATAATACACACTGCAGTTTTTCTATATTGCGCGGCCTTTGATTTGACGGTACACTGGTGTGCGAGGTGAAAACCATGGAACGATGGACGATACAAGAGTTTTCCCAAAAACTCTCGGATAAAGTACCTGTCCCGGGTGGCGGCGGGGCAAGCGCGCTTACGGGCGCGCTGGGCGCGGCACTGGGGCACATGGCGGCAGCATTTACCACCGGCAAAAAGCGGTACGAGGCATATGAGCAGCTCATCCAAACGCAGATGCAGACGCTCGAAATACTGCGTAGCCAACTCATCGCGGGCATAGAGGAAGACGCCGATGCGTTCTTACCTTTGAGCGAGGCATACGCGTTGCCGTCATCCGATCCGTTCGATAAGGATACGAAGCATGAGGCGATACAGGAAGCTTTGCTTGTTGCGGTCCAGCCGCCAATGAATACGCTTGCACGCTGCGAGAGGGTCATTCGCTGCCTTTCTGTCCTTCAACCCGTTACGAGCCCGCTTGTGCAGAGCGATATCGGATGCGCGGCCTCGTTGTGCAAGGCTTGCCTGGAAACGGCTTTATTAAATGTCTTGATCAACGCCAACGCGATGGAGGACATAAAGAGGGCACAAGAGCTTTTGTGCGAAGCGCAGCGCATCTTCCAAACGGGAATACGGGATTGTGAATCCATCTATGAGGCGGTGAAAGTTTCGCTATGCAGCAAGAACTGACAGGTAACGCGGCGGCGGAAAGCATACGGCAAAAAGTGGCGGAAGATGTCGCCATGCTGCGCTCTCAAGGAATATCACCCGTATTGGCCGTCGTCCGCGTCGGTGAAAAGGCTGACGATATAGCCTATGAGAAAAGCTTGATGCACCGTTGCGCGCAGGCGGGCGTCGGCTTTAGGAGCATTGTACTAAGCTATGAGTGCGACCAGGCGGCATGCCGGGATGCCATTGTAACGTTGAACGGAGACAGCGAGGTCCACGGCGTGCTGATCATGCGGCCACTGCCGGGTCATCTGGACGAAAAAGAGATATCCCGCCTGTTGGACGCCCGCAAGGATGTCGACGGCATGACGCCGCAATCCCTTGCATCGGTATTCATGGGAGAGGGCGAAGGATATGCCCCGTGCACCGCGGAAGCGGTTGTCCGCTTGCTTCGCTTTGAAAACGTGGAACTGAGCGGACGGGAGGTCGTGGTCATCGGCAGGAGCCTGGTGGTCGGAAAGCCGCTTTCCATGCTTTTTCTCAAGGAAAACGCCACGGTGACCGTTTGCCACACGCGAACGAAAGCGCTTGCCGAGGTATGCAGGCGCGCCGATATCCTCGTTGCCGCCGCAGGTAAGCGGGGACTGGTGGATGCGTCGTTTGTTAAAGAGGACGCAATACTGGCAGACGTCGGTATCCACGTGGATGAAAGCGGTAACCTCTGCGGTGACATCCATCCTGACGCCTATCAAAATGCAATGGCATATACGCCGGTGCCCGGCGGCGTCGGAAGTGTGACCGGCTGGCTGATGATGGAGCATGTCGTCCGTGCGGCGAAGCATTTAGGGGGAATATCATGACAAAGGAACAACGCCACGAGGAACTTGTCCTGGATATCGTGGCCTGCGCAAAATGCGCGCTGCGTGAAGGCAGGACCAACGCCGTCCCTGGCGAAGGAAACCTGCAAGCAAGGCTGATGATCATCGGCGAAGGGCCGGGTGCACAGGAAGACGAGAAAGGCCGCCCGTTTGTGGGGCGTGCGGGAACTCTTTTGGAACAGATGCTGGATTGCATCGCTATGACGCGACAAGAGGTATACATCGCCAACGTCGTCAAATGCAGGCCGCCGCAAAACAGGGCTCCCAGGGAAGAGGAGGCGCAGGCATGCCTTCCGTATCTGCGTGCCCAGATAGAGCTTGTGAACCCCGAGATCATTTTGCTGTTGGGCGCTACGGCGCTGAACTTTGTGCTAGACCCGAACCTTCGCATCACGCAATCGCGCGGGAAATGGTTTGAGCTGAACGGAAGGCCTGCCATAGCGACGTTCCATCCCGCGGCATTGCTGCGTGACCCGTCCAAGAAGGCGGACTCCTTCCGAGATATGCTTGCGATCGACAGGCGTTTGAAAGGATTGGAGCGTTAAGCCGGTAAGCATCTGATTCTGGCATTATGGCGATAAGCGTCTGAAATCCCTAATTGTTACAATTCCGTAAGATATTTGAAATATTTTAAAGAGTGGGCGTAATCTCAACGGATTGCGCTTTTTCTTCTTGTTTCTTCACAATGCGAATTTTACAAAATCGATTAGCTACGATAGTATTGGCACCATGTGGGGTTTCAATTTGAAACTTTGGGAATAACTTGAGCGGAACACAATGCGGGGTCATCGATGTGGAAGGAGGAAGTGCGTGAAGGAATTGAAGAAACTCAGAACGCTCACAGGCTTAGTGCTTTGCTTTCTTCTGTTCGGACACATGATGCTTACACAGGCGCGTGCTATTGCATCCGGCCTTGACGACAACAACTTGTTCCTGTTTCCGGTGAACGACAAGCAGCAGATCAAGGACGAATTCGACATGGGAAATATCCTGCTCTTCGACGACAGCAAGTCGGAGAGCGATGACGACGGCGTCATCGACGACAGCGTACCCACCGAAGAAGATGATGACGGCGAAATTGATGACAATTCGGGTGTTAACACGCCGGAAGCAGCATCGGGCATCGGTCGCGTAATGGGCGCCAACATCGTGTTACGCTCGCAGCCAAGCGCCGATTCCGAAGTGGTGGCGGAGCTCTCTGAAGGCGCCACGCTTACGATTACCGGTAGGGATGGCAGCTGGCTGCAGGTAACGTTCGGTATATTAAACGGGTATGTTCATAGCAGTTATATCTTTGAAGTGACCGACGAAGGGCTCAACGGCACCATATTGCGCGACGGCGTGAACATGCGCGAAAGCGGGGATTTGAACAGCAAAATCCTTCAGCAATTGTCCGCGGGGGTCGGTGTGCGGGTCACGGACTATGTCAACAGTTGGTATAAGATCAGCTACAAAGAGAAGATGGGCTATGTGCGCAGCGACTGTATCACCGTTTCCGGGGCATTTACCGGCGAATCCTCCACACGCCTTCTGAAAAGCGGCATGAGCGGCGAAGTGGTCAAAAAAGCGCAGACGGAACTCAAACGCCGCGGCTTTTTCATCGGCGACGTTACGGGCGATTATGGCCCCAAGACCAGTCAAGCTGTCAAGGCGTTTCAAAGCGCTGCTAAAATCACAGCGGACGGCGTCTTGGGCGAGCAATCGCTGGCGCTGCTGTACGGCAACAATGCGATCAAGGTTTCCATTGCAACGGCCAGCCAGGTCAAGGGACGCATTCTGATGACGGAATGGAGCAAGGTGAACACCATCATACCGCGCGGAAAGACCTTTAAGGTCATCGATGTTCGCACAGGAATATCTTGGTCGGAAATCCGCCATGGCGGGTATCTGCACATCGACTCCGAACCGCTGACAGCAAACGACACGGCAAAGCTCAAAAGGGTATACGGCGGCAGCTGGACATGGAACCGCCGCCCCGTCTGGGTCATCTATGGCAACAACGTATACGCGGCGAGCATGAACGGAATGCCGCACGGCAGTGCGGAGTCCATCGGCAGCAGCAACAACTTCAAGGGCGTACATTGCATCCATTTCTACAAGAGCAAGACGCACTGCGGCCAAAAGATGGATGCCAGGCATCAGGCCTGTGTTCTGGAGTCCTACAAAGCCGGCAAGTAGGCGATGTATAAGATGTATAATCCCTCCCCAAAAGGGCGGTCATGCGCACAGGCATGATCGCCCTTCTTGTTGCACCGGCACTTTTTGCTAATTTGTGTTGTGCGGTGGTGAAAGCAGGGTAATTCTGGAAGATTGCGCACTTGTAGCAATGCGTGATGTGGAATACAATAGAAGAAGCATGTCGGCTGTTGGCCGGAAAAGAGGATGGATTTTGAAGAACACTCTTAAAACCGTCGCGCTGGTGCTTGCACTGGCGTTGGTATTTGTCGGCGGATATGTTCTGGGTTCGTATAAGAAGGATACGGGTTCCGCGCTTTCTGCCGACTTTCTGAAGCGATATAACGAGATTTCCGAATATTTAAAGAAATATTACTACGAGGGGACGAACCAGCAGGAATTCGAGAACGGCATGCTACATGGGCTGGCCAGCAGTCTGGGCGATCCGTACACACGGTATTTGAACGAAGAAGAACTGGCAGAAGCCAACGCCCAGGATGCGGAGAGCTATGTGGGCATTGGCGTTGTGATCTCGGTCGACGACAACAAGATGCCCAAAGTGGCACGCATCTATAAGAACAGCCCCGCACAGAAGGCCGGCTTATTGGAAAACGACGTGTTCACCGCCATAGATGGCGTGGCCGTTGAACCGAATACCGAGCTGAGCAAGATTTCCGGCAAACTGCGGGGCACTTCGGGCACCGAGGTGGAGGTAACCGTCGACCGAAGCGGCAAATCACTTACGATGAAGATTGTCCGCGCGGCGGTGGCCATCGAATACGTTTCAACGCGCATGCTTTCAGGCAACATCGGCTATCTGTCGCTGTCCGAATTCTCCCAGCACAGCTATTCGGAAGTTCAGGCAGGCGTCGAAGCGCTCCAAGCCCAGGGCATGAAGAAGCTCGTCATCGACCTACGGAGCAACCCCGGCGGATATGTGGATTCCGCCGTGAAGATCGCGGATATTTTCCTCGACCAGGGCATTGTCACCTATACCGTCGATGTGCAGGGAAACCGGCATGATTACAGTTCAGATAAAGAAAAGCTCAGTATCCCGCTGGTCATACTGGTAAATGGCTATTCGGCATCCGCTTCGGAAATCGTTGTGGGCGCTCTGCATGACCGCGGCGTTGCCACGATCGTGGGCACAAAGACATACGGCAAGGGGATCATCCAGATGCCGTTCCCGCTGTCCACCGGCGGTCAGCTGAATGTGACCATCGCGCGGTACTTCACGCCAAACGGCGTCTGCATCCATGGCATCGGCATCACGCCGGATCATGTGGTAGAGCTGCCCGCGGATGTACTCAACGGAACCGTCAAGTTGACGGATAAGACCGACTCGCAGCTGCAAAAGGCGGTCGAACTGCTAAAGGGTATGTGATAACATCGACAGCGTTGCTTTTTGACGAAGCGGTGGTTGGTAACCAATGCGAAGACTCCGCCGAGGCCGATTGAAAAAGGCAGGCGGAGTTTTGTGTGCCCATATCATGCTTTCGGATTACGGTTTGACAGCATGGACTGCAGAAGTCCGTTCGGACCATTCTGACCGTTCTGACCGTTCTGACCGTTCAGACCGTTCTGCATCAGCATGGAAAGAAACGGGTTCGTGTTGTTCTTCATAAGCGCAGGCATCAGGGTTTCGGGTGTGAGCGTTTGCTTGTTCATCAGCATTTCCACAAGCGGTCCATTGTCCTTTGCCTGCTCCTTCAACCGGGCGCCAAGGTGCTTTGACAAAAACGATGTCGGATCACGGCTGATCTGCGCAAACGTATCCTGCATCTTTTCCATGTTCTCTACGACGCTTGCAGCCTTCTCGAACTGCTCGCTTTGATCCCTTGGCAGGTTCTTCAAAGCCTGTAACACGTTCTTGGAAGAGACATTGGATTTGTTCTCATGCTTTGCGATTGCTGCCCGAATACGTTCGCCTTCCGACATCGGCTCGCTGTTTGCGGCATTGAACACAGGTCCCGCGATGGATTTTAATTGAGGGGCAAGATACGGAAGCAGCGCTTGCATACCTGCGCCTTTGTTTGAAGGCTGAAGCATTGAAAGTATCTGGACGAGGCTATTTATATTCATTGAAGACGGTATGTCTGCTTGCTGGTCAAGCTCCGGCGCAGTCGGTTCGGGTGGCTTTGGGGCTTCGACAGGCTGCGATTTTCTTTTTCTTGGCAATGCACGGTAGCGATAGGGACGCATGGCTACACCTCCTGTTTTACAGTATTCTTGCGGGTCTTAGGATGTGTCCGACCCTAAAGTAACTCTGCCGCAAGGCCTTATTAATGTCGTAAGATCAGATTCCTTTTTCAATCAGCCGGCATAGGATAAGACAGCCTATTCGGGAGGATTACCATGAAAAAGGATTTGAAGAGCAGTAAGCATAACGCACAGACAGGAAAGCAAGCCGGACCGCAACCCAAGGCACAGCAAATGGAAGGCGTAACGCCGGAACTTGCGACCTTCTTGCAATCCGTACAAGGGAAAAGCCAGCAGGAGCTGCAGCAGGATTTTTACAAGACGGCGAGAAAGCGTATCGCACAGGGGACGTTTGACGAGAAGGCAATGGTTCGCATGATCGACCAAATGAGTCCCATGATCACACCGGAGCAGAGGGAGCGCATGCTCGAGATGTTGCGCTCGGTTCGTGGTGGCGATTGAAAACAACACGATAAGTTTGTATAATTTACATAGAATGGAGGATGGACATGCCAAGAAACGGAAAAGCTGCGGAGCGTGCAAGGATACATGACATCTTGGACGCCCTCAAACAGACGTATCCCGATGCGAAACCGGGCCTTCATTTCACAAATGCGTTTGAACTATTGATCGCCACCATCCTCTCCGCCCAGTGTACGGACAAGCAGGTCAATAAGGTCACGCCGGCTTTGTTTGCAAAGTTCCCCGATGCCAGATCAATGGCGGAGCTGACCCCTGAGCAGCTTGCGCCCTACATCAAAAGCTGCGGGTTCTACGTCACGAAATCCAAGAATATCATCACAACCTGCCAAAAACTTCGGGACGAGTTTTCCGGGGAGGTTCCCCGCAGTATCGACGTGCTGCAGACGCTGCCGGGCGTAGGGCGAAAGACAGCGAACGTCGTGGCATCCAACGCCTTTGGAGAAGACGCCATTGCGGTGGATACGCACGTGTTCCGCGTATCCAACAGGCTGGGGTTGGCTCACGCCAACGATGTCAGAAAGACGGAAGAACAGCTCATGCAGTCCATCCCAAAAGATCAGTGGAGCATCGCGCACCACTGGATCATCAACCACGGCCGCAACATCTGCACCGCAAGATCCCCCAAATGCGAACTTTGTACGCTGCGGGCGTACTGCAAGCAGTATGCGGACGGGCTGAAAAAGGACAAAAAGCGCGTGAAGCCAATGCCGCAGCCCGAACCTAAAACGGATATGTAATAGACGGTTACGGGCAAACTGGATGTTGGATAACAGCATGGCAATAGGATTCCAGCCTTGGCAGGCAAATCGTTGCACAGTGCTGTACCAGGCTGAGGCTGAATGCGTCCGGTGCTTCCGGTTCTTATGTCCCCGGCGGGGATAACGAAGAGGAGAAAAGAGGAAATAAGTTTGTTTGTAGATACTGCGAGAATACTCATCAAAGCCGGCGATGGCGGAGACGGAAGCGTTTCCTTCCATCGCGAGAAATACGTGCCGGATGGAGGCCCGGATGGCGGTGATGGCGGCCGTGGGGGCGACATCGTCTTTGTTGCGGATTCCGGCATGCGAACGCTGTTGGATTTCTCCTACCGCGCGCACTACCGCGCAGAAAACGGGGCGCCGGGACGAGGTGCAAACTGTACGGGCAAAAATGCCGATCCGCTGACCATCCGCGTTCCTGTGGGTACAGTGATATATGATGAGAAGACGGGCGCCGTCATGGCAAATCTGACAGACGACGGAGATAAGAGAGCGGTGCTGCATGGCGGACGCGGCGGAAAAGGGAACGCGCATTTTGCAACGCCCACACGCAGGGCTCCCCGGTTTGCCCAACCCGGGCAGCAGAAGGAAGAGCGCTGGGTACGGCTGGAGCTCAAATCCGTGGCGGACATAGGCCTTGTGGGATTTCCCAACGTCGGCAAATCCACGCTGCTCGCAGCCATCTCGCGTGCGACGCCCAAGATAGCGGACTATCCTTTCACCACGCTGTATCCAAACCTTGGCGTGACAGCCATCAATGACAAAACGTATACCGTCGCGGATATACCGGGCCTGATCGAAGGCGCAAGCGAAGGGCAGGGATTGGGGCATGAATTTTTGCGGCACGTAGAGCGAACACGCATGCTCATTCATGTCGTGGACATCTCCGGATTCGAGGGACGGGACCCGGTCGAGGATTTTAACACGATCATGCAGGAGATCGAGAATTACAGCCCTGCGCTTGCACAAACACCCATGATCATAGCGGCGAACAAGATGGATCTGGATCCGGGCAGAGAACAATTCAAGCGCTTCGAAAAGGCTGTCAAAAAGACCGGCATACGTGTGTTCCCCATCAGCGCCGCTACCCACAAGGGGCTGACTGAAATGCTGCGATATGCCGCGGAATTGATCGATTCGCTCCCGCCCGTAACGCCGGAACCCGAGACGTTTGACGAGGACCAGGTGGTAGAGGGAAAGACATTTACTGTTACACGCATCGCGGACAAGCTGTTCGAGGTCGAAGGATCGCTGGTGGAGAGCATCATGCGGCGCGCCTACCCGCAGGACAGGGATTCCATGCGGTATTTTGCCGAACAGCTCAACAAGAACGGCATCATCAACGCACTGCGCGAACATGGCGCAACGGATGGCGATACGGTGCTGATGGGCGGCATAGAGTTTGATTTCGTGGAATAAGGGAGAATTAAAATGATAAACGCTAAACAAAGGGCGTATCTTCGGAGCATGGCCAACACGATGGATCCAATTTTACACGTGGGCAAGGGCGGCATCAACGAGAACCTTCTCAAGCAAGGGAATGATGCGCTTACGGCGCGCGAACTGATCAAGGGAACGGTGTTGGAGACAAGCCCTATCCTGGCCAAGCAGGCACTTGAAGACTTGTGCCGAGAGCTTCGGGCCGAACCCGTGCAGGCCATCGGCCGGAAATTCGTGCTATACCGCAAGAACCACGACCAGCCGCGCATCGTGTTGCCGCAGTAGTATCGTTTGTGTGAATACAAAAAAGGCAAAAGCATCGGCTTTTGCCTTTTTTCATGGTACAGGGCACTATTGAGTTACCCTGCGGTTGTGTTCGGTGAAATAGGATAGAAATGCCATGAAGAAGCATATGGCGCCCATGATGGGGTAATACAGGTGCTGCCCAGTGATGATGGCCGCGAAGAACAACACCAGGCCGCAGGTCACATAGGAGCGGACCCGAGTTGTGCCAATGGCTTGCTTTTTCAACTGTTTCATGCGCATGCGCCTCGACTCCAGCTCAATGAGGATGCCTTCTTCCACCTCCTGTGCATCGGGGAGAAGATCGAGCTCCTTTGCCAAACAGAGGAGCCTGTTCTGATCCCAAATTGCAAACGGCTGCTCCGGCAGCTTGTTCAGAAGCGAATCGGCGCCTTCGGAAAGCGGCGCGGTACAAAGCAGGAGGCCCTTTTTGATGTCATTTTGCCGCAGGAACCGGTAGCATTCGAGCACCTGCTGCGAAGTGATGGCATCTTTCGGATGGTTTTGCATTGCAAAAAGCATGAAGACGTTCGCATCCTCATCATGGCAAAGCACGCCGCGCGGCTGCATTTGCTCCACCTTATAGCCTGAATGCCTTGCAAATGCCCCCAGCAGGCGCACGAAGTCACGACGCGGCATCAACACCATTTGTTCGAGCATGTAATTGCGTGACAATTCCTGGCGCTGTGTTTCGACAAACCTGTCCAGGCGGATGTTCTTATACAGCGCAAGAGCGACCGATACCATCCCCGTGGCGATGGCCGAAAGCACATATGAGAGCGTGATGTTGCTCGTCTGCAGCGAAAACCACAGCAGAAAAGCGATATACACGATGACGCGCAGCGCTATAAAATCCAGCGAACGCGCAAGCGTGTTGCGGTTCCCGAACATGATCTGCCTGTAGTAGCGCCGCATTTTCTTATCCAACATATTCCTTCCTCCCATTACGGAGTATTCCCATAAACAGGAAATACAACGCGAAAACAAACGCATCTTTGTATTTACCGCCAATTGGTTTATAATATGCCTTACTGAACAAACGCAAAGAGCGCAACAGAACATCGGCCGGTCACACCCGACGTTGGCAAGGCTGAACGAGATGGCGCTTGCGCTGTTGAATCAATCGGTCAAAAGGGGGGATAGGCCATCGAACGGACGTATTTGCCCGTGGATGCTGTGCCGCGGATGGCATGGCGCATCAAACGGATAGGCATCTTAGGCGGTACATTCAACCCCATACATTGCGGCCACCTGGAGATGGCAAGGGCGGCGCTGGCTGAATTTGAGTTTGGCGAAGTGTGGGTGATCCCATCCCGCATACCTCCCCATAAGCATGACCCGTTCATGGCGTCCGAGCAGGACAGATGGAATATGGTGGAAGCCGCCTGCCAGGATGAACCTCAGCTTGTGCCCTGTGCGGTGGAGATGAAGCGAAGCGGCGCTACCTATACGGTGGACACGCTTAGGGAACTGAGCTTGTACCGTGATTCGCATTTCACCTTCATCATCGGCTCGGATACGCTGCTGCAGCTGGAGACCTGGAAGAACCCCCCGGAAGTGTTCGATCTGTGCGATTTTGCTGTGTTCGAACGCAGCGGCATCGATTCCCGGGAGGTTGCACAGAAGATGGAAGAGCTCAGGCGCAAATACGGCGCGCGCATCCTTTTGGGGAAGCATCGCTGCATGCAGGTGTCTTCAACGGAAATACGGGAGCGAATTCGCAGCGGTTTATCGCTGATTGGGCTTGTGCCTGCAGCCGTTGAGCGGTATATTAGGGAACATGGAGTGTATTGTGAACGGGATTGACATCAACGTTTTATCGCGCAGGATATTCCATATGGTTTCCCCAAAACGGTTTGGGCATATCCGCGGCGTATCTGCCACCGCCAAAGCGCTTGCGAGTAGGTATGGGGAGGGTGTGGACAAAGCCGAACTAGCGGGTTGGCTGCACGATGCGATGCGCTCGTATAGCGACGAGCAGCTCCTGCAACTGGCAGATGAGTATGGTCTTTATGTCGACGAGTATACAAAAAAAAGCCCATCACTCTTGCACGGACCGGTTGCCGCAGCCTGGGCGCAGCGGGAACTTGGCATAACGGACGAGGAAGTTCTTGAAGCCATACGGGCACATACTGTGGGCGATGCATCGATGGATAAGCTCACCTGCATCATATACCTTTCTGACGCAATGGAGCCGGGGAGAAGGTACGAAGGCGTGGAGGAGCTGCGAAAGCTTTCCGAAACGAGCCTGTACCGGGCAACGTTTCTGGCGCTCGAACAAAGCAGGGAACACCTGTTGAAAAGGGGAAGAATACCCCATCCCATATATGAGAGCGCGAAGAGCGCTTTGACCAAGAAAATTGAGGAGGAAAAATAGTGACGCAAACCGCGCAAGAACTCGCACTGTACATTGCCAAGACATTGGATGACAAGAAGGCCAGGGATATCCAGATCATCGACATATCAACCCTCTCCATTCTGGCGGACTGCTTTGTGGTAGCCAGCGGTACCAATCCCATTCAGGTGCGGGCATTGTGCGATGAGGTGATCGAGGCATTGGATGCTAAGCAGGTGAGGTGCATGCGCGTCGACGGCTATGCCGCAGGTAGATGGATCGTATTGGATGTGTCCGATGTCATTGTCCATATCTTCCACCAGGAGGAGCGCGCGTTCTACAACCTTGAACGCCTGTGGAACAACGGGACGAACACACAGGCGTATGCGGGAACGGAAACAATGTGATACAAAACTATTCAAGATGTTTGCGAATATAAGAAAGCGGCCCCGGTGTCTTTGCTTGTGGGCCGCTTTTTAGGTGCCTTTGCTCCGTTAAAAAACCACAATTCCCATGCGTGGGAATTGTGGTTCTGCTTAAAGCGGCTAAGCCGCATCCCTTAGAAGACCCTGAACCCGCTTACGAAGTTGCTCGTCCAATAGGATGTGGTTGTGCCGGTGATACATACTCCCGATTCGGGGTTCAAAGCGTTGATCATCTGCCCGCTGCCAAGATATATGCCAACATGGCCTTTGAAACTCACGATGTCGCCCCGCATCAAACCGCTCATGCTGCTGATTCTCCTATACTTTGTATTGGTCTGCCATGCGGAGGAAGTCATATACGGCTGATTCACGCCCGCCTGGTTCAGACTCCAGTATACAAACCCGGAGCAATCGAAAACATTTGGGCCTTTTCCACCGAGGACATATTTATAGCCAAGCCTTGTTTTCGCGATCGCAATGAAATGTTCAACCGCAACCAGACGTTTCCATGTTGCCGGCCCCACAATGCCATCGGCGGCAAGCCCGGCGGATGCCTGATACTTCCTTACGGCGCTCTCCGTCATCGGGCCGAATCTGCCGTCCGCAACCAACGAGTAGCCGTTGGAGACCAAATACGTCTGCAATGTCCTGACCTGTTCACCGCTGGAACCTCTTTTCAAAAGGATACTCGGTGAAGCCGCTGCCGCTGTTGAAAACAGAGTCAGCGCAAGTGTCAGTATCAACATTGCAGCTATCGTCCTCTTCTTCATAGTGCGCACCTCACATTCTTAGATTCCATAAGGCGATTTCAAAAACGATGGTTCCGAAATACCTCACGGTATAATTAGCATATATATGTTTAATAAATATTGCAACAATATTACAATAAATTAACAATTAAGTTTTTCTAGGGAGCCACTGATTAAATGAGGAATGCTGGCATTGTGCGATGAGGTAATCGAGGCATTGGACGCAAAGCAGGTGAGGTGTGAGCGCATCGACGGTTACGCCGCAGGAAGATGGATCATATAGGATGTGTCCGACGTCATCTGCATATCTTCCACCAGGAGGAGAGAGCGTTTTCTATAACCTTAAACCCCTGTTGAACGGACGAATATGCAGGCGTATGCGAGAATGGAACCGATGTGAAATAAAACTCTGATAAATATTTGGGGATATAAGAAGCAGCCCAAGTGCTTTTGCTTGAGGACTGCTTTTCTTTTTCCGAGATAGGTGAAGCTAATGCCTCGCAGTGCCGTTTAAAGGGAACCATAGCCGAGCGCCCTGGCGTTTCCAAGGAAACGCGGGGGACGGAAGAGGCGAGTTGAAGGTTCCGAAAGCACGAGATGAGGGCAGCAAATAAGCGCAGCCCGAATCCGTGTCTTTCGGAGAGGTCTAAATCAGCGAAGGCTGACCCGTGTCTTTCAGAGGAGGGATTGCCAGGGGGTCAGTTCAAAGGTGTAACCTTTTGACAAAGGGGAAATCGGGATCTCCCGGTGCGCGTAACGCGCACGAGCCCCTTGGCTAAAGAATATAAATATTAAGTTAACGATATTGTGCTGATGATCAATTGGCATTATAGAATAGATTTATCAACAGGCTGAAGCCGCCGCTTTGACCGGCTGCTTTCCCGCATATGCTCAGCCAAGAAGAAAAAGCCTTTCAAGATGAACGAACGTCTCGCCGAATGCCTCAGGCCCCTTGTTCCCCAAGAGCTCCTGTCTGTGCGCTAAAACATATCGCAGCGGCTTTGCGCGGCAGAAGGGCATGATGGGCATGTAATAGGCCGCAAGCCAGCCGGAACCTGTGACATACCGCAGGCGTTCGGCGATGCCGTACATCTCCTCCACGGTCATATCGGAAGCCTGCATGTATCTGGCGTAGGGCTGCGTTTGGCACAAGACATTATACAGATCGCGGATGACAGCCTTCCGGTCGCCTTCCACCCTGTTGCAATACACGTTGATGGCCTGTTCCTGTGCCTTTACTACCGAAGGTTTTTTGATTTTGTCTGCCATTTTTAAGCCTGCCCTTCCAAGTTATGTGTTGATCACTCTTTATAATTATAGTATAGCTAAAGCGCCAGTTCAATATGATGCTTGATACGTTGGTATACAGTGACTTTATGCTTTTAGCATACAAGCCTTCCGTTCGCAACCGGTTCTCCGCAAACTAAAAAAGCCGTCCTAAACGGACGGCTTTTTGCTAAAGCGCGGTTCACTTAGCGTATTCGGCGGTTTGTTGTTTCTCTCAGAACTCCAGTTGTTTTGCAAGCCAGCCGTTCAGTCCGGCTTTATCCATCCTTATCTGCTCCATGGAATCGCGGAAGCGGATTGTTACCGTACCGTCCTCATAGGTCTGCGGGTCAATCGTGATGCAGAACGGCGTGCCGATCTCATCCTGCCTACGATATCTGCGGCCGATGGAACCGGAGTCATCGTAGTCGATCATGAAATCCGCTGACAGCGCATCGAAGATCTCCTTCGCGACGTCGGCGAATTTCTTCTGCAGCGGCAGAATGGCCGCTTTGTATGGTGCGATCACGGGGTGCAGGTGCAGTACCACGCGGGTGTCGTTTTCCAGTTCCTGTTCTTCGTACGCATCGCACAGCAACGCCAATGTCAGCCTGTCCACACCAACGCTGGGCTCGATGCAGTAGGGCACCACGCGCTCCCCCGTGGTGGGATCCATGTATTCGAGCGTCTGGCCGGATACCTTGGAATGCGCTTTGAGGTCGAAGTCCGTACGGTCCGCGATGCCCCAAAGCTCTTTTTGGCCGAACGGATAGCGGAACTCAATGTCCGTGGTGGCGTTGGAATAATGGGAAAGTTCCTCTTTCTCATGGTCGCGAAGCACGATGCTCTCGCGATTGAGGCCGATGCTCAGAAGAAACTGCACACAATACTCCTTCCAGTAGGCGAACCATTGCAGGTCCTCGCCGGGCATGCAGAAGAATTCCAGCTCCATCTGCTCAAATTCGCGTATGCGGAAGATGAAGTTGCCGGGCGTGATCTCGTTTCGAAATGATTTGCCGATCTGCGCGATGCCAAACGGAAGCTTCTTGCGCGACGTGCGCAGCACATTTTTGAAGTTTACGAAGATGCCCTGTGCGGTTTCGGGGCGAAGATAGATCTCCGACGAGCTGTCTTCCGTCACGCCCAAAAAGGTTTTGAACATCAGGTTGAACTTACGAATGCCGGTAAAGGAATGCGCGCCACAGGAGGGGCAGGGGATCTTGTGCTCTCCGATGAACGTCTCCAAAGCCTCCGGCGTCATGCCGTCCACCTTGATTTCGATCCCGTTTTGATTTGCATATTCATCGACGAGCTGATCGGCGCGATAGCGCGTCTTGCAGGAGCGGCAGTCCATCAGAGGATCGGAAAACCCGCCGACGTGACCTGACGCGACCCAAACCTGCGGGTTCATCAATATGGCGGAATCCAAACCCACGTTATAGGGGGACTGGCGGACAAACTTTTTCCACCAAGCCTGCTTGACGTTGTTCTTTATTTCGGTGCCAAGCGGGCCGTAGTCCCATGCGTTGGCCAAGCCGCCGTAAATTTCGGAACCCGGATAGACGATGCCGCGATTTTTGCAAAGCGCAACCAGTTTATCCATCGTAAGACTGGACATAAGGGATTTCCTCCGTTTTCAAAGACATTTCACCTCATCATAGCAGAAACCACCCAAAAGGAAAAGATAAAAACGTTTCAGGTGCAACGCCTTTCGAGCCGATGGTAAGCGATTTCATCCACATGCCAAGGCATTTCGCGTATATCACAGGCTGCGGGATCGAGAATCTAGGCGGTCGGTGCCATGTTCGCCTTCACGAACGACAGACACTATTTTAGAAAATGGATGCCACATACGTCACTTCAAAAGAGAAGCATTCGACCCATTGTCACCCTTTCACTTGGTTTGCGTAGTATAAAGCGAGCCATGCGTGCTCAATAACAATTCCATAAGGAGGATTCCCATGAACTGTCTTTGCAACAACTCTATTCTTCCGCTGATTATTTTGATGTCCTGCTGCGGCGAAGGTACCGGCGGCATACTTGGCTTTGGTGGAAGGTCCGGCGGGAACGGCCTTGATGACTTGCTCTGGTTGCTGTGCATTCTCTGCCTGTGCGGCGGAAACAGCTTCAGCTCCGACAGCAGGCGCTGCTAAGGTGACTCCAATCGGTTGATCCCATCAACCAGAAGGTCCATTCGATAAGGAGGTTTTTTCATGAACTGCTTTTGCGACAGCCCGATTCTACCGCTGATAATCCTGTTCTCTTGCTGCAATGAGGACGGCTCCGGCGGAATCTTAGGATTCGGTGGATCCCGCAGCGGTCTTGACCAGCTGCTTTGGCTGCTGTGCATCCTCTGCCTGTGCGGCGGCAGCAGCTTCACAAGTGAAAGCTGCTCGAGTGACCGCAGACGTTAAGGTAAACAAAAGGGCGACTGGGTATCCAGTCGACCCGTAGCATCATCTACTTCATCGTGATAAACAAATTCCGCCTCTGCCGTATCGCAGGGGCGGAACTTGTTTTTCTAAAACCGGATAGCAGTTCGTTTCTAATATTAAAAACATTCCTGCCAATGATTGCCCTTACAATGGTCTTTACAATCCCATCGCCCGTGCGACGTTCTCCGTGCATTCCCTTACAAGCGCATAGCAATTCTTCACGGCGGAATCCATGGACATAGGCCGGCTGAGTATGGAGAACACCGCCGTGACGCCCATATCGAACACCTTCCGGTAGCCTTCCAAAACGGAACCCGCGATGCAGATGCATTTGATGCCCGCATCCTGCGCCAGTTTTCCCATCGCAACCGGTACCTTGCCGAACGGAGTGGATTTGTCCGTGGCGCCTTCGCCTGTGATGATCAAATCGGCCAGCTCGGCGCGTTCTTTTAAATGCGCGACGTCGATGACGATATCCGTCCCCATCTTGAGCTTGCCTCCCAGGGCTGTCAGCGCCCCGCCCATGCCGCCCGCGGCGCCTGAGCCGGGAATATTCAATATGTCCACATCTAGCGCTTGCCGGATGCACAGCGCAAAGTTGCCAAGCCCTTTGTCCAGATGTGCAATCATCTCCGGCGTGGCACCCTTTTGAGGGCCAAAGATGGCCGATGCGCCGTCTTCTCCGCAAAGCGGGTTGTTCACGTCGCACGCCACAAGGATCTCCACTTCCTTTAGCCTGGGATCCAGCCCGGTTGCATCCGCTTTTGCCACGCGCAGCATGTCGGTTGCGGTGTGGGACAATTGTGCACCGTCTTTATCGAAAAAGCGCATGCCCAAAGCCGCCATCATGCCCATGCCGCCTTCGTTGGTAGCGGAGCCTCCTATGCCGATGACGATCTTTTTCACGCCGCAATCCAGTGCACGGCGAATCAATTCTCCGGTTCCATAGGAAGTGGTGTGCATCGGGTTGCGTTTGCCGTGCGGCACCATCGCTAGCCCGCTTGCCGCTGCCATCTCGATGACGGCGGTATTTTCGTCTTTCAATATGCCAAGAAAGGAGTCCGCGGGCTCTCCGAGCGGCCCCATAACGCGGGCATAAAGCTTTTGTCCCCCTATGGCGGACAAAAAGGCGTCCACGGTGCCGTCTCCGCCATCTGCCATCGGTGCCTTGTCGATGATGAGATTCGCGTTGGCGGCCAACAGGCCCTTTTCCATTGCTTCCGCCACCTTGGTCGCGGAGAGGGAGCTCTTGTACTTGTCGGGGCATACCAATATTCGCATACTGTTACCTCTTTAATGCCGTGCATAGAATATATCGGCGCAGTCTATGGGATTGGGAGGGTTATTCGATGAGCGAAGGGATCAAAAAGCAGCTGAAGGTTGCTATATGGGCTGTGTTGGGCGTTGGCTTGTCGGCGTTGTTTTCGGTCCTGTTCACCGACACGCACTCCCAATGGTATACGGCTTTGCATAAGCCGGTCTTTTTGCCGCCTCCTATGGTATTCATGATCGCCTGGATCATCCTGTACCTGATGCTGGCGGTAGTGTTGCAGCGCCAGATCTACCGGGGCGATAAAGAAGCCGTATATGGAAAGATCGCAATACTCACGATCACTGCGCTCTGGAATTATGCGTTCTTCTCACTGCAGAACAGCATGGCAGCGCTCCTGCTTTTGCTGCTGTGCATCCTGGCAACGCTTTATACGATACGGCAGACGGAGAAAAAGGATACCCTGAGTACGATCTTGCTGTTCGTGTTTCTCGGCTATATCGCTTTTGCCACCGTGCTGCAGTATTACATCTACATGATGAACTAACCGATCAGTCGTCCACCTGAATCAGCTCAACCCGTTCTCCTGCAGGCCCGTTGAAAAAGGCGTTGTGGTGCTTGGGGGAGCGCCCGGTCAGTGGAATCTCGTTCTCGCGGTCAAACCGGATGCCGGCTACTTTGAGTCTGTTGATCTCGGATCGGATATCGCCGACGCGCAACGAAAAATGGATGGGTGGCTGGGCCATCTTCGCACATCCGGCGTGCGGTTGGACAAACTCCAGTGTCAGATCGCCAAGGTGGGCAAACTGGAGCGTCGCAAACCCGCCGTCACGCGGGATGACGACGCGGTCGCCCTCCGAAAACCCGAACAAGTCCCGATAAAAGGCAAGCGACTTATCGCAATCGGGTGTCATGATGCCGATATGATCCAACAGTATCATGGGGTACCTCCAATGAGCATACTTGGGATATAGCCATATTGTAGCATAGTCACGCGGCGTCGCAAAGGCAACACGGAAAACCCGCATGATATGTTGTTTTATAAAATCTCAACTGCTATAATAAATCAATTAAAATTTGCGGAGAAGGGTTATCATGAACGAAAAGACAAGAAAGCTCGTAACGGCGGGGATGATCACCGCACTCGTGCTGCTTCTGGGACTTACCGGACTTGGATATCCGTATGTCCCGCCATTCAAACTGACCATCGTACAGGTTCCGGTAGCAATCGGCGCAATGGTCTTAGGCCCGTGGTACGGGTTGTTCTTTGGCTTGCTGTTTGGTGCAACGAGCATGTATCAGGCTGCATTGGGCGGGCTGCCAACAGCTCCGATGTTTTTGAATCCAATGGTGTCCGTGTTGCCTAGGCTTGTCGTACCAATCGCAGCCTATTTGATGTATAAATTGTTCGATAAGCTACTCAAAGGCAAAAAGCGCCTTATCAGTGGGGCTATAGGCGGAATTTTTGCTTCCCTTACGAATACGGTGCTTGTTCTCGGAGCCATCTATGTTTTCTATGGGGCGAGAGCGGCGGCTATGATCGGGATTGCCCCTGAAACCTTACTGACAGTCCTTCTTGGGGTTGTCGTCTCTTCCGGCTTACCGGAAGCAGCGGCAAGCGGCTTGCTATGCGGCCCCATCATGGCGGCGCTGTCCAAGCTCAGAAAGGATTGATCGTATGCTGCTGGCATTGGATGTGGGCAACTCCAACATCAAAAACGGTTTATTCAACGGACACGAACTCATCGCCTCCTGGCGTCTTGCCACAAGTTTCGATAAGAGCAGCGATGAGTACGGCATCACACTGCTGCAGTTTTTGGGACATCTTCATTTTACGGCGTCGGACATCCACGGTGTGATCGTCAGTTCCGTTTCGCCGGGATTGAACTATACGTTGGACCGCATGATCCGCACCTACTTCTGGAAGGTGCCGATGTTCGTCAACTACAAGCTCAACACGGGATTGAACATCGCCTATGAGCCGCCGGGAAGCTTAGGCGCGGACCGCATTGCGAACGCCGTGGCGGCGTATACGCTCTACGGCGGGCCGTGCATCACGGTGGACTTCGGCACCGCGACCACCTTTGGCGTGGTGAACGCGGATGGCACGTTTTTGGGCGGCGCCATTGCCCCCGGCATCCGCAGTTCGAGTGACGCGCTGGTATCCCGCGCGGCGCAGTTGCACCGTTTCGATTTTGTAAAGCCGGACAAGGCAATCTCGGACAATACGCTCAATGCCCTGCAGGCGGGCGTCATGTACGGGTTCTCCGGGTTGGCGGACAACATCATCCACAAGATCAAACAGGAGATAGGGGAAGCGCGCGTGATCGCGACCGGCGGCATGTCGGACGTCATCGCGGGCGACAGTCAGAGCATTGAAGTGGTGGACAAACTCTTGACCCTCAAGGGGCTTCAGATATTGTACGAGAGAAACGCTTGACGGAGGTTTGAGGATGAAACAGCGCATAGCCCTTCTGGGCGCGGGGACGGTTGGAACAGGCGCCTATAAACTCATTGAGGATAACGGGTATTTGATGGCGCAGAACCACGGCGTTGACATCGAGGTAGCGAAGGTTCTGGTGCGTGACCTGTCTAAGGAACGGGAGATACCCAAGGAACTGCTGACGGACGATTTTGATTCCATTCTGGCAGATGATTCCATTGTGCTTGTCGCAGAAGCAATGGGCGGTACCGAACCGGCTCTTGAGTATGCGCTGCGCACGTTAAAAGCCAAGAAGTGTTTCGTCACGGCGAACAAGGAGCTCATCAGCAAGCATTTTGAAGTGCTCGAACAGACGGCGCGGGACAACAATGTCGGCCTGTACTTCGAGCCGAGCGTGGCGGGCGCCATCCCCATCATCAAGGCGCTGGCGGATTCGTTGGCCGCCAACCGCATCCATAGCCTGATGGGCATCATCAACGGCACGACGAACTACATCATGAGCAAGATGAGCCAGGAAGGACTGGATTACGGTATCGCGCTGCAACAGGCGCAGGAATTGGGCTATGCCGAACCCGATCCCACCAACGATGTGGAAGGATATGATGCGCGCTTCAAGCTGGCGATTTTGGCATCACTGGCGTTCAAAAAGCGTGTGTTCGTAGAGGACGTACTCTGCGAAGGCATCACCAAGATCACGGCGGACGATGTCCGCATTGCAAAAGAACTGGGATTTGGCATCAAGCTTCTGGCCATTGGCAAGATGGAGGAAGGATTGCTTCAAGTCAGGGTGCATCCGACCATGATTCCTTTGTCCCATCCGCTGTGTTCGGTCAACGGGCCGTTCAACGCAGTCTTTATCGACGCCAACGCAGCCGGTGAATTGATGTTCTATGGGCGTGGGGCAGGGGATATGCCCACGGCTTCCGCCATGGTAGGCGATATACTGCACGCGCTGATGCAATCCACGCGGCGCCGCTACAATTGGGCATGGGAAGGCGCGCCGAAAGCGGAGATAGCCGATGATTGGCAAAGCGCGTTCTTCATCCACACGAGAGCCGCGGACGAGCCGCGCGTGCTGGGCAGGGTGGCGAGCATCCTTGGCGACTACGGCGTATCCATCGAAGCCGTGATGCAAAAGGGCGATCCCGGACCGGATAGAAGCGTGCCGGTCGTGTTCATTACGCATACGACCAGCGAAAAAGCATGCAGGCAAGCGGTCGACGAAATCAAAAAGCTTCGGATCATCAAGGTCGTCAATATCATACGGGTCGAACATTGAGGAGGTACGAATATGCTTTTTAAAAACGGAACGACACAATCGGAAGTTCGCAAAGAAATGCGAGGAGGTCCCGGCGAGGTGACCATGCGCCATCTGTGCTCCAACGAGGAGCGTCCAGCGAAATGCCGCGTGTTTTCCGAACTGATCCTTGAGCCTGGATGCGGCATAGGAGACCATCCGCATGTCGGCGAAACGGAATTCTATTATGTTATCAGCGGTATTGGAACGGCGGTCGAGGACGGCAAGGAGTATACGCTTGAAATTGGTGATTGCCTCGTCACCGGCAAGGGCGCGACGCACAACCTGATGAACAACGGAACACAGACGCTTGTGGTGCTGGCCTGCGTCGTGCTCGACTAGAGGGAAAGAATATGCCACACATCATCATCAAGCTTTGGCCCGGCAGAACCATGGAGCAAAAGCGCGCTGTGTGCGTCCCCATAGGAAAGGCGCTGCATGAGGCAACCGGCATCGACCTTGCGCACATCAGCGTTTCCATCGAAGAGGTACCGCAGGAAGAATGGGACGGCAAAATCCGCAAAGGAGAACTAGTGGAAAAGGCATCCGAGATCGTGATCCCGGAGGGCACCAAGGCGGAGGATTGGAATTAACAGCAGTAAAAAATGCTTGAACCACCTCTGAAAAGCTATGATCGGCTTTTCGGAGGTGGTTTTTTTGATATATTGAACAGCAACCGGGAAATCAGGGCATAAACAGGTTAACGGTAATTTGAAAACAACATATCGATCAGAGAATCCAAAAATTTATCTCGCTGCATATCGTCTTTAAGATCGAAATGAGCGGAGTCTTTGAACACCTCACCCCGCAAAAAAGCAACCTGAAGCGTAAAAATGAGCGTGTGCAGCAGGAGCAATTCGTTCTCTGTTGCTTTGTTGCCACATACCTCTTTGATGACAGGGAAGTATGCGTTTAGTGTTTGGGAAGTGTTGTCCCCACGATCGGAACAGAGCATATCGCTGATGATGGACATGCGGGATATGCCGGGATTTTTGATAAGAAATTTCATATTCTCTTTTACCAGAAACCGCAGCTTATCGATAGGAGCCATGTCAAGGCTGCTATAGAGGGTATCGAACCCCGCAATGATCAGACTGATGATTCTCTGCGTACATATATTTAAAAGATTCTCTTTGGTCTGAAAATGGTAATTGACCAATCCCACACCTACTCCTGCCCGATTGGCGATATCCCGTGTGGTAATCTCCATTCCGCCACCCTCGCGAATAAGCGCAGTGGTTGCTTCGATAATCTTTTCCTTAGCATCGGTCTGCTTCATTGGGACATCCTTTCTCTATGGTTGGCAGCCTACTTGGCAACCAAATGGGCAAGCCTGCCAATGACGATTTTGACTACCATGGATACGGTAATTACGATCAATGCAATGTTGCTGTCATGCAAAAACGGTACTTGCCAGCGGAACAATTGCGTCAACCCGGCAAAAAGCGCCAGTGCTCCAAACAGATAACCCAGTATGGTGAGCGGATGAAAGGGCGCTTTCGAGACAAAGGTTATAATGGCGCCGGTGGAACACATCACAAATCCTGCAAAGAACAACACAATGACGGCGGTTCTCACATCCTTTATAAACCATAAGGCATGTCTGGTCAATCCTACGTATATTGCAACGAGGGCAACCAAACCGGATAAGATGTAGAGCGGCAATACTTTTGACATTTTATATACTCCCCTTTCTAAATTGAACAATGTTCTGAACAATGTTCAGTATATATTCCTCGAAAGCGAAAAGCAATAGGCATGTTAATATATTGCCAAACTTGTAGGCCGGCGTAGAAGTAAAAAGAGCAGCATGAATGCTGCTCAGTTCAGTCGTTATACATCCAGTTTGTTTCAATTTTCCCCTATTGCTTATCCTGCTCGCGTAGTTGCGCTCTTCGGATCTTGCCGGAGATGGTCTTTGGCAGCTCCTCCACAAACTCGATGCGGCGCGGGTATTTGTACGGCGCGGTCACGCGCTTGACATGATCCTGCAATTCTTTAATGAGTTCTTCGCTAGGCGTATACCCCTTTGCGAGCACGATGGTGGCTTTGACGATCTGCCCTCGTGTCGGGTCGGGCACCGCCGAAATCGCGCATTCCACAACGGCGTCGTGCTCCATCAGCGCGCTTTCCACCTCAAAGGGACCTATCCGGTAACCGGAAGACTTGATCACGTCGTCCGCACGACCCACGAACCAATAATAGCCGCCTTCGTCCTTCCAAGCTACGTCACCCGTGTGGTAAGCGCCGTAGTGCCAGGCTGCTTTGGTTTTGGCTTCATCGTTATAGTATCCGGCGAACAGGCCGATCGGACGCTGTTTTCTCGTAAAGACGATGATCTCGCCCTCTTCGCCGACATCGCACACTTCGCCGCTTTCGTTGACAAGCTCCACATCGTATCCGGGTGACGGTTTTCCCATGGAACCGGGATGGATATCAAGCCAGGAGAACGAGGCGATGATCGGCGTGGTTTCGGTCTGCCCATAGCCCTCAGCGATCTTAAGCCCAGTGAGCTGGTAGATGCGGTTGAAGACTTCGGGATTCAAAGGCTCTCCTGCGGTCGTGAGGTGCTCGAGAGCGGAGAGGTCGTAATCTTCCAGCTTTTCGCGCACGAGGAAACGATAGATCGTTGGCGGTGCGCAGAAGCTCGTGACACGGTAATGCGATATCTTTTCCAGCAGATTGAGAGGCACGAATTTGTCCATGTCATAGACGAACAGTGCCGCTCCTGCGATCCACTGCCCGTACATCTTGCCCCAGGAACATTTGGCCCACCCTGTGTCGGCGACGGTTAAGTGCAATGACTTTTCATGCAGGTTCTGCCAGAACCGCGCCGTGATGATGTGCCCGAGCGGATAGGTGAAGTTGTGCAGCACCATTTTGGGCATCCCTGTGGTACCGGAGGTGAAATAGATGAGCATCGGGTCGCGGGAAGTCGTGGCGTCGTCTCCCGTGGGGCGCTCAAAGGTGTCGGGGAAAGACGCCATCTTTTCATGCAGGCCGTCCCATCCGGGGCGTTTCCCGTCCAGGCTGATCATCATCAGCGGGCCTGATACCTGCTGCGCCGCTTGCTCAACGTTTTCCATCACCTCGTCGTCGTCCAGGCTGACGATGGCGCGCACGGATGCGGCCTCAACGCGGTAGACGATGTCCTTGACGGTCAGAATATGCGTCGCGGGAATCGCGAGGACGCCAAGCTTGTGCAGCGCTGGCATGAGGAACCAGTATTCCCACCTGCGGCGAAGCAGCAGCATGACGGTGTCGCCCTTAGTTAGCCCGAGCGATTTGAAATAGTGCGCCGCCCGGTTGGAAAGATGGCTTAAATCGGTAAAGGTGAGCTTCTGCTCACCGCCATGGTCATCGCACCAGACAAGCGCCAGTTTATCGGGCTCTTCTTTGGCCCAGCCGTCGATAACATCGAAGCCGAAGTTAAAATTCCCCGGCACATTTACTTCAAAATGGTCGTAAAAATCCTCATATGAATCGAATTTCGTCTGCGAAAAACGTTCCAGCATATCACACACTCCCAAATTTCTATTTCATGACGATGGCTAAAAATTTGGCGGGCGCGTTGTCCAAAGCTTGCATGCCGTGCATGCTGGCAGAATCAAAATAGACGCTGTCACCGGCTTCCAAGTCAAGGGACTTAGCGCCGATGGTAACTCGCAGTTTCCCTTCCAACACATAATCAAACTCATGGCCGCTGTGCGCGTTCGTCTGCACTTCGCCGGCCTCCGGCATCACCGTGACATGAAACGGCTCGCACTTTTTGTCGATGAACTTATGCGCAAGCGCCATGTATTCATAACCGGGATAGCGCTGCACATGTAGCCCCTTGCCGTGTGGCGTGAAGGTATAGGCCGTCAATTTCGGCTGTTCGCCGGTGATCAGCGATGCCAGCGGAATGTCGTACGCCTCTCCGAACGACGTCAAAAATCCGATGGGGATGTCCTGTTCGCCGCTCTCATACCGAAGATAGACGGCTACGGGGACGCCTACCGTTTTGGCTACCTCTTCGGGCGATTTGCCCAAGGCTTCGCGGGTATCCAACAGCCGTGCGGCTATTTGCCTGATGGTGTCCGTCATGACAAAATCCACCTCTTTAAATGTATATAAAAAGAATTATACTGTTTGTTAATTGTTCAATGCAAGCATTGCGTGTAAATTTCCGATCCGGTATGCAGATGAGCGGAAAATGGGGAACAAAGTTTCGCATATAGGTTGAAATCTGTGAAATCTCTGCTACAATAAGGCTTGCGGCAAGACCCTATCGGGTTTTGTGATTCAGCAAAGCCAACTATAAATTTGCCTTACTTAAGTCACTGTAAAGGAGACCGCATGGGACAGTTTCGCGTGAAGAGCACATTTGAGCCGCAGGGCGACCAACCCCAGGCCATCGATCAACTCGCGACCGCGATTGAAAACGGCGTCAGGGATCAGGTGCTGTTGGGCGTTACGGGCAGCGGCAAGACCTTCACGATGGCGAAGGTCATCGAGCGCGTGCAGAAGCCCACGCTCGTGATCGCGCACAACAAGACGCTCGCGGCGCAGCTTTGCAGCGAGTTCCGCGAGTTCTTCCCTGATTCCGCCGTGGAGTACTTCGTCTCTTATTACGATTATTATCAGCCCGAAGCTTACATCCCGCATAGGGATATCTATATCGAAAAGGTGTCCACCGTCAACGACGAGATCGATAAGATGCGCCACAGCGCGACGAGTTCCCTCAACGAGCGGCGCGACGTTATCGTGGTGGCGAGCGTGTCCTGCATCTATGCGCTGGGCGACCCGGAAGAGTATCTGAAGATGTCTGTCTCGATGCGCCCCGGCATGATGGTTTCCCGCGAGACGATCATGCGAAAACTTGTGGACATCCAATACGAAAGAAACGACATCAACTTCGTGCGCGGCACGTTTCGCGCAAGAGGAGACGTACTCGAGATATTCCCCGCAAGCTACGGGGAGCGCGCGATACGCGTGGAGTTTTTCGGCGATGAGATCGAGCGTATCAGCGAGATCGACCCGTTGACCGGTATGCCGATACGGATTCTCGACCACATGCCGATCTTTCCGGCAACGCACTACGCCTCAAGCCCGGAGCGCGTGCTAAAAGCCATGGACCAGATCGAACAGGACATGCACAAATGCGTTCGGGAGTTCCGCGCCAAGGATCAGCTTTTGGAAGCACAGCGCATCGAACAGCGCACGATCTTCGATCTTGAGATGATGCGGGAGATCGGGTTCTGCAGCGGAATCGAGAACTATTCACGCTACTTTGATGGGCGCAAGCCCGGCGATCCGCCATATACACTGCTGGATTACTTCCCGAAGGACTTTCTGTTGTTTATCGACGAGAGCCATGTGAGTGTGCCGCAGATACGGGCCATGTATAAGGGCGACTTTTCACGCAAGGATTCGCTGGTGAAATACGGGTTTCGTTTGCCAGCGGCGTATGACAACCGCCCTCTGAAGTTTGAGGAATTCCAAAATCGTCTCAACCAGGCGGTGTACGTGAGCGCGACGCCCGCCGAATACGAGTTATCAAAAGCCTCTCAGGTCGTAGAACAGATCATACGGCCAACCGGCCTTGTGGATCCGCCGGTCACGGTGTTGCCCGCTCAGGGTCAAGTGGACGATCTGATCGGACAAATCAGGGTTACCGTGGAGAAGGGTTACCGCGTGCTGGTCACGACGCTGACAAAGCGGATGGCGGAACGGCTGACCGAATACCTCGAAGATGTCGATATGCGCGTGCGGTACATGCATTCGGACATCGAGACCATCGAGCGCATGGAGATCATACGCGATCTGAGGCTGGGCGAGTTCGACGTGCTTGTTGGCATCAACCTGCTGCGCGAAGGATTGGACCTGCCCGAAGTGGGGCTTGTTGCGATCCTTGACGCCGACAAGGAAGGATATTTGCGCAGTACGACGTCGCTGATACAGACCATCGGCCGCGCCGCGCGCAACGTGGATGGGCGCGTTATCATGTACGCCGACAAGATGACCGACAGCATGCAGCGCGCTTTGGATGAGACGGAGCGCAGACGCAGGATACAGCTTGAATTCAACCGCACGAACAACATCACGCCACAGAGCGTGGTCAAGGGCGTGCGCGATATACTGGAGATCTCGCGGGCTGCGGACGAAAAGGCCAACCGCGATCTATTGGATCGCATGACGCCGGAGCAGGTTGCAGCCAGGATCTATCTGATGGAGCAGGAGATGCAGCAGGCGGCGGCAGAGCTTGACTTCGAGAGAGCCGCCAAGCTCAGGGATGGCATATATGCATTGCGTGAAGGGAAGCCGGTGGCAGAGACCAAGGCGCCCAAGCGCTTTGCGGGAGGACGGAAAACGAGGAAATGAACGACCAGATCATCATCAAGGGTGCAAGACAGCACAATTTAAAGAACGTCGATTTAACGATACCGCGTGATCAGTTGATCGTGTTTACAGGCATTTCGGGCAGCGGCAAGAGCAGCCTTGCGTTTGATACCATCTATGCCGAAGGGCAGCGGCGCTATGTGGAGTCGCTTTCCTCGTATGCGCGTATGTTTTTGGGGCAGATGGACAAGCCGGACGTCGATTCGATCGAAGGTCTGTCCCCCGCCATCTCCATCGATCAGAAGACCACGTCGCGCAACCCGCGTTCCACCGTGGGAACGGTGACGGAGGTGCACGATTATCTCAGGCTTTTATACGCCCGCATCGGGCAACCGCATTGCCCGCAGTGCGGGCGGCCGATTTCCCAACAGAGCGTGGACCAGATGACGGACGCGGTGCTTTCCTCGGGCGACGGCACGCGTGTGCTGATCCTTTCACCGATCGTGCGCGAGCGCAAGGGCGAACATGCCAAGCTGTTCGAAGACTTGCGCAAGGGCGGCTACGCCCGCGTGATGGTGGACGGCGAGATGCACGAGCTTTCGGAGGAATTCAAGCTCAACAAGAACAACAAACACAGCATTTCGGCTGTTGTGGACCGCGTCGTCGTAAACCGGGACGCGCGGGGACGAATCGGGGAGAGCATCGAGACGTCGCTGGAATTGTCCAGTGGGCTTGTCATCATCAAAAACGCGGACAACGGGGAAGAGATGATGCTTTCCGGCAACTATGCCTGCCCCGATTGCGGCATCAGCATGGAGGAATTGACCCCTCGCATGTTCTCCTTCAACAACCCGTTCGGCGCCTGCCCCGAATGCTCCGGCATCGGCACGCAGATGAAGGTCGATCCCGATTTGATCATACCGGATAGGAACCTGTCGCTAAAACAAGGGGCCATCCGCGTGTCCGGATGGGACAGCGCTGCGAATGGAAGCATGGCTGATCTGTATTTCACGGCGCTAAGCAAACACTACGGTTTCTCGTTGGATACGCCGGTGAAAGACCTTGACGAGAAGATCATCAACCTATTCTTATACGGTACCGGAAAGGAAAAGGTACGCGTGGATTATTCGCGCGAATTCGGCTCGGGTACCTTCTACAGTGAATTTGAGGGCATCATCCCCAACATCGAGCGGCGGTACAAGGAAACCACAAGCGACTGGGCGAAAGAGGAATACGAGAGCTACATGTCCATGACGCCATGCCCCGCCTGCCATGGGAACCGGCTTCGCCCCGAAGTGCTGGGCGTAACGGTGGGCGGACTGTCCATCGCGCAGCTGAGTGACCTTTCCGTCCGGGAATCGCGTCTGTTCCTTCGCAGCATCCAACTGACCGAACGACAGCACCTGATCGCAGACCGCATATTGAAGGAGATTGAGGAACGGCTCGGGTTTTTGGTGGACGTGGGATTGGATTATATGACGCTGTCCCGCACCGCGTTTACGCTTTCTGGCGGCGAGGCACAGCGCATACGGCTTGCGACGCAGATCGGCTCTCACCTGACCGGCGTGCTGTATATCCTTGACGAGCCCAGCATAGGGCTGCACCAACGGGACAATACCAAGCTTCTGAAAACGCTCAAAAACCTGCGGGATCTTGGCAACACGCTCATCGTTGTCGAACACGACGAGGAGACGATGCGGGAAGCGGACATGATCGTGGACATCGGGCCGGGTGCGGGAGAGCACGGCGGCAATATCATCGCAAAGGGAACGGTGGAGGACATCGAGGGTACGCCGGGATCCGTCACCGGGCAATACTTAAGCGGTGCAAGGAGCGTTGCTATCCCTGAAAAGAGAAGGGAACCAAAGGGCTTTTTGAAGGTTTGCGGGGCGCGTGAAAACAACCTGAAGGGCATCGATATCGATGTGCCATTGGGTGTGATGACTTGTGTGACGGGCGTATCCGGCAGCGGCAAGAGCAGTTTTGTCAACGAGATATTATACAAAGCCCTCGCGCGCGATCTGAACCGCGCCAAACAGCGGCCGGGGCAGTTTGACGGCATGATCGGTTTGGATCAACTGGATAAGGTGATCGACATCGACCAGTCCCCGATCGGGCGCACTCCGCGCAGCAATCCAGCCACGTATACCGGCGTGTTTGACCTGATACGCGACGTGTTTGCGCAGACGGCGCAGGCTCGCATGCGCGGCTACAAGGGCGGGCGGTTCAGCTTCAACGTCAAGGGTGGGCGATGCGAGTCCTGCAAGGGAGACGGCATCGTGCGCATTGAGATGCATTTCCTGCCCGACGTGTACGTTCCCTGCGACGTCTGCAAGGGAAAACGATACAATCGTGAGACGCTCGAGGTGCACTATAAGGGTAAGAGCATCGCAGATGTGCTGGATATGACGGTGGAAGAGGCGCTTGCGTTCTTTGCGCCGATCCCGCGCATCGCATCAAAGATCGAAACGCTGATGGAAGTCGGCCTCGGTTATATCAAGCTGGGTCAGCCCAGTACCACGCTGTCCGGCGGCGAGGCGCAGCGCGTGAAGCTCGCAACGGAACTTTCAAAGCGCAGCACCGGGAAGACATTGTACATCCTCGACGAGCCGACGACCGGGCTCCACATGGCGGATGTCGACCGGCTGATCTCGATTTTGCAGAAACTGGTGGAAGGCGGCAACACGGTGGTGGTCATCGAGCACAACCTTGATGTGATCAAGACCGCCGACTATATCATTGATCTTGGCCCCGAAGGCGGGGATCTCGGCGGCAACATCGTAGCAACGGGGACACCCGAACAGGTGGCGGAGAATATGAACAGCTACACTGGGCAATATCTGAAGCACGTGCTTTCAGGCAATCATTTTTAACGGGATTCGATATGGTGTAAAGGTGTATCTGCTGTGATGCTTTTGCCGATTCCCTTGAAAAATTGATTTTCAAGGTGGACAAACGGCAGAACGCGTGGTATCATAATTTACGCTGTAAAGAACGGTCTGTTGGCTCAGTTGGTAGAGCACATCGTTCACATCGATGGGGTCACTGGT
>CAZHNN010000009.1:34244-95706 GCA_964533965.1 uncultured Clostridia bacterium | reverse complement strand
TGAGGAGCCAGTTTAAGCCCCGTATCGAAAGATGCGGGGCTTATGCTTTTTCTGCCAATGTTGCTGTGAATGGGTAGTGGAAAAGTATTGTGATTCCACTGTGGTGGGGTTTATCTATACCCACCCGCCACCCAATGAGGAATAGGGGCTCCGCCCCTAGCCCAGTATATACATCTAAAGGTCTGCACACTGACAGCCCCACGCAGTGGCAGTTTTAAGGGGTCCAGTGGTTCCGAAGGGAATCGTCAAGAGAGATTGCTAAGGGGCTCGTACACTCGATATTTATGCTTTTTAAATTCTATTTGTTTTATTGCTATTGTAAAAACTTAAGGCGATGCTGTAAAATTCCTCGGATTCTTTTTTGGAAGGGAATACCCGTTTAGGGATTACATATGCCCTTATAGTATCTATGAACAAATAGATATATTCCGTGTCCTGCTCGATGCGGTGAACGCCTTCCCATGAAACAAATTCTTTGGTGATAGTTGTCGATTCTTGGATTCCATTTTCATCGATTTCGATTGTTAGCATCCCCTTATGCTCTGAGTCTTTTGACATTTTCTTATATCGGGACTTATGTTTGTATATATAATAACAAACAAGCGGTAGACTGATAAGTATTGCGATGACTAGCATTTCCAAAAAACTAAAATAATAGAAGAAGATATCATGTGCTAAATACAATCCTAAATGCAATCCAAAAAACGATCCCATAAACGCTCTGACCAGTACACTTAGAATTTTTAAAATAAAATTGCTCCGGAATTTCGGAACTGTTCGAATCACATATTTTTCAAAATTCCATCGGTCGTCAGCAGTGTAATTGAAACTAACCTTCATAAGAAATACACCCCTTTATACTAAACTATAGCATATACTTATATGGACAGATAGATAATAAAAATTGAAACTCCTTATTGGTTTCACGGTTAAAAGTATTAAACAGTTGAAATTAATCGTTTCCGCTATGGCGGAGTTATCTATACCCGCCCACCGCCCGATGAAGAATAGGGGCTCCGCCCCTAGCCCCATATATACTCTAAAGTAGGTCCACGCACTGGCAGCCCCACGCAGTGGCCGTTTTAAGGGGGTTAGGGGATTACCAAGGGGCCTAAGGGGGGAAATCGGAATCCCACCCTGGCCCCTTGGCAAAAGTATATACAAGACTGCGATTTGATGTACATGTCGCTAAATCGATTCTATGTTTGCTTATGAAATACGTCATCTTGTTTTATTCTACTATGCTATAATATTAGAAAAGGGTAATATATCATTATTTGCTATACAAAGGGAGCATAGTAGCATGGAATACGCACAAAACGAGATTATGTCGGGAAAGGTTATAAGTATTTGCCAAGTTGAAAAAGAAATAAGAGCTACAATCATTTTCAATGATTATTATCAAACCCAGATCACATTATTGAATGTCTCCAGAGAAGTAATACAGATAGTTGAAAATAATGATTATTGTTGTGCTGTTGTAAAATTGGATAACGGTAAATATATTAGCATGTTTGACTTGCTAAACTTTGGAGCCAAAAGCGAATCAAATCAAGATGGAACTTTTACTACTAATCTCCATTTATTAACATCTAATTCAATAATAGGTGATAAACCCTTCTATGAAGAATCTGAGTTTAGAAGTTTTAGATTTGAAATTACAGAAGGATATGAACTCATTGGAATGTGTCCATATGATGTAAATAAGAATGACATAGATTTGTTAATGCATAAGAAAATTGATATACCTATCGAAATAAAGAAATTGGTTGCAGAAACTTGTATTGGAAAATTCACTTTTTTATCTCAGCCAACTTCTAAATTTGATACAAGATGGCTTTCTTTTGGCTTTCGAAGTGAAATCTATTTTCAGTCAAATACACCTTTATCTGTTTCTGACTTTCACAATGTTTTTGGTAAAATTACTAGTTTCTTTGAAATATTATCAGGCGAACAAATAACAATAAATAGACTTAATATTCAAGAAGGTAAATCTGAGTTTATTGGTTATTGCAATCATCCTATAAGCAACTTACATTTATTTGAAAATAAAAGTATAGACTTCTCCGGTTACTTAAGACATATCCTTTTCAAAATTACTGACTTTACTGATGTTTGTTCGGCATTGAATTCTTGGTTTGATAATTCAGATAAACTAAACATGGCAAACAAAGCTTATCAAAGAATTCTTCTTGATGAAACAATGAAGATTGCTACTATAAATAAATTTCTGGCTACTATGCAATTAGTTGAAGGCTATATGTCTGCTTTTACAGATGAAACTCAAATGAAAGCAATTTTCAATGCTAAGAAGAAAGATATCATAAAAAGTATTGACGATAAAGAATATAGAAAATTTATGAAAAGATATTGTACTTATAGTGGACAAACATTCAAGGAATCCCTGCAAGCCTTTACTTTTGAAGGGATATTAGCATTACAGAAAAATTCTGAAACAAACTCTGAACATTACAATGAGTTACTTGAAAAGATCAAAGATGCGCGAAATATTTATACCCATTCATCCAATAGCAATTCACCACAATTTAGCGAAATCGAGCTTGTAGAAATTGCAGAAATTTATAAACATCTGTATAGAATAAACATTTTATCTCGCTTAGGTATACTTCCAGATCAAATTTGTAAACGATTCTCTTATGACAGATTTTTCAAAGGTTACCTTAATCACTTTTTCAATATTGGATTAAATTCGTCTGGGGAAGTTAACGGCTTTGATAGAATGATGCGGCATTTCTCCCAAGATAACAAACAAAAGACATACGTATAAAACATATGGGCAGTTCTTTTGTTTTGGCAACAATGTAAGAAGTAAAAACGTTGGATATTCCTTTGCCAAGGGGTCAGGGGGAATTCCGATTTCCCCCCTTGGCAATCCCCTTGGCGATTTCCTTCGGAAACGCCGACCCTCTTGAAACGGCCACTGCGTGAGGCGTGTGCTTCCTCCGCTATGTCTTGTGGGTAATACTTTGCTAACAGACCCGGGAGATCACTGCCGAAATCCTCTTATGAATTCTTAGTGGTCTTTACAGCTTTGTTTGAAAAATTTCAGGGCCACGTTATAAAAATCATTGGCTTCTTTGCCGGACGGGAACGCCCGTATGGGGATAATATGCGCCTGCGTAGCGCCCCAAAACAGGTATAGGTATTCCTTGTTCCGTTCAACCCTGTCCATATCCGCCCATGCATGGAAGCTATCTCTAATCGCGGTGAATTCCCGAACGCCTTTATCGTCAATTTCTATCATATGCTCGCCGATAAAGCCTGCAATTTTATCGAGCTGCTTGGAATGCTGCGATTTCAGGTTGTAATAAAAATACCAATCGGAAATCCCGCCGGCGAATATGGTCATGAGGATTACGACGTAAAACGGATAATGAAGAACCAGGCTATTCACAAGGAGCAAGATCAAAAACGTATAGATGGGAATAGAAATCAAGTTTTGTGTTAAACCCTGTCCCAGTTTTGGGTTGGAGCGCATCAGATGTTTGTTATAATTCCAGCTATCCGTTTTCGTAAGATCAAACAATATTTTCAGTGCGATTCACCTCTGCCAGCCGATATGAAAAGTATAGCATAGTTCGAATCGATCGGAAAACTCCAAGAAGCGAGGCTTTCTTACCTGTCATAAGGGGAGTCCCAAACGTCATCTGTGACCAGTAGAAAAGGCGGTATATCTCAAGTCAACGAATCGTACAAAGCCCCCGTCTTCTGCGCATCCTTGAAATTTATGATAACGGTATTCGATTTGAACTTAATTATAAGATAAGGGCCGCTTGACGATTGAACGTACAGCCTGCAGACCCCAAAGCCTTCCACCTGAAAATCACCTTTTTTGACCTGCCCAATCGCTGCGCCGTTCACCTTTATGCCGATCGGGGGAATGCTGTCTACCTTCTGCACTTCGGAAAGATCGCTTAGAGAATAAGAAGTCCCGTACTGCCCTGAAAAGGTGATCGTACCATTTTCGATGGTTACCTCGGTTTCTTTATTCGTTTCGCTCATCAACATAAAGACAAATACAACGACCACAACCAAAATTCCTACGCCTAAGATTGCCGCAAGGGTATTTTGCTTCATGAACTTGCCTTCTTCTCGTTAATGATTTCTCCACCATTATACTATGAAATGGCAGCTGATACTGTAGGCATACTACAAGTCCAGTTGTCGGTTTTTATGAGCAGACAAGAAAGCATAGCTTCGTGCCTGGATAACAGAGAATCGATGTGATGCCATGTGGACTGTCACAAAAAGAAGGGAGCGGGCGCTCCCTTCTTCTTTGTACAGAGGCGAAATCAGTATTAATGGTGTTCTTCGGCAGCCAGTGCGGCTTCTTTGGTTTCGTGAATGGTCCCATGCGGATGCTGCGGCGGTGCGTAGATCGAGTAAAGCTTAAGCGGCTTGCTTCCGGTATTGATCACGTTGTGCCATGTGCCGGCGGGTATTATGATCGCAAAGCCGTCGCAGACTCTCCGCTGGAAGTTCAAATGATCCCTTCTGTGACCCATTCTGACAACCCCATGGCCTTCTTCTATACGTAGAAACTGGTCTACGTCGGGATGGATCTCAAGGCCGATGTCTTCTCCTGGATTGATGCTCATAAGCGTAAGCTGCATATGGCATCCGGTCCATAAAGCGGTGCGAAAGGTGTTGTTCAGTTTGGTGACTTCCTCAATGTTGACAACAAGAGGGGCCGGGCCATAATCCCTAAACTTCGTAAAGCGGACATTATGGTTACGGCGTTCCTGATGTCTATGTAAATGCGATCTTTCATCATGCATGCGGTTATCCTGCGATTTGTCCATGCTGTCAGCCCTTTCGTTCTTTTTGGTTTATGATATGCATTAATCCACAGAGCGTGCAGACATTATGGGCCATTTTGAGACTTGGTTACAGACGCTGTTTAGACATTGTATATAATGAACACAAAACAGCATGCGAAAATGAATGGAGAATGATATAAATGTTCGGATTCTTGAAAAGAAACAAAGGCAAATCTGTCAACGTAAACGATTTGGATGGTCTTATCGGGACAATTGAGATCATCGATATCAGGGAACCGCATGAATTCAAAGGCGGCAGCATAAAGAGTGCAAAGAACATTCCAACGGCAAAGCTTTTGGAAAATCCCGAAAGATATCTGAAAAAGGAGAAAACCTATTACTTATTGTGCCTCACCGGAATGAGGAGCGGGAGAGCTGCGAAGATACTGGCAAAACAAGGGTTTAGCGTCATCCCCGTTTCTGGCGGGATGGGGTCGTATGCAGGAAAGAACAAATCGTAAAGGGAAACATCGAGCATAGGCTGAAATTGATATAAGGGTATTCCAAAGTGCAAAGAAAAGGAGCGTGTTCGTCGCTCCTTTTGCAAATCCATTATTTCGTGTTATGACTGACGGGTCGGTTTGTTTTTGTTGCGGCGGACAGCTCCCGCATAATTGTTGCCGAGGTTGTTGTATTGACTTGTCGGGTCGTTAGCTTGTCGGAGTCGATATCTGCGGTGTTTGATGTAGAGCCGGTTTCAATCTTTAGCTGCTCCAGAATATTGTCGTAATCATCGTTGCGATTCTCGCCATTAAGCTTGCCCTTCATTTTTGCGTATCCTTTCTAGAGAAATTGTAAGATTTATCTGTCTATGCGTTGATTAGTGTTTGAGATCTGCGAAAAATTAATCATCAGATAGAGAGTAAAATCTTCAGCAGCCGCGACCCGATTGAGGCAATGGGGCTCCGCCCCAAGCTCTTTGATGCAGATGCCTAATACGATTGTTAAGATATGGTACAGATGATATATTGTTAGTAAAGTTCAATGCCGTTAGAGCAAGCCAGATATGCCGCCAGAGGCGAGTCAAGGGAAGGACTATTGAATGGATATAGATTTGAGAGAACTCGAAGTAAGGCAAGCACACGACCTGTTAACAAGCAGCATACTTCCAAGGCCGATCGCCTGGGTCTGTTCGATCAGCAGCGAGGGGAAATTAAACGTGGCTCCGTTCAGCTTTTTTACGGGTGTGCAGTGGCATCCTCCGATACTGGCCTTTTCGGTCGTCAATAAGGCCGACGGAACGAAAAAGGATACGGTTATCAATGTCGAACAGACGAAGGAGTTTGTGATAAACGTCGTCTCTACGGAACTGCTTGAAGCCATGGAGTATTCGGCAAGGCCGTTGCCCTATGGGGAAGACGAAAAGCTGATCAAGGGGATCCGCTTTGTCCCTTCTAAAACGATACAGCCTCCCCGCATCGAGGAAGCAAAGGTATCCTTTGAATGCGTTCTGGAGCAAATCGTGCGTCCCTGTGAGGGTGCAAACGCCGGAAATTTGATACTCGGCCGGGTGCAGCTGATGCATGTGAAAGATGAATTGGTTGTGAATAGCCGGGAGATCGATTGGGAAAAGCTGTCCCCTCTTGGTAGGCTCAGCGGCAATCGGTATTGCGTGGTCGATACTGTTATAGAGAGCGAGACGAACTGAATCAGGAATAAAATCTATACCAGCCCACCGCCAATTTTGGTTCACATCAATAGCGGAATCGGCGGATGAAAATTCTACATAACCAGGTTTTGAAAAGGAGGCAAGGCCGCTGCCAGCGGCCGCAAAAAATGGAAAACAAGGCAAATCATCATGGCGTTATGCCCGTTTTGTTTGTAGGGCACGGGTCACCCATGAACGCCATAGAGGACAACCGATTCACCCAAGGCTGGGCAACGATTGCGGAACGGATCGGGAAGCCAAAGGCAATTCTCTCGGTCTCGGCGCACTGGTATACGAACGGCATGCGGATACAAAATGCGGAGAAATCTAAAATGGTATACGACATGTACGGATTCCCGCACGAACTGTACGAGGTTGTGTACCCTGCGAAAGGCTCACCGGAGTTTGCGCAAAAAACGAGGGAGCTTTTGGGCGGAAAACCCGAAATCGACAATAGCTGGGGCCTTGACCATGGAACGTGGTCGGTGCTCGGAAGGATGTATCCCAAGGCGGATGTTCCGGTATTTCAACTCAGCATCGATGCGAATCTTGACGCTGAAAAGCATTTTGAAAAAGGAAAACAGCTGAGGACGCTTCGTGAGGAGGGCGTGCTTGTCTTTGGCAGTGGGAACGTGGTGCACAACCTTTCGATGATCAACTGGGACATGGACGGGGGATATTCCTGGGCGGAGGAGTTCGACGGTTACATCAAGAACAGCATTCTTACAAAGGATTTCCAAAAAGCCGTAAAATACGAGCAGGCCGGGGAAAGTGCAAAGCTGGCATTTCGCACGCAGGAACATTATTATCCGCTTATGTACGTCCTTGGCGCGGCAGATGAAAGCGACGGTGTTTCGGTTTACAACGATTCATGTGTTCTCGGGTCGCTGTCCATGACGAGTTACCTGATCGGATGACGGGCAGTACTTCTTGTAAACTTCGCCGCTACTGCATTTAGAATGCGGTTATGATACAACTTACGATATAAAAGAGGTACACAGCTTGAAAATACCTCATAAACTGGATATATTTAATATGCTTGTACGTTTTATCAGCACGGACGAAAGCAGATGGAGGAATAGGCAATGGCAAAGCTAAGCAAGGATTTCTTTTTGGACGACGAAGTGTTGATCATGGGTTACCCGTTGCAGGCAGACCCATCGATGAAGATGATTTTAAAGGCATTCCTCGACAACGGCATTACGGTGTATGCGTTCAACAGCAAGGCTACGGGCGACGTCGATATTAAGATCTATACGGATTTTTCTCAGCTTCCCAAGGTGCCAAAGACCGTATACAACTACATCCACAAGAATGATACCGATCCGTGGATCCCGAAGATGGCCAACGCCGGTGTTACAAGGGTGCTGTTTCACAGCAAGAAGGACGTTGAACAACGACAGCTGGACGAATGCGAGAAGCTTGGAATACAAACGGCTGTTGCATGCCCGATGATGTTGCTGGGCCGCGGATTTCATCGGTTCCATGCGCTGCTCGCAGGTGTAAGGTAATGCCGTTAATACGAACAAAGTGGTCCAATGAGCGCCTCATGTCGGCGCTCTTCTTGGTGCTGGCGCTCTATTTGCTGCCGCGCTTTATCGCAGACCCAGCGGAAATAGGGAGATTTGCGTTGCTGCTTGCGTTCGGGCTTGTAGTGGATGTGGCGGCGAACTTTGTACGTTTCAAGCGGCCCACATGCGCCGTTTCAGCCGCGGTGACCGCTGCGATGCTTTTCACGCTTTCTCCCGGCGTTCCTGTATGGGGCGAAATGATGGGCGTTGCGGCCGCACTGATCCTCGGCAAACATGTGTGGGGCGGCACCGGCAAAAACCCCCTTAACCCGGCGATGGTAGGACTGCTGTTGCTGGGGCTTTTGTTTAGGATGGAATATCCCGTTTTCGTCCCGTCTGTTTTCCTTACGATCGCAATATTGCTTTCGTTGCCGTTCCTACTGATCAGACCCTTCGCGGCGATTGGCATGATGGCGGGAATGGCTGCTGGGCTGCTGATTTTTAAAGAGCTTTCCTGGGCGAATTATGTATCCTATGGCGTGGTGCTGTGGAGCTGTTTGGTGATCACCGATCCGGTAACGACAACGGCGAATCCGCCGGCAGGGTTTCTGATCGGATTACTTGCCGGATTTTTACCGATGACAGCGGGCGGAAGTATAATTTGGATAACCACAGGTGTGCTGGTATCCAACATGCTTTCCTCGTTGGTGGAGCGTTTTGACAACAGTGCGAAATGGGCTTTTACGCTGACATTCGGTAAAAATCAGAAGATTCCTTTTTCCGAAGACTCTGTTGTGCATGATCTGGCAGGAGAAACAGCGCAGGGAACAATAGAATCAGACCTGTCATGCGAAGAGATTTTGGAACGTATGGAACGCAACAACGTGTTTGGCATGGGCGGGGCAGCTTTCCCGACAGCGCGAAAGATTCGTACCGTTATGGGTTCCAATGCTTTACAAAAGCACCTGATTGTAAACGGTGTGGAATGTGACCCCGGCTTGATCCATGATAAATGGCTGCTCAGGGAGCATGCAGATGAAATCATGCAGGGAATCAGGAGCATCAGCCAATGCGTCCAATTCAACTCCATCACCGTGGCTACAAAGGACGTTCCCGGAATGAAGTTTGCAGAACCGGTGAAGCTGCACCAGGTGAAGGACTATTACCCTGCCGGGGCGGAAAAAACGCTCATCCAGGACGTTCTGAACATTAAGCTGGATGAAGGCACGATACCCGCGGCAAACGGGATTTTGGTGCTAAATACCCAGACGTTCTTTGCGATCTATGAAGCCGTGTGCCTGAACCGAAAAGCGGACACCCGGTTTCTTACCGTCGCGAATGTCGGAAACCATTCGGGCAGCGTTGTTCGGGTTCGTCTTGGCGCCAAGGTAAAAGATGTAATGAATGCGGTGGCACCCGGCGCGGCAGCCGTATTTACAGGCGGCGGCATGATGAATGCCAGACTGGCAGACCCCGATGCGGTAGTGGATGAAAAGGCGAATTTCATCGCCGCCAGCCAATACCCCAACTACAAAGAATCCAAGCTTTGCTCCCGCTGCGGCCGCTGCAGCGCCGTATGTCCGGCACGGCTAAAGGTGCATGCGATAGCCGATCTTGTGGATGAAGACAAGATTGGCAAGACAGTACGGTTCCATCCTGAAAGGTGCATGGAATGCGGCAGCTGCAGCTATGTGTGCCTGGCAGGCAGGCATTTGGCTGCAAGGGTCAGTGCTGCTAAGAAGCAGATGAATCGCTAGCGTGCGAGCGGAAGCGAGTTTACAAGTATGGATAGAAATAGTGTATAAGTAATTTGTGTTGCGCAGCAGAGAGCAACCTTTTCATGAACTTCTATCTCATGAACTTTTCATATCCCTCGCCGTATTCTATCTGCAGGCGTTTGTGCAGCTCCTCTTTGGCTTGCTGCACGAGTTCAGGATGCGTCAGCAGATCCAGCACGGTATCAGCCATCGTCTTCGCGTTAAGCATGAAGAAATCCACGCCGCTTTGCGTCCCCACGATCTCGCGGAAGAAATCGGTATGCGATGAAATCTTCTCCTTGCGGTAGATGGTCATGTGCGGATTGATGGCCGGCATCAGATGGCTGACGTTGCCCATATCTTCTATGCCGTTGTCTGCAGGCATGCCGTCCATCATCGGCTCCCCTAACGCCAGAGAGTTTGCGCGGAACAATTCTCCCAAGGTGCTGTTTGGGATACGGTTTTTATAACCCAATTCTTTTTTTAATTCATAGGTACAGCCTGTGCCGACGGCACCAGCCTCAAAGCACCGCTCGATCTTCTTGCACGCGTCCAGAAGCATCTTATAGCTTGGCGCACTCACGCAGCAACTTACCATCGTATAGTCGATGATGGACCCCAGAGCGCTGTTCGCACCCTTTTCGATGTTCGCATATACGCGCACACCGTCTTGTGTCATCTGACGCGCATAGTTTTCTGCGTTGAAGAACAGCAGCGCCGCATCCAGCGCGTTGACGCCATCCCACGGGCGGTTGCCGCTGTGCGCAGACTTTCCGTGGTATTCGCACACGTACTGGCAGATCGTGTTGCATCCACCCGCCACGCGGCTGACAGCGGAAGTCGGATGCACCGCCATCGCGGCATCCATATCGTCCAGGCATCCAGCATCCAGCAGCTTGATCTTGCCGCCGACGCTCTCTTCGGAGGGACCGCCCACCACCGTAACCGTGCCCTTGACGCCGAATTTCTCCATCGCGGCCTTGATGGCGACGCCGGCTCCCATCGACGCGGCGCTTATCAGATTGTGTCCGCACGCGTGTCCCAGCCCCGGCAGTGCGTCGTATTCGCTGAAGATCGCTATATGAGGACCTTCGCCGTTTCTGAATGTTGCTAAGAACGCGGTGTCCATGTCGGCTACTTTTTCCCTCACGTCAAATCCATGTTCTCGCAGGTATTTGACCTGTATCGCCGCACTTTCAACCTCTTTGAATCCAATCTCCGGGTGGGTGTAGATGAACTCACTGATCTGTTTGAGTTCCTCCCGCTTTTGTTCCACTGTATCGTGGATAAACGCCTTCATATCGTGCATATCCATTTTAACCTCCACCGTCCTTGCTTTTTAGAAGGATAATAACAAGATTTATTCTCTATGAAGATCCGAATCCTCAAAAAAGATCTGCCTGTCAGCGATGAGCCCCACGCCGATCTGCCTGCCGACCTCGACTGTGCCATATTACACCCTACTTCGTATTATACTATAAAACTTTTCATTGGTATTCTATTCAGTCAGCGTTCTTTCTAAAAAATATATCTCTATCCGTATGAAATGGGAAACACAGTGATGGTTTTCGGAGAACGCAGGGACGGTTCTTTTGTTCAAAAAAAGAGATACGCGAGATGGTATAGTGATAGTAACCCCAAACCCGTCCGCAGAAGAATGATGTTATGGAAATCATTTTCATGCCAAGTTGCTATTTGGGCTACCTGAGTTGCATTGCCGTATAGAGCAAATAGCCCCTATCATTAAGTTAAGGCAAAACAATGAGATGATCGTTTGAAAATAGCGATACAAGAGGGTTTTCCCGATGTTGAAATCATCATAAAATGCCCCAAAGACTCGGAGGAGATTCACAAGCGGGCAACGAACATGTCCCCTTGGGTCAGAGTTCCGCACATACTATGTCAATTCATCATATACGTCGGGGTCATATTTGAGCAGCAGTCTTGTCAGATGTTCGGCGTGTCCTTTTTCTTCATCGATGATGTTTTTTACGGTAGTCTTTATATCCATTTGCTGAAATTCACGCAGTTCCTCTTCGTATAGGATTACGGCTTCAAACTCTCCTTTGATATCGTCGCGGATATGATTGAGAACGGCCTGATTGTCCAGAGGCAGATTTTTTGTTCCAATCGGGGTTTTAGGTCCTGGATTATCATTTTGATGAAGCGTGTATTGCTTATACTGACCCGGATCGTATTTTCTCAATAGCTTTAACAGCCAGCCGTAGTGTTTTTTTTCATCCAGCATGATGCTGTGCCAAGCGTCATTGATCTCCTGTATATTTGAACCGGCGATATGGCTTTGGTAACCGTTGATGGCTATTATCTCGGCGACAAGTATCTCCCTAATTTTATTGGTAAATTCACGCGCTGCGCCCTGAGGCTGACCAAATGGATGCGTATAACTCATTGAGATCCCCCCAGTGTATGAAAATCGAATATGATTCTCTCCGGTAATGATATTGAGTGCTCGATTGGTTTATGTCCAAAACCCCAAAGATCAAAAATCTATGAGGAATGCATACTTTTCGAGCAAAATGCTCACCCCAAGCCCTCCCGCAGAAGGGGTTTGTTTTTATGTCCTTCATATCGTTCATACTGCACGGGGACTTCCTTTTTGTCCAAGACTATTGGCGAACATAAAAATCCCCCTCACGGGCAAACATACCCGATGGAGGGGATAGAATGAAAGTTCAGGAAATCATGACAAACCAGATAGCGTTTGTTACCGCGGACGACACGATCGAAAAAGCCGCACAGCTGATGAAACAGCACAATGTGGGCTCGATACCGGTATGCGAAAGCGACAGGATCATTGGGATTATCACGGACAGGGATATTGCTGTTCGCGATGTGGCACAAGGCGCAAATGTTAGGCAGACCGTTTCAAGCATCATGACGCCGAACCCTGTTGTGGGAAGCCCCGATATGGAAGTGCAGGAAGCCGCAAGGATGATGAGCGAAAACCAGATCCGACGGTTGCCCATCGTTGATAGGGGAAGGCTAGTGGGCATTGTTTCGCTGGGCGATATCTCAACAGAGCAGTCGTTTAAGCAATCTGCCGGCGAGGCGCTCAACGATATATCACAGCCGAGCAACGGGCCGATGTAAGATAGGGTTTATACCCGCCCACCACTCGATCAGGAAGGGGCTCTGCCCCTGGTCTTGGCAGGAGGCGCTGCCCTCATGAACCAACAATAAGGAAAAAAGGCGTTGCAGTAGATGCTATGCCTTTTTTAGTACCTATTTTTTAACTCTAGTTGCCATGTATCCGGCAGTTGAGAGCTACAGGAAGATCGAATGCCATTTGTCACGAAAATGCTCCTCCCCTAGCCCCGAAGTGAAGGATAGGGGCTCTACTCCTAAGGCTGGATCATGAAGGAGCCGTATATGCACTTCGAAATCCTTTTGCCATTATGAAGATTCCAAGAATAACGAGTTTATTCTTTCCCACCGGGACAGGATTTGTTATCATAAACATAACACAATAAAATTTTGGAGTGATGGTATGCCACCGGTAAAATTGGTTGTAACTGATCTGGATGGTACGTTTTTCGGGGAAGGGTATTATGTTCCCGAGGTAAACCTCAAAGCGGTAAGGGATGCCCGGGATGCGGGCATCGTTGTTTGCGCCTGCTCCGCAAGATTATGGGGTATGGGCGGAGAGATGGCTAAGATGGGCGGTTTTGACCGGATGGCGGTCTTCAACAACGGGGCCGCCGTTGCGGATGCGTTGACTGGTGAGATCGCTTATAAAATCGGTATTTCACCCGTACATTTCAAAGGGATCATCGAAGCGGCATCCATGTTCGGCGCGGTCGTGCAAAGCTGGAACCATGATTTTCTGGGCATATACGACCCGACGAACAACGGGAAGGCTCAACCGATTTTTGACCGCTATACGGACGCCAATGCGCCGGTGCGGTGCAAAGCGGTCATCTATGACGGTATTGAGGCAATGGACGAAGCATGCAGGGACGTGGCGCAGAAGATCATGATCTCTATCGATAACAGCTATTTGCCCGAGGTCAGAAAAAAAGTGTTGGAAGTATGCGATGTGGAGGTAACTTCCTCGAATCCAAGAGTCATCGAAATCACGGCACCCGGCGCGACGAAGGGAACGGGACTTGCACGGCTGGCGGAGTATTATGGCGTGGACCGCGAAAGCGTATTGGCGATAGGGGACAGCCATAACGACGTATGCATGCTGGAAAACGCGGGCATAAAAGTCGCCGTCGGAAATGCGGAAGAGAGTATGAAACGTACCGCGCAGCACATTGTTGCAACGAATCTGGAAGGCGGATTTGCACAAGCGGTGTATGAGCTGGCGCTCAAGAGATAAACGGGATAGGCGCCTATACAGAGAACACGGAAACCCCGCGGCGGTTTTTGGTTTCACTACAACCATAGTTTAGCAGATAAGAGTCTTTGACCAGTTCTCCATTGATTATCAGGAGGTGCAACATGAAGGTTGGAATTATCGGTGTAGGGAATATAGCGCAAAAAGCGTATGTGCCCGTCTATGTTGAAATGCAGGATAGGTATGAGTTTGTCGTTTGTTCACGTGAACTAAAGAAAGCCCAGGAGATTGCCGCACAATACGGTTTTAGTGAATCTGTTGCAGGTATCGATGCGATGATTGATTCCGGGGTGAAAGCGGCTTTTGTCCACGTGGCAACAGGCGCGCATTTTGAAACAGCCAAAAAGCTGCTTTGCGCCGGTGTGCATGTTTGTATGGATAAGCCGATCAGCCAATCTTTGGAGGAAACGCGCGAACTTTTGAAAATCGCTGAAGAGCACAATGTGATTTTTATGAGCGGTCTCAACCGGCGCTTTGCCCCGATGACTGACAAGCTGAAAGCTTTACCCAATAAGAACATGATCTATATCAGTAAGAACCGGGTAGCCGGCGGGAACAAGGCACGGCGCGTCATTTACGATGAATTCATCCATCCGCTTGATACGGCCGTCTATTTACTCGATGATGAGATTCTGGATTTTGATTCGAGCGTGAAATTGAACAAAGAGGGACAATTGATCCGCTCTCTGGTAAAAATCGAAACGGCAAACACCACGGCTGTTGTGAGTATGAATCTGCAAAGCGGGGCGAATACGGAGGTATTTGAGGTTCAAACAACGAATGGCACGAGTAAAGTGGAGAATCTGGCGGAGCTTACGACATTGACCAAAGACGGAAAATTCGTTGAAACCTTCGGCGATTGGACGACAACCCTGGAAAAACGCGGCTTTGTCCCCATGGTGCGGGCCCTTTTGGCCAAGGTAGAGAACCGGTCCGTTGACATCAAACAGCAGAATGTCTTGCTCACGCACGAACTTTGCGAAAAGATTCTGGAACGGATGGAATAGGATCTTATATATCTGTTCTATAGGCATTCGCAAGCAGTGCGATACAGCAGAGATACAAAGAGATACAGAAGATGAATTTCCCTATATCCGACATCCTCCTGTTCGGCGAAGCGGTACGACAAACATAGAATATAGTTTACGGAATGACTAAGGCAGGGTATGAAACCCCGCCTTCAGGCGCTTACACTATACAGACAACAAGGCCACTTGAATCGGCCTTGTTTTTTTGGCGTTAGCGAGTGGCTGCGTTATCGTTTGTATTGATATTTTTATAGATACTGTTGAACAAATCGGCTACTTCTTTGCCGATGTCATTGCTGTCAAAGCCGATTAAGTCCGACTGGATCAAGGCTTCTGTAAGGGTAAGAGCAATATCGTATTTTTCCAAAATATTCACCTCCCACATGAACATTCCCCAAATTACAAATTTAAAACAAGCGCAAAATACCACTTTTATGCAAGAGATTCAAAACGAAAAAAGCTGCCTAGAAGACAGCTTTTTTCGTTTCCCATCCCTTAACCCTGCGATTTGCCGCTGTAGGTTGATTGGCAATTACCGTGTCTTACTTATTGCGGTTTTTTGGTACCCGTGTTTATGCGGTTCCGTTGGCCGTAGGTCGTACCGGTTTCCATGCGGTTCTGTTGGTTACCGTATATCGTGTCGGTATCCATGCGGCTCCGTTGGTTTCCGTAGATTGTGTCGGTATCCATACGGTCCTGTTGGCTCGTACTGCCGGCCTCCATGCGGATCGGCTGGACGTCGTAGTCTGTGTTGCCAATGTCCATGCGAATCTGCTGGTTGTCACGTGTACTACCGGTCTCCATACGGCTCGGTTGGTAGTTGCAATTCGTGCTGCCGATGTCCATACGGTTTTTCTGATTGCGATTCGTGCCGTTGCCCATACGGTTTTTGTTGTCCACGATACATTACCTCTCTTGTCAATGGATTGGGGTCGCTATTTGGTTTTGAAGATACGTTGCAGTGCCTGCTGACAAACAACGTAAACGCCGTTTGCGAATATAGTATTTGTCGTCAAAACAGGACTATCCTAAAAGAATAATGGAAAAGCACCCTTTGTCTTTACAAATAGAGCTTTGGTAAAGGAATTTGAAGGTCAGTTTTGCACAAACGATGGAATTGAATGGACATATAGACACTTGGCTCAAAACAAAAAAGCCACGAATTTTTAAAGCTCGTGGCTTTTACTGGCAATGACTTTTGACGCCGGGTCATCATTTCAAAGTAGCTTACGGGGAGTTATTGATTATACAATTTCATGCTCTCCGCAATATGTATCATTTCATTTTGAGATAGGTAACCGGTCAAAAAATAGGCATTCTCATTCAACTTAAAAACCAGATTATGTATATCTCCTTTTTCATAATATTGGGCCTGCGCATTATTGATTGTGATGTTTTCCACCTTGGCATTCTCGCTATCCACGCCAAGCGATGTCCCTCCCGGAAGTTTCTTCAGACTGATGATATTGCCCTTGCTGTCGGCAAACGAAACCTCGTAAACAGGACCGAATTTTGCTACGGATTTAACCGTATACCCTTCGGGAATATAGCTTGGAAGGAACAATCCCTTTGCCTGCTCGGAAAATGCCTTATAATCCACGGTCTTATTTTCAACGTTTATGGTCGTGGAGTCCTTTTTCGTAACACTGAATAGGTTTAAAAACGGTACCCGAAATGCTTCAACACTGAATATCACGGTAGTGGAAGCTGCCAAAAGAACAAATATCACCGCTGCAACTCTTAGCGCTGACTTGCCAAACCTCTTATACGATTGCTTGCGTCGTTCATACTTGAACAGGCGATCCATTTTATTTTCAAAAGACGGCGAAAAGGTAATTTTAGATTTCAAATCCTCTTCGGACGGCAAATCGCTGCAGAGATCATCTATTTCCTTTTCCGCAGCATACTGTAATACCTGATCGAAAATTTTATTGTTTAATTCAGATTGTTTCATAGCTTGATTGCTCCTCGTTCAATTTGTCAATCAGCATTTTTTTGGCTCTATGGAGCCTTACCCTGACAAGCTGTTCCGAAATGCCGAAAAGCGTCGCAATCTCCGAAAGCGAGTAGCCATACGAATACCGCATGACAACGATATCGGAATATTTCGTATCTATTGTTTTCATAGCGCTTTGGATGCTCTCATAGCGCAATATATTGTCCAATGGCGTTTGCGATTCATCCGGTATTCGCTGCAGCGTTTCCTCAGATACCACATTATCCCGCTTTTTGCTGTTATAGATTTCGAACGATGCATTTCTTGCTATAATAACCATGAAATACTTCGTTTTGTTACACAAAACGGACTCAATGCTGAATTTATTTTTTGCTAATTTTAAAAAAGCAGCCTGGACTGCATCCTCTGCCAGGTATTGATCGTGCAGGATTTCAAAGGAGACATGATACATAAGCCTTTTGTATTGTATATACAATTGTTCCAATAGCTGCGATTTATTAGGATCGTTGCTGGAACCGTGTGATTTCATTGGATGTCCTCCGTCAAATCTATCCGTATCGGCCAATTGAAAAGCCGTTGATTGCTTACTCACCTTATCATCCTCATCCCAGCGAACTAATATAAAGGTAATGTAGCATACAAGATTTATATTATCAACAGAGCAGATATTCGGAAAGCCCTTTTTTTCCATATTTTGTAACAAATAACGTACTTTTTCGGTTTATTTATATAGACAATCATAATAGAAAAGAGGGAATTTTGTATGTCGAAATTTAAGAAACTGTTTGCCACATTGTTGGTAGTATCCGCGCTGGTTTGCAGTACGGCTCCCGCCTATGCGGCAAAGGCGGAGAGCGTCAACCAAGATGCAGCCATCGTAACGCCCATGTGGACATATATCAATTCAGTGATGAACTGGATGGATATCGATGGGTCAGGCAAAGCGTCCATGTATGCCTCCATCACTGCATATAGCGGCGTCACTTCTGTGAAAATTACATCGTATCTGCAGAGATACCAAAATGGAAATTGGACATCCGTCAATTCGTGGTCTCAAACTTTTTCCGGGACGACCGGAACGTGGACAAAAGAGTATTATGTCTACAGTGGGTACAATTACAGGCTGCTGACATATTTTTACTCGTATGTCGGGTCAACGCAGGTTGAAAGCACATCCCTGACTTCATCGATCGTATATTATTGATATCGATTGAGAGTTAAGAGTACAGACATACAAGAGGATTTGACTCCGATTATGGAAAGAAAAAACAGATATATGATTTCGATTGAGGAATTCAGGCGGCTGGTTTCCTCCTCATCGGAAAAAGTAAATGCCGAACAAGTTGCCGGTATTGTTGTTGAGTACTGTAAGGTGCCGGTCGAAGAAGTGAAAGAAGCAGAAATGAAAGACTGATTTGAGCCTGATAAATTCGAAATGATTCCATTCGGAATCATTTCGAATTTTAAAAGCGGCCTATTAAAAAGTATTTTGGAGGGATTGTTTCGATTGAATGATAAAATCCGGGTGATGCTGGTCGATGACAATGAGGCCCTTATAGAAACAGTTTCAAAATACTTTTCAAAAAAGGGAGGAGTAGAAGTCATCGGTGTTGCGCATCATTCGATGGAAGCAATAGAAATATTAAAAGATAGATCACCGGATTTAATTGTGTTGGATATCGTAATGCCTAAATCCGATGGTTTTATGCTTCTGCGCCACTTAAATGAGAACGATGGCTATAAAAAACTTGATGTCATAGTGTTATCCTCTTTAAACAATGACGTTGTTATTCAAGAAACCGTTAAGCTGGGAGCATCGTATTTTATAACAAAGCCATTTAAATTGGATATGCTTTACAATAGAGTTTTGGAAATATATGAACAGAATAAACTTATAAAACAGTTTATATATCCCCTTGATGCTGATCAAGGGCACCTGCCGGGCACTGATATATAACCAAATGTCTTATACTCATGTTCCCCTCCAAACAAAAGCCACAACTTCCTATACGGGCTTGTGGCTTTTGCTTTTATACGCACGAGAACCAAATTCGGGGAGCCAAACCACGAGGATGGAGAAAGTAACTATTCTATAGGCTGTATTGATGCAGGAATTGATACATTCTCATATTCGTGTTCCATTCATATTCTTTGTAAAGAGGCCGGAAAAAACGGTTATAACAGGGGCATTTCGTCTTCTTTATACCGCTATTGACAGCCATTTTGAATGCGATTACGATACAATTGAAAATGCGATAAAGAGGGATACCATGGCAGCGAATGTGAGAGTAAATGTGCAAAGTCAGCAGGAGGTCCCGCCGGGAATGCAGCGCGTTTCGGTTCCGTCTACCTTACCATATTACGCGGTGGGCGCGATGTGGATTTTATATGCGCTTATGTTTCCGATGTACCGCATTTTGGACTATGTGATCATAACAATGCTGTCGGCGGGCGCTTTTTTTGTGATGAAAAAGGTGCTGCCATGCAAGACCATACTGCAGCCCATCCCGTATGAACCTGCTTACACCGGAGACGCGGCAGCGGACGCGATGCTAAAGGACGGGCAGGCGTACATCGCAAAATTCCGCGAGGCAAATACAAACATATCCGACCAGGCTGTGAAAAGAAGCGTTGAGCGGGTGACGCTCAGTGCGCAAAGCGTATTGGACCACATCGCGGCGCATCCTGAAAAGGCGAAACAGGTACGCCGGTTTATACAGTATTACATGCCGACTGTGCAGAAGATGCTTGAAGCGTATGACAAGCTTGAGGAGCAGCGGACAAAGGGCGAGAACATACGCTCCACCATGAACGCGATATCCCAGGCGCTGGACAAGGTGGCGGACGCGTTTGACAAACAGTTGGATGCGTTGTTCCAGAACGAGGCCATCGACATCAATGCGGATATTCGGGTGCTTGAAGGGATGCTCAAGCAGGAAGGGCTGTCGGAGGGGATTTTGGATTCGAACGGCGGAGATGCGAAGAAGGATGAGATTGAGCTGAAGCTTTAAGGATTCAATCGTAATGGGTGAGATCACCTCATCCGGCGCGGTTTACCGTGCCACCTTCCCCTCGAGGGGAAGGCTTATGTGGGCAAAGAAGCGAGAAAACATCAGACGATAGCAAGCGGTAGCACAGATCGAGCCCATACTTTTCAGAGAGGTTTAAACAGCGAAGCTTAACCAATATCTTTCGAAGAGGTCTAAATCATTACCCTAGATCCGAAGCAGGTCGCTTTAGATGCTAACGTGGATGCAGCCATATTTTCCTGGTGCCAAGGCATACGGGTTTACCTATAACGATAACAATGACCAGATAAACAGGAGGAACAGAGAGAGATGGACGAAATCAAACTGACGCTTGACCCGAAAGAAGATCAAAACAAAGAGCAGCAGGTGGCTGCGATCCAACCGGTAAAGATCGAACAAACAAAGCTTACAGAAAAAGAGCAGGAGATGGTCGACAGCTTCAGCGAGAAGATCGATATCAAGAGCTCCAACATCATCATGCAGTACGGCGCACAAGCGCAGCAGAAGATGTCGTCCTTCTCCGATGGGATGCTCGAGGCGGTTCGCACGAAGGATCTGGGTTCCGTGGGCGATATGGTGACCAAGCTCGTCGTCGAACTCAAGGGATTCCATGCCGAGGATGATGACGGATTCTTTTCGTTCTTCAGGCGCGCCGCGAACAAGCTGGCCGCGCTCAAGGCAAGATACGACAAGGCCGAAGCCAATGTGGATAAGGTGTGCGGAGTGCTCGAGGACCATAAGGTGACGCTGATGAAGGACATCGCGATGCTGGATTCGATGTACGATCAGAATCTCGTGTACTTCAAGGAACTCACGATGTACATCCTCGCGGGACAGAAAAAGCTCGAGAAGGAGCGCGCAACTACGCTTGTGGCGCTGCGCAACAAGGCGGCGCAGAGCGGGTTGGCGGAGGACGCGCAGGCTGCCACGGATTTCGCATCCAGGTGCGATCGGTTTGAGAAGAAGCTGTATGACCTTGCGTTGACGCGCATGATCTCCATACAGATGTCCCCGCAGATCCGCCTTGTGCAGAACAACGACGTGTTGATGGCGGAGAAGATTCAGTCGACGATTCTAAACACCGTGCCGCTGTGGAAGAGCCAGATGGTGCTGGCGCTTGGGCTTGCGCATTCACAAGAGGCGATGAAGGCAGAGCGCGCGGTGACGGATACCACCAATGAACTCTTGAAGAGAAACGCCGAGACGCTCAAACAGGGCACGATCGACATAGCGCGCGAATCGGAGCGCGGCATTGTGGACATCGAGACACTGCAGGAGACGAACCAGAAGCTGATCGAAACGCTGGACGAGGTCGTGCAGATCCAGAAGGATGGTACGGCGAAACGGCGCGCGGCGGAGCAGGAGCTGCAGAAGATCGAAGGGCAGATCAAGCAGAAGCTGCTGGAGTTGAGCCATTGAAGAAGAATCTAAACCCACCCACCGCCCGATTGAGGAACCCAGGGGGCTTCGCCCCCTGAAACCCCTATTGGGGCATTGCCCCAAACCCCGGAGGGTGGGTGAGGTGGATCTCGTCCCCTCCGATCGTTTTGACCGCCCAGCAGATGGAGGTTACATATGAGAAAGCGTTGGTGCGGAATTGGAATCGTTCTTTTCTGCCTTATATTGACGGTATTCCCCGTAGCGGCCTTGGCGGCGGGGGACGTAGTGGAGCCGACCAAGGAGTTCTATGTGGCGGATTATGCCAAAGTCTTGAGTTCCGAAACCGAAAAATGGATCGTTAAGCAGAACCAGGACCTTTACAAGCGAACCGGTGCGCAGATCGTGGTCGTAACGGTGGACTTTCTGGGTGGCATGGAGATAGAGGATTACGCCTATAAGCTGTTCAACAAATGGGGCATTGGCTCCAAGGAAAAGAACAACGGCGTGCTGCTTTTGCTCGCTATCGGCGAGGACAATTACTGGTGCGTGCAGGGCAAGGGGCTAGAGAACTCGCTTGACAGCGGCGCTATCGGCGACATTCTCTATGACAACCTCGAACCGGATTTTGCCAAGCAGAAATACAACGCCGGAGTGAAAAAGACCTTCGACGTGCTGTACGCACAGGTCGATGCGATATCGAAGAATCCCGCCCCAACGCCGACGGCTACGGTGAAACGGACGCAGACGCCCTACGCGCCGTCCTATGGGGGATATACAAGCGGAAGCGATGGCTCGGCCGGGCTGATCTTTTTGCTGTTATTCTTCTCGATTGGAATAATCGCAATCGCGATCCGAGGAGGAGCCAGAATAAGGGATTCGGCAAACAACTATCCCGACATGCCTAGAACGGGCAGCGATGATCCGCAGACACACCATGTACCCCACGATTATGTCCGAAGCCATTCGGATGATGACGATATACGCCACAGTTGGAGCAGTTCCAGTAGCTCCAGCCACAGCAGTTCCAGCCACAGCACCGGTTCCGGCTTCCATAGCGGAGGCAGCTCGAGCGGCTCGTCGGGCAGTGGCAGGTTCGGCGGCGGAGGTTCCGGCGGAAGCTCTGGAAGCAACTCCGGCGGCGGCGGGAGTACGCGCGGCGGCGGCGCGGGTCGAAGATAGAGATTTTGTCTGACAAAGAATATACTAGTACCATAGCATGGAAAGAGGTCGGATCGTATGGAAAAAACAGGGCGCAGCGGGGCTGTTATCGTGATGGTGGCCGCCATCGTCTTCGCCGTATGGCTTGGTGCGTACCTGTCGTTCAACAGGATGTATGCGCAGGTGGAGATGGTCTTTACAGCCGGTGCACAAGGCGACGGGCTTGGCATTTCCAACGATTTGAACGAGCGGGTGAAGCTTTCCTACGATTTGGTCACGGTGGCCAAACGGTACCTTCCCGCGAACGACGGTTCCATCGTACAGGTTTTAAGCGCAAGGGAAAATCTGATCAACGCAAAGAACATTCCGGACAAATACAGGGCAAACGTCAAGCTGACCGAGGCCACGGCATCGCTGTATCAGGCGATGGGCTCGGTAAATTTGAGCGATGCGGACAAACGGTACCGCACAAACCTCTACAACAACCTGACCTCCCGGAACGATACCATCAGCCACGACCCGTACAACCAAAAAGCGCTGGCGTACAACCAGCAGCTACAGGCGTTTCCCGCCAACATCCTGCGCGTTCTCGCGTTTGCCAAGATCGCTCCGCTGTTTGAATAGGAGGCCACAGACGTGACCAAAAAAAACATTTTCGTTATCTTGCTTGCACTGGTTCTGCTGCTTGCGGCGCCCGCCACAGCATTTGCGGCAGGAGACGTTGTGGAGCCCACGTCCGCGTTCTACGTTGCGGACTATGCCAATGTGCTGAGCGCTGACACCGAGGCGTATATTGTAAATAAAAACAGCGCGCTGTTTGCCAATACCGGCGCGCAGATCGTCATTGTAACGGTGGATTTTTTAAACGGCATGGAGATAGAGGATTACGCCTATAAGCTGTTCAACAAATGGGGCATCGGTTCCAAGGAACGCAACAACGGCGTGCTGCTTCTACTTGCCATCGGCGAGGAGAATTACTGGTGCATGCAGGGCAGGGGATTGGAGAACACACTGCCCAGCGGCGTTTTGAAGAACATCCTGAACAGCGACCTCGAGCCTGATTTTGCTGTGGCGAAGTATGACAGCGGCGTCAAAAAGACGTTTGATTCGCTGTATTCGAAAGTGGCGGCGATTTACGCCTCACAGCCGTATTATCAGGGTGGTTATACCAAGATCGAACCTTCGTATGGAATGGGGCTATTCGCGATCTTTGGCTATATCGTGCTGGGCCTCGTGGTGCTGATCGTGGTGATGGTCATCCTTTGGATCATCTCTGCCGCGAGCAGAAGACGGTATTATAGAAACGCAGACCCCACAGTAGTCGTCCCGCCGCCCATCGTCCGTCCCTGGATGCCCTGGTGGCCGTTCTTCTGGTTTGGCGGAATGCATCATCATCGTCCTCCGCGTCCTCCTAGAGGCCCCAGGTGGCCGGGCGGGTTCGGCGGATTTGGCGGTTTTGGCGGTGGCGGCGGATCGCGGGGCGGCGGAGCAGGCCGGGGTGGCGGCTTTGGAGGGTTTGGCGGCTTCGGCGGAGGCGGAGGCTTTGGAGGTGGCGGCGGATCGCGTGGCGGTGGAGCCGGGCGGGGCTGATCATAGAATAGAAAAATATTGGGAGACCGTAAAAGGTCTCCTTTTAGATTTCAAAGATGCCGTCACTGGAAAAAAGTCGGTGAATTTCGGAGGGAATCTAAACGCACCGCCCAATGATGGAAATTAAGAGGAGACATTTGTCCCCACTTTGACTCTCCTGTAGCTGCTGATTTGGTGGTAGTAAATTCAAAATAGTACAAATATGAATGCATATAAAAAGCTCGGGAGATCTTCTTCCCGTGTTATTTTCCATTACCAATTAAACAAATCATGAATAATATATCATGCATGTGCCTTAAGCGCATGTGTATAGTCAGGAGGGAAAAAGATGTTTTTTAGGAGACGCAGACGCCGCAGGCGTCATCACTGCTGCTGCTGTTGCTGCTGCAGCAGCAGAAGGAGATGCTCAAGCTCCAGCTCCAGGCGCAGATCCAGTTCCAGCTCCAGCTCTAGCTCTTAATTTCCGCTGAAGCCGACCGATGCCGTGCCGGCCGCTTTTTCATTCCAGTTAGCTTGAAAGATGCTGACTCCAAAAAGATGAACTGATACAGTTCATCTTTTTATTGAGCATTCATGAGCCATTTGAATTTTCATAAAAACCGAGATGCAATTGATGGAAAAAGATTACCTTTTATATTTACATATGCTTGATATGGATTACAATAAATATAGTTCCCAAAACTTTCGAAGTGAGGTAGAGCCAATGTTAGTCACCATGAAAGAGATGCTGCAAAAGGCAAGGCGAGAGGGATACGGCGTTATAGCGCCGAGCATTCACGACAGCGATGCCAACATTGCGATGTCCATCGAAGCCGCGGAGGAATTGCGGTCCCCTGTCATTTTGAACATCGGATACGGAGCGTTTCCGGAAAAGGATTTGGAATTTCAGGTCAAGGTCGCCCGTATGCGCGCCGAGCGCGCCACTGTTCCGGTAGCCATCAACCAGGACCACGGTGCGACATATGAGCAATCCATGCGGTGCATCCATTACGGCTACACCTCGGTGATGCCAGATAGGTCGATGCTGCCGTTTGAGGAAAACATCAAACAGGTTGCCGAGATCGTGAAGGTCGCGCATGCGTGCGGTGTGTCGGTGGAAGCGGAATTGGGACACGTTGGCGTTGGGCTGCAATACGACGTCGACCGCGATGCGGGTCTGACGGATCCCAAGCTGGCTAGGGAATATGTCGAGCGCACGGGTGTTGACTGCCTGGCAATCGCGATCGGAACCGCACACGGTGTGTACAGCGGAACGCCGCACCTCGATTTCCCGCGCCTTGCCGAGATAGCGGCTGCGGTTGATGTGCCATTGGTGCTGCACGGAGGCTCCGGCACGGGCGATGAGAATTTGGCGAAGGTCTGCACGATGGGCATCAGCAAGATCAACGTCGGCACCGAGTGCCGGCATGGGGCTGCCAACATCATGCGCAACGACGACTTTAAGAACGACGCTTACGCAAGACCGTTCAGGACGATCAACGTTGGGTATAAAGCGGTCATTCTGCATTACATGAAGCTGTTTGGAAGCGTGGGGAAGGCGTAATCTAAACCCGTCAACCCAGTAAGGAAATCAAGGAGAACTTTTTCTACTTGCGGCATAGCCGCTCCCGCTCTATTGAAAACGTGCCACCGGCACGTTTTCTTTACGTTACGCGCCCTTGAACTCCCTGGCAATCCGGTTGCTTAGGGCTCAACGTCCCATTGAATTTGATGAGTAAGCCATTGTATTATATATGCATTTCCCATTATTTTGAAATTTCCCCTTGAGATTCCATAAATCGTAATATATTCTTTGCTTATACGATACGTTACAAAGCCGGGTTATCCTGAGGCTGCAGAGCATAGGCTGCAACAGGATCCAATGTGCAAAATTCATTTTCTTCGGAGGTAGCTATGTTCTGTCAAAATTGTGGTTCCAAACAGCCGGATGACGGCCTCTTTTGCAACGAATGCGGGGAGAAGCTGCCGCAGATAGCCGAATCGGATTCGGGCCATTCACAGATCGCACCTCAAAGCGAGGCTCCCGCTGCTATACAGGCAGAGGAGATCGCCTCTGCGGATGCGGTGCAGCCGGAGGCCGTTCAGGGCGCATATGCGTCCGCAGCCGAGCCCGTTGTCAAAACGCCCGTGACTGGAAGCTATTCATTTGCTGAAAAGGCCGCTGTCACAGAAGCACCTGTGACACGAAGCTATTCGTCTGCCCCTGACATGCCCGTCGCTAAGGAACCGCCCGCGCAAAGCACTTATTCGGCACCGCCTGCGGCCATGCCGAAAAAGAAGAAGCTGTTCGACGATTCCGACCCCCAAGGCCAGCCGCCTAAGCCACCGAAGGCGAAGAAGGTACGTCCTATAAAAGAAACGCAGCCGTACTATGAGGGCGAGCCTGCTCCCAAGAAGGGCAATGGGATGTATATTGCCATCATTGGGACGCTTGCCGCTGTTCTCATAGGTGTGGGAGTCTGGCTCGTTTTGACGTTGGGTAAGGTATCCTCGGTCAATGCGGAGCTTGCAAGCAAAGACAGCACGATCGCGGAGCTGCAGCAATCCGTGAACAGCCTAACTTCGGCAAAGCAGCAGGATGCGTCGACCATCACTTCGCTTCAATCGAATGTAACGACGCTTCAGGGGCAGGTTACCACGATGCAGGTGAAATCCGATTTCTTTGACGACTATGCCGCGATCATCATCCCCGACGACGGCACCAAGCTGTACCATACCTACGATTGTACGCACTACGACCATGATAAGTCATTTTTGATCTACAACGTCTCACTCGCCAAGAACCAGGGGTATTCACCCTGCTCGTATTGCCATTAAAATGAATAGAGAGTAATATACGTCAAGCCCCCGGGAGACCGGGGGCACTTCTTCTCTATTCGCTGCTCCGGTTGTCAGTCTGCAACGTTTCAAAATGCAATCGCACCGGTGGAACGGAGACGCGCCTCCTGTGAAGGGAGAAGCGAGGCGAAGTTCTGTGAGCAAGGGAGTGTGCTGAGCGGTAGCGAAAGTAGACGACCATTGCGAACAGAGTACCGATGAAGCGAGCTGAAGGTTCCGAAAGCACGAGATGAGGGCAAGCAAACATGCATCGCCCGAATCCGTGTCTTTCGGAGAGGTCAGAATCAGCGTAGTTGAGCCCATGTCTTTCTGAGAGGTAAAAATCTATACCCACCCACCGCCCGATAAGGAAAGGGACACTGCCCCTGACCCCGCAAGGGGGTCAAGCCACCTTGAACCCCCAGTGTGAGAACCGAAGCGAGCGCACCCGATGGGTGATAAGCGAGCTGGATGAGATTCAAAGAATCAACGCATTTTATCTATACCCACCCACCGTCCGATGAAGGAAAAGGCTTCACCCATCTTGAGTTTGTGCTTGTTGCTGATATGGTTACATCATCCGCTTCCCAATCTCCCAAGGTTAAGCCGGATTTACGCTGATGTTGCGCTTGTTGCATTGGGATGTAACTAAAAGAGGAACGTCCTCTCAGCACGCTTCAAAAAGAGTGCAATAACGGTTTCGACAAAATCCGCCTCATTGACAGTCATACATCGAGATACTATGATAAAAACACGAACATATGTTCTTATATTCCATAAAAAAGCAGGACTTCTGAGGTTGCAGTCAATGAATGCCGCGGGAAATGCAAGCGCTTTCAGTAAATGAACCAAATATAAAAACACGCGTATTCGCGTGCAAGGATATGGTGTTTTGCAGTATGATTGCGTCATAGGAGGTTACTTTACTATCCCTGTGAGTCCTGGCAATGTAACAAGGGGGGAAGTTGAAGATGCCGTCTGAGAAGATATTGTTGGTATGCGAAGAAATAAGTCAAACGGTGATAATTGCAGATGACAGTATCATTGTTAATTACCGCTGCCCCCGTTTTTGCCCAATTCTTCGCGGACAATCAAGCGAATGTACGAAAGAATGTCCGGCGTTTGAGGCGCGTCGTCTAAAGGAATCGCACGGCGAATAGCTTGCTCGAGATCTTGGAGCTCTCCGGCAGTGGGGGCTTCTTTTTTTGCATCCAAAACGGTGAGGGACTTTCCGCTTTCAGCCTTTACGGCATGCGCATACAGCGGGCTCTCGGTGCGGCCCAAGAGGTAGTCCGCCGACACGCCAAACAAATCGGCGATCTTGGAAAGCGTGTCAAAATTGGGTTCGCGGTTACCGCTTTCCCAACCACCTACAGTGGACTGCTTTACCCCAAGATTCTGTGCCAGCGCCGATTGCGACAAGCCTGAGTTTTCCCGTAAGGTTTTCAAGCGAATACGAAACAATTGCTTTTCCCCCTATCGTAAGTATTCATATCCATCTGCATTTCCCGAGCGGAGGCGTTTGAAGCTTTCTTTTCACACAAAAGCCCTCTGCTAGGCACTTCCGATTTATTTAACCACAGAAAATCCACAATCGCAATATGCGTTGAAAATTACGCTGAAAAATAACGCTAAACGAGTTGACAAACGCAGTAAGAGTTGATACTATAAACGCAGATAGCAATAATATGGCTAGGCAAGCCTTTTCAAGGCGGGAATACTTTGCTGTGTATACATCGTAAACGCATTCCGAAGTTGGAAATGGCAGCGTTTTATACAACCGATGGGCATATCGGATGGGCAGCTTTGTGAAAAGACGGTGGAGGCAACGTATACAGATTGTGGGGATTGTGTGGACAAGCACTTAAAAGGTGGGCTAACCGCCAAAAACCGTCATAGGATATAAGGCCGGTAAACAATGCGGCAAAGCGTTTATGGAAAGGGCGGTCTACGTGAAGCAAACTCCGAACGACGTTTTTAAGCGTAAGTCGGGTGAAGGGCGAAAGACGATCGATGCGCAGACAGTAGAACAGGTGGTATCCCGTATACGCTCGCAACAGTGGAGCGTGCAGGCGGCGCGGGATGTGGTCGCATGGATCATGGAAGAAAACGACGTGCGCATCTAGCGCGTATACAGAAAGGGGATTGTTCATGTTCCTGTGTGAGGATTGCGGGACAGTGTTTGAGAAACCCAATGAGGTCTATGACGTATGGCTGGAGCACTTCGGCTATCCATGCCGAAAAATGTACGACAGCTGCCCGAAGTGCTATTCGGACAACCTCGTGCGGGCGCAGCGGTGCGATGTCTGTGGCGAATACAAGGACGCCTCGACCATAGAGGAAGGTTTTTGCCCGCTTTGCGCACAGAGGGTGATCCGAAAACTCGATGATTTTTTGTGCATGCTGACAGAAAAAGAGAAAGTGTTGCTGAACGCCAAATTCTACGGCGTGGATGTGTTCGTATAAAGCGGGGGGTTGCATGGCACGAAAGAGGATGATCAGTCCCGAGATCTGGCAAAGCGAGGATTTTGCCAAGCTCTCGCTGTTGGCGAAGCTGCTGTTTGTCGGCATATTCTCCCATGCCGACGACGAGGGGCGCGGGCGCGCAAAAGCGGATTACCTGAAATCCGTTGTGTTCCCCTATGACAGTTCGCTTCGCGTGTCCGATGTGGACAAGGCGTTGAATGAGATAGCATCGCATATGTCCGCGGTGTTTTACAAATCGGATGGCAACGAATACTACATGCTCACGAACTGGAATCTGTGGCAGAAGGTGGACAAGCCCCAAAAAAGTAAACTTCCCAAACCGGATGGCTGTGAGTACATCCGTACCGGCGACACAACAAGTATGGCTGCGCGGCGGGGAAGGCCCAAAAAAGGAGAACGGGCGGGGCAGGCGAACCGCTCGGATCCCTTTGGCGCGGATACACAGGTTGCCGTATGTGGGGCAAAGTGGGGCGATATGGAGTGTTTCGGGTCAGAATCCAAGCCGGTTTTGGCAGAAAACGAGGCTGTGGTGGGGGAAGATGGGGCGAAATGGGGCAAACAGCCGAACCCGGATTTGGGCGAAAGGCCGGATGAATATCAAAGGCCCTAAGAGCAGGAGACCGCAGGATCAGGCAGAAGACGATCGGGGAGCGTTCGGCGAACCTTTGGCGAAGGGTCGGATACCGGCTGCTCCCAATAGAACACAAGAGAATAAGAACGGAATACAAGAGGATACAGGTATGCTCGGAGCCCAAACGGAACCTGAAGATAGCGTTATACAGCTGCCCCTTTCGGACGGAACGCTCGTTGCCGTGTCGGCTACCCAGAGCAAGCGATGGGAACAGCTGTATCCCGCGGTAAACGTGATGCAGGAACTGCGAAAGATGGCCGGGTGGCTAGAGGCATCGCCGAACCGGCGAAAGACGAAGCAGGGGATACTGCGCTTTGTTGCGAACTGGCTTGCCCGCGAGCAGGACAGCGGCGGTACACGTACGGCTCCTGCATCAGAGTGGTGGAAGAAAAGGAATCCGGCGCTTCGGTATCAGCAGCGCGAGGTGGTGGATCCGGATGAGGGCGTGGATTGGTTGTAAGCCAACCCACCCACCATCCGAAAAGGTATTCAAGGGGGAGGACGTCCAAGGCTGCCGAGGCAGCCTGGATGCTTGGATCGAAGGGAGTATTGTGATGCAGCAGGGATTTGAGTCGGTATGGGATGGACAGATTTCAAAGGATACACTCGCACAGCTACTGTATCTTCGCAAGGAGATCGAGGAGCTGACAGAGCGCAGACAGAGGATGGCAGAACGCTCGAGTGCCACAACGCATGTCCTTTCCTTCACGCCGCGCGCGAAGGTGCAGGACAGGCTTGGGATGTTCGCCACGGAGCTAACGTATCTTGACGAGATGATCGAAAAGGCTTTGGCGCGCTGCATGCACCTGTACACACTTGCCTTTGGATACATCGATACGATCGAGGACAGCATGACGCGGCAAATCTTTCGTTATCGGTATCTTGACGGCTTCACGTGGGACAAGGTAGCGCAGAGCATAGGCGAATACGATGAGCAGATACCGCGCAAGCGCCACGATGCGTTCTTGAGAAGGCACGCATGACGGGCGGAGGGAATGTGGCATTGGGTTTAAAGAAGTATTTTAGAGAAATGATGGACGGAGCGCTTTTTCCCCGGTCAGTGATGAGGCTTCTAAAGTATTAGGCTTTTTGAGCTAAAATTAATAAGCACAGCTTTATTAGCCGTACTGTACGGTAAATTCATGAATATAACACGAAGACTATGAGATGCAATGGTTCATCCGACGGATGGGCGGCTGCTGTGGGTATAGGCGAAGCATTTTTTGTATTCATCCACGTCCTGCGAACGGCATACAAGCTTCACCTTGGGGCTTTCGGGCTGCATAATCCGAAAGGTTGCTTTGCAGAAGAGCTGCTCGATGGTGCGGTCATCGCTTTTGATGTGCCTGCATTCCAATTTTGGGCATGTGGCCACGGTAACCCCTCCAATTCACTGTTTCGTAAAGGATTCTATGGCGGTGCGCGCCGTGCTATGACTGGGGATTATGGAACATATTGACGTGTTTTGTGTACGGTGTTTCCCGCCTATTATAGACGGGACGTGAGGTTTGAAGTGATCTTACACGTTTGTTGGGATAAGGTGCTCAAAAAATCCTGATTGCTTACGCGGGCGGTAGGGCAGGGATCAAAGCCAGCGGGATTTTTTGTCGAAAACGAGCATCGCGATGCCAATAATGATAATGACAATGCCTCCGTATAGGAACAGTGTTGTATTCTTCACGCCGAAACTGCTCCCTTGCAGAAATACTGCAAAACTGTTGAGCGCTTTTAAGATCTGCGAACCGACATAGCTGACATCCACTATGCCGGAAACAATGCACAGTGCGCCTAAGATGAAGATGAATACGCCGAATTTCCTCATTTCACAGACCCCCGGGGTTGTTTGATTTGAGTGTAACACCGAATTTGGTCTGATACAAGGGCTGTGATGCATGCAAATGGCTGTACAAACGCGTCGAAGCACAGCAAATGCGGTAATATCAGGATTGGAAAAATACAAAATGATCGTTTGGATTTTTTGAAAATTACTTCGGGCTTTTTCTAGATATCTTAATCATTTTAAGAATTTCATATGTGGATACTATAAAAATCCGGCGTATATTTTCGAATTTTACTATGAAGCAAATAAATTCGAATTATTTCAAAAAAAGAGCTGATAATTTTAAGATAAGGCCTGACAGACACAAAATAAAACAGCATCAAAATAAACAAGTCGTTTACATTGTCTATGCTGATAACAGCGGATAAAAAGGCGGAGATTACTTGTAGGGAAAATTCGGGAATAAACAGAAAAATAGGCGAAATATTTCTCGTGTTTATTGATGGCTTTTTCCCTGTAAAGCGCTTGAAAAAGGGGTATTTTTCGGAGCAAAATAAATACCTGAATATTTTCTTTGAAAATGCCCGAAAATGCCTTTGTACAGGCAAAAATAAATCAAAGGAATATGGATGAAAAGCACTCGGATCCGTAAAAAATCCTCGGAATATTCGCGGCATATTTTATGCTTTAAAATGCCTAAAAAATACGAAAAAACTAGGTATTTATTCACCCGATGCGCAAGGCCTTTTGGCATGGAAAAAGCTTTTTTGACCGCCGAAATACGGTGAAAATGAGACGGCTTTTTTGGCTCGGCCTATTTAATCCGAAAATACCTCGTATTATCGCAAAAAAAGAGTGCGGAGCATCAAAATATCCATTCAAAATAAAAGAAATACAACCGGAAAATTTTGCTTTTTTTCCAATAATAGATGCATTAAAATGAAAAAGGAATCGAAAATTCAAAAAATGAGATTACCGATTTTTATTGCATTGATTGGGGGCATTAAAATGGTAAAACGCGCGATAAGCATTGCTCTGACCGCTCTGGCGGTTCTGTTTGTCGGTTGTACGCCCAAACCGCCGGGTCCCACAACGTCTGTTTCCGCAACTCCCATTGCAACGGCTGCCGTAACATCGACGCCTGTTGCAACTTCGACGCCCATTGCAACGCCAACGCCTGTTCTCACGCCCACGCCTACAGCCGGGGTAACGGAAAACCGTATCGGCTATGTTCGAAAAGCCTATACCAGTAACGGCAAAAACTACATCGACATCGATTACGTGCAATTTTTGACCGGTCAGGCGGCGATCGATGCCGCCAAGGCAGACGGCATTGCTGAACAGGATGAGCACGGAAACTGGTATGTACCAAACGACTATTATATCGTCAACGACAGCAGCCAATTGCGCACCTTCGAGGTGAGCTCAACCGCTGCCATCAAGCTGGATGACGGCTCCGCCAAGAAGAGCATAACGTTTGCCAAGCTAAAATCGATGGGGCCGACGTTTGACGATGGTGAAATGCTGATGCACTGCAAAGTAGTTAACGGAATCGTAACGTCGCTTATACAGCAGTTCGTGCCGTGATCTAAACCCCACCAGCCACCCGATTCAGGTAAAGGGGGACTGACGTCCCCCTAATCCCTTTAAACTACGAGGGATTGCACGTTCATATAAATCTACAGAAGCAATGAAAAAACCTTTTGTGTTTTAGGAAGAAAGAATAACCCGCACACGATTTGCTCTAGAGCCCCGTTAAGCCACTTGCTGGCCTGAGGGGTTACAAAAAAGAACGATAGTACACTTTTGGGTTAATGTTCATGAATTGGCATCCGATATATCCTATGTCAGAAGTATAGTATAAACAAACAGAAGGGAACGCATTTGCATGAAGAAAACCATTTTGGTCGTATTGGCACTTTGTATGTTGGCGGCAATGATCGCGGGCTGCACAGGCTCCGTAAAAACCCCGCTCAAAACACCTGAATCAACTCAGACACAGGCGCAGACACCGACACCGGTAGCAACCGCAACCGCGCCAAGCTACCAGGGCAATACAAGCATGGCCGGAACGCCTGCAGATTCCTTTTCCAAGTATCTGGATGCAAAGAGCAACGCGTTTGACCGCATCAGCAAAAAGATCGAATCCAATGATGAGCTGAGTTTGTCTGTTGGGCTTGCGGTATTGCCGATCACAATGGTTGACCTCTCGCTGATTCCGTTGACGGTTGTCGGCATTGATAAGCAAACGGGGGTATCGGCGCTTGAAATGCTAGGAATGCAGGGTGTCACGATCAATGTGAGCGGTTCCGTATACACCATTACCTATAAGGACAAAGAAGGCAATTCGCAGACACAAACCTGTGAATATGATCCAACGACCGACTCGATCCGCTCGATCATCAAAGACAACAAGGGCAAAGAGGTCATGTACTTTGAGTACGTAAAGGTCGGCAAGGGCTATGCCTCGCAATACTACATGTACGATGAGGATAAGAACGATTATTCGCTGATAACCAGTTTCTTTGACGACAGCAATATTGTTGCCTTCGGCATCTCCACTGCCAAAAAGCAACCGACATCGATTTTCAAAAATACCGCTTTGACAAAGGACTTCGTCGTTAACAAAGAAGCATATTTCATTTTGGAGAACAACAAGCTTTCGGTACTTGAAAAGGGAAAAGTGAAGGTCTATTGATGGCATAAAAGAAGAAGAGCGGGCGAAACGCCCGCTCTTTTTTTATGGGATACCCAATTGAGCAGATGAACTTGGGTTTTCGCTACAGCGATGAAAGGCAGCGCATATGCATGCGGGCGGATTGCACTTATTGAAATAGGCTACGTTTATTCTGTCATGGAATTAATTGAACAAGTAAAGCGTTACAATAGGAAATATCTAAACCCACCCACCACCCGATGAATGAATTCAAGGGGAATCGTCCCCCTTGAACCCCCGAAGATCACAGGTGAAGTTGGATACTCAGTTGTGAAAATCCGCTCCGGATAGTATGATGGAAGAAAAGAAAAGCGACGGAAGTGATTGTCATGGCTGAGCAGATTGTGCGCGAAGCGGTATTGAAGGACGGTTTGAAACTCGTCATACGGCAGCCTAAGGTAGAGGATGCGGAAATGCTCCTTGCATATTTGAGAGTGGTCGGTGGAGAGAGCGATAACCTGCTGTTCGGAAAAGGCGAAGTCCATATGACAATCGAGCAGGAGCGTGAATACATTCAAAACAGGCTCAATGATCCGAATGCACTGTGGTTATTGGGATGCATCGGAGAAACGCTGGTCAGTATGGGGAGCATCGGGTGCCTTGCCAGGCCCCGGAACCGCCACAACGCGGAGATAGGGCTTACCGTCAAAAAGGAATACTGGGGCCGCGGGATCGCGCAGCTGATGATGGAGGAGATCGTGCGGTTTGCCAGAGAACACGGGGGCATCAAGAACGTGCACCTGGGCGTTCGCGCGGGCAACGATTCCGCGATACACATTTACGAGAAGTTCGGATTCAAAAAGGTTGGCGCACACAAGGATTATTTCTGTGTAAATGGCGTTTACCATGACCTGAATTTGATGGAACTTTCCATTCGCTGATAAAACGCGGTTTTATCAGCGAGTTACGCTCCGCCTGTGTTAAAGCACGGCCGGCGGAGCGATATAAGGTACGCTATCCATTCATTACGCTTGCCTTTTGCCGCACATGTCGCCAAAAGGCATCGGGAATCAATCGGTCAATTGTTTAAATGCAAAATCACTTTTCAACTTTCTAATTTTGTCCTGTTTTGTTGCGAAGATGATACATGGGGGTGGGCGCGTGAGAAAAATCATCCTGTGGTCGCTTGCGGTCGTGCTGTTCTGTGCGAGCGTAGTCGGCATCTATTCCTATGTGCACGCGCAGAACATCAAAAAGCCCTTCCTCGATTTGATATTCCCCGTGGAGGATTTAAAGACGGGAAAAATCGGGTATATGGACATCAACGGGAATATCGTGATAAAGCCGGAGTATGATTTTGCCTACGACTTTCAGCCACAATGGAACGGCCTTACAAAAGTGAAGAATTCCGGCAGATACGGACTTATCGACAAAAAAGGAAATATCGTCTTTCCTGTTCAGTATTCGTACTTATTAAATTATGATCCTAAGACTAATACAGTCATCGCGGGGAATAAGATAAGGGTTTCATCCGGAAGATATGAAAACCGCCTTGGATATTATAAACTCGACGGGACGGAGATTTTGCCGGAAGAGTACCAGTATTTGTCTCAGTTTGTTAACGGCAAAGCCATCGCACAGAAGACGGATGGTTTTTGGTACATTATCGACGACTCGGGCCATGTTGTTAAAGAGCTGGACAAAAGCATTAAGTATGTATTCTTTTACATGTATTCTTCGGGGTATGCCGCATATACGAGTGTCGATCCGGACAGAACTTTGAATGATTATGGTCTGCCTGCGTGCGGGTTCATCGACACAGAAGGAAATATCATATTCGAAATGAATCCCGATACCTATGTTACTACTTTTGAAAACGGTCGGGCAGTTATTGACAGGGTTGTAAAAGACGATCAAGACAGACCCGTTAAGAAGACTTTTATCATTGATTTTTCGGGTACGACGGTCGTTGATCTTGGCGAATATATGTTTTGCCGAGATGGAATCGGAGGATTTTCCGATGGAGTTGCGTGTGGCTACAAGTTTGAAGCCGGATATGGCGCTATCGACGCAAACGGCAACTGGGTTGTTGAGCCGAAATACAAACACACGGATTATAACGACAGCGTGATAACGGCAAGAGCGGATGACAGCCATTTTTTGTTTTTTGATAAATATGGTAAAAAGCTTCTGGAATGCAATTATCCGAGCACGTATTATAATGACGGATACTTTTTCATGTTGAAAAACGACCGCATCTACATGGTGGATATCAACGGAAACACTATTATGCAACTGCCGGAAGGGTATATGCCTTCCAGATGTAAAAACGTATCGAAAGCATGGGATTCGTGGCGCGAACAACATACAAAGGGGATGCAATAATTATATGATACGACTTCTGATCATCGCCGACGATTTCACGGGTGCGCTGGACACGGGCGTGCAGTTTGCCAGGGCGGGCATTTCCACGTATGTGACGGCGGAGCATGAAATTAATTTTGAAAGCCTGCCGGATGAAGAGCAGGTGCTGGTGGCGGACACCGAGAGCAGGCATATCCCTCACAAGGATGCGGCGGACAGGGTGAAGCGGATTGCCGACGCCGCACTGCGGCACGGGGTGCCGTATTTTTACAAGAAGACCGACAGTACTCTGCGGGGCAACATCGGCGCCGAGATCGGGGCGTTGATGGACGCTGCGGGCGGCCCTGTCGTGTTCGTCCCCGCTTATCCGAAAGCGGGGAGGACGACGGTAAACGGCAGGCAGTTCGTTCTCGGCGTGCCTTTGGAGCAGTCGGCGTTTGCCAAGGATCCGCTCGATCCGATGACAACAAGTGACATTGCAGAGATATTGCACTTTCAGACCGATAGAAAAGTGAAAAGCGTGAAACCTGGACAACATGAATCATTCGATGAACCGGATGCTATCTACATCGTGGACGGTGAGAACGAAGAGGATCTGGCAGTAGCAGGGCAGCGCTTGCAGCAGCAAAACAAGCTGCGCGTTACGGCGGGCTGCGCGGGGTTTGCGGCGCACCTGGCAGAGCTATTGCCGCTGGAGCATCGGAAGATGGAAGTGGACGGGCTGCCGCAAAATATCCTGTTGATCTGCGGCAGCGTGAACGAAAAATCGATGAAGCAGCTGGAAGCTGCGGATCGTCTGGGGTTTGAGAAGGTCTTGCCTCCATCCGGTTATCTTAAGGATGCATCGTTGTGGGACAAGCCGGAAGGCGAGATGGTGCTGCAAAAATGGGCGGAAAGGCTCGATGCGAACGGCAGGCTGATCGTTATATCGACGAGCGCGGACGGGGCAAGGATGCCCGCGGAGCTAAGCTGTAAGATAGCAAAGAGCATGGGCAGGCTGACGCGCGGTATACTCGAACGTTCCAAACCCTGCGTGCTGGTGGTGTTCGGCGGAGATACCGCGATCGGGATAATGAATGATCTCGGCTGCCATGGTATACTACCAAAGGACGAGGTTGAACCGGGCGTTCCGATCTCGGCGATGCAAAGCCGCTTTGGGAAGATCCATGTGGTCAGTAAAGCGGGTGGGCTTGGGTCGGACGCGGTCTTGAACAATATTATTGACTATTGCGGGAGGAAAGAGATATGAAGGTTTTGGGCGTGACGATGGGGGATTCAAGCGGCGTGGGGCCGGAGATCGCGTTGCGGGCGTACAAGAACGGTGAGATGACACAGAATTTCATCCTCATTGGCGATTACAGCGCGCTGGAATTGGCAAACGAGATGCTGGGTCTGAACGTGCCGCTGCGCAGGGCTTCGGGTGTGGAAGATGTGCTGGCGGGTGCCTTCAACGTGCTGGATTTTGGGCTTCTGAACCGCGATCAGATCAAAATAGGCCAGATGGACAAAGCGTCGGGCGCGGCTGCGCGGGCGTATGTGGAATGCGCCGCGAAGCTTGCCATACAGGGCAAAATCGGCGTGATGGTTACGCTGCCGATGAACAAGGAAGCGACACGACTGAGCGACCCAAATTTTACGGGTCATACCGAGATGATCGCCGAAATGTGCCATGAGGACAACTATACGATGATGCTGTGCAGCGATAAGCTCACGGTGACGCACGTGTCCACACACGTATCGATGGAAGAGGCTGTGCGGCTGGTCAAAAGGGATCGCATTTTAAACGTCATACGCCTGACGCATGACGCGCTTATAGGCGTGGTGGGCAAGCCGCGCATCGCGGTGGCCGGGCTGAACGCGCACGCGGGCGAGCACGGGTCGTTCGGATTTGAGGACATGAACGAGATCGAACCTGCGGTGCAGGCGGCAAAAGCTGAGGGCATCGACGCCAGCGGCCCCATCGCGCCGGATTCGGTGTTCTTTAGGGCCATCAACGGGCAATTCGACGCGGTCGTGTGCATGTACCACGACCAGGGGCATATCCCGATGAAAATTCTGGATTTTGAGGGCGGCGTCAACGTGACGCTGGGGCTGCCGATCATTCGCACATCGGTCGACCACGGCACGGCGTTCGACATTGCCTACAAAGGCAAGGCCTCGACCCACAGCTTTGCGATGGCGTTTGAATTGGCCGGAAAGATGGCAAACGCAAAAATGTAATGGAAGTGACTGTAAGCCGCGGCATGCCGCGGCTTTTCTTTGCAAGCGGAAAGGATTGTGGAGGACTGTAAAATGAACGCAGGATTTACGGTTATGCCCATACTGCTTTTACGATATGGGCTGATGGCGATGATAGATAGAAAAGCCCTTCGACGCGCGGCATATTTTGCACCAATGGTAGGCAGGGAGAAATTCGCTTACTTTATATATCAATTAACGGGGCTTGGATCCATTGTTTATCTCTTCTTCCTGACTGTGAAAACGGATAACTCCTTGTTCTATGCAGGTCTTGGCACTTGCGTTGTTGGAACTCTCCTATATGCGATTGCTATCGTGCATTTTGCAAAGCCCAAAAAGAGCGGAATCAATATTGGCGGGTTATACAGGGTATCCCGCAATCCGATGTATGTCGCGTATTTCCTATGTTTTCTCGGCTGCGCGCTGATGACACGGTCTATGATATTGCTGGCCGTGCATCTCGCGTTTCAGATCTCGACGCACTTCATCATACTCGCTGAGGAGAGATGGTGCGAAAAAGAGTTTGGAGAAGAGTATAGAGAATACATGCGCAAGGTAAGAAGGTATATTTAGGGATGCGCCTTGAATTCGAGTTGAGGGAAAAGACAAAGAGGATGGAGATGTGTATAGTCTCTGATATACATAAGAAGTCTTGATGTAAAGGCAGAGCGGGCTGCCGCAGGAAAAGGCCACTGTCATACATTTGATGACAGGATATGGAAACGGTTTGTGGCTTATAGTATAATACTCTAAGGTTTAAGAGATTGAATAAAATGTCCGTTAGCTGAATTGTTATCACTATAGGGAGGGCACTATGGACGAGTGGAAGCAGAAGAAGTATTGGGACAAAATCAAGACAAGTCCGCTGCCGATGAAATGGGCGGTCGTGTTGCCGTTTTTGTTCATCATCAACGCCGTCCTTTCAGCCGACGACGGCATAAAGGTCTTGAACCTGGTAACACAGTATCCCTATTTGCCGATCACCGTACCGCTCATGGGGTTTTTTGATCTTGCCAAGGTCGTCACGGCTGCTGCATCGTGCTTTTACCTGTGGCGGTTCGAGAAGAAAGGCTATGAGTTTGCGTATGCCGTCTATGCGTGCAACATCCTGTACGACATCGTAAGCATTCTTGCCCTGGCGGAACTGAACAGCCTATCGTCCGCGATCTCGGGGCTGACGACAAATATCATCGGCGCAGCAGTTGGTCTGTTCGCAAACTACCAATATTTCAAAAAGCGCAGCGAATTGTATTCATAAAAGCAAAGACAGCCGCACTGCAGGCTGTTTTTTCAATGTCACATTATATGTCACCATTTTAGCAAAGAACTAAGGGTTGGCCCTCTAAACATAGGTATTTGAAGAATCCATTTTGGAAATCCGGAGAGTGCAGCATGAAACTGCCGTACAGGCCGCTATGGTATAGGCCGGTAAATTTTAATACAATACTAAGTTTGGTTTTTCTGCTGTTTGTGTTGCCGCTGATAGTTTATATCATCAGGGAGCACAAGGATCTCTTATTTACCATTTTCTGTGCGTTGACGCCGATCTTTTGGATTATACAAGATGCTATCACAAGCGAAAAAGATCTAAAGAGGCTCGATTGGCATTGTGTCCATCTGGATCAAAAAGAAATTTATATTCGGCACGATATAAAGCGAACGAAAAAGTCCTTTACATGGCAAGAAATCGCGCAGGTGCGGTTTGTAAAGACCCCTGTCAGACCGGGTGTTTTCCATGTTTACGGCACCTTCTATTTTGCGCGCAGAGAGCTCACGGAGAAACAATGGAGCACACTGAATACCCCAAATGATGAAGTGATAGACGTTCAGGTTAAAACGGAATCGGATTGGAAGGACGTAATGAAATTCATTCGTCCATACATTCCGGATGAAAAGTGGATACTATCACCTGAACATGCTCCGATTCAGCCGCACGAATATGATGAAGGCAAACTAATACAGATCAAAGAATCGGCTCGGATATGGACGTTGGGGCAAAGAACTTTGTTAAGTGATCTGCTAAGTAGCATTGTATTGCTAATATATTCCATTACAGTGATGACACTATTCGGAGCTAAATTTGTAGTAATGTTGTCAATAATTTTCGTACTATATTTTGCAATCTTTCTGTTTGTTCTGTTCCGTAACGGATTGTATTATAAGATATCCGAAGAAGGGATAAAACGATATGCTCTCCCGGGTATCGTAAGAGCACAAGCCCGATGGGAGGACATCGTCGAAGCCGGATTTTTGAACAATCGCTCCGTCTATGTGTCAACCAAAAAGACGGATGCTGATATTCGGAACAAGCTGCGGTTTAAAGACGGCGTTGTGGCGAAGTCGGCTTCGTATAATCCTCTGCTGGCTGCGGCATTTGCAAAGCACGTTCCGGTGGAGAAGTGGGTGCGGTAGAACCGGACGCGACTGCGCCCGGTGGGCGATAAAAGGAGCGGGAGGTTCTGAAAGCATGAGATAAGGGCGAGCGATGCGAAGCCCGAATCCATGTCTTTCAAAGTGGTTTAAAAGATAGGTCGAAACCCGTCCACCGCCCAATTGATGAAGTCCAGGGGACATCGTCCCCTAAAACCCCTGCTTTGGAAAGCGAGTACCAGAGCCAATGCTGATCAGGTGCATTGTCGATTGGAAAACTATGATACGTATGGATTGGGGGATAAAACCTTGAAACTTTCATACAGGCTGCTTCAATACGGTACACCCAAAATCATCTGGCTACTTTATGTTGTATCCATCTTTAACTTGATCAAGGGAAGCTATGGGGATTGGCACGGAGTATTCATTGCCTCATTCTGGGTGATCGTCCTGTTGTCAACATTCTATACGGATCTGAAGTCTATGGGTGTGTTTCGAAAAGACATCCGGTTCTTCGTCCATCTCGGTCAAAAAGGCATCGTGCTGCGGCAAGGCGCATTTAAAACAGAGCGGTATTTTCCGTGGGAGGATATCGCACAGGTCTGCTTCGTCAGAACCCGCTTTAGGCCCGGCATATTCCACATTTTCGGGACCTTATATTTTTCACGCAGGGAACTTTCGTTGCAGCAATGGAACGGGCTCACCCTCCCAGACGCAGATATCCTAGACGTTCAGGTTAAAACGGAAAGGGATTACTCCGATGTGATGAAATTCATCAAGCCCTATGTACCGGAATCAGAAATCATTGAGGAAGATATTCCCGGCAACCCTGATGAATACGTTGAATACAACGGCGAGTACATCACAGAGCCTGCCCGGATCCCTGCCACAAAGCGGATCGACACGGGATTTTATGCAGCCTGGGTCGTTTCGATGGTGTTTCTGGGTTTGGGTGAAGGCATCTGGATGGTTTGCTTCATGCTGGGAATAGTGTTGGCATTGCAGATCAACAGATATTATAAAATTTCCGAAAGGAGCATTCGGCGATACGTCTTTCCCAGCATCCCTAGGGCAGAAGCGAACTGGGAGGATATCGTTGAGGCGGGCTTTTCACCGGATGGATCAGCCTATATAGCGATTAAACCGCAATACCGGGTCGATATACAAAGCGGTGCGCTGTCCTTTAAAAGTGGCATTATCGCTTACGGTACAAACCCGTAATTGGCCGCTTTGTTCGCAAAGCACGTCCCGGCGGAGAAGTGGGTGCGGTAGATTTATTCTTCCCGGTGTGTTCTCTTCATGGAAAGGGGAACGGTGTATGGAACTTGAAAAGTATGGGACAGACACAGAGATGTCGCGGCATAATTGGTTTTTTAACTTTGGAGGCTATTTTCCCTTTTTTATGGCTTTTCAAGAACTTTCACGTTCCATTCCATGGTTCAATCAGTACCTACCAGTCTTTTTAGCCATATGGATATTGGTCATGGGCATCATTGCTTGCAGCGCAGTACGAACGCTCAATCAATACTCGGTGAACATCAAGGCAAAAGGAATCAAAAGGCGGCTCGGAACGGAAAAACGGCTTCTGCTGTGGAAGGACATTGCGCAGATCAGGCTGGTAAGATCTGCTTTTCAACCGGGCGTATACAGTCCGTACGGCATACTGTACGTTGCGGGTAAGGTACTTTCGGAACAGAAATCGAATGAAAAGAAATATCATGACGATGTGATCGAACTTGTGGTCATGTCGTGGGCTAGATATATGGACATCAAGGATCGAATTAAGCAGTTTGCCCCCAAAGCACTTTGGGATGTACAGGAGGAGACCGCATCCGATGCAACGCCGCTGGCGAAAGACGAAGCGGATGTGGTGACGCCGTCCATCCGCTTTTGGGCTGTTCGACGCGGACGGAGTTTTCACAGGACGGCAATTGCCTATTTGTTATATGCATCGACAGGAATTGTTCTGGCTCTTTTGCCCGATGGCTATTGGAATTTTATTGGATGGTACATGATCCTGTATATGCTGGTGTTTGTTTTGATAACCAGGATCGGCGTGTACTACAGGCTTTCCGATAAAGGGATAAGAAAATATCACTTCCCCGGTATTTGTATCAGAAAAATCAGGTGGGAAGACATTGCAGAAGCGGGATTTACGGACAATCGATCCGTCTATTTGTCCACCATCGTGCCCAGCGTTACAGATCGTCTGAATCTGCGCGCTAAAACGCTGTTGACATTTTATAAGGGAGTTGTTGCGTTTTCGGTCGGGTATCATCAGGAACTAGCCGCTGCATTTGCAAAATATGTACCGGCGGAGAAGTGGGTGCGGTAAGGGAATCGAAACCCACCCGCCGCCCGATTGATGAAGTTCAGGGGACTTCGTCCCCTGAAACCCCTGCTTTGAGGCGGGGAATATGTATATTCAGAAACGTGGCGTCCGCTAAGTCTGTGAGTATGATTGGCGACGGGAATGGTTGAATCGGAATAAAGATCGTAAGATTCGGAGGTAAGAATGAAACTGCCATACAGACCGCTGTGGTTTAAACCGGGGTATTTTAAAAATATAATCCTAGCTGTTATCCCGTTGTGCATTCTGCCGATCCTGTATTTTGCGACGAAGGAACTGTTTTTTAAAATCCTGTCGTATTGGATATTGACGCTTGCTTTTTCGATAGTTGTTTTATCCTTTGTACTGATGCGGGTAAATGGAAAAACCGATTTCCAAAGCATCCGCATCCATAAAAAAGGCATCAGCAGGATACACGACTTTAGATTCAAAGCCGAGCAAACCTTTCTTTGGAGCGATATTGCGCAGGTGCGTTTCGTCCGGACATTCCATGAGCCAGGCGCAGCGCGACTGTATGGCGCTTTCTATTTTGCCAGAAGAGAACTTACAGAGCGGGAATGGGAAGCGATGACATTCCCCAACGCGGATGTGATGGATGTTCAGGTAAGAACGGAAGAGGAATATAACGAAGCCATAAAATTAATAGGAAAGTACATTGAGAAAGACAGGCTTGTCCTGACGCGGGAAGGGTCCCCGGCGCCCGAAGTCGTCAACGAATGGATGGAAAAGGAAATAAAAGAACCGGTCACCCTTTGGGCGATGAGCGGAAAGACGTTTTTATCCTATGGCTTTATTGCTCCATTGACTTTCATATTTTATATAACGGTAAGCCTGTCGTATAAGGAAGGCATTCAAGGATTAGCAGGCCTGTTTGGGGTAGCGTGTGCCAATGCATATATGCATAAGATATATGTGTTTTACAGGATCACCTCGGAAGGGATAAAGCGGTACGTCTTCCCGGGTATCCTCAAGGCAGACGTGAAATGGGAGGACATCGACGAAGCGGGTTTTACGTCGGATCGGTCGGTCTACATCACCGCAACGGCGCTGGCGCTGCGTGAGGGCGGAAAAAAACCCAAGGACAGCATCGTGGCTCGCTCCACCGGGGAGCATCCCAAAATGGCCGCGGTGTTCGCAAAGCATGTGCCGGCGGAGAAGTGGGTGCGGTAGAGTTGCATAGGAATGAATACAGCAGAATGTGTCTTTGGATTGAGGAAGGATGCTATGAAATTAGCCTATAAAGCAGAACCGTATATACCACTGACATTTTGGATCATAACCGTCACACTGATGGCGGCGATGCAGGTGATCGTTCGCAATAGCCTGCATCCGCTTCGCTGGTTCGACGGTGTTATCATATCGATGGCTGTCTATATGCCATGCTATGTGGTCCCAGCCTTACTCGCGCGAGTAAGGGAAAAAGGCCCCGGGTATGTCGTCAACATGACGGCACAAGGTATCGAAAAACGTGGAAAGGGAGAGCAAGGTACAAGGCCGTTCTTTCGTTGGAAGGACGTATACCAAGTAAAGCTTGTCAAAACGCCTATTCGCCCAGGTGTTTTTCAGGATTTCGGCAAGCTCGTTATCGCATGCAAGGCGCCGACCAATGCGCAGGATGCGGTGAATATGCAAGAGATGGAAATTCTGCTCAAAACGGAGGATGACTATAGGAGGGTGCGCGATTTCGCGAAACCCTATTGGCCATACGACCGATGGATCATAGAGCAGGAAGAAACAGCGGGCCGGTCTGAGATCGAAGAGAAGAAGCCTGATGTTGGTGGTGAATTGGTAAAGTATTGGGCTTTCGGGAAGCACGGTGTGTTTTTTTGGATCACGCTGGTGCTTGGCGGTTTGTATCTGATGCTCGGATTGAAGTTGGTCGCCTTTAATCCTGAGATTAGCGCATTGGGATGGATTTTGATTTTCATTGTCTTACTCCCGTTCTGTGTTGAACGCATAGGAGTGTATTACAGGCTTTCGGAGAGCGGGATTGTCAAATACTATTTATTAGGTATCCCTGTGAAGAGGACACGCTGGGAGGACATCGCCGAGGCGGGGTTCACCAACCTGCACGCTGTCTATTTGTCGACAACGACTCAGAACCGGAGACTGTTCGAGGATAAACCATATCTGGCGTTCAGGAAAGGCATCGTTGCGCATTCCATGGGCGCAAACCCCAAAATGGCTGCCGCATTTGCAAAGTACGTGCCGGCGGAGAAGTGGGTGCGGTAAACCCACCCGCCGCCCGAATAAGGATAGGGGGCTTCATCCCCTGCGATCATTGGTGCTGTGCCCCTGGCTCAAGCGATGTAACGTGTATCTTCCCTTTGCCCCTCTATAGAATAATTGGGGTTCTTTTTATTTCACAGGCAACCATTTGCCCTTTTACACGGTGTTCTATATGGAAACACTTTGCAGGAGGTTTTTACATGAAAGTGAAGCTCTTTGCCGCCATATCCTCGGTTCTGCTCGCCGCAGCGCTGCTCCTTATGGGATGCGCAGGGTCGGTGCAAAACCTGATGAGCGGGATAAGCGCCGAAAAATGGCCCGCTCCGCCTGCCACGCTTCCCGCGTCGTTTCAGGCGCCGATGATGGATTTTTCCTGGAATCTATATAAACAAGCGCTCAAGGACAAGGGCAACGTGCTCATCTCCCCCGCTTCGGTCTATTTGGCACTTGCAATGACGATGAACGGTGCGGATGCGGATACGCTTGCCGCGATGAAAAAGGCGCTTTCAGCCCAGAACATCACGCAGCAGGAGCTCAACGCGGCGTGCCGCGACTGGATCAGCCTGTTAAGGACCAAGACAGAAAAGACCACGGTATCCGTTGCCAATTCCATTTGGTTTAGAAAAGACTATTCCGTCAACAAGGCGTTTTTGCAGACCAACGCGGATTATTTCGATGCGGCGGCGCAGGCGCTGTACTTCAATTCGCCCGAAGCCGTTAAGACCATCAACGATTGGGTCAAGAAACAGACGCAGGACAAGATCAGCGGCATCGTGGATAAGATCGATCCTACGACGATGATGTTCCTGATCAACGCCGTGTATTTCAAATCGGACTGGACGACGCCGTTTGATCCGCACTTTACCGAAAAGGGCGATTTCAAAGCGGCTTCGGGAACGGTGAAGGCGGACTTCATGTACCGCTCGGGAACGATGCAGTACATAGACAATAACGGCGTCAAGGGCGTGCTTTTGCCCTATGACAACCAGAGATTCTCCTTCTTTGCGGTGTTGCCGCCCGAAGGGAAGGATGTGCGCGAGTATGTCAGCGGTCTATCCGGTGCGGACATTGTCAATTTAATCAAATCAAAGCAGAGCGGCTATGTGAAGCTGACGCTGCCCAAGTTTGAGATCAATTACAAGAACAGCCTCAAGGATGAGCTCACGGCACTTGGCATGGGCGTGGCATTTACCGATTCGGCGAACTTTTCCCGCATCAATGCCAAGGGCGTAAGCGAGCTGAAAATTAACGATGTGATCCACAAGACGTTCTGCAGAGTCGACGAAAAGGGAACCGAGGCCGCCGCGGTCACGTCGGTGGAAATGGGGCTTACCTCGATGCCTGTCAACGAAATTCCAATCCGCTTTGACCGGCCGTTTGTGTTCGGCATCATCGACAACGCTTCGGGCACGCCGCTGTTCTTGGGGTTGCTGGAAACGCCCGCGAAGTAAGGCGGTATCAATGCCTTTGCCGCAGAGCAGCCGACAAATTTCAGCCTTTGTTCGGTGTTCAATATAAAAAGACTCTGTCATAGGAGGCTCTATCCATGAAAAAAACGAAAGGCATTGCCTGCGCGGTAGCGGTGATGCTCGCGTTGGGACTGGTTGCAGGCTGTACTTCCGCATCGGTCTCAGACATGATGAGCGGGGTAACGGCGGATAAATGGCCCGATCCGCCCGCAAAGCTCGACGAGTCGTTTGCGGCGCCGATGATGGATTTCTCCTGGAACATGTTCAAAAAGACTCTGGAAGGCAAGGGCAACGTGCTTATCTCCCCGGCTTCGATCTATTTGGCTTTGGCGATGACGATGAACGGCGCGGACACAGATACGCTCAAAGCCATGCAAAAGGCCCTGTCGGCCCAGAATATCACGCAGGAACAGCTCAACAAAGCCTGCCGCAACTGGATCAGCATACTTCGGACCAAGACCGGCAAGACCACGGTATCTGTCGCCAACTCGATCTGGTTTCGAAAAGGCTATCCCGTTTCCCAGGCGTTTTTGAAAACCAACGCCGACTATTTCGACGCAGCGGCACAGGCGCTGGATTTTGATTCCCCCGAAGCCGCGAAGACGATCAACAACTGGGTCAAAAAGCAGACGCAGGACAAGATCGACAAAATTGTTGATAGGATCGACGCGAGTACCATCATGTACCTGATCAACGCGGTGTACTTCAAGGCGGACTGGAAAGTGCCGTTTGACGCCGGTCTGACCAAAACAAGTGACTTCAAAGCGCCGTCAGGCACGGTTAAAGCGGATTTTATGCAAAGCGACTACGTGGTGCAATATGTCGATGCGAATGGTGTGAAGGGCGTGATGCTGCCCTACGACGACGGCCGCTACTCCTTCTTTGCAGTGCTGCCGCCCGAGGGGCAGGATGTGCGCGCGTATGTCAGCAAGCTTGACGGTGCCGCCATCACAAGCCTGATCCGTTCGATGAAGAGCGGGCGTGTCAATCTTGTGATGCCAAAGTTTGAGATCGAATACGCAAACAGCTTGAAGGATGAATTGACCGCGCTTGGCATGGGTGTGGCGTTTTCCGGTTCGGCGAACCTTTCTCGAATAAATGCTAACGGTGCAGGCGGGTTGTATATTAGCGAAGTGATGCACAAGACGTACTGCCGCGTCGACGAAAAGGGCACCGAGGCCGGGGCGGTCACGTCGGTGGCAATGGATGAGTCTGCAAGCCAAACTGAAATCCGCTTTGACCGTCCGTTCGTGTTTGGCATCATCGATACCGCTTCGGGGACGCCGCTGTTTTTGGGATTGTTGGAAACGCCGGTGAAATAGGGATTCCGATAAACTGGATGCGGGTCGGAAGGGCCAATTGAACCCATCCGCCCGTTCTATACGACGCTCCGCCTATTGTGTGAAGCAAGGCGGAGCGTTCTTTTGCACCAATTCTATACCCGCCCACCGCCCGATTAATGAATTTAAGGGGGACACAGTCCCCCTTAAACCCCCGCAAGAAGCATAAAACCATCCAGGGTACAGCCCTTTTTATACTGGTTGGAGGGCGGGTATAGATACCCTATGGCATATCCAACCTTCTAAATCAAAAATAATTTTTAAATAATATAATTTTTTATTGACTATATTGTGCGACACACAATATAATGCCTACAGAGGTGATGAATTTGCCCGACAACGATCTGATCGCCAATATGATGACGGAAATCCGGCGCGGCACGCTTTCCATCGCCGTGTTGAGCCAGTTGAAAACGCCGCAGTACGGCTACTCGCTGCTGCAGAGCCTGGAAGCGAAAAGGGTGAGCATCGAGGCGAACACGCTGTACCCGATGCTGCGAAGGCTGGAACAGCAGGGGCTTTTGAAAAGCGACTGGGATACAACGGAGAGCCGCCCGCGAAAGTATTATACGCTAAGCGATTTGGGCCAACGGGTCTACGAAGAGCTAAAAAAGGCCTGGAAGCAATTGAACGATGAAATGCTGGCTTTGTTTGAAAAGGAGGAGAAATAGTGAATCCGCTGGTTGAAAGATATGTATATGATGTGATACGGCGCTTGCCGGAGCGCGAGCGCGAGGAGGTAAGGGCGGAGTTGCTGTCCAACATCGAGGCGATGTTGCCGAAAAATCCCGCCGACGAGGATGTTGTCCGCGTATTGGAATCGCTAGGGCCGCCATATAAGATGGCGGATCAGTACAGGTCGACCAAGCGTTACCTGATCTCGCCCGCGATGTTCGATTCGTATATCATGGTGCTCAAGATCGTGGGCACTGTGCTGTTTTCGGTAACGCTGGTGGCAAGCGTCATCGGCATAGCGGTGGAATATTCGCAAAACCCAACCGCTGTGGGATTCGTAACCAAAACGATCAGCACCATCTTTGCAAGTCTGTTCGAAGCAGCCGTTTCGACGTTTGCCTGGGTCACGTTGGGATTTGCGCTGTTTGAGCATTACGGGAAGGGTAAGCAAAAGAGCTGGAATGTAAAGGATCTGCCGCAGATGCCAAAGCCGGAGCGGATCTCCCGCCGCTCCTCGATCGTCACAATGGTGTTCACCGTGGTGCTCAACGTGGCATGGGTCGTGGTGATCCTGCGCTACGCGGATCAGATTGCCTGGTATCAGACGGGTCATGCGCCGGTGCCGCTGTTCCATGCCGATATACTCATTTCGATGGTGCCGATTATCATCGGGCTGGCGGTGTTCTCGCTGCTGCTCTGCATCGGCAAGGTCATCTATGGCAGTTGGAATTACCCGCTTGCGGTGGTAAGCATGGTATACAACATTGCAAACGCTGTCTATGTCGCGTATTTTCTGAATTACTCCCATGTGTTCAACGAGGCCATCTTTGCCAAGCTGGCGGGAGTAATGAAGGTTTCCACGCAAGCCGTTGCGCAGGGGTTCTCAACGGGGGTTCTTGTGATCACGGTGCTGGTTGCCTTAGGGGCGATCTCGGATACAATTAAAGCGTTCTACCAGGCGTACCGCAACGCAAGATAACATGGCATAAGAGAGGCAAAACGAAAAGGCTGCTTCGGCAGCCTTTTTTGTATTGATCTAAACCCGCCCACCACCCATGCAGGAAAGGGGGCTGCGCCCCCTAGAACCCCTACATTCGGAGCAGACCGTATTTGTAGTTCAAACGCTTTTATTCCTCCATGAGCGCCGGCCAGTTTGCCTGATCGAACAGGCTCAGGATATCTTCGCCGCATCCTTTGTATTCGAAATACTGGCCGTCGTGGAAATACATATTGCAGCCGTCCGAAGCCAGCCGCAAAGTGATCGTGACGCCGTCTTTACGCGTTAAGGTGAGCAACGCCTCGTGGTATGGGCAGCTCGTCGCACCAGATTCCGCGGCATTGGACAAGCAGCCTTCTATGAGCCGCAGCAGCTGCAAATCGTCGATCACTTGCACGCCTTTTTCACCGCCGATGGTGTAGTTCATCTGCGCTTTGACGATGTCGTGGATTTCCTTCGGATCAAGCAGCATGATGCCGCAGTTGTCGCGCACCAGCTTATAGGCATATTGGAACAGCTCGGAATCCGTGGCAGGGTACAGATCGTTGATGGCTATGGGTCGACCGGGATCCGATTTCCCATTGTAAGCGAGGTATAGTTTTTGAAGCGTTTTCTGTTCCGCATCGTTTGGAACATAGTAATGGCGGGGATATAGCCTGAAAATAGTGGGGGCGATGCTGATGCAGAGCTTACCCTCTACAGGCGCGGTGTACAATTTTGCGCCCTTGTAGGCAGGCTCGGGATCCGGCTTAGCAGTGGACGGATTTGCCGAAGGCAGCGGCGTACGCGAAAAGATTGTGGCAGAAGGCGTAGAAACGGTGGATCCGCCTTCCGTGCGCTGCGCGCCACAGGCGGCAAGCGACAGGGTCATCACCGCAGCCAACACGGATGCTGCGATGCGCCATTTGGCTTTCATGGCATCACCTCAATTCTCGGTTGGATATCACACACATAGCTATATTCATAATATACCGATTTAACCTAACGATAGAAGTCCGCCCGTGTATTCTCAGCCTCAAAGATACCAGATATATAGAAAAGAAGCAAAAATCATGAATATGCTCCCAGGGGCGGCCAGTATGCTCTGGTAGGCAGTGCAATGAGAGGCCTAATTGATTGCACTCTTTGGGGGTATGCTCGATGAAGCGTAAGCGGAGAATCAAAATAAAAAAGGTCAAAAGGCCTTCCGTACGGATGGCGGTGCGGAGCGTTGCGAAGCAGAGACGGGGTGGTCACGGACCGGTCAAAAAGAAGGTTCGCGTTCTGCTGGCGGCGCTGGGTGTTTTGGCAGGCGCTTTTCTGCTGGGCTGGTTTTTGCGCATGCAGGGCGTGAAAATGCTCGACCGGAGCACGCTTATTCCGATCATGGATAGCAAAACATTTAAGACGGGCTATATGAATGCGGGCGGGAAAATGGTGATCAATCCGGTCTATTCCTACGCGGGAGAATTTGAAAACGGCTTTGCGGTCGTGCGGCAGGAAAAGGACAATCAGGAGCAGGAGGGCATCATCGACAAAACCGGAAAGACCGTTTTTCCGTTTATGAACGCGGATTTGCAGGTGTGTGCCGACGGCACTATCATCGCGTCCAAGAATACCGCAACTTCCGGGGCGGAACCGGTGGTGCGGTACGGTTGTTATGGCTCCGACGGAAAGCAGATATTGCCGTTTGACTACGAATTCCTCTCGCCGTTCACGAACGGAAAGGCATTTGCGCAGAAGGGCGGCGCATGGTGCATCATCAATAAGACCGGCGCGGTGATCAAGCAGCTCTCTGGCGTAAAGCTGGTATTGACCGGGTTTATGGGCAACGGGCTTGTGCCCTTTACCACAAAGGGAACCGATTTTCAGTCGAGCTTTGACAGCGATCACTGGGGATATTTGAACGAGGATGGGACGGTGGCAATCCCCGAGCAATTCCTTTGGGCCACGGGCTTTGAAAACGGCAGGGCACTGGCATTGAAACTGTCCGAGGACGGGCAGAAACAGACGGTATTGATCGACAAAACGGGCAAGGAAATGAAAAACCTGGGCAATTATGAGTTCGGCGACGGCTTTATGGACGGTATTGCGGTGGGCTACGGCGACAAGGGCTTTGGTGCTTTGAACAGCAACGGTGACTGGGTGGTAGAAGCGAAATGCGAGCATGTGACGTACCGGGACGGAGTAATCACGGCGGATGTATCGCCAAACCATTTTCTGTTCTTCAACAAACGGGGTGCAAAGCTGTTGGAGTTGAAATATCCATGCACGGCTTTTGCAAACGGGTATATCTTCTATACCAAGGACGGCAAGACGTATATGATGGATGTCTATGGGCGGACGGTCTGCACGGTGCCCGGTGGGTTTGAGCCGACGGAGTAGGGCTTACAAACAAGAAGGAAGCGTAATATGCGATATGGATGTCTGAAGGGGCACTGTGATAAACAAACGGCGAGTGGTTTCACTCGCCGTTGTACTCTTCGTTAGGATGGTGTCCCCGGTGGTGACCGCCGTGACAGTGCCCGCCCCTGTGTTCGCAGTTAGGGCATTCGCCGCAGATCTCAAACTCGCCGCCTTCGATCAGAAGAGGCAGGCCTTCCACAAGGCATTTGGAAAGCTTCTTTCTGGCTTCACTGTAAATGCCCTGTACGGTTGTTCTGGCGACTCCCATGCGCTCGGCGCATTCTTCCTGCATCAGGCCTTCGTAGTCAATCAGGCGGATGGATTCAAACTCATCCACCGTCATTTGAACGGCGTTTTCAATGTTGCCATGCATGCCGGGAGGGCCAAAGAGATTGTTCTTTGGCATTCCGCCAACTCTGCGCCATTTCCGCGGTCTTGGCATGGGAAATCACCTCGTACTCTGTTCTAAACCCACCCGCCACCCGATGATGGAATTCAAAGGGGACTACGTCCCCCCTGGACCTTCTGAAGGCTTTTAGTGTATCAATGATGAAAGAATAAAGAGGGAAATTTCCCCCTCGATTCCCGTTCGGGTTCGTACTCTTGATTTTAAAGGGCATTAAGAGCCTGGTCAACCTCTTTGAGGCGATTTTCTAGATGTTCTTTTTTCTTCAAAAGGCGCTCTTTTTCCGTCATCTCGCATTCGCCTTCGTGTTGGCAGCCTTCCTTGTGTCCCATCCCATGCATCCGGTTGGCGTGATCGCCTTTATGGCAGCGGCAGCCTTCGTTGTTTTCATGCCTGTGGCAATGTGTCATGCTTCCACCTCCTTTATAATTGACATATGTCGATAACAATTCTTATTATAGAGGGAAAGCGGCATATGTCAATAACAATTTCAAAATTCCAAAGGGTTTTTCCAAACCAACCCGCTGCTCGATTAAAAGAAATCAAGAGCACGAAGAATAAAACGGCGTCCCCCTTCCAGCCAGGTTGTGGATATCTTTTACAATATCGACTTCTGGTGTTATAATAAACTAAATTGCAGTGAGATCAGCTGCAGACCTACGGACTGCACTTTAAATGTGAGAAATCTGTCATATGGAAAGCCTGAAGGAGGCGGTTGACTATGCCCCCGGCGCTCAGAACAAAACAAAAAATCAAAAAAGCCATCAACAGAGGCGAAATCGTATATGACGAGTATAAAAGCGGTTATGTACGGATAAGATATGTTTCCAAAATACTCAAGCGAACGATGCTGGAAGTTACCGTCGACAACCCCGGTAGAGAACCCGAGAGGGAGGGATTGGCGATCATCAACTGCGACTATGGTTGCAGTTACTTAGACAGCACCCTGTGCAATTACATCAGACAACGGGAAGGCCTGACAAATCTCGGCAGGGCAGTCATGATGCAGAGCAAAAACACCGCGCCAATTAAACTCCCCTTTTGGATCTTAATTGTTCCGCCTATTAAGTATAAGCAATTAAACAAGTGACCATCGGGCTTATCGATGCAGCTTTGCCCTGGGTTAGAAACGCGAAAACACGGGGACGGTTCTCTTGTTTCACTGAAGATTCACAATGCTAAAGCGAAATGATAACCCCAAACCCACCCGCAAAGCAGAAGGTGTACTTTTTTGGGGTTCCTTTGCTCCACTACAAAAAAACCATAATTCTCAAAGAACTTGAGATTGTGATTTTTAATTTTATCTAAATGGTTCAAGAACGTATATGCTTCCAGAAGTATCTCTATAATCATGAATTAAGCGTTGGAAACCTGAAAATCCACGAAAGAAACCGGCAAGTTTCGACATGAAATTGATCGGTTTCTTTTTTATGATCGATGGACTATATGCTATGATAGAAATGAAAAATGCACACATAACATAAACCAAAATGGGATCTGGAGATTTATAGCATTCGTTAAGTAAAGCGGTTAATAATAGGAGGGTGAAATATGGAGAAATTCGAATACAAAACACTATTTACAGATGCCAAAGGAGCATTGGGGGGTAAAGTTGATCAAAGCGTGTTCCAGAATGAATTGAACGAATTAGGTTTACAGGGATGGGAGTTGGTAAACACGGTTGCCGCCGCTCAGAGCTATGGTAGCACAAGATGGATCATCTCAGTATTTAAACGTAAGATGCAATGAATAACCCTTTAGCATAGGCCTAACAAGGTAAGCTGGGAAGCGGTGGCAGCACCACTTCTATGGAAAGACAGGAATTGTGGCTTTTCTCTATTTGGAAAATCCTGCTTGAGAAAAGAAGTAGGGTGCGGGAGCGACACCTCCGCAAAAATTCCACGATACAAAAAGAACCGCCTTTTCAGGCGGTTCTTTTAATAGCTTATCCCTTGTTTCAGCCCTTTTGGTTCTTGTGGAAGCGCCAGCCCTTGAAGCCTTCCTTGCCAAGGAACCTTGCGCGCGGCCCCAATTCACGCTCGATTTCCAAAAAGCGGTTGCCGACCGGGTAGCAGGCGCGCTCGCGGATGGTCGTGGCGTTGATGCCGACCGAATAATCGGCAATGTCGATGCCTTCGCCGCGGCTGGAGTTGGGCATGACGCCGTAGCCGTTCTGGTACGCGATCGCAACCATCTCCATCGCTTCCGAAATGGTGCCGACCTGGTTCACCTTGAGCAGCACCGTGTTCGCAGCACCCTTTTCGATGCCGTAGCGCACGCGCTCGGGGTTGGTGGTGAACAGGTCGTCGCCCACGATCTGGATGCCGGTGGCTTTGGTAAGCGCCGCGGTATTGTCGTAATCGTCCTCGTTGAACGGGTCTTCGATGACTACGAAGTTGTATTGATCCACCATCTTTTCATACAGTTTGAACAGATCCTCGACGGTCTTCGGCTTTGCGGAGAAGATGCCGTAATAGAGATTGTCCTCCTTGTTGTGGTAGGTGTCGGTCGCAACGTCGAGCTGCAGACCGCACTTGCCCTCGTAGCCGCCCTTGATGATGGTCTCATTCATCAGCGCCCAGATCTCTTCGTCGCTGTTGAAGATTCCCGGCGGAATGTAGACCTGACCCTTTTCGTTGGCCTGCGGCTCGGGCATGTACTTTTTGAGCATGTCAAGCCACGTCTGCTGCAATTCCCAGCCCGCATATGACGCTTCAGAAAACGTATTGAACCCGTAGAGCATGATGGAATAGCTCGGCTTGCCGCCGCCGCTGGTGATGCCGCCGCCGTAGCGCATGCTGCCGCCTGCGACCAGGATGCCGGGAACGGGCATCGTCATAGCACTGGTGCCGCCCAAATGCTGGTACAGCGGGATGTCGAGCGCTGCCGCGCCCGCTTTTAGAACCGCTGCGGATACGGCTGCCACGGCATTGCCGCCCAGCTTGATCTTTGCGTCGGGCATAAGGGACAACATTTTGGAGTCGATCGCCAGCTGGTCGGATGCGTCCATGCCAATGATCGCGGGTCCGATGATCTTTATTACGTTCTCGACCGCGCCGCGCACGCCCTTGCCGCGGAAACGCTTACTGTCGTCGAAGTTGAAATCGACCTCATGGGTGCCGATGGAGACGCCGGATGTGCAGACCGCTCTTCCTGTCGATCCGTTTTCCGTCTTGATGATGGCTTCCACGCCGGGATGCCCGCGGTCGGTATAGACTTCCTGTGCAAACACCGATACGATGGTTGTCCTTGACATGTTACTTCTCCTTTATTTCATGATTACTATCACGCGCAAGTCCAGCGCACTGATGCTGTGCCGCGCGCTAATGCCGCTTTGAAGTGCCCACAACGGGGCAGATGCGCCGTGCGTCTTTATAGCACGGAGCAGGTCGATGCCTTTCTGTTTGGCCTCCGCTACGGTATGGCCGTCCACGATCGCACCCGCAAGGCAGTCGGGTGCGCCCTCTGCGATAAACCCTCCGGGACCGTCCGTCCCATCCGTATCCACAGCGCCGACGACGATCTTATTGCTTCCAGCGATGGTTAAGGCGGCGGCGATGCAGAATTCCTGGTTTCGCCCGCCGATCCCGGTTTCTTTTCCTACTGTAACCACCGTTTCACCCGAGGATACCAGCACGCACGGCGCTTTAAAGGGCTGATCCATATTCTGAATGGTTAAAGCGATCGCACTCATCACGCGCCCCGCTTCCGAGGATTCCGCGGTGAGGTGTTCGGCGAGCATGTACGGCGTGTAGCCAAGTTCCTCCGCCTTTTTGAACACCGCGGGGTATACCATGTGCAGCTTGGGGGTCAGCGTGAACAGCCTCGCGCCGATGGTTTCAAACTCCGGCCACTTCATGGTCTCGTCCGCCGGGTCCGCCTTTTGCAGGAACGCGCGGATGCTCGTAGGCAGCCTGTCCCATGCGTCGTATTTGTCAACGACCGCAATGGCTTCTTTAAATGTGTACCGATCGGGCATGAAGGCCGGGAAGCCGCCGCTGTTCTCGAGCACAGCCTGATACGGACGCCTGAGCCCGGGCGTGGTGCTGCTGCCCAAATCGTTTGTGGCGAGGTGGATCAGCGTGGCGCCCTTTAACAGGCGGTTGATCTTGCCGCCCTTAAACCGGTCAAGATGCCCGCGAAGGATGTTCAAATCGTCGGTGAGCGCGCCTTTTTCGATCTGCATCATGTGCGTGAGCGCATGCATGTCCTCGACCGTGACGCCCTCTATCGGCCAGGTCAACAAAGAAGATACGCCGCTGCCCATCACCGTAATGACAAGGTCGCGCGGCGTAATATCCTTGATCCATTCATAGATTTTCTGACAACCGAAGGCGCAGTATTCGTCCGGAACGGGGTGTCCCGCCAGGGTAACGCCAAGCTTTTCACATTCGATTCCGTCCCCGTGTTTGCCGATCACATGCCCGCCGGTAAGGTATGGCCCCAGTATCTCTTCCAGGCCTTTGGCGCATCGCTGCACACCCTTGGCCGCGCCGATCACGATAACGCGCTCAAAGGAGCAAAGATCCAGCTCCATAGGTCCGCTGTGCGGGTCTTCCTTGAGCTCGAAAAGCTTTCCTTCCACGTATAGCTTGCTGCCTTCGCGCCGCATTAATTGATGTACGCCGATATAGGGGTCAACCATATCCATGCCCGCGTCGAGCATCTGCGCCGCATGGCTTCGCCCAAGTGCGTTGCCGTGATTGGAGAGCGTGTCCATATTCAAAATGCGCATCGTTTTCCTCCGCTGCCACAACTTCGTTTCGATTGTAGCACCGTGATACATCGTATACAACCATATACGGATATTAATTCATAAATATAAAAAATAAAACGAGTGCAGGTGTAGGCGTTTTGGTATGCGTGGGTATGGACGCAAGATTTTCGGGAGAGAGCCCGACTTTTAGTGTTTACAGAAAATAATTCTTTAAAAGGATGGATGAGGAGAATATAATATCATGTGCAATACCATATGTTGTAAATATTTCGGCATATCGATAAAATAATAGTGCAAGGTGATAGTATGGACGCACTGGATGTAAAGATTTTACGGATACTCAAGGAAAACGCGAGAATTTCTTTTCTGGGCATCGGCAAACTTATCAACCTTTCCACCTCCGCCGTGATGGAGCGGGTGAAAAAGCTGGAAAAATCCGGCGTAATCAACAGGTATACCGCCATCCTTGACGGTAAAGCCTTTGATAAGCAGCTCACGGCGCTGATGTTCGTAAGCCTGGAATCGCCGAAGTTTAACGAGGGCTTTCTGGAATTCGTGCAGAAGGAGAGCGATATACTCGAGTGCCATTATATCGCGGGTAACTTCGACTATGTGCTCAAGATCGTAACCAAAAATCCCGAAACGCTCGAACGGCTTTTGAATAAGGTAAAAAGCCAGACGGGCGTGATGAAGACCTTTACCAATGTTGTACTCAAAACCATCAAGAACGAGTATTCCGTGGATCCGGGACCGTAATATGCGAGGGATTTGAAATGAAAGTTGGAACAGTAAAAGAGATCAAGAACAACGAATTCCGTGTGGGCATGACGCCGGATTCAGCAAAGACCTACCTTGAGCACGGGCACAGCGTATACGTGCAGGCGGGCGCGGGCGATGGCGCGGGATTTACCGACGACGAGTATGCAAACGCCGGCGCAAAGGTCGTTCCGACCGCTGCGGATGTCTATGGCGAATGCGAAATGATCATCAAGGTCAAGGAACCGCTCGAAGAAGAGTTCGCGTTGATGCGCGAAGGGCAGATCCTCTATACCTATTTACACCTGGCGGCGTCCAAGAAACTGGCGGAGGCGCTGTTAAAGGGCAAGGTAAAGGGCGTGGCGTATGAGACCATTGAGGATCGGGGCGGGCTGCCCTGCCTGAAGCCCATGAGCGAGATTGCGGGACGCCTTTCCGTGCAGGAGGGCGCTAAGTACCTTGAAAAGCCGTTTGGCGGCAGGGGCATTCTGCTCTCCGGCGTGCCCGGCGTGTCGCGCGGCAAGATCGTCATCATCGGCAGCGGCACCGTGGGTACGAACGCCTGCAAAGCGGCGATCGGCTTCGGCGCGGACGTGACGGTGCTCGATTTGAGCCTGGATAGGCTGGCTTACCTCGACGACATATTCGGCGGGCAGATCACCACGCTGTACAGCACGAGCGCAAACATCGAGCAGAGCCTGGCGCAGGCGGATCTGGCCATCGGCGCGGTGCTGATTCCGGGTGCTTCCGCTCCTAAGGTTATCCGCAGATCATACCTGAAGAACATGAAGCCGGGATCTGTGATCGTAGACGTTGCGGTGGATCAGGGCGGATGCTGCGAGACCACGCATCCGACGACGCACGACGATCCGGTGTTCACCGTGGACGGCGTGGTGCACTACTGCGTTGCCAACATGCCGGGTTCCGTACCGAGAACGGCCACGCTGGCGCTGATCAACGCGACACTGCCCTATGGTCTTATGATCGCTGACAACGGGCTGGAGAAAGCATGCCGGATGAATGGCGGCATCGCAAAGGGCGTTAACACCTACGATGGACAGTGCACCTACAAGGGCGTAGCAACGGCATTGGGGCTGGAGTATACCCCGATAGCGGATTTGGTGTGATACATATAAACAAAGAAAAGGGGGCGAAAGCCCTCTTTTTGTTGTCAATAGGCGGGTACTAAATCCGCCCGCCGCCCGATTAATAAAATAAGAGGGACTTTATCCCTTGAACTCCCTAAAACTTTTGGGTTTTATGTGTGGTGACTTTCCTTTTCTTTTCTATAATTTGTGTAGTGGATAGAAACGTTACTAAAAACATCGTATAATGACGGTGTAAACAGTTTATCCATTTTTGCCAAGCGGTTTATGAAAATAATACAAAACGTATGTTTATTCTATAATCCGGTAGATTCAAAGAGCACGGAGGGAAGGCCATGCAATATGGCGATATCCATATAAGCGTTTTTCAGGCGGTACTAATCGGCGTCTATTACTGGTTTGCCCAGAGTGGGCTTGGGTATGGCGTGCCATGGAACAAACCTTTGTTTGCGGGATTGGTGACGGGGCTTATTTTGGGGAATGTGGCGGACGGAATAAAGATTGGTGCTTATATAACACCAATGTATGTGAGTTTAAATCAAGCCGGCCGACAACGCTTGGTATGGGAACCGTTTACAGGAACGATAGCCTGTGTTTCAGTTCAAATGACAAGCGGTTTGCTATTGCAGCAGGCTTTATCAATCGGTATGTCCATAATGTTTCTATTTGCTCCTATTCATTTGATGATACGTATCTTATTCTCTTATTCCGCAACACTGGCCGATAAAGCTGCTGAGAATGGCAATGAACGAGCTGTTATCTTTTTTGGTTCCTGGTTCTGCTTTCTGAGTCGTGCAATCGTATATGGCCTTACAATGACATTAGCGCTGTTATACGGTCCACGAATGGTTCAACTTTTTTTAGGAAATCTGCCAGCATGGATTAAAAGCACGATAGAAGTAATCGGACAACTCCTTCCTGCTATTGGTTTTGCGATGGTTATCTATATGTTTGGCTTGCCAAGGTCACTGCCATTTTTTCTCAGTGGCTTCTTTTTGGTGCAATATACAAAAATCGACGGCTTGTTTCTTGGCATCGCAGGCCTATTCGTGGCGTTTTTGTTTTGCTTAATAACAGAAGCATTGGACAAAGACAATGGAACTGCAGACGTGCAAAATACAACCGATTTTACAGCTGCAGAAGAAGCCACAGCCCGACTTATATCAAAAAGAGACGTTAGTCGCCTTTTCATTCGCTGGTGGTGGTTTGCGAGTCAAAGCAACAGTTTCGCTCGTATGCAGTCCGTGGCTTTCTGTTGTGCGTTAATACCGGCGCTGAAAAAGCTTTATGGTAACGACAGAGAAGAATTTAAAGCAGCTCTATCCCGGCATTTGGTGCTCTTCAATACCGAGGGGATTTGGGGCGCGTTTATCCACGGCATCGTGCTCAGAATGGAGGAGCAGCGCGCTCTAGGAATGCCGATAGACGCT
>CAZHNN010000009.1:20074-34234 GCA_964533965.1 uncultured Clostridia bacterium | reverse complement strand
TTGGGTCCGTTTTCCGCTATCGGGGATACGATCGACGGGAGTCTTTATCCCTTGGTTACTATTTTAGTGCTACCTTTGGCTGTACAAGGCAATATACTTGGGCCTGTCCTCCATGTTCTATTGGTAACAGTAATATTTATGGCAGAGGGATTGTTTGTCTGCCATATAGGCTATCGGTTTGGTTCGAAGACTTTTCAGCGTTTCATCTCACCCATTCACTTAGGAAACTATATTTTGGTTGCTTCGGTATTCGGCCTTTTCATGTTGGGCGGTTTGTCAGCAACCATGGTAAAGGTATATACGTATCTTTGGATACCCACGAATAATCCCATGGTACCGATGATGATCCAGAGCGGAATTCTGGATAAAATCGCTCCAGGCATTCTGCCGCTCACTGCGATCCTTGTCATTTACCGATGCTTGCAAAAAGGGCACAGCACTACAAAAGTTACGGTGTGGGTCATTGTGATTGGGCTGATTCTGGGGGGAATAGGGATTATCGGGTACAACGGGTTCGTTTTTAAAGAATTCATTCCTTCATAAATGTATTTTCAACGGGGTCTTGATGATTTTCTGAACTCATGGCAGGCTTAATTGGCATTCTGCTCCTAAACCGATATAATATAGGAAACTGACAAACGAGGTACCTATGTCAAAAGAGGCCGATCTGATCGCCAATACGCTGACACCGAGAACGAGGGATTCGCTTGCAAGCGATTTGCGTGCGTTGGGCATTTGCGAAGGGGATACCGTCATCGTTCATTCATCGCTATCCAGCCTCGGCTGGGTGAACGGCGGGGCGGTGGCGCTGATTTATGCGCTGATGGATGCCGTAACATCGAGGGGAACGCTGGTGATGCCCGCTCATTCGGGCGATTTGAGCGACCCGCAAAACTGGGGCAATCCACCGGTACCCGAAGAGTGGAAGCAACTCATACGCGATACCATGCCGGCGTATGACCCCGCCATAACCCCGACGCGGGGGATCGGCAAGGTTCCGGAACTGTTCCGCAGATTCCCGAAGGTTCTGCGCAGCGGACATCCGGCGCTTTCCTTTTCGGCGTGGGGAAAGCATGCGGCGTTTATAACGGAAGACCACCGGCTTCCCGATGCTCTGGGTGAGCAGTCGCCGCTTGCCCGGCTCTATGAGCTTTCTGCCAAGGTGCTGCTCATCGGCGTGGGACATGACAAAAACACGTCATTGCACTTATCGGAATATCGCTCCGGAGTACGCCAAAGGGTCATGCAGGGCGCGCCTGTCATGGAAAACGGGGAGCGTATATGGAGGCAATATGCCGACATCGAGATGGATTCGGACGAATTCACGGCGATAGGCGAGGATTTTGAGAAGGAAAAGGGCATGAAAACCGGCGTAGTAGGTTCAGCGGATTGCAGGGTTATGGGCGTACGGGAACTGGTCGATTACGGAACGCAATGGCTGATGCAAACGCATAAAAAGGGTTGAAAAGCCTTCGTGGGGATGCGGCATAATGGGTTTTGAACGGCATGATTAAAAGGAACGGCGGGTTTAGGATGAAGATAAGGGCGTCAAAAAGGGCATATTACTCCACCATCGCGCTTTGTGTGGCGTTGCCGCTTTTGTGCGTGCTCGTTTTCAGCGCCGGGGCATCGTTCTTCTCCATTGCAATCCTGATATCTTCCTTCGCATCGCTGATATTCTTTCTTTTCACCATGGGGCGGTCCGTTCTGTGCGTTCTGACGATCGACGAGCAGGGCGTCACGGCGAGGTATTTGGGGAAAAAGGTCGGCAGCCTGCGGTGGGACGAGATGGCGGAGGTCGGCGTTGGCATGCAGGGCTTTGGCTCGAAGGGGAAGCACTATTTATATTTTGTGCGGTATTATCTCAACGAGATGGAGCGGCATATGATCCAGCGCATGGTGCAGAACAATTCCGCGCTGTGGGTGGAATTGACCAAACAGTCGCTGGAGGCGGTCACGAAGTATTACACAGGCTATATACACCAGATGGAATTAATGCTGTGAAGGCTGGATAAGCAGCGGAAACGAAGAGGACATTCTGAACGGGATGTTCTTTTTATGTTACAATAAGAAAGAATTTGTAAACGAATGCAAGGCGAAATCCCAATGGACAGATTTAAGCGCATAGACACAACGGTCGGAAATGGCAATGGTATAGCGAAAAATATCGCATGAGGATTATGGATGAGCGAACAATTGGATGAAAACACGGTAAGCGAAATACAGGAATCTGCCAGGACAGAAAGTGAACAGAAATTCAACGTCGAGGCCTGGCAGGCGCTGCCTTTTTTCAAGAAGATCGAAGCCGCAGATAAGCCGCTTAACTGGTACGTGGTGATGCCGTCGCTGTTGGCGTTCTACGGGTGCATGTTCTACGTGATCGCAAATTCCTGTGTGTACTATCCCGAGATCGTTCCGGTAAGGGCGTTTTTGTTTCAGGACGTGTTCATGCTTGCGCTGCTAATACTCACAGTGTCGGGTGTGCTGTTGTCCATAGGCAGCTGTGTTTTTTTATACCGGTTCCGGTGGGTAGGCGTAAAGCTGGCCTATGCGGGCTTTGCGGTCCACGGGTTTGCGGCTGTGTTCTGGGCGGTTTGCATGCTCATCACATGGAAGAGCTTTTATGGTTGGGGACTGCTGGTGTGCCTGCTGCTTACGGCGTTTTTGGGGCTGGTGTTCGTTTGTAACAGAATGTATTTTCAGAGGCGGAGGCATCTTTTTATCTAAACCCGCCCACCAGGCCTTCGGCCTTTCAAGGGGGATCCTATTCCCCCTTGAGTAACCCTCTGGAACGACGTTTATCTGTGAATAAACGTCGGGTAGCGGAGTTTTCCGCTTCGCAGGAAGCTCCGCTCGCGGAAAACTGATTTGTTCCAAGGGAGAGTATCGCCCTTGGACGATCCCTCTCTAGCGCCGCGACGGATTAGATCTAAACCCGCCCACCACCCTATTAAGGAAGGGCTCCGCCAAGGACCGCAAAGGAGCAAAGCCCCTTTGAACCCCGGTTTGGAATTTGCATTGAAGAAGACAACAATATTGATTATATTCTCAGGTTTTGCTTCTGGTATTAAAAAAGTTTATCATCAATTAGAGAGTATCTTTTCCCAATCCAATGCAATGCATAATTTGTTCGTTCCTTTACGGTATCCGTTCGCATAAAAAACGTTGAGCAGTAACGTGTTTTGTTGTATTATGGAAGAAGCATTTCGTATGGGGATTTCAAAAGCATTTGGCATTTTTCTGTATTACTTTGATGGCAAAGGGTTTGCCCGTCCGTCTTTATAAGGTCATATCAGCAAGGAGGAAAAAGAATGCTCTGTAATCGATGCGCAAAGCAGATTGACGACGACGCCTTGTTTTGCCGTTTCTGCGGAGAAAAGGTAGCGCAGAACAACGCCGCCGTGCAGGAGGAGGCGCCAGTGGCGCAGGGCGAAAATAAATTGGCGGCCGCGTGGACGGTACAGCCGCAGGCGGAAAACACACGCCTGATCATGGGGCGCACGCAAGCGGAATGGAAACGCATGAAGTATTGGGAGAAGATCCGCGCTTGCGAGATGCCGATGCGGTGGTTCATCGTGCTGCCGATTATTATGGCGTCGTATGCGGTTAGTGTTATCCTGACGTTTGCTACTCAGTCAAACGCCATCAGCATGGGGTCGGCTTCGGAGATATCGATCATTTCCACGCTCATCAATCTGGCGGCACTCGTGTTGGACATCGCAATTTTCATCCTGCTGATGCGCTTTGGAAAGTTGGGCTTCATACTGCTGTTCGTGGAGAGCGGCGTCAGGATGGTGGAACAACTGGTTACGATGCTATTCATGCCATCCACGGACATGTTCGTGGCTATGCTCTCAGGCTTCATAACGGTGGTCTTTATTTTCGCTATGGCCATCCAGGGCGCTTATCTCGCGTTTAATATCGTGTATTACAGAGAGCGCAAGCACCTGTTTTTGGACTAAGAGTCCGTAAGAGTGCAGGAGGATTATTATGATTTGCAAACAGTGCGGAAAAGAGATAGACGATAGCGCGGCATTTTGCCCGCATTGCTATACCAACGTAACGGATGCACAGACGGAACAAAACGAACAGGCGCAATCCGCGGAGCAGGACGCGCCAAACGAGCCGCAATCCGATGCCAAAAAGCAAGACGAAGCGGTGCAGGACGACACGATTTTGGGATATACCAAGCTGGAGTGGGCAAAGCTGCCCTATTGGAAAAAAACGCAGTCGAGCGACCTTCCGATGCGTTGGTTCTTGATGCTGCCGTTCCTTATGGGCGGGGAGATCGGGATGTTCCTTCTTCGGGGAATCGGCGTCAACTCGTATTCGCTTACCGGAAGCTTCGCGTTCTTCGCCACAGATGAGATAGCAATACCGTTCTGCATACTGCTCGCAGCCTATGCGGCACTTTACATCCTCTCCATCGTATGGCTGATGGGCTTTTTGAAAAAGGGCATCACGATCACACTGAGCGCGCTGGCGGTCGACGTGGTGATCAATGCCCTGATCGTCTGGTATTTGATCTCCACCGACGGCGGCAGTTCGTTGATCTTCAACATCCTGTATCTGCTGGGTTCCATTGTGGTCTTGATCACGGGGATCACTTATTTTAAAAAGCGGGCGAAGCTGTTCCTCTAAAATGCCGCATTTGAGCACACAGAGATTATGAGCGCAGGGGTTAACTAAGAAACAGCCCCTGCGCTGATTTTTTGTTTACAATACTTTTGGCGTATTTGTAGGTTTTTGCGCAACAAAAAGAAAAACATATTTTATTATATAAGATCTTCTTCCGCGTGCGTATGGAAATGGCTGTGAGCCACCCCCGCGTGTTCGTGGTAATATTCGTCTACCAGGTTCGTTTCGATCAACAGCCTGGTGTCTGAGAGCAGCGCTTTGGTCGGTTTGTCGGCGACGATCGAGTGAGACTCGGAAAACAGGATCGCACGGGAGGAAAGCTCCTGCACGAGTTCGAGGTTGTGGGTGGAAGTGATCAGCGTCTTGCCAGATTTGTGCAGGCGCGCCAGCAGTTCCACAAGTGAGCGCTGCGTGCGCGGGTCAAGGCCGTTTAACGGTTCGTCGAGCGTCAATACGTCGGGATTGAGCGCAAGCGTGCAGGCTACTGCCACCTTGCGCTTTTCGCCGCCGCTCAAATGATAGGGCTGGCGATGTTTTAAATTCTCAATGCCCAATAGACCAAGGCAATCCTGAACGCGCGCTTCAACTTCTGACTCACTCATCCCCATCTGGCGGGGGCCGAAAGCGATCTCGTCGTATACGTCGGCGCAGAACAGCTGCGTGTCGGAATTCTGGAACACAAAGCCGATGCGCCGGTGGAAAGCCTTTTGAGCTTTCGCATCGCGCAGTTTCTTTTCGGTAATCTCTTCACCGTCAAAGCGGTACGAGCCGGATTCGGGGAAGGTGATGCCGTTGATAAGCTTCAACATCGTGGATTTGCCGCTGCCGTTTGGACCCAATAACGCTACCGCCTCGCCCTTTTCGATGCGAAGGCTGACGTTTTGCAGCGCGGCCATGCCTTCATAGGAATAACAGATATTTTGCAGTTCGATCATAGTACAGCCCTTTCCAGAACGATGAAAACAAAAACGGTTGCAATGGCAAGTACGCACAACAGAGCGTCCGCCGCGCGGAAGGCAAACGCGGCGGGCTTTTTGTATTCGCCCGTAAAGCCGCGGCAGGCCATCGCGTCGTGCATGTCGTTTGCCATTTCGCGCGAGCGCAAAAACATATGCCCGGCGATGCCCGATAGAGATGTGCGCTTGTCCCTGTTGTGCCCGACGGAGCGCAGCTTTAGGGCGTAGAGCATGTTGAGTGCGAACTCGCCCAGAAGATAGATGTATTTGAGCGTGATGTCCAACACGAAGATGAACAGATCCGGCAACAGAAACAATCTTAGCGCCGCCGTCAGGTCGTCAAAGCGCGTTGAAATAGAGAGCATCGAAAGCAATCCTGCGCTTAGAAAGACCTTGGGCGCGATCGTCACAAGGCTGTGCCAGTTGCCCCATATGCCCGCGGGAAGCAGCACGAGCGCAGCGAACAGCGCTGCGGTGAGGCCGGTTTTAAGGACCTGGGCGATCTGTTGTGCCTGCATCAGGGCAAGCCTAGATAAAAATCCGGCGAGGACAACCAAAAGAAATGCGGAACCGCGGGAAAGCGCCAGGAGCACGATGAGAAGCAGCGTAAAGCCAAGCTTGATCGCGGCCTGCCCCTTGCCAACGCTGACCTTGGGTTGCGCGTGGATCTTCGATAGAAGCTTGAGCATAGAAAGGATGCTCTTATCCGTAAACGCATCCTTATCCTTGGGCGGCATATAGGGCTGACTTTGCTGCAGCCAATCGGGGAGCGCGTTGTTCATACATTTACCTCTTGTGAAATGCCTTTTCTTTTCAAAAGGCTCAACAGCTTGAACAGTATGACGAGCAACGATACGCCCAAAACGGCGGAGAGGATATAGCTTACGATTTCGGGCAGCCCCGCGATGGAATAGTCCGGAAGCGGCGAGTTATACGAAAGTCCGGACGCCATTCCGCTTGGCGTATATCCCAACGCGGCGCCGTTTTGCGTGACGCCTGCGATCTCCTCCAACCCCCATTCGCCCCAGGCTGTGCCCACGGCCAGAAGTCCCAAGGGCGTTATTGCAATAAGCGCTGCCAGTAGGGAATACAGTGGCTTGATGCGGTTTTTCGCACCTTCGTACAGCATTCCGGGCGAGGTTTTTCGGATGAACGCGAAGATGGAAACCGTAAATGCGGCTTCCACAAAGCCCGCAACGAGAATGTGCGGGATGACCATTGCCGGGACGGCAACGGAGAGCGGATAGGGGGAATACAGCGCAAGACCTGCCGCGTCATGGAACAGAAGCGGCTGTATGCCAAACTCGATCGCAGTGAAAAGCGCGGAGAGATTGAGGCCGATATACGAGCCTATCGCGATGCCCAGCAACTCGCCTTTTTGGGAACGGAAAAGTTTCTTGATGAGCTTATAGGTGAAATAGCCCGCGAACGGCAGCACAAATGCCATGTTGAAGCAGTTTGCGCCAAACGAGAGAATGCCGCCGTCGCCAAAGAGCAACGCCTGGATCAGAAGCGCTATTGTAAGCGAAATGCTGGCGGCGTACGGGCCGAGCAAGACAGCTATCAGCGTGCCGCCGACCGCATGCCCCGTGGTGCCGCCCGGCAGCGGGATGTTGAACATCATCAACAAAAACGAGAACGCTGCGCCGACGCCCAGCATCGGCAGCTTTTCCTTGGTGATCTCGGCTTTGACCTTCTTAACGGCAACGGTCCAGACCGGGGCCATTGCCGTGCCCAGCACTGCGCAGGTGGAGGGGCTCAGGTAGTTGTCGGGTATGTGCAACCGGGTCATCCTTTCAAAGCAAAATGAAAACCCAAAGCGCCGCGTGTCGCGGGTTGCTTTGGGTTCATCCCAAACTCAATGTGGAAACAGTATAGCATGCCGGCAGGAGATTTTCTATACCTGCTTGCCACCAGAATAAGGGATATAAGAGAGGGTAGCGTCTGCTCATGGAAGCAGGTGGGTTTGGATAAGGGGATCGCTGCGGGATTGATCTAAACCCGCCCACCGCCCGATATGGAAAGGGGGCTGCGCCCCCTGACCCCTGCTTATAGGATATTTGGAATCTCCGAATCGGTAGCTTGTGGGGTTGGATAAAAGGGATCGCTGCGGGATTGATCTAAACCCTCCCGCCGCCCAATGTGGAAAGGGGGCTGCGCCCCCTGATCCCTGCCGATATGATATACTTGGCAGTTTTCGTTGTTTATACGGTATGAAAAGCAGGCAATTGTAATATTTTCCTTATGTCACAAAGTGCACTATGCCATCACAATTAAACCATAAAATCAACACGCGCAAAGTTGCACCCTGTGATACAATATTCACTGGCAATCGACTATCCGGGGGAATCGCAAACAATGCAGCAGGCAATCCTTGAACAAAAGCCCGATGAGAAGCCCACGTTTTTTCATGGGCTGGCGTTATGGGCACAGCGCAACAGGCTGTTTTTATACTGCCTGTTTGTTTCGTTCTTTGTGCTGGCGATCTGCTCGAAATCCTCTTTCCTCTACCCGTTCAACGACTGGGTGGATGCGAACTGCTATTTCACCGTCGGAAAGTCCATGATGCACGGAAAGGTCGTCTACAAGGACCTCTACGAGCAGAAGGGCCTGTATCTGTATATTTTCCATGCAATCTCGTACCTGATATCAAACACATCGTTCTTCGGCGTCTGGCTGTTCGAGGTGGCGGCGGGCGCACTCTATTTGTATTACGCGGCGAAGATCATCGACATGTATTTGCCGCACAACCTGTCCTACGTGCTTTTGCCGATATTGGCGGTATTGACCTTTGCGCAGGCGAGCTTTGCCGAGGGAGACAGCGCGGAAGAGTTCTGCCTGCCGTTGTTGATGGCGGGGCTGTATTATCTGTTAAAATTCTTCCGCGGCGATGACCTTTCCAAAAAGGAACTCATCATAAACGGAGCGCTTGCGGGCGGCGTGCTGTGGATCAAATACACGATGCTCGGGTTCTTTGCCGGGTGGATGCTCGGTGTGTTCGTGGGCTTTTTGCTCCGTAAACAGGTGAAGAAGGCGTTTTTGGCCTGTGCGTATTTCCTTTTGGGGATGGGCATTGCAACACTGCCGGTGTTTTTGTATTTTTTGATCAACGGCGCGCTGTATGATCTGTATTACATGTATTTTTACATCAACATCGCGGTGTACGGCAAGGTAACATCCAGTATCGCGGTCATCCTGAATACGATGGTCACGAACTTCGGTGCAGCGCTCAACAATAACCCGATCATGCTCTATGGCGGGCTGGTCTTTATAGCGGGCTTTTTGTGCACGAACAAGATACAGCGCGGCGTATGGCCCAAGATATCGCTTGCGCTGATTGCAGTTCTGCTGATCATGGGCGTATACGGCGGCGGCAAGAAATATCCGTATTATTTTCTGATCTTCTATGTCTTCCTGGTGCTGGCGTTGGTCGCGGTAGGGAAGCTGTTGGTCTATTTTGCAAAAAGAGGAGACGGGGAAAGCGCCGACCCCGTTGTTTCGGAAAAGTTCAAGCGATCGGTGATCGTAATGGCAATGCTCGCGTTCATGTTCTCGTCAACAGGCGCGTACCTTTGCAGCCCGAACAAGAATTTCATGGCCGTGCAGCAATCGCAGCTCGCCCAGTTCCGTTTTGCCAAGATCATCAACGCCAGCGATAACCCGACGTTATTGAACTACGGCTTTCTGGACGGCGGGTTCTATACGGCGTCCGGGGTCGTGCCCAGCACAAAGTACTTCTGCAAGATAAACGTGGTCGACCCCGCGATGATGCAGGCGCAGAATGCCATTATCCGGAATAAGGGCGTCAAGTTCGTCGTGATACGGCTCAACAGTGGGGAGAAGTCGGCCAACGTGGCGTACCTTGCGAACAACTACAGGCTTGTCGATTCCGTGTCACAGATTTTTGAGAACAAGCGGTACACGTATTTGCTGTATCAGGCGAAGTGAATCTAAACCCACCCACCGCCCGATTAAGGATATCAAGGGGACGATGTCCCCCTTGGACCCCATAAAGGGTAAACTTATCGTTAAACAGCAGTGAAGGCTGAATGGTCTACAAAAGGGGATGCCGAGAGCGGCTTCCCCTACATGAAAATCAAGGGGATTCGCTCCCTTGAATCCCCTGTGCTGTGGTTGATGTTATTGGATTGTCGTTGTGCATGTGTATTTCGGTAAAAGGGAAACGGGGAAGAGTGGCTCTCTGCTATTTTCCGAATACGAGAAAGACGCCTGCCGCTATCGCCAGAACGGCAAGAATGAACCCACTGTAGGGAAACGATATACTGACAATTTGCTTAGCCCCCGAAGCGATCAGCCAAATGCCCAACAGAAACATACCGACGGATTTTTTTAGTGTCACGGTTATCCCCTCCTTGAAGTTATAGTATCAAATATGATATTTTCGTTCCACATTTTTACAAATAAATTACGTATGGGGAATCGGAGTCTGCCCCGCCAGCACGATGCACTTTGGTAACAGACGGGATGCTAAGAAAGACATCTACAACAAAATCTTTTGCTTACCGCCGTATGCTTTACAAAGTGCCTTGGCAGACGCTACAATACGATTAATAAGCCAATGTATGGCGCATCTCGTACAAGAAGTGTATCAAGCAAGCCCTCCGTTAGAATACGGCAACCCAAGTCATTTCGACCCAATTACACTGATACCATGTAACCCAAAAACACAGGCCATGATGGATATGAGGACGCTGCGCTGGCGATGATCCGCGGCGTTTGCATAGTTAAAAACACATGTAGGGGGTCATTCAAATGAGCGAGTACGGGAAGAAGCTCGAACGCATCGAGGATGAGCTCGTATCACAGGTGAGCGGTTCAAAATTGATGGAGTATACTGCCGGCGTGGCCCAGTGGGTACGGATATCGGGCACGCAGGATGAGATCGAAAGCCTGAAGTATTGCCAGGCGCTTTTGGACAAGATGGGGTATGAAACGGAACTGTCCTTCCACAAGGGATTCATCAGCGTGCCGGTGTCAGCATTTGTCGAGATGGAAGCGCCCAAACACATGAGTTTCCGCGCGCTAACGCCTCCGTTCTCACCTTCCACCCCCGTGATCGGGCTGAAAGGGGAAATCGTCGAAGCGGACGCGCAGGCAGTATCCGGTAAGTTGGTGCTTGCCAAGGGCCTTCCAAATGTATTCCAGATCCACACGTTGCAGAACGCGGGCGCGATCGGCGTGATCTATGCACAGGACGCCGAGCTTCATAACATGCCCACGAACCCGCTATGGGGAAGCCCCACGGAAAAGACGGAGGGGCTTCTGCCCAAGATCCCCGTTGCCTCCGTCACAAGGCCGGACGGCGCCGTCATTGCGGACGCGATCCGTGCGGGCGGGCGTGTGGTGGTGCGCATGGAAACGGTGGTGGATACCGGCTGGCGCAGGATCCCGCTGCTGTTGGCTAACGCGAAATCCCGGTATTCCGATAAATACCTGCTGTTCTCCGGCCACATCGATTCATGGGACTATGGTGCGATGGACAACGGCGCCGCCAACGCGACGATGCTTGAATGCGCGCGGGTGCTGATCACACAACAGAATAAATTCCGCAGAGGTCTTCGGCTGGCGTTTTGGGCGGGGCATTCCCAGGGCAAATTCTTCGGTTCCTCCTGGTACGCGGACAATCATTTTGAAGAGCTCTGCGAACAGTGCGTGGGGCACGTATATGTGGATTCCACCGGCGGCAAGGATGCCGTGATCATCGACGAAGCGCCGGTGATGCCGCAGACCAAGGGGCTTGCGGGATCTGTCATCAAGAAGCAGACCGGGCAGGATTTTATCGGCAAGCGCATCGGGCATTTTGCGGACCAGTCGTTCTTCGGCGTGGGGCTTACCTCTGTTTTCGGCACGTTCTCCGAGCAGGACGATGCAAAGAACAAAGATGTGCTCTCGTTCCGCGAAGGCGCGACCGTCCGCGCGGGCGGCCTTGGCTGGTGGTGGCACACCGACAAGGACACGCTGGATAAAGTGGACGAGGCAAACCTCGTGCGCGATACGAAGATATACACGGGAGTGATCTGGCGGCTTCTCTCGCAGCCGGTGCTGCCCTATGATTTCACGGCGGCCGTGGAGGAGATGCGGCAGACTGTGAAGGGACTAAGCAGCGGATTGCAGGACAAATTTGATTTTGCGCCGATGCTGCAGCGCATGGACGTGCTCTATGATGCGGTGGAGAAGCTCAATGCACGTATCGCCGCCATTGACGAACCGTGCGAAGAGGCGGATGTGCTCAATGAACTGTTGCAGAAGCTTTCGATCCAGATCGTGCGCATCGCGTTCCACGCGGAAAACGAGTTCGATTTTGACCTGTCCGGCGAGATGTTCCCGATCCCCTCGCTTACAGACGGCAAGCGACTTTTTAACTGCGCTGTCGGTTCCCACCGCTATTACATGCTCAGAACGCAGCTTCAGCGTGGGTACAACAGGGTGATGAGCCATTTGAAAGCGGCTGTGGAATTGCTAAAAGAGGTTTGACCATAAAGGAAAACAGAATAGATAAAACGCCGCTGCACATGTCGCGGCGTTTTTTTCTAGTATGCCATAGAACACCGGAAAGAAGGTCACTTTGCTGTTTCGGAATTGTATGGATATTTCTTGCCATCCATCTTTTCAATGGTGATGTTCAGGGAATCTTCGAAATCAAAAGCGACCCTGGATTTCAAATGCTGCTCAAACGCTTCCTTGGTCTTTTCAAAATCAGACTTGCTCATGCCTGCGGGCATCTTTACTTTCAATTTCCTGACTGTTTTATGAAAAGATGTATTATCGTTTTCAAGTTTATCTTCAATAACCTCTGGGTATACATCATTACATTGCATTTTCGTTGCACGCCAGAAGATTTCGTAATCCGTATATTTCGGCTTTCTAAGAGAAAATAAAAACACTGCTATACAAAATACAATCACTAGCCAAAGGAAAAAAACTGTACTATCTGATATATTTACTATCTTCCCGAACTGTAAAAGGGCGAAAACAATCATAGCAAATCCGAGGATTTGAAAATTTGCACCAACTTTTTTCTTCATTGTGCCCTCCAAGAAGAGATATATCTACTCAAACAATATGAGTACCGTGTGCGTTTATTCACTAACCACTATAATTGGATAAAAAAGTATCTGAGTATATGTATATGAGGGGTCAAAGTAACTATTTAGATATGATATAATAATTCTTAATACTAGATGAGGTATTTACTCAATGTTGAATTTTATAAATGAAAATGGTCCGTTATGGAGCCTTTGCGGCACAATAGCCACTATATTATATGTTATATTTACATATAGGTTACTCAAAGAGACAATTAAGGCAAGAAGACAGCAGTCTCGACCATATGTTTTAGCCGATGTAGAATATAGTAATTATTCGCTTAAGGTGGTTGTTAAGAATATTGGAAATGATGGAGCTTGTAATGTAAATGTTTCTACCGACCCGATCATAGATAATCCATTTTCAAAAATTGAATTTTTAGCTCCTAATAAAGAGATATTTAACGTAATAACATATATAGTAAATAAGGATAGCCCCCAAAAGTATAACTTTATAATTGATTATTACGACAGTTACAAAAATAAATATCACAATGAATATTCTATTAATGTCTCAAATCTAATTGAAAATATGGACGAATATGATAATAACCTCTTATCCGCACTTAAGGGTATCAAAAGCGAATTGGACAATATATCTAGAAAAATTAGATAATTACAAGAGGTGATTTTAAAGTGAATGAATATTATAAAAAGATAGATAAATCATTTTTTTACTACGGCCTTACTATTCCAAAAGATTATATTAATATGTTCATTTTCAATAATGATATAAGCCTTGGTAGCTCGCGTGAAGTCAGATTAATATTTAACAATAACAGATACAACATTAAAATTAATCATACAAACAGAAAAAGTAGTACTGATGTTTATCAATTAAGATGGGATAGCAATTTGGAATTATTATCGGAATTACGAAAAGAGTTTATTCAAAGTTATTTTGCAATAGAGAGTCAAAACTTTCAAGCTAAAATCGACGAAAAGTACTTTATTACTAATCTTTTAGGTGGAAATCAAGAGGTTGTAATATTTAAGCCAAAGGATATTACGAACATAGAATTAATTCCCTTTATTCAAATCAAAACACCATATGATAATATTTTCAAAAAGCTAGTTGATGAAAATGTGTTTGGATGGTTAAGCAAAGTTGACAATGATCAAATGATAACTAAAAGTACAAAATGGTTTGATATATCAGAACTTGCAAAACACGAAGACACAAACTACGTTGTTTATTATTTGCTTGATGAACTAAACAAACGACTCTATATAGGAAGCGCAAAAAAGTTAAGTGATCGCATAAAGCCTGGTCGAGCAGAAATACCTAATTGGAACAAGTTTAGATATGAAATAGTACATCCCAAATTTCATTCATTATTGCGTGAAATAGAATATCATTCCATATTGAGCTTTTCACGCTTTTTGAAGAACGAAGGACGGTTATCGAATATACCTATTTCTGATTTTACTTTGGTGAATAAGGACTATAAATTCTACAG
>CAZHNN010000009.1:12467-20064 GCA_964533965.1 uncultured Clostridia bacterium | reverse complement strand
TCTGTTCCATAAAAATTTCCTTTCTGTGTAAAATAAATTCTACAGAAATAAATAAGTACATAGATATTTCTAAAATCCTCTCCCCCTCGGACATATCTTCCTGCAGGTGAAGCAGTGTATCTTCCATTCACCGCCATTCTTTGCTCCGAAGGCGTGTTTATGGCAGACCAGCTGGTGGATGCCCGTGCCGGTGAGCGCTTTTGCGGGGCAGTTTTCCACGCAGAGGGTACAGCTTTCGATGCAGCCGTCGTAGGAGGCGACAGGATCGCTTTCAAGTTCCGCCGAGGTCAGCACCGCGCACAGCCAGAGAAGGTTGCCGTATGTATCGTTGATCAACAATGTGTTTTTGCCGATCTTGCCAAGGCCGCAGAGCACCGCCGCGTGCTTTAAGGAGATCGTGCCGCGGAACCGATCCGTTTGTGCGTCGTATTCGTCGGGGCCGATGGAGCCGATGGGTACCGCGTCAACGCCATATTCGGCAATCTCAGCCGCGAGTGTCGTCGCCATATGGTCCAGTTCGCGCGCGATATCATTGCGGGCAACGGTATAGGGGGAAGTAGACGCCGCACTCATCAAGCTCGCGTTGAATTTCTTGCCCATCACGATCACACTTTTGCAGCTTGGCAATATATCGACCGGGTGAAAGCCCTCTGGCGCTTCCGAGAAACTATCCGCAGAGCCGATGCCACACACCGTTGCACCCAGCCTTTTTGCCATCTCCTTGATAACGGCACTTTCCATATCTAACAACCCCTTTCGAATCATCATTCGCAATACCGACGTTGGGGAAACCCTACAATTGATATTATAGCTGAATTTCAAGCCCGGGCAACCGGCGGGTTGAAATGCCGATGCAGTGGCATCGGGCTGACGGATTGCATATATGGGGAAAAGAAGATGTTATTCTCCTGAATAGGTACATTAAATAGATTATGTCGAAATATATTCACATTTGTGTTATACTGGTTCCAAATCAGGAGGTGCGCCAATGAAAAAGAGATTTTTGCCGTTTTTACTCGCATTTTTGTTCCTCTCAATCTCCGGATGCTCCGCAAAGGAAACGTCTACGTTTAAATACAAGGCTCCTGCGTATGAGGCTGAACTCAAGGACGTACCCGTTTATGAAAAAACGGTCTCTCTTGCGAACGTCAAGCTGACGGAAGACAACCTCGACTGGATCGACTCGGCATTCGCCAAATATGACGATATTTTTTCGGATTCTTATATAAATTTTATTAGTCTAGTGAGCAATACGCAATTCGATGCGGAATGGTACGATCAGTTCCAAAACGAGGCGACTGCCCTGCAGGCAAAGTGCTCCAATTTCTTGAAGAACAACGCGCCCAATGATATGAAAGACATGAAGACGATCGCGGACATACAGGTCATCGGGCTGTACAACGCGATAGAGCAGATGAAAGCGGCGGCGTCCACGAACACGGACGGCGATTTTGATGAAGCAAAGTTCTTAGCCCAGAATGCGTTATCAGAAAAGAAGAACCCGTATGACTATCTGGACAGCCTTTATGAGCGGTACGATTTCAAGATGGAAGTCACAAGCATCAAGGTTAAGAACGGCGGCAAGAACATGTTCCCCCGGTTCAAGAACAACGAGACCGTGACCGTTACGGACTTCCGCTTCCTCGTGGAAAGCCAGGATAAAAACGGGACGGATATCCAGTTTGAAGATGCGTTTGATCAGCTGCAATGCCGTTGGAGCAGCCCGGACGTCAAGGCGGGTAAAACAACGAGCAGCAACTGGTATTACAAGATGGGCGGGTTTTCGGGCGGGTATCAATACCGGATAGCGCTCATCAGCTATACTACCTCGGACGGAAGAGTCGTCGTATGCAAGCCGGATGATTATAAGTGGACGGCGTGGACAAAACCGTAAGGTTGATCTTAAGAGCCGGGTAAACAGAACGCTGTTTATCCGGCTTTTTTGTTATACTAAAGGCGAAAGCGAAGGGGAGGAAAACCAGTAAGCTGAGAGGATATCTGAACCCACCCACCGCCCGATTACTGTATTCAAGGGAGCGCAGCCCCCTTGAACCCCCCAAGAAAGTTCTAGGATAAAGGACAGAGAAGGAACAAGGAGGATCTTATGCACATCGCCGTTTTGACCGTAACGCTGTACGCCCCATTCGTTCACACGCTCAAGGAGAAGCGGATGGTGGTGAAGAGCCTTCTTGCAAAGCTGTCGAAGTTCAACGTGTCGGCGGCAGAATCAGACGCGCAGGACGTGCACCAGACAGCGGTACTCACAATTGCTGCCGTTGCGGCAAGCACAGCACAAGCGGACAGCATCATGGACACCGTGTTGAATTTCATAGAAGCAAATACAGAGGCGCAGGTAACGAGCGTCGAGAGGGAAATACGGTGAATATCTAAACCCCACCCGCCACCGGCCTCTGGCCTTCATGGGGGATCCAATTCCCCCTTGAGCAACCCCCTGGGACGCCGATTCAATTTGTTGAATCGGTGGGCAAATGGGTTTTCCGCTTCGCATAAAGCTTTGCTCGCGGAAAACAATTCGTTCAAGGGGAGAGCATCTCCCCTTGATGACCCCTCTCTGCTACTGCGGCGAATATCTAAACCCACCCGCTGCCCGATTGTGGAATGTAAGGGAGACATTTGTCCCCCTTTAAGAACCACCTGAGGAATGAGTTTCTTTCATGTTGGCTGCAGTAAGATAGCGATCTGTCTGGAATCTTCTTGCACTTTGAAACAAATTTTTAACAACTTGTCAAAGACATCGAAATAACTCAGCTGCAAAATGGAGGTCTGAGCAAGATGCATCCGCTTTTACATGGGCGAGGATGTGTCGTATGGAGGACTTTCCTATGCTGACGTTGTTGGGGAACGATCCGGTGGAAATTGCCGCGTACGAACGGTTCATCTCAACCCACCCAAAAGGCCATTTTATGCAATCCAGCCTATGGGGGCAGGTCAAAGCGGATTGGGAATTCAACGTTCTGCTGCTGCGGGATGAGTCGGGTGCGATCAAGGGAACGATGGCAATGCTCATCCGGCCGCTCGGGTTTATGGGATTCAAGATCGCCTATGCACCCCGGGGCCCGGTTTGCGATATAGAAGATGAGACCGCGCTATATGAGCTGCTGTGCGGCGCTGTGGATTTTATCCGACAGAGAGGCTGCTGCCGCCTGACGATCGACCCGGATGTCGAGGGCAGCTGCGGTGCGCTTATGCAGGCTGCCAAGAGGGCAGGGTTCGATGCGCCAAGGAAGAACATGAATTTCGAATCCATACAAGCGCGCTTTGTCGTTCGGCTGGAGTTGAAGGATAAAAACCATGAACAGCTTTTGGCATCCATGGAGCCTAAGACGCGTTATAACCTGCGCAAAGCCCAGCGCTCCGGCGTGAGGGTGGAAACAGAGGCCGGCAATGACGGTATTGAATCGTTCCATCGCCTGATGCAGATGACGGGCAAGCGCGATCAGTTTTGCATCCGTTCCATCGATTATTTCAAGCGGGTCATGGATTGCATGGGGGACCATGCACGGCTTTATCTTGCCTATGTAGAGGATACGCCCGTGGCGGGAGCCATCGCACTGCACTACGGGGATAAGCTTTGGTACCTGTATGGCGCGTCGGATAACGCATTTCGCAACAAAATGCCCACCTATGCGCTGCAGTGGGAGATGATACTCTGGGCAAAGGAACTTGGCTGCCGTTTTTATGATCTGCGGGGCGTACCCGGGGACGAAGATCCGAAAAATCCGCTGTACGGCTTGTACCGGTTTAAAAAGGGCTTCGGCGGAAAGAAGACGGAGTTCGTGGGAGAATTCGTCTATCAGAACGGCATGTGCAGGAACAAGGTGTTGGCTATGCTGCTCCTGCTGCGTAAAAGAATGTTGAAAAGAAAGGCGAAAAAGGCCTGAGGATATATAACCTGCCCTCCCGTACATAGGGAATCCAAGGGGGCCCAATCCCCCTTGGATTCCCTGAAGCAGAGTATCCTGTTTTCATTACCTTAACGGATATCGCTACATTATTTTGAGAAAGCAAAGCATTTTTTCTGTAAAACAAAAATTCAATATATCACTTTTTAATATTTAAAATCCGACTTTAATATAGTATATTATATGTCAGATTTACAATTGTTCATCGCATTTTTGGAGGATATTCATTTGAAAATTGCAAGCAAATGCCTGGGAATCGTCGGCGGACAGATCGCATTAGCTATATCTTTTTCTTATCTGTCCCTATCTGTCGACGAGTATTTCATTCCGATCGGCTTTGTTGGAATTCTGGCAATCGTCGGGGGAATTTTGGGGATTATCGGCGGCTTTTTTGTGGGGAGCCGGAGCAGGCAGTTTGGCTTATGGGCTTCGGCTCCGTCTGCTGCATGCTGTCGTTGTCCTTTCTGGCTTCGATTCCACTGGCCATCGGGGCTATTTTTGCTCACTATTGCGATACCAATGATGCCGAGGACGACGAAGACGATACGGATGAAAATGATTAGTGGCATTGCTCGCAATAGCTATAGGATAGAGTTGAAAATGTGACATTCAAATAGAGGTATTTGCGAAAATGAAAATGCGGAAAGTACGCAGGGAAGGTAAGGCTGAGGTCATCCGGCGCGTCAATTCAGAGGTTCATATTTTTTTAGAAAAGCACAATGTACGATATCGCATGATGTCTATAAGGGAAACAGTGGAGTACAAGCCGTGGAATAGCATTGCGGTAACAAGCAGGCCTCTATTGACACGCATGTTCTGCTATTACAGTGAGGAAAATCTAAACCCGCCCGCCGCCCTATAAGGAAATCAAGGAGGTTTCGCCCCCTTGCACCCCTGAGGCTTACTGACCATTATGCGATTGATAAAAGGTGGGGCCCGCGATGCTGTGCACAGGGCTAGAAGAGGACAACGGCCTTTTGAAGCTGGTTTGGAGACGTATGGGAAGATAAGGGCGTAGATTAAATGCTAAAGGGAGAGCCGATGCTCTCCCTTATATCGGTACAATAAATGAAGATTATGGGGGTGAAGGGGGATGATGTCCCCCATTCTTTTTTGCTTACTTAAAGATCTCCACCAATTCGTCCGGAACAACGCCGGCGGCGTTGCCTTCGTCGGTATCCAGGTGCAGTTCCATCGCATGGCCGTCGCCGGCTCTGACGATGACGTTGCCGAAGATCGTTTCACGCGGGCCCTTTTTTTCCATGCTGACGATATCGCCGGTCTTAAGGCCGAATTTTTCCGCTTCCTCGGCAGAGAGGTGCAGATGCCGTGCCGCAACGATGAAGCCCTGTTTCAATTCCACTTCGCCCTTGGGACCGATGAGTTTGCCGCCGGGGGAACCGGCGAGATCACCGGAGAGGCGGACGACGGCAGGAATGCCAATGTGGAACGTGTCGCTCATGGTGACTTCGACCTGGGTTTCCTTGCGCACCGGGCCGATGATGCGCACTCGCTCCATCGGCCGTTTGGGGCCTACGATGGTCAGTTGTTCCTCGCAGGCATACTGTCCGGGTTGTGTGAGATCCTTGCGCTTTGTGAGGACATATCCCGCGCCGAAGAGCGTTTCAAGATCGGCCTGGCATAGGTGAATGTGGCGGTTGCTCACATCGGCGGGTACGAAATACCGCGTCGGGTTGCCCGGCTTGATGTACGTATCCCAATCCATTTTTCATTCAGCCTTTCTTCTGTGGAATATTGGGCAGATAGCATGCAAAAGCATTTGAAAACAGGGTACGGAATTTGCGTTTTATGCATTTCGTACCAAGTGCTTAAGACCATTGTAATGGGTTTTGTTGGCAAAATCCATAGAAAGGGTTTGTGCAAAAAAAGCGCCTTTGGCGCTTTATGACTTTGCATCAAACTTCCTTTTCATGACTGGCTCGTCGTCGTTGAAGCAGAAGCCGGACAATTCGCTGACTTCTTCCCAATCGGGTTCATGTACGCCATATTCCGCTTTGCAGTATTCCTGTGCATCATAGAGCGTATCGAACCAGATGTCATCACAGGCTGCAACGTCTTCGAACGAATCGAAAAGATACAGGTACACGCCGTTTTCACAGGCGAACAGCATTAGTCTTTTGATATCATCGGCGGATTCTTTCAATACGGCGTGCTTTCTCATGGATGCCTCTTCTTTCGTAACGGATGTGCCGGTTCTTATGTTCCATAGTAGTATCTTCCCAATGCCTTGTCAATTCATGGGGAAGCTTGAACCTCTACGGTTGAAAGAATGCATTTTCATATGCATCGTAAAGTATATACTGCTAAACTCCCCGGTTTTCCTGTATACTGTTGGAAGAGGCGGCAGGGATTTCCATGATGACCATGGATACACAGGGATGCCGCAGACAGACTTTTATGATACGGGAGGGTATGCGATGAGGTACAGCATAGAAGGGGGCTCTCTGCCGGTAGTATTGATCGATCTGGAGCCGGGCGAACAGCTCTTGAGCGAGGCGGGCGGCCGCAAATGGGCGCGCGGGCCCATCGAAACGGTGACGTCTTCGGAAGGCGGATTCAAACAGGGGTTGGGACGCATGCTCAGCGGCGAGAGCCTGTTTATGAGCAAATATACCGCCCAGGGGCCGGCGCAGATCGCGTTTGCTTCCTCGTTCCCAGGCAAGATCGTGGTAAAACAGCTGGCGCCGGGCGAGAGCATCGTGGCGCAGAAGAAGTCATTTATGGTAGCAACAGCGGGCGTGGAGCTCTCCATCTTCTTCCAGAAGAAACTGGGCGTCGGGCTTGTGGGCGGTGAGGGGTTCATCATGCAAAAGATCACAGGGCCCGGACTGGTCTTTTTGGAACTGGATGGGCATGTGGTGGAATATCAGCTGCGGCCGGGAGAGCGCATCGTGTGCGATACAGGCGTGCTGGCGCTGATGGACGCGACCTGCTCCATGGATATAGAGCGCGTAAAGGGCGTCAAGAACGTCCTCTTTGGTGGCGAAGGGCTGTTTGACACGGTGGTCACGGGGCCGGGCAGGGTTTGGCTGCAGACAATGACCATTCCGAACTTGGCATCGCTGATAGTGCCGTTTTTGCCGAACAAGTAGGGGCGGATATAAGATTGGAAAGGGCAGCGTTGCTGCCCTTTTTTGGTGACCGGAATCTAAACCCACCCACCGCCCGATAGAAGAAAAGGGGGACTTTCGTCCCCCTTGGACCTCCAAAGAAGGGGCTTTGAGCTTTCAAATGCTGATGATCGCACCCGTCTTTTAACCAAAATAGAAAGGAACAGCTAAGCTGTTCCTTATACCCGGTTTGTATTTATCACTGCTTGGAGTGAATGATCGCGTTGCGGTCTTCCATCTGCGGGGGTTCCTCAAGCCACTTGTGCTTGATCATCAGTTTGCCGCCTTCTACGGCAAAATCCAACGTATCTTTCACCATGATTGCTATCTTTGCAGGCAGATCGCTTCGCATGCTGAATGCCATGCCAAAGGAGTTTCCGGCAATACCGAAGCTTGCAAGGATGTTGGCGGTGAACATCATCATTTTATCGGAAAAGAGCGGAACGATGGAATCGGTGGCTTTGCCGGCCCAGGTAGACGGCGGCTGAATGTCGCTCTGCAACAGAACGTCGTTCATGTTATGAACGATTTTTTTGGCGAGCT
>CAZHNN010000009.1:2262-12457 GCA_964533965.1 uncultured Clostridia bacterium | reverse complement strand
TGCCCTTGGTGAAGTAATCTTTGACCTCCTGTTCCTTGGCGGTCTGCGCGAACCCGGTCATGAGCTGAGCGCCTGTCAAATTGGTTTCGATGATGGAATAAAGATACGATATTTCAATGGTATTCAGCGCCCGCTTGTTGCCGCGGAACTGCATACCGCTCATGTAGTTTATCTCCTCGATGAATTCAATCTCTTTGGGCATGCAGACATAAGGCGGGCGGGGCAAAATTCCCATGTCCGTCAGGTAATCTGTGCACTCGTTATAAATATCATGGGAGAGTTTTCCCGCTTTTTCATAGAATGCCCTGACGTCTGCGCGGTACGCCATACTCATGTTGACGGCGTTGAAACCAAGCGTTGTCTTTGCCAACAAGCGGAGCAGCATGATATGAAATTCATCGTCAAAAAGCCGCGGGGTGTCCGCAAAGACGTCTTCGGACGTAAAGCCCTGCGGCACAACCGCCTGCTCTTTTTCGAAGATCTGCTTTACATCGCCTATCAGCACAGGGTTCCGGGCAACATAATCGTTTAAAAGCTTTTTTGCCTTGGGTTCGGTCGTCTGTTGTGCAAGTTTACTCATAGTCTGCTGGTATAACGTTTTTAACATATACGAGGTCCAGAGGGTTCCCAGTTCACCGGAGGACAATTTCGATTCGACAATGTTACCCACAGATTTTGACAAGTCCGTCAGCTCGGGTATATTGGGCATATTGCCTGGCCACGTTGGCATGGACTGCGTTGTATTGGGGTTGTTGTATGTTGATTCTGCCATAGTATGGATCCTCTCTTCTGAATTTATATATTCGTTACCGTATTGGGAAAGCAATAGCTGTTATTGTGTTGAACGGATGATGGCATTCCTGTCTTCCATTTGCGGCGGCTCCTCCATCCACCTGTGCTTGATCATCAGCCAACCGCCATCTTGGGCAAAAGCCAATGTATCGGAAAGGATTTTTCCAAGCTTGGCAGGCAAATCGCCTCGCATGCTGAATGCCATCCCAAGCGAGGAGCCGGACAAACTGAAGCTTGTAAGAATATTGATCATATACATCATCAATTTATCCGAAAAGAGCGGTGCTGTGGAATCCGTTGCTTTGCCTGCCCATGGGCCCGGAAAGTGTATGTCACTTTGAATCAAGATTTCGCTCATATCGCTTACAATTTTCTTGGCGAGCTCTTTTCCCCGGTTAAAATATTCCTTTATATCCGATTCTTTGGCGGTTTGCGCGAAGCCCGCCATCAGCTGGATTCCCAAGGAATTCTCTTTGATGATGGAATGGATGTACGCCATTTCAATGGTATTGATTGCGCGCTTGTTCCCAAACAATTGTATACCGCTCATGTATTTTGCTTCATCAATGAATGTCACCCCTTTGGGCATCGTCACATAGGGCGTGCGGGGCAAGATCCCCTGATCCGTGAGGTAGTCGGTGGTTTCATTGTAGACATCTACCGAGAATTTCAGCGCTTTTTCATAAAATGCCCTAACATCCGCGCGGTACGACATACTCATATTGACGCCGTTAAACCCGATCGTCGTCTTTGCCAACATGCGGAGCAGCATGACGTGGAACTCATCGTCAAAAAGCCGCGGCGCGTCGGCAAAGACATCCTTTTCGGAAAATCCCTGCGGCACCACAGCATGTTCTTTTTCGAAAATCTGCTTTATATCTTCGATCAATTCCGGGGACCTTGCCAGATAATCGTTCATTAGCTTTTTTGCTTTTGGATCCGTTGTCTGCTGGGTGAATTTGCCTAACATATGATGAAATAGCGTCCTTGTTTGATACGTGGACCATAAAATGCCCAACTCACCGGAGGATAATTTCGATTCGGCAGTTTTGCCAATGGACTTGACCAGATCGGTCATTTCAGGGATGTTGGGTGCATTGCCCGGCAGCGTGGGCATCGTTTGCGTTGCGGTGGGGCTGTTATAGGTGGATTCGGACATATTCATACTCCTTCATTGCAGGCTCCCTCTATTTTTTCAAATAGAATTCAATTCTATGCGACATGAAGAGAAGCAACATATGCCCGCACGCTAACCATTAAGGTATTCAAAGGGGCGCAGCCCACGTAAATACCTATGGCAAATCGGGTAAGGCTCTTTTAAAAAAGTTTTGTGAGTAAACATTTTAGACTTAAAAAAACCACCTTCCCAATAGAGTGGCAGGGAAGGTGGTTTACCAAAACAATTATTTTGTGATGGTGACCTTGCTAAGACGACGGGGTTTGTCGGGATCCATGCCCTTGAGAAGCGCAAGTTTGCAGGAGAACATTTGCGCGATGACAACGTTGAAGTATGGAGAAATGATGTCGTTGTCCGCTTGTGGGATCCGGATGCTGCAAGTTCCCATGTCGCGCACGTCCTTGTTGTTGGATACGACGAGTGTTTCGATCTGCTCAGAACGCAGGCGGGCGATCATATCGGTCACATCACGAAGAGACGGTCCTTCCGGTGCGAAGACGATGACCGGGATGTCCGGGTCGATCATCGCAATTGGGCCATGCTGAAAATCGGACGTCGCAAACGCCTTTGCCCGCACATAGGTCGTTTCCTGGATCTTCAAAGCGGCCTCCATGGAGACGGCATAGTTGACGCCCCTTGCCAGCACGAAGCACTCCTGCATGAATCGGTATCGCGCGACGGACTGATCAATATCGCAGGCGTATTCCAGCGCCTCGGACAGGCGGCCGGGCACGGTGAGGAGCTCCTTTTCCGCGTCCTTGTTTTGAGCCCACAGGGAGGCGAGAAGCCCAAGCAGGTACATCTGTGCGGAAAACGTCTTCGTCGCGGCGACGCTTTGCTCAAGACCTGCCTCGCAGCACAGGTGATACCTGCACTCCTTTGCGATGGGAGAGTCGGAATAGTTGGTGATGCCGATGGTGACGGCGCCGTTTTCGTTGGCGCTCTTTAACACCTCAAGCACGTCCGCTGCCTTGCCGGACTGCGAGATGCCGATGACAAGAGAGTTTTGAAAACGAAGGCTTTTCCCGTACATGGTAAATACGGAAGATGCTGCAAGCGACACAGGCAATCCCTTTAGGATCTCGATGACGTATTTGCCGTATACCGCCGCGTGATCCGATGTGCCGCGCGCGGCGATGACTACGTTATCGATCTGCATGCCGGAGATCACGGCTACGATTTCGTCCAGTTGCGCCCGGTTCTTTTCATAGCACCGTTGTAGCGCAACAGGCTGTTCCAAGATTTCGTTCCACATGTGCGTCATGGCTTTACTCTCCGTGTGTTGAATTTCAACCATAGTATAACAGGTTTGTACGGTATATCCCGATTAATTTAAGAGATATTTGTAATTATAAATAGTATTTATGCGGATCATATCCATATATGGTGCTTAGAGCGCACCATACACAAGGCAAAAAGAATTTAAAAGGATTTCGAGAGGGGTCATCCGATGGGTTCATACGTCTTTTCGAATACGTCCGGTTTGCAGGGATAGAACTCGCCGTCCACACCTTTGACGATGTAGTCGCCGAGGGACGCGGAGTTCTCGCCTTCCAGCGTTTTAACGATTAGGCCGCCTTTTACCCTGCTCTCATCGAAGAAATAGAGATTGTCATCCGCCAAAAACTGCCGGAGTTCGGATAGGTTGTTCCCATTCCATTGTATGGCTTCGATGACGACTGGTTTTTTTCTGTATTTCATGTGCCATTCTCCTCAAGTAACCACTGATTAATTCGGAACGCCGTCTATGTGGCTGGATTTTGTGCCCTGCTATGTTGCTAAATCTTGAAATAGCGCTGCTATTCCTGCGATTTCGCTCCTTGCAGGCCGCAAAACCATCTTACCTATCCAGCATTCCTCATTTAATCAGTGGTTACTCAAAAAGATCATGCCTTCGAAGTATCCCATGCACGAGAAGGTTTCATGCCTGTCCCGGCGGAAAAATAATGGAAGCAGGCGGAAGGGAGGACCGCTGCGGCGGGGGAGGATCTAAACCCACCCACCACCCGATTGAGAACCGAAGCCAAAGCGCTGCCTGTGGCAGATGAAGCGAGGCGAAGGTTCTGAAAACGTAGTCCGTAAGGACAACGTTCTTACGGACAGGGCGAGAGCGAGCGGTAGCGAAGATCGAGCCCATGTCTTTCAGAGAGGTCAAAATCGTCCTAGGGGCTACGCCACTAAAACCCCGATGCGGGGCAAAGATTCTCATTACAAGAGACATTTATTGCAGAGCATCCGATAAGAGGTCGATGCTGAACTCCAAAAAGTCATCCTCGTTCAGATTCATCATATCCCACATCCGCTTATCTTCGTTGGAAGCTATAATCAACAGGCTGAAGGAAGTGTAAAAGGCGAAGAACACTGCTTTTTTCGCATCCAGCCTTTTGTTGATGCTGCCGTCTTTTGCTCCTTCTTCCACCAGATTCATGAAATGCTTTATCCGGATGCGATCATAGACCGCCATCTCGTGAAAATGCGGGCTTTGCTCGCAGTTCTGCAAATTGGCGGGTCGGTAGTTTAGCAGTTTGAACATCTCCGTATTCTCCTTGTAAAACCGATAGAACACCCTGTTTGCGGCACGAATCTTCTCCAGTGCGGTCTTGTCGCCTTCGAACGCCTGCTCGTACGATATGGTCAGTTGCCTTGCTCCCTTGATCGCGACGGCGAAGAAGAGATCTTCCTTGCTGGTAAAATACTGATACAGCGTGCGCTTTGTCAGCTTTGCCTCTTTTGCCACGTCGTCGATGGACGTTTTCTCAAATCCTCTTTGCGTAAACAGCTTTTCCGCTGCTTCCACGAAGGCTTCTTTCTTTTGCGCTTTGTTCCATTCGCGCTTTGAAAAATTTTTTTCCATTTTCTTAAAACTCCTGTTGACAAAAAGTATAACCTGAGTATACTAATATCAGAAAGTATACCGACGGTATAGTTTTACAGACACAGAATACCGCAAGTTCCGCTGTCTGTCAAGAATTAAGTAAGGTGGGAATGAAAATGGATACCAAGATCTTCTACTTTTCTACGACCGGCAATTCACTAAACCTGTCCCGCGAGATAGGCCGCGGGCTGGGCAGGGCGGAATTGATTGCGATTCCGAATGCAATAAAGGGGGCGGATACAAATGCGCAGCGGGTTGGCTTTATCTTTCCCGTTCACATGTGGGGGCTGCCGAGTATTGTAACCGAATTCGTCCAGGGGCTGAAGTTTGAAACAAGGCCCTATGTGTTTGCGATAGCGACCTGCGGCGGGACGCCTGCCAAGGCGCTTTTGGAACTGCGCCGCCTGCTTAGGAAGGCGGGCGTGGACCTTGACGCGGGCTTTGTGTGCAGCGAGGGGTCAAACACGGTAACAGATGACCCGGGCATTGTGCGTTTTGCAAAGCGAATGAACAGCAAAACCTTTGTCTCGGGCAAAGAGCGGCTGCCCGAAATGCTGGATGTGATCCGCAATAAAAAGAAGCGCGCCCCCGAAACAGGAAGCTTTGCTGTAAATGTCTACGGTTCGATGATGCACTCCATGACATCGTTTGCAAAAGACAAGCTGAAGCAGACGGATCGAAACTTTACGGTGGACGATCGATGCAACCGCTGCCGTATCTGCGAACAGGTCTGCCCGCGTAAGAACATTACACTGGAAGAGGGTATCGTATGGCACCACAACTGTGCGATGTGCAACGCCTGCATCCAATGGTGCCCGCAACAGGCGATCCATATGAAAAACGAGACCTGCCGATATAGGAACCCCGGCATTCGAGCGGAAGATCTGCTGCTTCGGTGACAATAGGCATATATTGGCTTGCCGGAGTAGAAGGCTGATCTGGAATCGCAATAACCGGAACCGAAAATATTTAATTAAGAGGGATGATATTAAATGGAAAAGAAGATGTCCGTAATGGGCGTAGGCACAAAGATCGCCATTCCTGTGCTGCTGTGGATTTTGGCGGCGGAGGCGGTAAGCTATGTGACCCGCCCGCTGTTTGTCATCGCGAGCGATGATAAAACCCTGATGACCGCAGGCATTGCGCTCATCGCCGTAGGTTTCTCGCTGAACCTGATCGCGGCGTTTTCAATGATCAAAGCGCATAAAGAGAACCGGCTTGCAACGGGCGGACTGTATGCGATCTTTCGTGATCCGATGTACGTGCTGCAGATCTTTTTGACGCTGCCCGGGCTGTTCCTGCTGTTTAATTCATATCTGGTGCTGCTGGGTGTCATTCCGGCATATCTGGGATACAGGGTGTTCGTGCGCGAGGAGCACAGCTATCTGGAAAAACACTTTGGCGAGGAATACACGCGGTACCTTAAAAAGGTGCCGATCAAGATCTGAGGCAATCCGCAGAATTTCAAAAAGAAAAATTCTATATAAGGAGAGTTGGATATGGCAGAAAATTTGCAGAGATTGAAGAAAGGAGGGAAACGAAAAATGTCGGGATGGCTCATCGCGCTGATTGTCGTAGTAGGTCTATCTGGTGTTGGCACCGCGGTCTTCGGGCCCAGGTCACCGGTATATAAAAAGATAGAAGCGGCCTGCAGTCGTACTGGTATCGAGGCAAACAAATAAGTTGGAAATTTTGAAATGAAAGGAAAAAAAGCAATCATGAAAGAAAATATGAAAACAAAACGGGAGGGGAAAAGGAAAATGTCGGGATGGATCATTGCATTGATTGCCGCGGTGGTGTTGTTCGGAATAGGCGCCATGTTCTGCGCGCCCTGGTCACCGGTACACAAAAAGATCGAAGCGGGAAGAAATCAGTCAGTTATCGAGATGAAAAACAGCAAATAGAACATCACTGGATTTGAAATCGACATGACAGGAAAGGAAGCAACATGAAAAGCAAAGCAAAACAGGAGGGAAAACGGAAAATGTCAGGATGGCTCATTGCATTGATCGCTGTTGTCGCTTTTTTCGCAGTGGGAGGAATCGCCTGCGCGATCGGGACCAGCAGGATGAACGCTGCCAAAAACCATCCGGTGGCAGTGGTGGAATACAGGGAGCAGAACGGCAAAATCCAGCTCTAATCGCATTAGGTTCATTGTGCGAGCACTGTGCGGGAAATGGGAATCGTGACATTGGGAAGAAGTTGCATTCAATCAACAAGGCAACGCCGGGACGTTGCATATGCGGTAGGGAAACCAAGGGGAATTGACCCCCTGATTTCCGTTGGCGGGTTTTTTTCCTTTGCTCAAAAGATACCGCCTGATCTGAATGATGGCAATCGGACCCACGGGGTATTTTTATATTGTACACGAGCCATGTATGGTATGATACAAAGGCAATGTATAAGGCTGATGGGGGTCTTTTTATGCGCCGATATGATATCGATTGGCTTCGGATTTTTGGCATTGCGCTGCTGTTCCCGTTCCATGTGGCACGGGTGTTTGACCCGTATGAACTCAATTACGTGCAGAGCGCGGTGAAGCTGCAGGGAATGTCCATGTTCATGACCGACGTGTGGCCCTTCTTTATGCCATTGATGTTCATGGTAGCCGGGATATCGGCGTTTTACGCACTGCAGAAGCGTACAAGTCAACAGTTCATGAGCGAACGCGTGCACCGGTTGCTGATACCGCTTGTGCTGGGCATTTTGCTGATCGTGCCGATTCAGGGATATATGGCGCGATTGCAGCAGGGAACGCTTTCGGGTGGATACCTGCACTATTTCTTCACGCAGTTCCTGCCGGATTTTTCGGATATCTCGGGATACCGCGGCACGTTCACGCCGGCACATCTCTGGTTCATCCTGTACTTGTTCTTGATTTCATGGGCGTCTCTGTCGCTGTGCGTAAAAATCCGCAACCAGGTTCGGGAGGGGAAAATCGGCAGATTCGGGCGGCTGTTCCAAAAGGGCTGGTTCTATATGCTGCTGTTCATACCGGTAACGATAAGCGAAGCACTGCCGGACATCGGCGGCAAGAATCCGTTTTTCTACGCGATGTATTACCTCTTGGGATATATGTTTGCGGCATATAACGGCTGGGGCGCGATTGGCAAGATCAAATGGCAATCACTCACAATTGCCGTGGTCGGCTTGCCGGTATATGTGTATCTGGTCTGGCATATCAGCGGGTACGGTGATTTCGCATGGCAGTCTATCCTGTTGGGGCTTATACGGAATTCCTACGGCATGAGCGTGCTGTTGGCGATGCTGGCGTTTGCACAGAAATACATAAACCGTGGGAGCAAGGTCTTGACCTATTTGAGCGGGGCGGCGTTCCCGGTGTACATCCTGCATCAGTCGGTGATGATGGTGCTGGCCTATTTCATCTTAAAGTGGCCTGTCGGGATAGGCTTACAGTATGTTTTGATAGCAGGTCTGACGCTTGTTGCGAGCCTTGCGCTGTATGAGCTGTTTAGGCGCATCAGGCCGCTTCGGGTCGTGCTTGGCATCAAGGAAAAATAACAGAAGCATTAAGGGAAGGATCTAAACCCGCCCACCACCCGATAATGAAGGGGAGGCTCCGCCCCCTGACCCCCGGATGAAGGATCGGTATTCTGTGTCGATGTACGGATAAGGGCAGTACGGAACGTTTTCGGAATCAAGGAAAAGTAAAGGGCGACATGAAGGGAAGGATCTAAACCCGCCCACCCGATAATGAAGGGGGGGGCTCCGCCCCCCGGCCCCCTAAAGTGAGTATCCGAAGATTGTGGCGGGAGCCTGCAAAGAGAAGCTGTATCCTGTTGTGATAAAGCATAGAAAAAATACTGGAGGCATGGATGGAGTATACGATATCGGTGGATCTTGAAAAGAATGAGGAGTTTTTTGATTTCCTGCATCAGGGCATCAAGGAATACAACAACATACATTCGGTCAACCACGCACAAATACGCAAGCCGGACGCCATACAATCGCTGCATCTGATCGTCAAAGGCGCAGATGGGCAATATTTGGGCGGGCTTGCGTGCGAGATGTACTGGGGATGGCTGGATATACAAAAATTCTACCTGCGGGAGGACTGCCGAAAACTGGGCATCGGCACAAAGGTGATAAAACAGGCGGAGGAGATTGCCAAGGCTGCAGGCTGCACGAAGGCTTTTTTGACAACGTTTGAATTTCAGGCAAGGAAATTTTACGAGCGCTTTGGGTATAGGGTAACGGGGAAGCTGGAGGGCTATCCGCCGGGAAGCGTGTATTACTGGATGGTGAAGGAGTTGGATTGAAATCTAAACCCACCCGCCACCCGATGAGAACCGAAAACGAGCGCCGCCTGTGGCGGAAGAAGCGAGTTGAAGGTTCCGAAAGCACGAGATGAGGGCAAGCAAACATGCGTAGCCTGAATCCGTGTCTTTCGGAGAGGTTTTAATCAAGCGAAGATTGAGCTCATAACTTTCGGAGAGGTCAAAATCACCAAAGGGGCTCCGCCCCCGGCCCTGCAGGGGGATTATGTCCCCCTGACCCCTAACTATTGAGATGGGAACTCCGTCTCTTTGCTAATTTACAACTTGGCTTTTCTAGAAATTAAGCTGTTCCATCGAAACGGACTTAGCGGTTATGGGCTTGTACCCACTCTCGTAAGACCAAAACATTCCATGAACAGTTTGTTTCCAACATAATCACGAAAGTTAGGGTAATGTTTTCTATGATACTCGTTCCAGTAGCTGGTCATCCTCGCATAACTCTTCTGCATTTGTGGGATATTCTCTGAACATATCTGTTTTAATCGCCTTGTATCGTGTGTTTTCAAGATTGTATAAGTCATTTCCAATATTTCCACTACATATTCGTCGTTGATCTTCACGATGTAGGGTATTGCCCAATCGGCAAAGTCCATTGAAAGCAAAGACTCAATATACTTTTGGCGGATAAAGCCGTCATCATTCCTAGAATATATGCAGTGGAGAATCATCTTTTGCTGATAATTAAATTCTTTAAAAGTGGTCGCAGGGATTTCCAAATAATACATTCGATAAGGAAAAATAATATTATGATCGTGTACAGAGAAATATCTTTTCTCTTCTGTTACTCCAATGCTGACTTTGCTTGGACAGTTTAAGATATGATTTTCTATTAACTGTACATCTTTGTATAGATCCTTTGGAAACCCATCCTCCAACATGTGGTTACCCTCCAATAAAATGTACACTATTATAGCATGTTAAATCATAAAATCATTCACTAATGACTTATCGACTACTATAAAATTTTATCGAATTAAAAGAATTGCTATGAACAATGGAGAATGAAATACGTTAATTGAATCCCCCATCTGTAATTGATTTGTAACTTGTGTA
>CAZHNN010000009.1:0-2252 GCA_964533965.1 uncultured Clostridia bacterium | reverse complement strand
AAAGCCATTGTAAGGGTTTTGCGATTGCTATAGAGTGATTGTGACAAGAAGATGGCAACTTTCATCGAACAGGCAAAACACCCGAAAGGGTGTGACGCAAAGCTACAGGGCCTGAAAAGGCAGCCAGCTGCCGAAAGGAAGTTTTTTAATTCCTTTCGAACCTCAACCCCCTTAAACGGGAAAAACGGAAAGGATGTATGGGAGACAATGGGTAAGAAACAACGCATGCTATGTGTCCTTCTTGCGGTACTGTTGATGGTGTCGATGCTCGCAGGCTGCAGCGGAAAAGCTGCTCCGGCAGCACAGCCGTCCGCAGCCGCCACCGCAGCCATCGTTGCAAAGGCTAAAAGCGGTGACAACTACAAGGTAACCATCGACGTCAACCCGAGCATCGAGCTTACGGTGACGGACGGTTTGGTCACGGGCGCGACTGCGTTTAACGATGATGGACAGGGAATCGTTCTCAGCGTTAATACGACAGGCATGACGCCGGATGCGGCAGTTACCGCCATTGTAAAGGAGCTTGCCTCGAGCGGCTACATCAACAACACCGCCGAAGTCCGGCCGTATCTGATCATCACGGTCTCCAAGAACGGAGTGACCGATGAACAGAAGACCGAAGAGCTCAAAGATACTGCGGAAAAGACTCTCGAAGAACTCAAGCTCGAATGCCGGATCGGTACAGCGGATGTAACATCTGAGGATGTGGCTGCGGCAGCATCGCTGAACATCTCCGTCGGCCGGTATGTCCTCTTGAAGTACATCGCCGCCAAGGAAGGCATCACCATCGAACAGGCGATCGCGACCTACGGTTCCATGAAGATCGGCGAGCTGATGGATATGTACAAGGAAGCGGAAGATCTCTTCAAAGAGGATGACGACAACGGCAGGGGAGACTTTTTGTCCACCCTTACGCCGGAACAGGTTCAGGCCGTGAATAGCGCCATCAAAACGTTCAAGGCAGAGTTGAAGACTGCCGAGAAGGCTTTCCACAACACCGTCAAGCAGATGAAGAAGACCTATTCCGGACAGGTCAAGGCTATCAGGAAAAGCGGCAGCGATGCAGCAGCCATCCAAGCCCAGCTTGATGCCCTCAAGCAGAAAATGCTGGATGAACGCACCGCCGCGTTGGGTGTTCTGACCGCAGCAGTGAACGCTGCCAAAGACAAGTGCATCGCCGCAGTCAGCAGCGTGCCTCTGAATAAGGATCTGTTCAATAGCTATCTGGCCCGCCTTGCCAATAAAGAAATCCAAAAAGAGGAAGGCTTCAACGACCTGCTACATCTGTTCGGGTATCACGATGCAGATGACCAGGACGAGGATGATAATGAGCAGGGCGAACACCGGCAGAAGAAAGATAAGCAGGACGAAGACAAGGGACAGAAGGACAAAGGTCATCAAGATCAAAACGAGCAAGATGACGAGCATGAGCAAGACGAGGACTAAGAGAAAAAACAGAAAAGACCGGCGTAAAGCGCCGGTCTTTTTGTATGCTAGTAGCTAACTGGCAGGTATATATTCAAAAAACTGCAACCGTTATGCGTCTGCTAGGCTTTGGGCTTTGAGCGCCGCTTCGATCATTGATATCACGACCGAACGGTTCTGTTCGGGAATCCGCCTGTACAGATCGAGCATTGCCTGCTCGTCATCCGAGAGGCAGAGGCGGGTGAGTTCCTGTTCGTCACCGTCCACGATCGCGGACACGGGGACGCCAAACAGCTTTGCAAGGACTTGCACGGTGCCCATGCGAGGCGTTTTTTTGCCCGTTTCCCAGGCGGATACGCTCTGGATGGAGCATACGACCGCGCGGGCGATGCTAAGCTGCGTCATGTTGCGCTGTTCGCGAAGCATTTTGATGTTGCTGCCGATGGACATACCGCATTCCTCCAAAACTTAAACCGATAGTTTAAATTATGATCGTCTATATCGCTATATTACTATACCGAAAGTGGAATGTAAAGGAAGGTATCTATACCCGCCCACCGCCCGATAAGGAAGGGGCTCCGCCCCTGACCCCGCAAGGGGGTCAAGCCCCCTTGAACCCCCATTGTGAGAACCGAAGCCGAAGCTCTGTCTGTGGCAGATGAAGCGAGGCGAAGCTCAGTGAAGTGTGAGTCCATAGCGAACTGCAAGGTCTAAAATCAAGCGATAGCGCAGGTTAAACCCATGTCTTTCAGAGAGGTCTACCTAATTCTAAACCCGCCCACCGCCCGATAAGGAAGGGGCTCCGCCCCTGACCCCGCAAGGGGGTC
>CAZHNN010000008.1:86154-102952 GCA_964533965.1 uncultured Clostridia bacterium | reverse complement strand
GGATGTGGAAGGGTACGCGCAGGACAAGCTTGTTCGTAAAAATCTAGACATGATCGTCGCAAACGATGTAACACAGCAGGGCGCGGGGTTTGCCGTGGATACCAACATCGTTACGATTTACAAGAAGGACGGGACGAGCAAATTCCATCCGATCGCTACGAAAGCGGAAATTGCCGCCTTCGTGCTGGACGAAGCCGTTACGTTGTTCTAAAAAGGCGTTACTGAGCACCGCACGGTGCTCTTTTTTGTAAAGGGGTTATCAGGGAATGCCAAAATACGCGCAGGTCATCATCGACATCGCCCATACGGAAGTGGACCGCGTGTTTTCCTATGTCGTGCCCGAACAGATGGATATCGGCGTGGGGCAGCGCGTGCTTGTTCCGTTTGGCAGAGGCAATGCGCATCAGGAAGGCTATGTCGTGTCGTTGTCCGATTCTGTGGATGTAGAGGCGGACCGGCTCAAAGCCATCGCCAACAAGGCAGAGGGTTTTGCGGCGCTGCTCCCCGACCAGATCGAATTGGCGGTTTGGATGTCCAAGTCCTACCGCTGCCTGTTGGTGGACGCACTGCGTTTGATGATCCCCGCCCAGATGCGGCACCAGCGTGTTGGACAAAAGACGCTGGGCGTAGCACGGCTCGCCATCGGTGGTGTGGAGCTTGATAAAGTGCTTACACAGCTATCGGGAGAAGGCGCGCGCAAGGCTCCGGCGCAAGCACAAACGGTGCAGATGCTAAGACAGGTGGGGGCGATGGCGGTAAGCGATCTCTATGCTTTTTTGCCATCCGCAAGAAGCGCATTGCCACAGCTGAAGAAAAAAGGAATCGTCACCGTCACCGATACGCCCGTGCGGCGCGTGCCGTATAAGTCGATCGCAGGAGGCGACAGGCAAAGGCCCGTCTTGTCGCAAATGCAGCAGGAAGCGCTTAGCGCCATCGAGGATACTAAGCCCGGCGGCATGATCCTGCTGCACGGCGCAACCGGCAGCGGGAAGACAGAAGTATATCTCAACGCCATCGAGAAGGTTCTGGATGAAGGCAAGAGCGCCATCGTGCTGGTACCGGAGATCGCGCTTACGCCGCAGACCGTGGCTCGATTTAGAAGCAGGCTTGGCGATCTGGTTGCCGTACTGCACTCGCGGCTGTCGGCCGGCGAGCGGTATGACGAATGGCGCAGGATACGCAACGGGGAAGCGACGGTGGTCATCGGCCCCCGGTCCGCCCTGTTCGCGCCGGTAGCAAATCTTGGGCTCATCGTCATCGACGAGGAGCATGAGCCTTCGTACCACAGCGAGCAGCGGCCACAGTACCATGCCCATGACGTCGCTGAATTCCGCGCAAACAAGGGTGGCGCAGTGGTGTTGCTGGGCAGCGCCACGCCGCTGGTGGATACCTATTACCGGTGCACACGGGGCGAGATAAGCCTTGTGAGCATACCGGAGCGCTTCGGTGCGCACGGCCTGCCCAAGGTCGCGCTGATCGATATGCGCGAAGAGCTGATCAAGGGCAACAGGTCCGTTTTCAGCGCGACGCTGCATCAGGCGATATCGGAGGTGCTTGCCCGCAAGGAACAGATCATGCTGTTCATCAACCGTCGCGGGTATGCGACGTTTCTGATGTGCCGCGGCTGCGGATACGTCTTCGAGTGCCCGAGCTGTGACATATCGCTCACCTTTCACAAAACAAGGGCGCGGGATTGGCTGCAGTGCCACTATTGTGGCCATACGGAGAAAGTGCCGGAAATCTGCCCCAAGTGCGGTAAGCCGTATCTGAAATTCTTTGGCACAGGCACGCAGCAGGTCGAGGAGCAGGTCAAGATCCACTTCCCAGAAGCGAGGGTTTTGCGTATGGACCACGACACCACGCAGGGAAAGGACGCGCATTTGAAGATACTCCAGTCCTTCGGCACGCATGAGGCGGACATACTCATCGGCACGCAGATGATCGCCAAGGGATTGGACTTTGAAAATGTGACGCTGGTAGGCGTTATGGCGGCGGATGCCTCGCTGTACCTGCCGGATTACCGAAGCGCTGAGCGAACGTTTTCGCTCATCATGCAGGTGGCGGGCAGAGCAGGGCGGGACAAGCTGCCGGGGCGCGTGGTGGTGCAAAGCTACAATCCCGATCATTTTGCCATCGAGGCGGCGGTGCAGCAGGATTATCTCGCGTTTTACCGCCAGGAGATACAGCACAGGCGCATGGCCGAATATCCGCCGTTTACGACGTTCTTCCAGTGGCTCTTCGCCTCGGACGACGAGAAGATTTGCCTTGAGGCACTCAAACAGAGCGAAGTTCTGATACGGGAGCTGCTGCAAAAGCGTGGTGTCACGCCGCTGTTGATGGAAACCGGTCCGGCGCCTGTCGGCAAGATAAAAGGACAGGTACGCATGCGCATCCTCTTAAAACTCAGAAATGACACGGGCAGTACCGCAATTCGAGAAGCCCTTTGCGGAGCATTTGCAAGATCGAATTGGGAAGGTTGCTCGTTCTCGCTCGGCGTAAACCCGCAGAGCATGCTATAATACGCTTGAGAAAATACGCTTAGTGCCTTCCACTGGCCTGTTTTTGGTCATTGGGTAAAGTGTGGAAGGCATTGGATATGATATAATGCTGCCGAAAGGATGAAGAATGTGGCTATTCGAGATATTTTACACGAGGGTGACCCCGTATTGAGGAAAATTTCCAAGCCGGTGCCGAAGGTGACGGATCATATTTGTAGGTTGCTGGACGATATGCTGGAGACGATGCGCAAACAGGATGGCGTCGGCCTTGCCGCACCGCAGGTTGGCGTGCTGCGCCGCGTGGTGGTCATCGAAGTCGAAGGCGTACTCTATGAGCTGATCAACCCCGAGATCATACAGACGGAAGGCGCCGTCACCGATGTCGAGGGTTGTTTGTCCCTGCCCGGGCGCGCAGGCATGGTGGAGCGTCCGCAAAAAGTTAAGATCCGCGCGTTGGGCCGGGACGGTCAAATGCACGAGTATGAGGGCGAGAACCTTTTGGCAAGGGCGTTTTGCCATGAGACGGACCATTTGGACGGCAAGCTGTATATCGACATCATGCTCGAAGAGGTCGATCTGAGTGAGAAAGAAAACGACGAGGAAACTGTGGACAACCTTGGTGCGGAGGGCTTGGCTTGAACATCGTGTTGATGGGAACACCCGAGTTTGCCGTTCCGATGCTAAGAGCCCTCCATATACATCATATGCTGTTGGGCGTTATCACGCAGCCGGACAGGCCAAAGGGACGCAAGAAGGAACCGTTACCGCCGCCTGTAAAAGAGGAAGCGGTACGCTTAGGTGTACCCGTTTACCAGTTTGAGCGCATCCGAAAGGAAGAGCCGACCCAAATCCTTGAGGGCTTTCACGCGGATGCAATTGTGACGGCAGCATATGGGCAGATCTTAGGCCGTCGCCATCTTCTGGCGGCGCGATATGGTGTGATCAACGCCCACGCATCGCTGTTGCCACAATACAGGGGACCTGCGCCGGTCAACCGCTGCCTGATGGCAGGGGAGACAGTAACCGGCGTTTCCATCATGCATACCGATATCGGCATCGACGACGGGGACGTCATTTTGCAAAGAAAGCTCGCGATAAAGCCCTATGAGACGGCCGGAGAATTGCTTGAGCGCCTGGCCCCATTCTCAGCGGATGCGATGATCGAAGCCCTGGAACTGATAGAAAAAGGGATTGCTCCCCGCATTCCCCAGGATCCGGCAAAAGCAAGTTACCACCCCATGCTCAAAAAAGAGGATGGGTTTTTGCCGTTTGCACAAGAGGCAAAACGCGTGTGCGACCATGCTTGCGGTGTGACGCCCTGGCCTGGTGCCTGCGCACGTCTTGACAAAGAGATTTTAAAGTTTGAAGGCCTTCGTCCGGCAGAGGGATCCGGCATTCCCGGGGAAATCATAGCTGCCGACCCCAAATACGGGCTTGTCGTCGCCTGCGGGACGGGAGCGGTTCGCATTCAAAAAGTCCAGGCTCCGGGCAAGCGGATGATGGAAGCATCGGACTTCTTGCGCGGCCACACAGACCTCTGTGGCCGGAGGTTCACGCTATGAGCGTGTTTTCCGGAGAGTGGGCCGCTTTTTTGGTGCTCGAGCGCATCACCGCGCAGGGCGCCTATCTGAATCTGGCGCTTACAGACGTCTTCTGTGAAGTCAAGCCGGACGATGCGTCGCGCGCGATTGCCACCGCCATGGTGCGCACCACGCTGGAACATTGCATCGCGGTCGATTTCGCCTTGCAGACGGTGACGGATACACGGCGCTGCGGGCGCGCGGTGAAAAACATTCTAAGGCTTTCTGCGGCGCGGATGCTGTATATGAACGCGGAGGACGCCGTCGTGGTCAACGCCGCGGTGGAACTTTGCAAAAAAGCAGGCAAACAGGCGCAAGGCAGCTACGTTAACGGCGTGCTGCGCAAGCTTTCGGCAACAAAACAGGACATACACTGGCCGAGCGTTGAGAATGACCCGCATATATATTTGTCCATCCGCTACAGTTGGCCGCTGTGGGCGGTCAAACAGGCGGAAAAGCAGCTTGGATTTGAGGGCGCGCAACAGATGCTCGCTCCTGGCGAACAGACGTTTGTTCCCGTCCGTGTGAACCGCCAAAAGGCCGAAGTTGAAAGAATCATCGATCTGTTCATCGCTGCAGGCGGCAGGGTGGAGCGCTCTCCGCTGCATCCGTTTGCGCTGCGCGTTTGGAATATACCGGACATGACGAATTTGCCCGCTTACCGCCAGGGGCTGATAAGCCTGCAGGGGGAAGCGAGCCTGCTGTTAGCCGAGCAGGTTCCGGAAAGCAGTAGAAAAATCATGGACCTTTGCGCTGCGCCCGGCGGAAAGACGTGCGCAATGGCGGAACAGATATCTTGCGCGGATATATTTGCCTATGACATACACCCGCACCGGGTGGAGTTGATCCAAAGACAGCTTCATCGATTGGGACTTGGCAACGTGAGAGCAGCCGTGCACGATGCGACGGCTGTGATGCAGGAGCACGTCGACAGCGCGGATGCCGTGCTCGTCGATGCGCCATGCACCGGCCTTGGCACCGCGCGCAAGCGGCCCGACGTGAAGCTGAACCGTGAGTTTGAGGATGTTCTGTCTTTGAGCAAGCTGCAAAAGGATATTCTTGAAGCTGCTTGTGCTTACGTCAAACCGGGCGGCGTGCTCGTCTACGGTACATGCACGTTTATCCGGCAGGAAAACCGCGATGTGGTGGAGGATTTTTTGAAAAACCATCCGGATTTCGCACTCATCCCGCTCCACTTGCCCGATTCCCTTTCGGAACAGGGGCAGGGCGGCATGCTGCAGCTGTGGCCGCATATCCATGGAACGGACGGATTTTTTATGGCGAGGATGCAGCGCCATGGCTAAGCTCTACGACATGACCTATGAGGATCTGCAGTCTTTCGTTGCCGAAAACGGCTGGCCATCGTTTCGCGCCGGGCAGATTTTTGCGTGGTGCGCGCGGGGCGCCAAACCTGACGAAATGACGAACCTCTCCAAAGACATGCGGAATGTGCTTCAAGCCTTGGGCACAGGAGGCATCGAGCTTGAACAAAGCTACAAAAGCGCGGACGAAAGCGAAAAATTCCTGTTCCGCGGCGAAGACGGCAATGCCGTCGAAGGCATCCTGATGCAGTACAGCTACGGCGGGTCGCTGTGCATCTCCACGCAGGCGGGCTGCCGGATGGGGTGCAGGTTCTGCGCTTCCACCGAAGCCGGGCTTGCGCGGAATTTGACGGCAGGCGAGATGGCGGGCCAGCTGTATGCGGTGCGGCGCAGCGGACATGACTTCAACCACGTCGTGCTGATGGGCTGCGGCGAACCTCTGGACAATCTTAACGAAGTGCTGAAGTTCCTGCATATCGTTACACACGAAAAGGGAATGGGCCTGTCGATGCGCCACATCTCGCTTTCCACCTGCGGTCTCGTGCCACAGATGGATGAGCTTGCCAAGCATGATCTTCCGTTGACGCTGTGCATTTCATTGCACGCGAGCGATGATGACACGCGCAGGCAGCTGATGCCGATAGCAAACCGGTATTCCGTATCGGAAGTTATCGATGCGGCGCGACGCTATGAAAAAGCTACTGGACGGCGTATTGTATTTGAATATATATTGATAAAGGACATCAATGCTTCCGTAGCCGCGGCCAGGCGCTTGTGCGAGATTACCCGTGGGATGCGCAAACACATTAACCTCATCCCGCTCAATGGAAGCATGAACGGGCTTTTGCCACCGGATGAGGATGAAATCCACAGATTCCACAAGGTGCTTACGGACAACGGCGTCTCTGCGACCATACGGAGGCGGTTGGGCGCCGATGTGGCAGGGGCATGCGGGCAACTGCGCCTGTATAGAAATTGAGGAGGGCGGATATGCGATTTGCCGGTTATACGCATAAAGGCAATGTCCGCGAGATCAACGAGGACAGCATCTATATCCCGCAGCAGGGGCAAAGAACATTCCCCTACTTTTTAGCCGTGGCGGACGGAATGGGCGGGCACAACGCCGGGGAAGTGGCGAGTGCGATGGCTATCCGTTCCATGGTCAATCTGATCAAGGAAGAGACCGCTCATGGCGATCTGATACAAAACCCTGTCAAGGCTCTGCGTCAGGCGATGATCGATACCAACGACAAGGTCTTTCTTTTGGGAAAACAATCCATCAAATTCCGTGGCATGGGAACGACGCTGACAGCCGCTCTGTGCTTTGAATCGCAGCTGATCGTGGCGCATCTGGGAGACAGCCGTGCGTACATCGTACATCCGGACGGTACGTACAGCCGAATCACCCACGACCACACGCTGGTGCAGGAGTACATTGACCATCACGTGATGACGCCCGAACAGGCGGAGGTCGATCCGCGACGAAACATACTGGTCAAAGCGCTGGGAACGGAAATGGGCCAGGCGCCGGATATGTTTGAAGTTCCCTGGCAGGTGGGCGACAAGCTTATGCTTTGCTCGGACGGCGTGACGGCCTATTTTGGCGACGAGGAGCTCTGCACAGTTGTCAGCGGCAGTTCCGAGATGCAAATCTGTGCCAATCGAATAGGCGAACTGTCGTTGTCGCGTGGGGGCATCGACAACATCAGCCTGTGTCTTGCGTTTTATACGGGAGGGCAGGCATAATGATCGGACGCATACTTTCCGACCGCTATGAGCTTCTGGAAGAGATCGGATTTGGCGGAATGGCCATCATATACAGCGCGAGGGACCTTAAGCTCAACCGCATCGTTGCCGTCAAGGTGCTGAGGGAAGGATTTGCGCAGAACGATGAGTTCCTGCAGCGTTTCCGAAGAGAAGGATATGCCATGATGCATATCCAGCATCCGAACATCGTTCAGGTATACGATGTCGGGTTTGTAGACGATATCCATTACATTGTGATGGAACTTGTCAGGGGCGAGACGCTCAAACAGTATATCCAGCGGACGGGCGGTCTTGGCGTGCAGGAATCGGTTCGCATTGCAATGTCGCTTTGCGCAGCGCTCCAGACGGCGCACGAGCACGGCATCATCCACAGGGATGTCAAGCCGCACAACGTACTGATCTCCCACGAAGGTGAAGTGAAGATGACCGACTTTGGTATTGCCAAGGTCGTAGGATCCGCCACCATCACGCTTTCAGGCGAGAACGTTCTGGGATCGGTACACTATATCGCACCGGAGCAGGCGCAGGGCGAAGAGATCGACGAGCGGACCGATATATATTCACTTGGCATCACACTGTATGAGATGCTTACAGGAAAGGTGCCGTTTGATGCGGACACTACCGTCTCCGTAGCGTTAAAGCACATACAGGAAGAGATGATCCCGCCCAGGGAGATCAACCCCGATATCTCTTATAGCCTCTCTGCGTGCACGCTCAAAGCCTGCGCGAAGGATCCGGCACTCCGCTATCAGAGCCCCAGGGCGTTTGCGGAGGATTTACAGCGCAGCCTGATGCTGCCCGAAGGCCACTTCGCGGACCTTCCCAAACGTGCCGCACAACCGCCTGCCACAGTGCCCGCAGAACCGGTGAGGAATCCGAAAAATACCATCCGGCGCATTGTTGTATTTGTTGGCGGATCACTGAGTATTCTGGTCATTTTGTTCTGGATAGGACAGGCATTGCTGCAAAATGCCAGCGGCACATTAAAAGCGGTACCGGACGTCAGGGGGCTTAATTCCGCCCAAGCACAGCAAAAGCTCAAGAACGAAGACCTATTGGTGACGTTTGTTCAGGCGCCCAGCGACACGGTACCGGAGGACCACGTCATAGCGCAAGACCCGACTCCTTCAAGTCTGGTCAAGGCGAAAACGACAGTCAGGCTTACGATCAGTACTGGTCCGCGGCAGATAGAAGTGCCCAACGTGGTGGGTCTTAGCCTTGGCGAAGCCAAAAAGGAAATCCAGGAGGCGGGGCTTGTGCTGGGAACTGTCACAGAAGCGTATATGCCCGGCGTGACAGATGGAACGGTCGTCTCGCAGCAACCGACAGCCGAAAGCGGCGCCATTCGAGGCGATGAGGTTGACCTGGTGGTAGCCAACCAGCGGGCCGGCGCTTCGCCAAGTCCTACGCCATGAAGCAGGGGATCATCCTCAAAGGCGTCGGAGGCTATTACACGACGCTATACGATGTTGACAAGACATGCGTTTTAAAAGCCCGCGGCAAATTTCGCCATATCGATCAAACGCCGCTGCCAGGTGATCATGTGCTGTTTGTTGAGCCAGCGGAGGGTACCGAAGGCGCCATGGGAGAGCTGCTGCCCAGAAAGAATCTTCTGACCAGGCCCCGTGTTGCCAATGTCGATCTTTTGTGTGCAATGGTCAGCGCAACGTTTCCACCGCCCGATTTCCTGTTGCTAGATAAGCTCTGCGCGAATGCCACAGGTTGCGGCATAGAGGTTGTCTGTGTGATGAACAAATCCGATCAGGCGTGTGCCGATTTGGCATCGGATTTTATCAGAGACTACGCGGCGTTTTCGCCGCGCTGCCTGAGCGTTCAAAACGGAGAAGGAATTGACGATCTTAAGACACTGTTTGCCGGAAAAATAGTTTGCCTGGCGGGTCAATCCGGCGTGGGGAAAAGCAGCCTGCTATCCCGGCTGCTGCCGCAGCTGCACGTTGAGACAGGGGAATTGAGCGAAAAAAGTCAGCGCGGCAAACACACAACAAGACATGCCGAGCTCGTGCCCATGGGCGAAGGAATCCTCGTGGATACGCCGGGATTTTCGCTGATGGAGCTGCCGCTGATGGATCCGATCACGTTTACGTCCTTATATCCGGAATTCCGGCCGTACGAGGGGCAATGCCGTTTCATCGGATGCCTGCACCAAGCGGAGCCGGATTGTGCCGTAAAAACGGCCGTACAACAAGGTCTAATACCGCGGGCGCGACATGCGCGCTATGTGGAGATTTTGGAAGATGTTCAGTTAAGATGGAGGAACCGATATGAATGATATCATCGTATGCCCGTCCATACTGTCAGCGGATTTTGCCATGCTCGGACGGGAAGTGGCGGATCTGGAGATAGCCGGCGCCGACTGGATACACGTTGATGTGATGGACGGCAATTTTGTGCCACCCATCACTTTCGGACACGGAACCGTGGCAGCCATTCGTCCGTATACAGAAAAGCCATTGGATGTTCACCTGATGGTCGTTGAGGCCGGCCGCCATGTGGAGAGCTTTGCCAAAGCGGGTGCAGACATCATTACGGTGCATGCGGAATCCGAAGACAATCTCATCAAGACGCTGGAGCTCATCAAGAGCTTTAAGGTGCGCGCAGGTGTTGCCCTATCGCCGCAGACACCGGTTACTGCGCTCAAAGGCGTGCTGGATATCGTAGATATGGTGCTTATCATGACGGTTCATCCCGGGTATGGCGGGCAGAAGTTCATGTCCGAATGCGTTGAAAAGATATCCCAGGTACGGCAGATGGCCGACCGTGAGGATCTGCGTGTACAGGTGGATGGCGGCATCAACCTCGACACGGTTCGCCAGGTGATCGACAGAGGAGCGGATACGCTGGTCGCGGGAAGCGCTATTTTCGGCGCAAAGAGTCGGGCTACCGCGATTTCCGCGTTGAGGCGCAGATGAAAACACTTGTGCTGACCGGAGGCATCCTGCCTTCGGATGAGCGTGTACTCTCGCTATACAGTGAAGCGGAATACGTGATTTGCTGCGACGGAGCAGCAAATCATGCCGTCAGGCTTGGAATCCTTCCGCATATGCTCATCGGCGACATGGATTCGATTCAACAGGAAGACCACGAGAATCTGATTGCGCGCGGCGTAAAGGAAATCCGTCTGAAACCGGAGAAGGATGAAACCGATACGCAGGCCGCCTGCAGTGCCGCCATGGAACTTGGCGCGCAGAAGGTGGTCATTCTGGGAGGCCTGGGCGGACGGCTGGATCACAGCCTTGGCAACATCCAATGCCTGTGGATGCTTCACCTTGAGGGTATCGAAGCGCGTATGGAGTCCGGCTGCGAACAGGCTGTTATCGTCACCGATTCGATTATACTGGGCAAATACATGGGGCGCACGTTTTCGTTATTTCCGCTCCTGCCGCAGACCGAGGTGTTCAGGATGACGGGCGTGAAATACCCGCTCGTCCATACGCCGCTTCTGTTTGGCAGCACGCTTGGCATCAGCAACATCGTATTGCAACAGGACGCACAGCTGATGATGCAGTCCGGCACGGCGCTGCTTTTGGTCAACCTTGGAGAGGAGAACCTGTGAAAAAGACGCAGATTTGGGCGCATCGAGGCGCCAGCGCTTATCGGACGGAGAATACCATGCCCGCATTTGAACTGGCGGCGGTGCAAAAAGCAGACGGCGTTGAACTGGATGTCCAGCTGTCAAAGGATGGCGTTGTCGCAGTCCTGCACGATGAGACGATACAGAGGATTTGGAACGGCACTGGCTTTATCAAGGACATGTTATATAGCGAGCTCAGAGCGCTTCGGGCAAAAAAGGCACCGGAGGATGAAAAGGCATACATCCCAACGCTTTTGGAAGTGCTCACGTTTTGCGCCTCTACATCTTTGCAGGTGAACATCGAATTGAAAAACAGCGTACAGCTCTATCCCGGCCTGGAGGAAAAGGTGCTGGAGCTGGTGGAACAGATGAATATGAAGAGCAGGGTGATCTATTCCTCGTTCAACCACTTGAGCCTTATTCATATCAAAGAACTGGATAAAAACGCGCGCGTGGGACTTCTGTACAGCGAGATCATGGCAAAGCCGTGGGAATATGCCGAAAAACTCGGCGCTTACGCCATCCATCCCGCGCAGAACTCGCTGTATATACCGGAGTTTGCAAAAAGCTGTCACGACAACGGCATTGCTGTCAACGTCTGGACGGTGGACGATCCAAAGATAATGCGCCACTGCATGGAGCAACAGGTGGACGGCATCATCACAAACGTTCCCGACATTGCATATTCCCAATTCGAACAGTAAAATTTTTACTGTTTTTTTCTTTATAGCTGATATAATCCTAATGGATGCACCGCTGGCTGCGGAATACACGGAAGGAAGAGGATGCAAATGACAAAAGCGGATATTGGTTTGGTTGGACTTGCGGTCATGGGACAGAATCTCGTGTTGAACATGGAAGATCACGGGTATTCGGTCGCTGTATACAACCGCACATATACGAGGACAGAAGAATTTATGCAGACGACCGGCAAAGGCAGAAAGATCTTGCCTGCCCAAACGCTTCAGGAGTTCGTTGACTTGCTTGCCGTTCCGCGCCGCATCATACTGATGGTGCAGGCGGGTACCGCTGTGGATGCGATGATCGACACGCTGCTGCCGTACCTTCAAGAAGGGGATATCCTCATCGACGGCGGCAACTCGCATTATCCGGACACCATTGCGCGCAACAAGCGATTGGAAGCGCATAAGATCCGCTATATGGGCGTTGGCATCTCCGGCGGCGAAGAGGGTGCGCGGTTCGGCCCATCCATCATGCCCGGCGGCGACAGGTCATCCTATGATCTGGTTGCACCGATCCTCACGGCGATCTCTGCGAAGGTATCAGGGGATGTCCCGTGCTGTGATTACATCGGGCCCGACGGCGCAGGGCATTTCGTGAAGATGGTGCACAACGGCATCGAATACGCAGACATGGAGCTCATCGCCGAGACCTATGCTATCCTCAGCAAGCTCGGCGGCTATTCGATCGAGCAGATGAAGGAGATTTTCGCGACCTGGAACAAGGGCGATCTTGAAAGCTATCTGATCGAGATAACGGCGGATATCCTTGGCAAGAAGGACGATCTGACAGGCAAGCCGATGGTAAATGTCATCCTCGACGCCGCTGGACAAAAGGGCACCGGGATCTGGACCTCCACGGCTGCGCTGGAGCTCGGCGTGCCTGCGCCTTCCATCGCGGAAGCTGTGTTTGCCCGTGCGATTTCCGCGCAAAAAGCCCAGCGCGTGAACGCCTCGAAGATACTGCAGGGGCCGGCAATAAAAAAGGTTTCCGATCCGAAACAACTGGTCGAAGATCTGGAAAAGGCCTTGTACGCTTCGAAGATCTGCGCGTATGCGCAGGGGTTTGACCTTTTGAAGACAGCTTCGGAAGCATATCATTGGGATCTGAAGCTCGGCCGCATCTCGCTTCTGTGGCGCGGCGGATGCATCATCCGCGCCCGATTCCTGGATAAGATCAACGAGGCGTACGAGAAAAATCCCGCGTTGCCCAATCTGATGCTCGACCCGTACTTCATGGAGCAGATGCAGCAGGCGCAGCAGAGCTGGAGGCGCGTGATCGGCTTGGCTACAGAGAACGGCATCAGCGTGCAGTGCCTCTCCAGTGCGCTCGCATACTTCGACGCGTACCGCACAGAGGTCCTTCCCGCCAATCTGTTGCAGGCACAGAGGGATTACTTTGGCGCGCATACGTATAAGCGTGTCGATAGGGAAGGCATATTCCATACACAGTGGATGGAGTAAATGCATTCGACAAAAACTTGTTTTTTATCGAGCAACACTCGCCGACAGGTTTAGAATAAATTACGATTTTATGACAAATTTCGTACGCGCCGTTTGATTTGAACGGCGCGTATGTTATACTATCCAGTAAAGCTTGTCTACTAAGGTAAGGAGTGGGAAAATGGCAGCTCGCAAACGAAGGAGGGTCACCAAGCGGTTTTATATCCTTCTGGCAGGAGCTTTTGCCGTATTTGCCATCGCGTTTTTTCTGCTGTTTGTTAACCAGCGCGAAGCCAAGGTGATCGTCAGCGACGGGATGTCGGACAATGGGATGTCGCTTGAAAAAGACGTAAACGTAGTGATCGTCCGCAACGAGACGGTATATTCCGTCACAAATTATGCCGCTGCGACGTTTTTCGCTATGGAAGGGGAAACCATAACGCAAGGTACAACGGTAGCCCAGGTGTACAAATGGGGATTCAGCAGTAAGCTGCTGACCGATCTCATTTCCGTTGAAGAACAGATTCGAAATGTGCAGGAAAACGAGATTTGGGCAGGAAAAGTCGACAAGGATCTCAACGAGATCAACACAAAGATAAGCAACAAGATACAGGACATCGCCGCTGTGGTGCAGGGCAGCTCGACAGCGGATATCGTACTGCTCGAACGCGAGCTGAAGGATCTTTTTACAAAAAAGCAGAACTTTCTCAAGCAGAACGTACAGCCCAATGAAAAACTCAACGGCCTGTACCAGCAGCAACAGCAAGCAGAGTCGACGCTGAGCAACTGGCGCGAGGAAATTACCGCGGATTCCGGCGGCGTTGTCAGCTTCTATTTGGACGGGTTTGAGACGCAATTGACTCCCTATAACCTCGACACCATCACCAAGACGGATATCGAGAACGCCAGAAGAGGCGTCGTGTCCGGCACCGGTAAAGATACCACCTCTACAAAACCGCTGTACCGGCTCGTCAACAATTACAAGTGGTATTGCATTATCTATGTGGATGCCAACCACACCATCGATGAGATGAAGGAGGGCGCAAATGCGAAGCTGACCTTTGAAGGGTATTACAACCGCCCGTATTCCGCCAAGGTCATCAGCGTGCGCATTCCCGAAGGCGGCGGAAAAATGTATGTTTTGGAGATGAGTGAGGACGTGTCCCCGCTGTTGAGCGTGCGAACCGCCAACGCCAAGCTGCTGTTGAACTTCGACGGTTACAAGGTGCCAAGCGACGCCATATTCACGCAGAACAAACAGACGATGCTTAAAGTGGTACAAAACAACACCATCAGCTTCGTTCCGGTGGAAGTACTCATTGACGACGGAAAGTACTGCATGGTGAAAAACCTCAGCCAGGATATAAAACTGGATGCAAATACCACCATTATGTTGAGGTAAGCAATGGAAAGGATGCGTCAAGCGTATTCGAGCGTACTCGATACGATCGCAATGTCGGCGCAAAAGGCAAACAGGAAGCCGGAGGAGGTCACGCTGGTCGCTGTCAGCAAAGGCGGGACGGTAGAACAGATAGGCCAACTTGCAGCATGGGGACAGCTGGATTTCGGCGAAAACCGCGTGCAGGACCTCGTGCCCCGCATAGAACTTTGCGACAATAAGCTACGTTGGCATTGCATTGGACAATTGCAAAGCAATAAAGTAAAGTATATAATAAATCGTGTGCAGCTTATTCATTCGCTGGACAGGCTTTCCCTTGCCGGGGAAATGGAACGCCAGGCGCAAAAACAGGGTGTTGTGGCAAATTCGTTGGTCCAGGTACGCTTTGATGAGGATGAAAAAAGGGGCGGCGTAGCGCTGATGCGGGTTCGGGAATTGCTCGACGGTTGCGCCGGATTTGCTCATCTTCGAGTTCATGGGCTGATGTGCCTGGCTCCTCTTAATGCGGGTGAACCAAGAACACGGGAGTGCTTTTCTTCCATGCGGAGCCTGTTTGAAGCCTTGTCCAAGGAGAGTTGGCCGAATGTCGGCATGGAAACGCTCTCGATGGGGATGAGCCGGGATTATGGTTGGGCTGTCGAACATGGATCTACAATGGTACGCGTCGGATCGGCGTTGTTTTCAGCCGGCCAGCCGTAGAGGTAAGGAGGTTTCGCCTTGGCGAACAACAAAGATAAAAAATTCTTCGGAAAGATGCTCAACTTCATTGGATTGGAAGAGAGTACGGAAGAGGAACAGGATTATCGCTATGAAGATGGCGGCGATTACGACGAGTTCGACGATTCGTATTATTCAGCCAGCGAAATGGACGACGAGGACGATGCGGATTCCGCCTCGTTTATGCGCGGCAAGAAACGCGGCGGACGCGAGACTCCAAAGCCTGTAGGGCGTGAACCACAAAAGCCCAACCGCGACTTTAAGCGCACGAGAGAGGCGGTGCAGGAAGTGCCATCGGACAATCGTGGGAATGTCGTTGGGTTTTCATCGGGCGGTAGTGTAGGCAGCAGCACGGGTAGCAGCAAGATGAAGATGATTGTCTACCAGCCCATGACCTATGACGATACGCAGAACATCATCGATAATTTGAAGAACCGCAAGCCGATCATCGTGAACCTGGAGAGTCTGGAAACGGATATTGCACAGCGGATACTCGATTTTATGTCGGGCGCCGTCTACTCGTTGGACGGAAATATACACAAAATTTCCAAGGGCATTTTCATTCTGGCACCGGCTAATGTGGATATCAGCGGCAATATACCGGAAGAATTGCAGGGCAAGAGTTTCTATACGCTTGGCAACAAGCCAAGACGGGAATACTAAAAGACAATAATTAGGGAGAGATATGCCGATGTTGACAGCACAACAGATCCATGACAAGAACTTTGCCAAAAGAGGAAAAGGCTATGATATGGATGATGTCGACGCTTTTCTGGATGAAGTGATCGACAGCTTTGACAAACTCAGCCGCGAGAGCAAGGAACTTTCGGCCCGCATCGAAGCGCTCAATACGCAGATCGAATCCTACCGGGGCATGGAGAACACCATGATGCATACCATGGTAACCGTCCACAAAGCCGCGGAAGAGATCACCGAGAGCGCCAAACGGGAAGCGGACGAGACGTACAACAAAGCTCGTCAACAGGCAGACGATATGGTCGAGCGCGCCACGCAGGAAAGCGAACACATGATCCGCAAGGCGCACGAGGATTCTCAGGATATCATCGACAGCTACAAGGATGAAATCCATCAGGCAGAGCAGGATCTGTTGGCGTTGAACACGCTGCTGGACGAATTCAAGGCGGGCATTCACCACTATACCGACGAGTTGCTGGGGCTGGTCGATCGTATGAACGCTCCACAGGAAGTGCAGGATATGGTGGCGCAGGCTGAAGAAGAGGAAGATGTGCAGCCGGAACCGCGCGTGGATTACGTGGGACAGTACGTTGCCGGCATCAACAAGCGCAATGACGACGAGTCAAACTACGGCCCCGTAGAAGCGGACGAAGAGGAATACGACGTAGAGTAATCGGCGTTTACGATTGCTTATCCATGGCACGCAGCGATGCGTGCCATTTTTGTTCGTCAAAAGCTTTCTGATCCGCCATAACACGTAGGATTGTATAAAGCTGGAATCCATGCGCACCCTTATACCGTGCCATTGACAAAAACGGTGAACGGTGAGGAGGATGATGGTGGATCGGGAAAAAAGCGATGACAAGACTCTTCATGACACGTTGCTGACTCTAAACGACACGCTCGAGCGCATTGCCATAGCTATGGGCCTTCCCCAGTATTACTCGCGGGGGAAAATGCTCCTTCGCAGCTTTTTGTCGGGGCTTGCGAGGGGAATCGGGATGGCGATCGGGTTTACCGTTTTGAGCGCGTTTATCATCAGCA
>CAZHNN010000008.1:34798-86144 GCA_964533965.1 uncultured Clostridia bacterium | reverse complement strand
TGACGCTGCTTGCCAGCAAAAACCTGCCGGTCATCGGCGCATTCATTGCAGATATCGTACGTAGGGTACAAGTGTATATGCGTTAGCGAATGCGATATGGTATACTGATGCTACCAAAGCTTGGTTTTCTTTTATACGAACATCAGGCTTGGAGCTTGGTTACCGGGGGAAGGAAATGCTCGAATCCGTCATCATCGTAGTTGCCGTAGCGCTTGACCAATTATCCAAATGGTGGGCGAAGTCGTCGTTGGCTTTTATGCCGCAAGGCCATTTGAACCTCCTTCCGGGGATTCTGGAACTGCGGTACGTTGAGAACCGTGGCGCTGCGTTTTCCATTTTGTGGGGAAGAAACGGCTTTTTCATTGCCGTCTCTTCGGTTATCATCGTGTTGCTCCTCTTGTATCTCATCCGGTACCGCTACACGGAAAGCATGTTGTCGCGTATCGCCATAGCAAGCATCCTGGGGGGAGCGTTGGGAAACCTGATTGACCGGATATTTCGCGGATATGTGGTGGATATGATCAACCCGCTGTTCGTCCGGTTTGCCGTGTTCAACATTGCAGACATATTCGTGACGTGCGGCACCATCCTTCTGGTGTTCGCATTGGTCTTCGTCCCTCTCCTAAGGAGGAAAAAACGCGATGGCGCAGAGGTATAGCGTGCAGATAGAGCACGCAGGGAAGCGGGCGGATGTCTTTTTGGCAGCCGTATCGCCATATACGCGCTCACACATCGGCGTACTGATGCAACAGGGGCATATCAGGTCGGAAGGGGAACCGCTCCAGGCCAAGGATAAGGTACGAGCCGGGCAAAACATCGATGTGAATATCCCGGAAGTACAACAGGTCCCCATCGCCGCGCAGGAGCTGCCGCTTGACATCGTCTATCAGGACGATTGCATCGCGGTAATCAACAAGCCGAGGGGTTTGGTGGTGCATCCCGGAGCCGGGGTGGCGGACAAGACGATGGTCAACGCACTTCTGTACCATCTGGACAATCTCTCCGGCATCAACGGTGAACTTAGGCCCGGCATCGTGCATAGGCTTGATAAGGACACAACGGGGCTATTGCTTGTCGCCAAGAACGATATGGCGCACCAAAGCCTAAGCACACAGATCCAGTCGCGCGAAGTAAAGAGGGAATATATCGCGCTCGTACACGGAAACATACAGGAGGACAGCGGGACAATCGACGCGCCGATCGGAAGGCATCCCAAGGAACGCAAGAAGATGGCGGTCATACACAATGGCAGGCAAGCGAGAACGCACTTTGATGTCATCCGCCGGTACGGCGATATGACGCTCGTAAGGCTGTCGCTGGATACCGGGCGGACGCACCAAATCCGCGTGCATTTGGCACATCTCCAGCACCCGGTCGTGTTCGATCCGGTATATGGGATCAAGCGTGACAAAGAGGCAAAACGCGGGCAGTTGCTGCATGCATTCCGCATCTCCTTCAACCACCCGAAAACGGGCGAGCGAATGATTTTTTGCGCTTCGCTGCCGGAGGATTTTTTGGCAGTACTACGCCAAAAAGGGGAAATCCCGGAACTTTTCTAACTATACAACCGGGTGTGCCCCTGTTATACTGGAACTACTCGTAAGGCCTTTTCCGCGTTTTGCAGGCAAGGCGGCGTCGCAATGGTCTTGCCCATAGGCAAGGCTTTTTTGTGAAAGGGAGACAGCCATGGACTATGTAAAGGTGATTATGGAAGAGAGCGACATGAACCGAGCGCTTTCCCGCATGGCGAACCAAATGATAGAGAACAATCCCGACGTATCGGACGTAGCGGTGATCGGGATTCAGCGAAGAGGTGTTCCGCTGTCTAAAAGGCTGGTTGAGCGAATTGCACAATTCGCCGGCGTCTGGCCGAACTGGGGGAGCGTGGACATCTCATTTTATCGAGACGACTTATCGATGCTCGCGGAACTACCCGTCGTCAAGGAGACGAATGTCCTGTTCCCGCTGCGCGGGCGCAAGGTAATTTTGGTGGACGATGTGCTGTATACCGGCCGGACAGCCAGGGCCGCGATGGATGCCATCATGGATATCGGGAGACCAAAATCCATCCAGTTGGCCGTACTGATCGACCGCGGCCATCATGAGCTGCCGATACGGGCCGAATATGTCGGGAAAACCGTGCCGACAGAGAGCCGTGAGATCATCGAGGTGCATGTGAGAGAAATCGATGGGGTGGACGACGTGCTGTTGTTAAAACCCAAAGAATAACAGGGGGAACGCGTATGTCAAAGAAGGATTTACTGGGGCTGTATGGGGCGAGCCGGGAAGAGATCACGGAGATACTGGACAGGTCGGTGTTCATGAAGTCCGTCGTGCAGAGCGAAAGCAAAAAGCTGCCGAATCTGTCGGGCAAGAGCATCGTGACGTTGTTCTACGAGAACAGCACGCGCACGCGTATGAGCTTCGAGCTTGCGGCGAAATACATGGGCGGGACCGTTGCCAACATGTCGGCATCCGGCAGCAGCGTGGAGAAGGGTGAAACGCTGATCGACACCGGCGTGACGCTGGACCAGATGGGCGTGGACGTCATCGTCATGCGCCATGGGATGTCTGGCGCGCCGCACCTGCTTGCCAAGCATGTCAACGCTAGTGTCATCAATGCGGGCGACGGCATGAACGAGCATCCCACGCAGGCCCTGTTGGATCTATTTACCATACGTGAGCATTTTGGGCGGGTCGAAGGATTGAAGATCGCCATCATCGGCGATGTGCTGCACTCGCGCGTGGCGCGAAGCGATGCCTATGGCATGCTGGCAATGGGCGCAGAAGTGCACTTTGCAGGACCCTCCACACTTTTACCCGATGGGTTTTCTCAAATAGGCGTTCAGGTGGGAACGGACATACGGCAGGCGCTTCGTGATGCCGACGTGGTGATGGGCCTTCGTATCCAAAAGGAAAGGCAGCAGTCGGGCTTGTTCCCGTCGGTGCGCGAATACAATAAGTTCTTCGGCATATCCATGGACGAGCTCAAGCTGGCCAAGCCCCAGGCGCTTGTCATGCATCCGGGCCCGGTAAACCGCGGCGTTGAGATGTCGAGCTATGTGATCGACTCTGTGAACAGCGTGATCAACGAGCAGGTGCAAAGCGGTGTGGCGGTTCGGATGGCGCTGCTGGATATGTATAGCAACAGGGGGATAGCGAAATGAAGCAATTGATATACGGCGGAAACGTCGTTAATCCCGGCGGAATATCGGGGCATCTGGATGTGTTGATAGAAGACGGCGTCATCACGGCAATCGGCAAGGATCTGCCGCGCGAAGGAGCCGAATGCATCGACGCCTCCGGAAAATACGTGCTTCCGGGCTTGGTGGACATGCATGTGCACCTGCGCGAGCCGGGCTTTGAATACAAGGAAACGATTTTAACGGGCACAAAGGCTGCAGCCGCCGGCGGCTTTGCGCATGTGGCGTGCATGCCCAACACCAAGCCGCCCGTGGATGACGAAGCGGCGGTACAGTATATCAAGGCTCAGGCGAAAAAGGCGGGGTTTGCGAAAGTCTATCCGTATGCCGCAATCACCAAGGGACAAAAAGGGCAGGAGATCAGCGAATTTGGCATGCTGATGCAATCTGGCGCCGTGGGGTTCACCGACGACGGCAACCCGGTCAGAAACGACCATATCATGCGCAACGCGCTGCTATATGCCAAGAACTTCGATGCGCTGCTGCTCTCCCACTGCGAACAGCTGGAGTTGGTGGATGGCGGCGTGATGAACGAGGGTTTTGCCGCTACACTGGCAGGGCTTCGCGGGAACACGCGGGCGGCGGAGGAAGTCATGATCGCCCGTGAGATCATACTTGCCAAGACATATGACACGAAGGTGCACATCTGCCATGTCAGCACCGAGTTCGGTTTTGAACTCGTGCGCTTCGGCAAGCGCAGCGGCGTAAAGGTAACGTGCGAGACCTGTCCGCATTACTTCGCGCTCACCGATGACGCCTGCATTGGCTATGACACCAATACGCGCATGAACCCGCCGCTTCGCACCGAAGCGGATAGAAAAGCGGCGCTGAACGCCATTGCGGACGGAACCGTCGACGCGATCGTAACCGACCATGCACCGCACCATATCGACGACAAGGACGTGGAATTCGACCAGGCTGCCAACGGCATCTCGGGATTGGAAACCTCACTTTGTCTTGGATACATGCACCTCGTGCAGGCAGGCGTCATCACGATGGAGGGCTTGATCCGGCACATGAGCGTGAACCCCGCGAAAATATTGGGCATCGACGCGGGCGTGCTCAAGGTCGGGGGCGCTGCCGACGTTACGGTCTTCGACTCGGAGACTGTCTGGACGGTTGACATTGACAAACTCTATACCAAGGGCAAGAATACCCCCTGGAAGGGCCAGCGGATGACCGGCAAGGTTACCGATACGTTCATCGACGGGCGGCGCGTGCTAAAAGACGGAGCAATAGTGGAGGGCGCTTCATGCTGACAGACAAGCTGTTTGAAAAGGTAAAACAATTCCGCAATCCCACGGTTCTCGGGCTGGATACCCGGTTCGAATACCTTCCGGAGGAGCTTAAAAAGCAGTTCGATCCGAGCGCACCGTTTCAAAGCGCGACGCACCTGATCGGCGTGTTCAACAAAGCGCTGATGGATGCTGTGTCGGAGCTCGTACCCTGCGTCAAGCTGCAATCCGCATATTATGAAATGTATGGGCCGGACGGTATCATGCTGCTCTGGGATATGCTGCGCTATGCCGACGAGCTGGGCTTTGCTACTATCGTGGACGGTAAGCGCAACGACATCGGCGCTACGGCGCAGGCGTACAGCACGGCGTATATCGGCCAGACCCCGTTCTTTGAAACCATCTCTGCGAGCTCGTTTGATGCGGATTATCTGACCGTTACCCCTTACTTGGGCGAGGACGGAATAGTGCCGTTCTTGGACGACTGCAAAGCGCACGACAAGGGCATCTTCGTGCTCGCCAAGACCAGCAATCCGTCCTCCGGCCAACTCCAGGATCTACTGGTGGGTGATAAACCGATCTATTGGCACGTGATGGATCTATTGGACGGTTTTTCAGATATGGAGGTCGGCTCCTTCGGATATAAGAACATCGGCGCTGTGGTGGGCGCGACCTACCCGAGGCAGGGTGCGCAGCTACGCTCCGCATTTCCGCATATCCCATTCCTGCTTCCGGGCTACGGCGCACAGGGCGCTAAAGGCGAAGACCTGGCACTTTGTTTCGACGAAAATGGCTTCGGCGCGATCGTGAACGCCTCGAGGAGTCTGCTGTGCGCACACCAGAAGAGTGAATTGTCCTACCCGAGCGCCACACGTGCGGCTGCCATAGAGATGCAGAGCGACCTTCTGCGTTCGCTCAAAGCCGCAGGCCGGCTATCCTACTAAGGAGGGCGTATGCAACCGTTTATTGGCAGGGTGACCGAGAACCGCACCGTGGCTCTTGACACCTATTTGATGAAATTGCAGGGCGAATGCCAAAAGGCGTTCGTTCCTGGGCAGTTCGTGCACCTTGAGGTGCCAAACCGCCCGGATCTTATACTAAGGCGTCCCATCAGCGTTCATTCGTTTGACGCGGCAAAGGGCGAGATATCGCTGATCTACCAGGTCGTGGGCGAGGGAACACGCGCGTTTTCCAGGCTTCAGACGGGTGATGCGATATCCGTTCTGGGACCGGTTGGAAACGGGTTTACAAAACCGGAAGGCGCAAAACGCTGCATCCTTGTCGGCGGCGGCATCGGCTGCGCACCGCTTCTGACGCTGCCGCAGGCCTGGCCAGACGTAATCTTTGACGCCGCCCTCGGCTTCCGCAGCATGGCGCACATCTATGCCCGCATCCCTTTTGAGGATGCCTGCCGCCATGTGATCTACACGACGGACGATGGATCGTACGGGCGAAAGGGCCTGGTTACCGACGCGCTTAAAACGCTGTTGGAAGAGCCCTGTGACGCCATCTTCGCCTGCGGGCCCAAGCCGATGCTCAAGGGCTTGCAGCAGGTAATTGCGCAATATGATGTACCGTGCTTTGCATCGCTCGAAGAGCGCATGGGTTGCGGGATGGGTGCGTGTGTCACCTGCACATGCGGCGTCCGTGTCGAGGGTGTTTTGAAGAACCTGCGCGTATGCAAGGACGGTCCGGTATTCTCTGTTTCGGAGGTGGTATTTTGAATCTTGGCGTCACACTTTGCGGCATACCTTTCAAAACCCCTCTGATCGCGGCTTCCGGCACGTTCGGGTACGGGCGTGAAATGCAGGAATACATGGATTTAAGCGAGCTCGGCGGCATCTCCAGCAAAGCCGTCACGGGCACCATGCGGCTTGGCAACCCCTCCCCGCGCATCGTGGAGACCGCTTCCGGATGTCTCAACGCGGTGGGCCTTCAGAACCCAGGTGTGGATGCGTTTATCAAGACGGAACTGCCGTTCATGAAAGCGTTGGGGACGAGGATCATCGCCAACGTATCCGGAAGTTCGGAAGAGGAATACATAGAGGTCATCACCAAGTTCCAAGGCAGCGGCATCGATATGGTGGAACTGAACATCTCCTGCCCGAATGTGAAGCAGGGCGCGATGTCCTTCGGAACTTCGGAAAAGATGGCGCATGATATAACAAAAAAATGCAAACAGGTATGCGATGTGCCTCTGATGGTCAAATTAACCCCGAATGTCACCGACGTCGCGGCGATTGCGGTAGCGGTGCAGGATGCGGGAGCGGACGCGGTGTCGTTGATCAACACGTTGACCGGTATGGCAGTAAATGCCCGAACACGGCGGCCGATCCTCGCAAACATCACAGGAGGGCTTTCGGGTCCTGCGATCAAGCCCGTGGCGCTGCGTATGGTGTATCAGGCGGCTAAAGCGGTCAAAATACCGGTCGTCGGCCTTGGCGGTATCGCAACAGGAGAAGATGTGGCAGAATTCATGCTGTGCGGCGCAAGTGCCGTGATGGTCGGCACCGCCAACCTCTGTTCGCCTGTTGCAATGAAGGAAATTCTAGAACAACTATGCGCGTTTATGCAGGAGCAGGGCATTGAGGATATAAACGAACTGGTAGGCTCGCTTCATGCATAGTATAATAATCCTTACTGAACACATCGCTTTGATGTATTCGGTAAGCCCTAAACGGGCTGACAGGGAGGGTTATCATGAACAGCCAGGAAATATTGGATATGTTTTTTGACAGCGGCGCGCTCGTCAAGGGGCATTTTCTTCTGACCAGCGGTCGCCACAGCGATATGTATCTGCAGATGGCCAACGTGTTTTCGCATCCGGTCTGTTGCGAAAAGCTCTCGGCTGAATTGGCATCGCGCTTTTGCGACGAACCTGTGGATGTTGTAATCGGCCCCGCTCTGGGCGGTGTGATCCTTGCCTATGAAGTCGCAAGGAAGCTCAATGCGATCGACATGTACTGCGAGCGTGAAGAGGGGCGCATGCGGTTGCGGCGTGGCTTTACGATTAAAAAGGGGCAGAAGGTCCTCATCGTCGAAGACGTCGTAACCACCGGCGCAAGCCTGAACGAGGTTATCGAGCTTGTGAAGAAAGCCGGCGGTAAAATCGTCGGCATCGGCGTTGTGGTGGACCGGACGCTTGGAACCATCGATTTTGGCATCCGCATGGAGAGCCTGGCGCAGCTGGACATCGCAAGCTTTGCCGCAGACGAGTGTCCGATGTGCGAGAACGGCGAGCCGCTGCAGAAGCCGCAGACAATGAAATAAACAGTACAAACACAGAGCGGCGATTACGCCGCTCTTTTGACCTTTACATTTAAAATGCACAGTGATGCAAAAGACGCCTGTCCTCGCGGCAGGCGTCTTCGCTATGCAGAAATGATATGGGCCCGTACGTCAGGCGCTCGCGGCTTTTAGCCTCGATATGGCGCGGCTGAAACCGGGGATCACAGACACCGCAAGGCAGATGACGGTATCCCAGAGCATAAAGGAGCCGTTGTAGAGGATCGAATAAATCCATACGTTCTGCCCCGGCGGGGCGTACATGTAGAAGAACACCACGCCCGAGACGACATGGATGCTAAAGCGAATAAAAGCCCCGGACAGGATGCCCAGGGGCAGCTGCTTTTCCTTTCGAAAGAGGCCCGCTAATCCCAATGCCGCAAACGGGAAGATATAGTCCAGAAGGAATTGAACGGGATGAACGATATACGCACCTTGCACGATCTGCAGCACGCCAAACACGGTACCGGCAGCAATGCCAGGAACGGGACCGTAGAGATAGGCGAAGACGAAGATAGGCAGCATGGAGGCCGGCGTGATGCTTCCGCCCTCAGGAAGCCGGTAAATCGTGATGCAGGAAAGGATGAAGGCCAGCGCTACGCAAAGCGCCCCGGTCGAGAGCATACGTGTGGTGAATTCCTGCTTTCGAAGCAGCAAAAACAGTACGACGATGCCACCCATACTGATGATGACAGACCAAAAGACCGGATTGTACAGGAATCCCGCAGAGGTGTTCGCACCCTCTTCGATGGTAATCGCGGGCGAGGCGAACCATAATACCGCTGCTGTGGCGCAAACGGCCAGAATCCATACCAAAGCCGTCATGGATTTGCCCTTGTTCTTTTTCAACAGAACGGTCAGCACGGCGGCTGTAACCATTAGCAGTCCTATGAGGATCCATCCTGTCGCGGATACGGCAGCGAGTTTTTCAACAAACGCTGCAAACCATTGTTTCATACATCTCCTCCTTCCACCGCAAATAAAAAACCCGCATACTGCGGGGAGGCGATACTTGCATCCTTTCGAATGCATCCGCTTCCCTCCGCTGGAATTACCCAAACAGGTTCTAAGGGTCGGGCATAAGCCCTCTCAGCCTTCGAATGACTGTAAATCAGTCGCTCCTAGGCCCCCCTAGCGGTGATATTAATTGTATGTATAGTATACGGAGAGACAGAGCCGTTGTCAATTAAACCCACTCTCCCACTTTAAGAAAATTAGGGGTCTTGCCCGTATAGCAGCATCCCAAGTATGCTTATAGCGTGTTGCATGTAATCCTCATTTCTGTTATCATGAAGAAAAAATAAGCCAAGCTGTACGGTGCCATCACTGGATAATAGGGAAGGCGGTTCAATGCCGCCGCAGCCCCCGCTACCGTAGGGAATGAGCCCCGGCCAATAGCCACCGCATTATGCGGGAAGGCGGCCGGGCGATGAAACCAAGCCGGTAAACCTGCCGTACACGCTAAGTGACGTTCTTCGGAGGGAAGAAACGCTCGCGCATTTGCTGCCGCGTTTTTGCCCGAACGCGGTTTTTTTGTACCGCTTCGGGCATCCGGGATGTCTTAGGCTAAAAAAGAGGAGGCCAAGAGACATGGAAAACAGGAAGAAAGCAATTTGGATCTCGCTGTGCGTCGTGCTTATAGCAGCTCTGCTGTTTGGCGCGTACTACATGCTGCGAGGAGGACAGAAGGGGGCCAAAGAGGTCTCTGTTCAGGTGGTCGCCGACGGTAAGAATCTGCTGACAAAGGCGTACCATACAGACGCCGCAAGTCTTTCGGCGCTGTTGGAGGAGAATAAGCTCGCGACGTTCAAGCAGAGCAGCTACGGCCGCTATATCATCGCAGTCTGCGGTGTCACGGCGGATGAAGGCAAGCAGCAGTGGTGGCACATCGGCTACAATGGGGCGGACGCGGTGAAGGGCGCGGATGAATTGATGTTGAACAATGGCGATAAGATCGTGCTGACGCTCAAGACGGGGTACTAAAGATGCGCGTGCGCTCGATGACGGCGATGGCGCTGATGGGCGCCTTGATGGTGGTCCTGCAGGTTGTGCGCAGATTCCTGCCCAACATTGAACCGGTGAGTTTTTTGATCATCCTGTCATCCTTGGCGTTCGGATGGCAGACGATGTGGGCGGTGGCTATCTTTGTCATCGCCGAGGGGATGCTCTACGGTTTCTTGCCATCCTGGTGGGTGGGGTATGTGATCATCTGGCCGGGGCTGTGCGCACTGACGATTGCGTTCAACCGCGTTTTGGAAAACAACAATTTGCGCAGGGCTATCTTTTCCGGTGCGTTCGGCCTGTGCTTCGGCCTTCTGTATGCCATAGGCAATATTCCGTTTATGGGCTTATACGGCGCACTTGGCTACTGGGTGGCGGGGTTCCCGTTCGATGCACTGCACATGATCGGAAATTATTTCATCATGCTCCTGCTGGGGAATAGGGTTTTCGCTCTGATGATGCAGCAGCGGCAATGGATTGACGCCAAATAACCGGGGCCTTGCCAACTGCCTTTGTGTGCGGTATACTGAATATGCAAGGAACGGCCCAACGCCGTTTTCTCCTCTTCAAAGAGAGCGTTGCCATCGGCTGAAAGCGGCGCAGGGAGAAGGCGTGACCCAGCCGGGAGCATGCGGGGAAAGCCCGCCGCAGGCAAGCGATAGAGGCATTTGAGCGGGCTGCATATGGCAGCCAAATAAGGTGGTACCGCGGAGCTTCCGCCCTTATAGGGGGTCGGAAGCTTTTTTGTATCAAAAAGAGAGGGATAGATATGGCAAAGAAAGACGAAAAAGCGTTTGTACAGGATATCACGCCGATGGAGGAAGATTTCTCGCGCTGGTATACCGACATCGTAAAAAGGGCCGAGCTGATGGATTATTCCGATGTGCGCGGATGCATGGTGATCCGCCCGTACGGATATGCGATCTGGGAGCTCATACAGAAGGAGATGGATGCCCGTTTCAAAGAGACCGGGCATGAAAACGCATATTTCCCGCTCTTCATACCCGAAAGCCTGCTGAAGAAGGAAGCACAGCATGTCGAGGGGTTTGCGCCGGAAGTGGCGTGGGTGACCAAGGGCGGCAGCGAAGTGCTGGCCGAACCGTTGGTTGTTCGTCCCACGAGCGAAACCATCATCTGCTCTATGTATGCCAGATGGGTGCAGAGCTACCGTGACCTGCCGATGCTTTTGAACCAGTGGTGCAATGTTGTGCGCTGGGAAAAGAGCACGCGTCCATTCTTGCGCACCAGTGAGTTTCTCTGGCAGGAAGGGCACACCGTGCACGCCACCTACGAGGAAGCACAGGAAGAGACCATGAAGATGCTCGGCGTATACCATGATTTTGCGTACAACGTGATGGCGATCCCGGTATTGACCGGGCAAAAAACAGAAAAGGAGAAGTTCGCCGGCGCCAAGGACACCTATACGATGGAAGCGGTAATGCACGACGGGCAGGCGCTGCAGATGGGTACGAGCCACAATCTCGGACAGAACTTCGCCAAGGGTTTTGACATCAAATTCCTGGATAAGGACGGAGTGCAAAAATACGCCTGGCAGACGAGTTGGGGCACCTCTACGAGGCTGATGGGCGGGCTCATTATGGTTCACGGCGACAACCGCGGCTTAAAATTGCCGCCGAAATTGGCGCCGATCCAGGTCATCATCGTTCCGGTAGCAATGCACAAGGAAGGTGTGCTGGATGCAGCGGACAATATCATGCAGGCTTTGAAACAAACGGGTATCCGTGTTAAAATGGACACAAGGGACCAAAGCCCGGGTTGGAAGTTCAACGAGTGGGAAATGCGCGGTGTCCCCATCCGTCTTGAGATCGGGCCGAAGGACATCGAAAACAAGCAGGTAGTGTTGGTACGTCGCGATACCCATGAAAAGATGTTCACACCGATGCAAGGGCTTGTAGAGCGTATACAGGAGCTCTTGGCAGATATCCACGCCAATATGCTAACGCAGGCGACGCAGCATCGCGATGTGCATATATTTGCCGCAAAGGATAAAGCGGAAATACTCGAAGCGGTCGATACGAACAAGGGCTTTGCCTATTCGCCATGGTGCGGGGAAAGGGTTTGTGAGGAAGAGCTTAAGGTCCAGCATGGCATCTCCTCCCGCTGCATGCCCTTTGATACGCAGCAAGAAGCACAAGACCATACGTGTGCACTATGCAGCAAGCCGGCAACAAAAATGATCTATTGGGCGCGCTCGTATTAATAGCGCCTGGGATAAAGGAGGATTACTCATGCCGTTGGTAATTGTTAAAATGTGGGCGGGACGCGACGAGAAAATCAAATCCAAGCTGGCGGACGATTTGTTCCAGACCATGCAGGACTCGATGGGAGTAAGACCGGAAGGCCTTTCCATCGCGATTCACGACATCCCTAAGGAAGAATGGGACGAGAAGGTCAAGGCAGTAGACATGACGCCGTATGAAGAGGAGCTGTATTACCTGTACGGCAAGAAGCAGCACTAAACCATATATCAGCAGTTTTTCTGTGACAAAGTAGGTTGGCGCTTTTGCGCTTTTAAAGGAGGAAATTTCAATGCCGTATGTAATCGTGAAAATGTTCGAGGGACGCGATGAGCAACTCAAGTCGAAGCTCACCGACGCACTGTTCCAGACCATGCAGGACTCCCTTGGCGTACCCCCGCAGTCGCTGACCATCGATATTCAGGAAACCCAGCGGCCGCCGGAGGGCGCGCCCAGACCCGTCGACCCGAGGGCGGATCAGTTTTATTACAACCGCGGTAAAAAACAGCACTAAGAGGACCTGCGCATACGCGCTTATGAAGGAGGAGTTACCATGCCGACCGTTATCGTAAAAATGCATGCAGGACGCGATGAGAAAGTCAAATCGAAGCTGGCGGACGATTTGTTCCAGACCATGCAGGATGTGCTTGGCGTTGATCCGTCCGCACTGACCATCGATATTCAGGAGACGCCCAAGGAAGAATGGGACGCGAAGGTCAAATCTGTTGAGATCGATCCACGTAAGGATCAGATGTACTACCTTGCCGGGAAGAAACAGCACTAGAGATTAATATATATCAAGAGTAAAACCGCTCTTCCCGCCCGACAGGGCGGGAAGCCTTTTTATGGCATAAATACGCAACTATCATGCATGCGCACCGAACTGTACAATTTACTTTTCAGGGCAAACCACGTATAATTGGGCAGAGCGTGTAACGAATGTGAGCAACCGTAAATCGGTTGGCATTTTTTCGTTATAAAGCCTCATATGTGAGATAACGGTTTCTTAACTGTCTGACTTCGAATTGCATCAACGGTTGCATTCTTCTATCCGGATGACGGGGAAACGAATTTGATGGAAGTACAGGCGGTGAACAAGCCGGCAGCGATTTATACAATAAGCCAATTTTGGCTAAGATTATTTGGGAATGAAGAAAATATATGGAATCGATTCAAAAATTGTATGTTGAAGCCAGCACGCTGTGCAACCTCAATTGCACCATGTGCATGCGCCGAGGATGGAAAGACGAACCGATGGGGCACATGGACATGGGTCTGTACAGGAAGCTCATTGATGAAATCAGAGGTCTGGACAGCATCCATACGGTCTTTTTCGGCGGCATTGGAGAGCCGATGTTCCATCCGGACTTCATTGAAATGGTTAGACTTGCCAAATCGACCGGCAAACAAGTGGAATGCGTTACAAACGGCACGCTGATGACACCTGACGTGGCGGAGAAACTCATATTGGCCGGCTTGGATATGGCGTGGTTTTCCGTGGACGGATTTGACACGGCAACCTATGAGGGGATCCGCGAACAGAGCAATTTTGCCGAGATCAAGCGGAACATCCTGCATATCACACGGCTAAAAGCGCAGCCGCAGTTTGCGCATTTTCGCATCGGACTTACGTTTGTTGCGATGAAAAGCAACGTCCACCAGCTGATGGATCTGATGTTGTTTGCCAACCAGGTGGGCGCAAGCGATGTGAAGATATCCAACGTTTTGCCATATGATGAAGAGAACATGGAACAGGCGCTGTATTGGCGTACCTTGAAGGCCAACATGTTTGGACACTTCAATCCGCCGCCGGACCCTGACGGGAGAAAGAGCAGGCTCGTGTTGACCACGAACGTTGATTTCCCGTTCATGGATCTGACGGAGCAGACGGTAAAGCCGCTCGTGCAGATGCTCAACACGGGATATGATTTTTCCATGATGGGGACGCCGCTGCTGCGAAAACAGGGGCATTGCCGCTTTGTGCAGGAGAACAACGTCTTTGTGAAATGGAACGGTGAGGTTGCGCCCTGCATGGGGCTGCTGCACCCGAGCGAGACCTTTTTGCATGGCAAGCACCGTGAGATCAAGCCGAAGAGTTTCGGCAACATCGCCTGTAATACGCTATCCGAGATATGGGAGTCGGAAGAGTATGCGGCGTTTCGCGACAGGGTAAGGCGGTTTGACTTTTCTCCCTGCATGTGGTGCGGCGGCTGCCACCGCATCGAAAGCAATCAGGAGGATTGTTACGCAAACGAGCATCCCACCTGTGGAGCCTGTCTTTGGGCGCAGGGCTTTATTCAATGCCCATAACGTTGTGAGAGGGAGATACATGCAAGGACGAATCGCCAAGGAAGGCCGCGCCATGAAGTCCGCACTGGTGGTCACCATCATCATCGCGCTGAGCAAACTTACCGGATTTGTCCGCGAGATGATCATGGCAGCTGTATTCGGACTAAGCGTGGCAAGCGACGCTTATGGCTCTGCGTACAGCATTTTAAGCCTGCTGACGATGCTGTTTACGGCCGGGCTTTCTTCCACATTCATTCCGATGTATGTCCGCTCCAAGCTAAGAGAAGGGCAGTTGGCGGCAGACAGGTACGCCTCCAACGTGCTGACGCTGTATCTGATTGCAGGCGTTTTAGCCAGCATCCTGATGTATTTTTTAGCTCCCGTCATTTGCACGATTGTTTTCCGTGCACCGCAGGGTTTGGAACTTACCATCGAACTTACGAGGATGATGTATCCGACACTGGCGTTCTACGCAATGACAGGCGTTTTGTTCAACGTACTCAACGCGCGCGAGCGGTTCATCCCCGAGCAGTTGATGGGCTTTGTGCTAAGCGGCTGCCTGATTGCGGCAATTCTAATGTTCCGCGACATCAAGATCGCCGCCATCGCCGTAGCGGTGGTAGGTGTCGTGCAGTTCCTGTTGCTGCTGCCATTTTTGCGCGGCCAATTCCGCTATTATCCCAGCCTGCACCTGTCCGATCCCCGGCTGAAACGGACGTTCCTGTTGGCGGTGCCTGCGCTGATCAGCTTGTCACTGGGCACCCTTAATCATCAGGTCGACTTAGCCGTTGGCTCCGGGTTGGGAACCGGCATTATCACGACGCTGAACAAGTCCTATGCGCTTGTCGCGACGGTTCTGGGGATTCTTGTGGTGCCAGTTAGCACCATTGCCTTTTCGCGCCTTTCGAAAATCGCTGCGGACCGGAACAAAAAGCTGTTTATGGAAAACGTGCGATCGTCCCTGGAGACCATCATTCTGGTCACCCTGCCCGTCACGGTGCTTGCGATTTTTTTAAGCAAAGATATCATTGCCGTGGCCTACCAGCGTGGCGTGTTTGACGCTGCTGCCACGGCGCGCACGGCACCCGTATTTGCCTATTACATTGCGGGCGTGATGCCCTTTGGCGTATCAAACCTGATGAATCGGGTCTTTTATGCGCGGCAGGATACCAAAACGCCGATGTTGATTAGCATCACCAGTGTTTCGATCAACGTCGGGCTGGATTTCGTGCTGGCTCCGTATTTTGGCGCCGTCGGCATCGTGGTCGCGACCACGGTGGCAAGTACGTACGCCTGCATCGTGCAGTTGATAATGCTGCGAAAAAAGGTTGGAAGTATCGGGCTGAAAAGCACCGTGACACAGACTCTGCGTATCCTTTTGGCCATCGCGGTTGCGCTTGTGGTAACGATGGTGCTTTCAACGATGTTTACAGACGTCCACGGTACCTGGCAGCGGCTGTTAAAGCTCGCTTCGCTCGCGATTGTCTTCTTTTCGCTGTACGTGCCGACCTGCCTCCTCTTGGGCGTGCGCGAACTGAAAACCTGGATGGGACGCTTACTGCATAAACAAACAAAACATATAAGACAATAATAAAAACAAAAGATCTTATGAGGCCAGTGCTTGATGGACAAAAGTATGCGCTTTTGATATGATGGCGAAGATTTAGACCGCAACGGGGTGAAGCCCAGAAGATGGAGAACCGAATATTCGACCGGAAGGCCAAGCAAGTTCGACAAGTGCCCGTTGTGGCGGATCGGTGGCTAAAGACGCTGTATCAGACGCTGCCCGGACAAGCCGCAACGTGGCTGTTCGTAAAACGAAAATGGCTCTCCGCGCTCTACGGAAGGTATGCACGCACGAAGCGCAGCAAAAAAGCAGCCGATAGTATCATAGAAATGTACGGTTTGGATATGTCCTTGTTTCTCCCCTATCAAAGCTATTATGAGTTTTTCACAAGAAAGCTTGACAGCATAAGGATGCCGGAAAGCCCGTATCTTGGGGCTGTTGCGGAATGTTTTTTAAGTGCGTATGACGATATCGACATAGGCGGTCTGTTTTGCGTCAAAGGCGAAAGCATGCGGCTTGGTGAGATTCTGCAGGATGAACAACAGGCGATGCTCTATACAGGCGGTACGCTATTCCGGTTCCGCCTCGCGCCGCACCACTACCATCATCTGCATCACTTCGATGATGCGACGATATGCTCTATAAGGGATATACGCGGGGGCTACTACTCGGTGAATCCCGTGGCACAGAGCATCGTAAAACTGTATTGCAAGAACAAACGGCGCGTCGTGACAATGAAAACGCGCCGGTTTGGCACGGTGGTGCTGGTGGAAGTGGGAGCAACGATGATCGGCAGCATCATCAACCCGTTCAAAGAAGGCGACGAAGTGCGTATCGGGGAAGATGGCGGGTATTTTGCCCCCGGCGGATCCATGCTGCTGCTGTTGTTTGAAAAGGGTGCGGTCAAGGCGTGCGAGGATATCCTCTGGCAAACGCGTGAAGGCTTGGAAACCATGGTAGCGCTCGGTGAAATTATCGGTAAAGGGGAGTAGTAATGGTAAAACGGTATTTTCCTGTGTTGGAATTCTTCAACGTGCCCAACGCCATCACGCTGACGGGACTTGTGATGGGCATGATGAACATCTACCTGATCATGTCGGGCAATTTCCGAACCTTCTATCTGCTGTATTTCTTGGTAAGCTGTATGGATTCGCTGGACGGCTTTGCCGCGAAAAAACTCAAACAGTGCACGGAGCTTGGCGAGGAGCTGGATTCGCTGTGTGACGGCATCAACTTCACGTTGGTTCCGGCTTTGTTTGCCATAGGCCTGGCAGGGTTTAAGCTGCCAATCATCATTGGATCCGCGGCGTTTGTGATGTGCGGCATCCTTCGCCTTGGCTATTACAACATGATGTCAGAGGAAACGAACGGCTTCATCGGTTTGCCCACCACCATCGCCTCCATGTTCTCGCTGCTGTTCACCTGGCTGTTTTCCTACCTTATGCCCAACCTCCTCTATCTTGTATGCCCGGCAATGCTGATCTTATCGCTTTTGATGATCTCGAAAATCCGCATGCAGGGGAGCAACTTCCTGCGCGTGCTGTTTGCCGTTATCGGCCTGGGGTTTTTGTTGATGGGCTTGATTCTGCACAAATAGGAAAATCCTTGATTAAAAAAGGCGCCGATAGGCGCCTTTTGTTATAGAAGAATATCATGGCTGCGTCATGAACAACACACCCAGCGTATTGGGGCCGCAGTGCTAGGCGATGGTACAGCAGGCTCGGGCGATATGTTCAAAATGACGTTTCGCATCATGAGCCCCTACATACAATGCGCCGGTGTCAAGGACTTACCAGCGTGATGCTCAGCCTGTGCGGCAGGCAAACGATGGTGTTGCCCATCGCGCGCGCCCCGATATTCACTGCATTCACCAGACCCTGATGGACGCAGATTTGATCGGGACAATCCGCTTCCATCACCCATACAGAACCGTCCCGTATGATGATCAGATTGTATCCCCACTGGCTGTGTATGGGGATCTCGGCGTTCTTGTCCAGCGGAACGTCACAGAGGATGTTGCCATCCTGCCGGACGACCACATGATACACAGAACCCTTGGGTAAAAGAAAACGCGCGCCAAAATAACCCGCGACCGCCAGGAGAAGCACCGCGGCGACAAACAGAAGGGTTTTGCGTTGCATTTTCTTTGATCCCTCCCGAAAACGGTATGGATGGCGAGCCGAATTCGCGTCTTTGACTGTCCGCGATATATCCATTACCCAATTATGGGAATTATATCATGCTGTCAAAACCAAAACAAACCTTCTGCTTTTATGTACTTTGAAATAAAAGTACAATATCGTATAATGAAAACCGGAACTATGCTCCGGAGGAGAGACACATGCGGGACATTATGAAGACTGCGCTGAAGCTTCTTGCCATTTGCACGGTTGCGGGCTTATGCCTGGCTGTAACGTACGGCTTCACCAATCCGAAAATCAAACAACAGCAGGCGGATGCCGAAAAAGCAGGGTATCTTTCCCTTTTTCCCGATACCGGCAGCTTTGAAGAAATCGCCTTTAACACAACCGGCTTTCCCAGTGTGACTAAGGTTGTAAAGATCCAAAACGGCGGAGGTAACGTCACCGGCTTCTGCGTGCTTCTAAACACAAAGGGGTACAGGGGCAATATTGGCTTGACCGTGGGCTTTTTGCCGGACGGGCAACTTGCGGGCGTACGGATTGGCAGCAATTCCGAGACGGTGGGCTTGGGCAGCAAGGTAGCAGAACCGGCCTATTATATGCAGTACCAGGGGAAAAACCCGCCGCTGTCGCTGGGAAGGGACATCACCGCCATATCGGGAGCGACCGTTTCAAGCCGCGCCGTATTGAACGGGGTCAACCTTGCCAAAGAGGTATTTCTTTCGATCCCCAAATGAAGGATGGCGAATGCCAGCGCATGCGTACCATCCGATAAACTCATAAGATTAAGGAGAAGATCAATGCAAAGACCAATCGTCGGTATCCCCATGGGTGACCCGGCCGGAATCGGCCCGGAAATCGTCGTCAAATCGCTCAATGAAGCGGAAGTGTATGAAAAAGCAAGGCCGTTGGTCATAGGCGACGCCGGAATGCTGAAAAAGGCGTGCGGGTTCTGCAATTTGGACCTAAAAATACATGCCGTTGAAAAGGCCTCGGAAGGGATCTATCAAAAGGGAACGATCGATGTGATCGATCTGAACAACATAGATGATTCATTTAAGCTTGGAGAAATATCCAAGCAGGCCGGCGAAGCTGCTTACGCATTCATCGAAAAGACGGTTTACCTTGCGATGGGCGGGGAAATCGACGCGATGGCAACGCCGCCGATCAACAAGGAATCCTTCCAGGAAGCCGGCGTTCCGTATATCGGCCATACCGAGGTGCTCGAGGGGCTGACCAACACGAAGGACCCGCTGACGATGTTCGAAGTGCACGGGATGCGCGTGTTCTTTTTGACAAGGCACGTATCTCTGCGCAAAGCCTGTGACCTGGTGACCAAGGACAGGATTGTCGATTACATCGTCCGGTGCACCGAAGCGCTCAAACGGCTTGGCGTGGATAAAGGCACGATGGCCGTAGCAGGGCTGAACCCCCACAGCGGCGAGCACGGATTGTTCGGCGACGAGGAAATGACGGCGGTCGAACCCGCGGTAAAAGAGGCGAAGGCCATGGGATATGATGTCGCGGGGCCCATCAGCGCAGATTCCGTTTTCCATTTGGCACTTAAGGGAAGGTACAATTCCGTGTTGTCCCTCTATCACGATCAGGGGCACATTGCGACGAAGACGCTGGATTTTGACCGTACCATCGCGCTTACCAATTCGCTGCCGTTCTTGCGCACCAGCGTGGACCACGGCACGGCGCTGGACATCGCTGGAAAGGGTATCGCTTCCGCAGTGAGCATGATCGAAGCCATCCTGGTTGCGGCCAAATATGCGCCGGGTTTTCGAAGGTAATACGAGATTCCAGCAAAGGGAATAAACAAAGCGCTCCGCCAGCTACAAAGCAAGCGGAGCGCTTTTGAATGCAGTACTACGAGAATTCCTTGCGCCGATAGATCCCGATGGACAGCTGTGCAGACAGGTACAGGATGACAAGGGCGATGACGGGCAGAAAGTAGAGCATCCGTACGTCGATGGCGGACGAAGCAAAAGCGCCCTTCTTTTCCAGCGTCGGCAGCAGCACAGCGAGAACCGCAACAGCCATATAGACGATCCGGCCTTTCTCCGTTCCGAATTTGAACATGATGGGCATCGTGAAGGAAATGAACAGCAGCCCGATTCCAAAAAGCGTTGATAGGGTCAGCGGCATCGTCGGCGATACCTGCGCATGGATAAAAAGAGACAGAAGAATCTCGAAAACCGATCCTATGATGACGGCAACGCCGGTACAGATCAATCCCAATAGGTACTTGGACAACACGATGTCCTTGCGGGACAAAGGCATGGTCAGCGCGTATTTTTCAAAGTGCGCCCGTTCGTCATAGGCCAAAGCTGTGATGGGCATCATGGAGCAAAGCAGCACAGTAAACCCCTGGAAAAACGCCGTATCCTTGTTGATTGTCGACATTACGATCCACAGAACGGCAAGGAATAGATACACCCGCGCCTGCCGCTTGATGCTCAGAAGATCCTTTATCAATAAGCCTTTCATCGTACTGCCTCCTTTGCCATGAATACCATGATATCCTCCAGGCTTGCGGGTTCCACCGCATAGTCTTTGGGAACGCGGCTTCGGCGTACAAGCGCTTCGGCGCCGAAGGCATTTTGCCTCTTCGCCACCGTACTCTCGGAAAGCTGTGATATAGCGTCGATCGAGCCTTTGACGATACCGTATGTGTCGCGCAGCACATCCTTTTCCTCACAGAACAGAAGCTTTCCCTGATGGATGAATGCGATATAATCGCAGATTTTCTCCAAATCGCTGAGAATGTGCGAGGAGAGAAACACGGCATGGGTTTCGTCCTGAATAAAATCGAGGAGCAGGTCCAGGATTTCATCGCGTACGATGGGGTCAAGCCCGCTGGTGGCCTCGTCGAGGATCAAAAGCTTCGCATTGTGAGACAATGCCGCCGCGATGCCGATCTTCATTTTCATTCCCCGGGAGTAATCCTTAACGGGTTTTTGATTGGGCAGTGAAAACCGCTTGCACAGGGCAAAAAAACGTTGTTCATCCCATGTCTTGTAAATGCTCTTCATGATGCTGTTGATGGCAAGGGCGTTCAGTGCTTCCGGGAAACAGGATTCATCCAGCACAACGCCGATGTGTCCCTTGACGGATTCAAAATTCTTTTGGTTGCTTTGGCTCAACACCTCGATCTCGCCGCTGTCCCTGTGGATCAGATCCAGGATAAGCTTGATGGTGGTGGTTTTGCCCGCGCCGTTTTCCCCGATGAATCCCATGATGCAGCCGGAGGGCAGGGTAAAGCTGACGTCCTGCAGAGAAAAATCGTCGTACCGCTTATGAAGATGCTTGATGCTCAATGCGTCCATATCTAGTCTCCTTGGTGGATGATGGTCAACATGTCGATAAGCTCGTCGAGCGTCAGATTACAGGCGGCAGATAATGCAACGATCTCCTGCATATGGCTCTCGATGGCTTTCAGGTGTTCCTCTCGTACGAGTAAGAGGTTCTTGGGCGCGACGAAGCTGCCCTTTCCGGTAACGGATACGATGAGGCCGTCCCGCTCCAGCTCCTCATAGGCGCGTTTCGTGGTGATGACGCTGATACGCAGTTCCTTCGCCAAAAGGCGCATGGAGGGAAGGGCGTCGCCCTCGTTGAGCCCGCCGGAAAGGATCATTCGCTTGATCTGCGAGGTGATCTGCTCGTATATCGGCTGACCGCTCGTGTTGCTGATGATGATGTTCAGAGTCATCCCGTCCTTAAATAGTGTATATAGACAGTATATACAATATGATCGATATGTCAATCGGTTCATAGAAAATTCAAAAAAACAGCGGATGTTTTGTCCGCTGTATGCCTGTCTATAAGTCTATAAAGTAAGTGAAACGCAACGCAATGCGAGAAGTCAAAAGAAGCCCACGCAGTGGCTGTTTTAAGGGGGTCCAGCGATTCCGAAGGAATCGCCAAGTTATACGCTTCTGCCGCGCCCGTCCACGGCGAAGATACGCTCCACGACACCATTTCGAACGCCGTAAGCCCGGTCGTAGAGGTTGACGGTCGTGCAGCAATGGCCGGGGATGAAAGCGATCTGCTGGCCTACTTTAAATTCGTCCTTGGGATCTTCGATGCGACAATGCTCCTCGTTGAGCTTGATCGTATAATCCTCGAAACCTACCGGAACCGGATTGCCGTTGTCCATGCCGAATACCTTCAGTCCCGCGTCGGCAAATGCGACACCCGGGTGTTTGCTCATCACTGTCGCCAGCACGTACTGCGCATGCTCAAACGGCAGCCCCAGCTTTTTATACCGTGCGTCCATGTACAGGTAAGAGCCAGCCTGCAATTCGGTGAACACGTCGTTGTCGCCGGTATAGGCATAGGTTCCAGTTCCCCCACCGGATATTTCGTGTACAGGAAGCCCATCGCTTAATAGCGCGTCGCGGAAGGCACGCACGATCTTAAGCGATTCCGACGTGCCGTCACGCCGCACTTGCTCATCTTCTTTGAGCATGATGTGGGCATCGTACGCTTGTATGCCTTCAAAGACCAGGTTGTCGAGGCTGTGAATTTGTTTTGCAAGCGCAACGCCATCTTCGACGTTTCGTACGCCGCACCTGTGCGCGCCGCTGTCTATCTCAACCAGACAATGCAGCGTTGTACCAGCTTTCTTGCAGGCGTTGGACAAGTCCTTTGCGTTCTCAAGCGAGTCTACCGCGACGCACATCCTCGCGCGAGCGCACAGCTCTGCAAGACGCTGTATCTTGCTGGGCCACACGATCTGGTTTGCGATCAGCACATTTTGGATGCCGGCATCTACCAGCGCCTCCGCCTCGCCAAGCTTGGCGCAGGTGGCGCCTTTTGCCCCCGCCTCAATCTGCATTTTTGTCAGCGACGTTATCTTGACCGTCTTGAAATGGGGGCGAAGTGTTGCCTTTTTACCGATCAAAAAGCGTTGCATGGTTTGTATGTTGCGGTCGATGGCACAAAGATCTATCAAGAGCGCGGGGGTTTCCAAACTGTCGGCAGGAATGGTGAACATGGCGTCTCTCCTCACATGGTTTTGATTTATTGTATCATGATGCCAAAGCCCTTTCAACGACGCTTGCATGCGCGATAGCCTCGGTGTTAATATTAACGAATCAGAGGAGGTTGGACATGCTGGAAGATCTGAAAAAACAGATGGATTTCGTCCGGGAGGCGGACAAAATGAAGGGCATCCTTCGCGCCAATATGATGCTGGACCTGTCCCGCCATGAGGACGACGCACAGCACAGCTGGCACATTGCGGTAATGGCGCTCATCCTATCCGAATATGCGGCGCCCGGCGTTAATATAGACCATGCGGTGCGCATGCTCCTGGTGCACGATATGGTGGAGATCTACGCGGGCGATACCTACGCCTATGACGAATCGGCACAGACGGACAAGGACGATCGGGAGCAGAAGGCTGCGGACCGTATCTTTGGCCTATTGCCGGGGGAACAGGACAAACGCATGCGTGCACTGTGGGAAGAGTTTGAAGCCTGCCAGACACCGACATCGGAATATGCCAACGCCATCGACCGTCTTCAGCCGCTCTGGGGTAACTTCTGGGTGGGTGGACAGGTGTGGCAGGAGAACCGCATCACGATGGAAAAAGTACTTAAGCGTAACGAAATTACAAAGAAAGCATTGCCCCAAATATGGGATGAAATAGAGGCGATGCTCCACGAGGCGCTAGAAAAGGGATATCTGCGCTAACAGTTGGCCATAACGCTTTATTGGCAATAAATAACAAAAAAAACAGATAACATTTGGGCCAAATTGTGAAAATAATTCTTGCATTTATATACAGCAGATGCAAAAATATTGATTGATTATAGCTGATTTAAACGATAAGGGGAGGATTTATTCACATGAAGAAGGGCACTCGTTTAGCGGGCTTAATGGCAATGCTGCTCAGTGTTTTGATGCTTGCCTCATGCGGTACTGCCAATCCGCAGCAATCGGCACAGCAGTCTGCACAGCCGACCGCAAAACAGAAATTCATCGTGGGTATGGAATGCAACTATGCACCGTTCAACTGGACGCAGACGGACACAAAAAACGGTGCGGTGGCGATTACATCCGGTGGCTATGCGGCAGGTTATGACATCGAAATCGCAAAAAAGGTTGCCGAAGGTCTTGGCCGCGAGCTCGTGGTGGAGAAAATTGAATGGGAAGGCCTGATTCCGGCACTGCAGTCCGGCAAGATCAATGCGATCATCGCGGGCATGTCGCCGACGGCCGAGCGCAAGCTGACCGTTGATTTTACAGACCCGTACTATGAATCCGATCTCGTCATCGTTGTTCGCAAAGACGGCAAATACGCTTCCGCCAAACAGCTTTCCGATTTTGGCGGCGCCAAGATTACCGGGCAGATCAGTACGTTCCACTATACGGTCATCGATCAGATCCCCGGCGTAAAGAAGCAGACCGCACAGAAGACGTTCCCTGCGATGATCGTATCGTTGAAGTCCGGCAAGATCGACGGATACGTTTCCGAGCGGCCGGGCGCTGTCTCCGCTGTGGCATCCAACCCGGAACTGACGTTTATCTCCTTTGATGCGGGCAAAGGTTTTGTTGCATCCCCGGAGGATGTTGCTGTGTCCGTAGCTCTCAAGAAGGGCAGCGCGGATGTCGCACTGATCAACGCCATCCTTGCCAAGATAACCAAAGAGCAGCGCCAGCAGTTGATGGACAACGCCATCAAGAACCAGCCGGTAACGCAATAACATTCAAACGAAATTTTAGCGTCCCAAATGCGTTTTTCTGCGCCAAAGCGGGAAAACGCATTTGGCAATCTTGCGTATTGGAACATATAAGGAGGCATTTGCTTGCCGCAATCGTTTTTCGGGTGGGTTGCATTTCTGTTCGATAAATTTGGGAGCCTGTTCCTCAGCGGCGCTCTGCATACGCTGATCATCGCACTTTCCGGTACCTTGATTGGCTTCCTCATTGGTCTTTTGGTTGGCATCATACGGACCATCCCGATTGCGCCCAAGGACAATATCCTTAAAAAGATCGTGCTGCGCATCCTGCGCGGCATCATGATCGTCTATATCGAGGTGTTTCGCGGCACGCCGATGATGGTGCAGGCAATGCTCATCTACTACGGTTCGCTGCAGTACCTTGGCATCGATATGCCGTGGCTGTTTGCCGCGATCTTCATCGTGTCCATCAACACCGGCGCTTATATGGCAGAAATCGTGCGCGGCGGCATCATCTCGGTGGACAAGGGTCAGGTCGAAGGCGCCCAGTCCATCGGTATGACGCATTGGCAGACGATGGTACACGTGGTGCTCCCGCAGGCGATCCGCAACATCATGCCATCGATCGGCAATGAGCTCGTGGTCAACATCAAGGACAGCTCGGTGTTGAGCGTCATCAGCGTTGCCGAATTGCTCTATGCCACCAACAGCGCGGCAGGTACCTATCTTCGGTATTTTGAAGCTGCGTTCATTGCATGCTGCATCTATCTGTGCATGACGTTTACCGTCACGCGCGTCATGCTGTTCATCGAACACAAAATGGAAGGTCCAAACACGTTTGTTATTCATGGCTCTCAGACGACCCCCAAATCCAGCATCAAAGTGGAACAGAAGTAGGAGGCAGTACCATGCAGGATAATTCGATCATTGAAGTGCTGCATCTGAAAAAGAGCTTTGGTACCCATGAGGTGCTGCGCGACATCAATTTCCATGCCTATGCAGGGCAGGCTGTGTGCATCATCGGCGCCAGCGGATCGGGAAAATCCACGCTGCTGCGATGCATCAACCTGTTGGAGACACCCTCGGACGGGGATATTCTATTCCAAGGCCAGAGCATTCTGACAAAGGATCTGAATCTTGCCAAATACCGCGCCAAGGTTGGCATGGTGTTTCAACAGTTCAATCTGTTCAACAACATGACGGTGCTGGAGAATTGCGTGATCGGCCAGGTCAAGGTGCTGGGCAAGAACCGCAAGGAAGCCGAGGAAAACGCGAAGCAATTCCTGGACAAGGTGGGGCTGTTGCAGTACATCAACGCCAAGCCGAACCAGATATCCGGCGGGCAGAAGCAGCGGGCCGCGATCGCAAGGGCGCTTGCGATGGAACCGGAAGCGCTGTTGTTCGACGAGCCTACTTCCGCTTTGGACCCCGAAACGGTGGGCGAGGTGCTCACGGTCATGCGGGATCTGGCCAAGGAGGGTCTGACCATGCTGGTGGTCACCCATGAAATGGCGTTTGCGCGCGAGGTAGCCGCTCATGTCGTCTTCATGGACGAAGGCGTCATCGCCGAAGAGGGAACGCCTGAGCAAATCTTTGTGAATCCGCAGAACCCGAGGACAAGGGAGTTCCTAAAACGGGTGCTTTAAAGAGGATATTGTCACATGTAAAAATGGAAAGCCGTATGGCTTTCTTTTTTTGTCTAAACCTGCCCACTGCGCAATTAAGGAATCAGTGAGACTAACGTCCCATTTGAACCCCCGCACATGGACTTTTTGTGGAAAAGCCTCCCGATTATAGCAAAGAGCCGAGTGGAAGTAACGCATAGAGTGCGTCATTCAGGTTGATGGAATAAAACAGCAAGGTTTTCTTTTTTTGGCGGTTTTCTCTTTCCTTTACATCTACGGAGAGGGTATAATACACTTGTACAAAAAATGTCTGAAGGAGTGTCTTGCAATGCAGAATTTACGCGTTGGATTTATTGGCCTTGGCATCATGGGGAAGCCCATGGCAAAGAACGTCTTAAAGGGCGGATTCCCGCTGTGTGTGTATAACAGAACGGCAAGCAAAGCCCAGGAGCTCGTCGATCTGGGTGCAAAGCTCTATTCGACCCCAAAAGAGGTTGCACAGAACAGCGATATCGTCATCACCATCGTCAGCGATACGCCGGATGTGGCGGCGGTTCTGTTTGGGGAAGACGGTGTGGTACATGGCGCGAAACAAGGGCTTATCGTCGTTGACATGAGCACGATCTCCCCACAGCAGACGCGCGCTTTTTCAAAAAAGCTTCAGGAAAGCGGAGTCATCATGCTGGATTGCCCGGTATCCGGTGGGGATACGGGCGCGATCGCCGGCACTTTGACGATCATGTGCGGCGGCGACGCGGCAGCGTTTGAGAAGGCTTCGCCGGTATTGAACTCCATGGGCAAGAAAGTCACGCTGATGGGCGAGTCCGGCGCGGGTCAGGCGACGAAGCTGTGCAACCAGGTGTGCCTGAGCGGCGCTTTGTTGGGCGTTGCCGAGTGCCTTACGCTGGCAACAAAGGAAGGCCTCGATTGCAACAAGGTCATCGAAGTTCTTTCGGGCGGCGCCGCGAACTCCTATCAGCTTACTATACAGGGACCAAAGATGGTCGCGCATGACTACCGGCCCGGATTTTTGTTGGATCTGTACCAGAAGGACCTGCGGCTTGTGGCGCAGGCGGCGCAGGCGGATCATCTTACCATGCCTGTTTCCTCGATAGTGGCGCAGCTGCTCAATGCCGTGCAGGGCATGGAAAACAGCCATGCGATGGGAAGCCAATCCGTTGTGTTGGCTCTTGAAAAGATCAACGGCATGAAGGTTGGCGTGAAGGAATGATCATCCGTGATGCGCGTGCGGAAGACCTTTGTGCCATCATGGTGATTTGGAATCACTATATCCAAACCACTGCTCACAACTGGCGGTATGAGGGATTTACGCCGCAAGAGTTGGAGCGATGGTTTGCCCAGCACGGAACGCCGGATCACCCGGCATTGGTTGCCGAAGAGCAGGGGGAAATCCTGGGCTTTGGCGCACTTTCCACGTTCCGTGCGTCACCCGGATACAATCATACCGCGGAAAATACCGTCTACCTGCGGCCGGATGTCTGCGGAGGCGGCATCGGAACGCAACTGATGAACACGCTGTGCGAACGTGGCAAGTTGGGCGGCTTGCAGCACGTGGTTGCCATGATAGACAGCGGAAACGAGTCGAGCGTCCGCTTTCATGAGAAGCTGGGTTTTGAAACAGTCGGCATCCTAAAAGATGTCGGGTATAAATTCGGAAAAGCCCTCAGCTGTGTTGTGATGCAAAAGCGGCTGTAAAGCTTGAAAGGATGGTTTGATGCAAGGACTGCGCGAAGCGCTACAGGGTATCCGTGCGTTTCTGTTGGATATGGACGGCACGGTATACCTGGGGCAGAAGCTGATCGAAGGCTCTGATGCCTTTTTGAAAAAAGCGGAGCAGACAGGACGCAAAATTCTGTTCGTGACCAACAATTCCTCGCACAACGCAGCCTATTACATCGAAAAGCTCGGGCGGATGGGCATTTCGGCCAAAAAGGAACAGGTGCTTACATCGGGACAGGCGGCGGCCGACTTTCTGCAACGGTTGTATCCTAACAAGCGCGTATGGGTGTTGGGTAACGAGTATCTGTTGGAAGAGCTTCGTGAGCACGGAATCAATGTGGTGGACAACCGTCCGGATATGCTGCTCGCAGGGTATGACACCACGCTGACGTACAAAAAGCTCTGCGAATTCTGCGATTATGTGCGTGACGGCCTGCCGTATTTCGCCACTCACCCCGACTACAACTGCCCTGTGGAAGGTGGGTTCGAACCCGACCTTGGATCGCTGATGGCGCTTATCGAGGCATCGACCGGCCGCAAGGCGGACAGGATCATCGGCAAGCCTGAGGCGGATATGGCGTTGGCTGCGCAACATAGGCTGCAGATGAAACCAAACGAGCTTGCGATGTGTGGGGATAGGTTATATACCGATATCGCATTCGGCAAGCGCAACGGGATGATGAGCATTCTCGTTTTAAGCGGAGAAGCAAAGGAAGAGGATATCCCTTCCGCGCAGTTCCCGCCGGATTACACGGTGCAAAACCTCGCGGAGCTCATCGAGTATCTATGAGTTGTGTAACAAAATACTATGTATTGACAGGAAAGAATGAAACAAAAGCCCGGAGACCCGGGCTTTTTGCGTTTTTATAGCATCGAAGGATAAAATGACAACCAATCCGTGGATTTCATTGCTTCCGGCGCGTGTGTGCGATATAATATCCAATTAGAAATGAAATTGCTCCGATGCATCAGCCTAAAGGTTAAAATCCATGGCGAATGCACAATGGGTGTATGGGGAAACCTGTATGCCTCCCGAATTTGGAAAGGAGACTTGAGCGATGAAAAAGTATTTTGTATTCCTGTTGGCCCTTTTGACGATTTTTAGCTTTTCCGCATGCGCAAAGAAGAATCCTACGATCCGGTTATCAACCACGACGTCCGTGAACGATTCCGGCTTGTTGCCCTATCTGCAATCGGCTTTTGAAGCCGATACCGGCTACAAGCTAGAAATCACCTCCGCAGGAAGCGGCGCCGCAATCCAAAAGGCAAGAACGGGCGATGCCGATGTTTTGCTGGTACACTCTCCGGCGGATGAGGACAAGCTCGTTTCGGAAGGCTTTGGCGTAAAGCGCGTTACGTTCATGTATAATTATTTTATTATCGTTGGTCCTGCAAGTGATCCGGCTGGCATTAAAGGGGTTACAAGCGCTTCCGAAGCGTTCACCAAGATTGCCAATACTGCGGGCGCGAAATTCGTATCCCGCGGAGATAATTCCGGCACCAATGCAGCGGAAAAGAAAATCTGGACGGCTGCCAGCATCGATCCCACCGGCAAACCCTATTATGTGAGCACGGGTCAGGGCATGGGCGCATCGATAACGGTTGCGGCTGAGCAACAGGCATATATTCTCACGGACAAAGCGACCTATTTGGCACATGCACAAAAGAGCAAGCTGAGCGTGCTTGTTTCGGAATCCGAACAGCTGAAGAACAGCTATTCCATGATCGCCGTCAGCACCGACAAGTGGCCGAAGGTCAACAGCGAAGGTGCGAGCGCGTTCATCAAATGGATGACGTCGGACAAGGCCAAGGATTTGATCGCAAAGTACGGCGTGGACAAGTACGGCGAACAACTCTTTTACCTGGTAAAATAGTATTGCTAAACACATAGCAATTTCATTTCTGTCTCAAACTAGGATAAAGAATGGGTTATTTTGTAGAAGTTTTCAAACTGCTATTTGGCAAGGACAATGAGCTCAGGCAGATCATCGGAGTGACGCTTGAAATGTCGTTGACAAGCACGCTGATCGCATCCCTTCTGGGGATGTCTTTCGGCGTGCTTCTTGCTACAAAAGAGTTTCGCGGGAAGCGCCTGATATTGCGCGTCTCCAATACGCTGATGGGGCTGCCGCCTGTTGTTGCGGGGCTGATCGTGTTTCTGCTGTTGAGCAGAAGCGGCCCGTTGGGTTCATTGGAGCTGTTATATAGCCTGCCCGCCATGGTCATCGCACAAGTGATCCTGATAACGCCCATCGTCACAAGCCTGTCCGCTTCCGTGATCTCGGCCCGCTGGCCACAGGTACACGAGACAGCCAAGGGCATGGGCTTATCGCATGCCAAACAGTTGCTGTATACGATGTATGAGGTGCGAGGGCAGCTCATCTCCATTGTGCTGACAGGATTCGGGCGCGCCGTTTCGGAAGTGGGTGCCGTGCAGATCGTTGGCGGAAACATACAGTACAAAACGCGCGTGATGACGACAGCCATCATGATGGTCACGAACATGGGACAATTCCAGTTTGCCGTTGCCTTGGGCATTGTCCTGTTGTTGATCGCGTTTGTGGTGAATTCCGTAGCGCAGTGGCTGGACGGCGCATTCAGAAGATCATAAGACTGTAATTTGTGGGAGGAAACCGTTGATCCGGATCATATCCTTGCGAAAAGAATATGCCGACCGATGCGTGCTGAATATCGACGATGCAGAGTTTCAAAGCGGCATCCGATATGCGATCATGGGCGCAAACGGATCGGGCAAGAGCACGCTTTTGCGCATCATCGCGGGCATCATACCGCCCGACTCCGGGTCGGTCGTCTTGGATGAAGGATCCGAAATCGCGTATCTGCCACAACATCCGTATGCATTTGGTTTTTCTGTTAAGAAAAACGTTATGATTGCCTTTAAAGAAAAAAAGGTTTCCGACGATATCGCGATGCAGGCATTAAAATCCGTAGGCATCGAACAGCGTGCTGAACAAAGCGGCAGCAAGCTCTCCGGCGGTGAAGCGGAGCGCCTGGCCGTGGCAAGGGTACTGGCGGTGGAACGCAAGATGCTGCTGATGGACGAGCCAACGGCGGCTGCGGATGTAAACGGTACGGATATGATCGAAAAAGCAATCGCAGAGTATCATTCGAAGACAAAGTGCACGCTGATCATTTCTACCCATTCCCCCGCACAGGCAATGCGTATGGCGGACATCGTGCTGTTTTTGCATGAGGGAAGGATCGTAGAGCAGGGAGAACCGCAGGAAGTGCTGCACTCCCCGCAGACCCCGCAAGTAAATGCTTTTTTGAAGCACTGGAGGATATAGACCTTGCTCGATGTGATGGAATCCAAAGATGTGCTGGAGCTGATCGAAAGGAACTTTCGCATTGCCCCCAACACGCATACGGTTCCCCTGGTCGATGCGGACGGCATGGTATTGGCGTGCGACATCGTATCCGGTGAATTCGTTCCCGATTTTGACCGGTCCACGGTAGACGGCTATGCTGTATCGTCCCGTGAGGTGTTCGGGTGTTCCGATGCCATTCCGGCGCTATTGACATTACAAGGTGAGATCGCGGCGGGCGAAGACCCCAAAGAGGCATGGTCGCCCGGAGGCTGCTTCTATGTGCCAACCGGTGGCGCTCTGCCAAAGGGCACCGACGCAATGGTGATGATCGAATATGCGGAGAGGTTTTCCGATGGTACGATAGCGATCTATAAGCCTTCCGCGCCGGGGCAGCACATCATCTTCCGCGGGGACGACATCAAAGCGGGAGATCTTGTGGCAAAAAAGGGCACCTTGATCACTACAAAGGAGATCGGCGCGCTGTCCGCGCTTGGCATTATGCAGGTTCCGGTTTTTATGAAGCCAAAAATCGGCATCATTTCAACCGGAGATGAACTCGTCCGTGCGGACGAAAAGCCGCAAGGCGCACAGATTCGCGATGTCAACGGCCCGATGCTGCAATCGGCGATCAAGGAAGCGGGCGGCCAACCCATTTTCTACGGTATTGTGAAAGACGAATACGATCTACTCTTTGAAAGCGTAAAAAGAGCAGTTGAGCAATGCGATATGGTGATTCTTTCCGGCGGCACATCGGTGGGGAGCAAGGACGCCACACAGCTTGTGATTGAGGCGCAGGGGGAGGTCATGGTGCACGGCATAGCGATCAAGCCCGGCAAGCCCACGATCGTGGGGAAGATACAAGACAAGCCTGTTTTTGGTCTGCCTGGGCACCCGCTGGCTGCCTATTTCATGTACATGGTCTTCGTACGCGAACTGATCCAAGCCATGGGAGGGTACAAGCCAGAATCCAAGACGGTTTCGGCGACCCTTGCAAGGACCATCCCGTCCAATGAGGGCAGGGAGGAATGTGTTCCCGTAAAGCTGGATACTAACAACATTGCGACGCCTGTGACCGGAAAATCCGGGCTCATCACGACGCTGCTGAATACTCACGGGTACATCCGCATCGAACGCGATTGCGAAGGGTTGGCCAAAGGCAGCCAAATCCAAGTGATTTTATTTAGGAGCTGACGACGATGGCATTTGAATACTTGACGAATGAGCCGCTGGACAAGGCGGTACAAAGCTATCTGGATACCCTTTTGAAAAACGGGCTTGCGCCCAAATGCGAGACGATCCGTGTGACGGATGCGCTCGAGAGGCAAACGTTTGATGCGGTATATGCCAAGAACTGCGCGCCGCACTACAATGCATGCGCGATGGACGGCATAGCACTGGATGCCAGACTTACGTTTGGCGCCACCGAAACCACGCCTGTGTCGCTCAAGGAAACACAATTCGTCCGTGTGGATACAGGTGACCCGCTGCCTGCCGGTTGTGATGCCGTCGTTATGATCGAGGATGTGATCGAGGCCGATGAAGGCGTTGAGCTGTATGCAGCCGCCGTACCCTGGCAGAACGTGCGCCAGATCGGTGAGGACATTGCGGCGGGGGACATGATCTTGCCCTCGTTTACCGAGATCACGCCGGCTGCGATGGGCGCAATGCTGGCAAGTGGCATTCTGGAAGTGAAAGTGGTCAAAAAGCCGGCCGTCGGCATCATCCCCACGGGCGATGAGATCGTGCCGCCTACCGACCATCCGGCGGAAGGAGAGATTATAGAGTTCAACTCCACGATCTTCTCCGCGATGCTTCGCCAGTGGGGCGCGGAGCCAAAAACATACCCGATCGTCAAGGACAAGCTCGCGCTCATCAAAGGGGCGCTGGAGACAGCGCTTCTTGAGTGTGACGCGGTGCTGCTAAACGCGGGAAGCTCCGCAGGCAGCGAGGATTTCTCCACACAGGCTATCCGCGAAGTGGGAGAAGTATTGATCCACGGCATCGCGATACGGCCGGGGAAACCGGCGATATTGGGATGCAAAGTCGATAAGCCCATCCTGGGGATACCGGGATATCCCGTATCCGGCATCATCGTGATGGAGCAAATATTTAAGCCGGTGTCCGATATCATGGCCGGCAAAGCCAAAAAGCAGGATCTGCAGGTGAGCGCTGTCTGCGCCAGGGCGTTTACCAGCTCTTTGAAATACCGCGAGTTCGTGCGCACGCGCATAGGCTATGTGGACGGCAAGATGGTAGCCGTGCCGCTCAACCGCGGTGCAGGCGTCGTCTCGTCGTTTGTGAAGGCGGACGGCATCATCGATGTGCCGCAGAACTCCGAAGGAGTCCAAGCTGGGGAGACCATCCGCGTACGGCTTCTTCGCAGCGAAGTGGAGATCAGGAACATGGTGGTGGCGACGGGAAGCCACGATCCGTTGATCGACGAAATCTCCGACATCATCGCCAGAAAATATAAAGGATCCGTTGCCAGCTCGCATGTGGGCAGCATGGGCGGCATTATGGCCATCAAGCGCGGCGAAGCACATGTGGGTGGCATCCATCTGCTGGATGAATCTACCGGAGTGTACAACATTTCCTACATTGAAAAATACTTGAACAAGCAAGATATTGCTCTTATCGAGTGTGTGCAGCGCGTGCAGGGCTTGATGGTGAGAAAGGGCAACCCAAAGGGATTCAAAGACTTTTCCGATATCGCCCGCGACGGCATATCCTATGTGAACCGTCAGAAGGGTTCGGGTACGCGCATCCTCTGCGATTTCCTCGCGAAAAAGGCCGGTATCGACACGACCCATATATACGGTTACAATAGAGAGGAATTCACGCACACCGGCGTCGCGGCCCTGATCGCCGCAAATTCCGCGGACGCCGGCCTTGGCATCTATTCCGCTGCAAAACTGTATGATTTGGATTTCATCCCGATCTGCAACGAACAATATGACCTGTTGTTTTCCAGAAAAGCACTGGAGCTTCCGTCCGCGCAGCGCTTCATTGAGGCGCTCAAGAGCGATGAATTCAGGACAAGACTAAGCGCGATGGGAGGATATACCCTCGTCCATCCCGGAGAGGAGCGCACATGGATCTGACCCATATCGACGAGAAGGGCGCCGCGCGCATGGTGGACGTCAGCGAAAAATCCGCCACGAAACGGGAAGCCACAGCACAGGCTATCGTCGTGATGCAGCCGCAGACACTTGAATTGATCCTCTCGGATAAGATCAAAAAGGGCGACGTATTTGCCACCGCACGCATCGCGGGCATTATGGCTGCCAAGAAGACATCCGAGATCATACCGCTGTGCCATCCACTTCCACTCACATCGATCAAGGTGGAGATAGTGCCCAAACAACCGGACACGGTGGCGATTTTTGCCACAGTCGGGTGCACGTATGAGACCGGAGTAGAAATGGAAGCGCTAACTGCGGCATCCACAGCCGCGCTCACGCTCTATGACATGTGCAAGGCGGTTGACCGGGGCATGGAGATCAAAAGCGTGATGCTGTTGGAAAAATCCGGCGGTCGATCCGGCGTGTACAGGCGAAGCGAAACGCCATCCATCGAAGCATTTTCTATCAAAGACGGGACGGAGGTCTCGATGCTTGATAAAAACGCGCAAGAGAAGATGCAACAAAAACGTGACAAGGGACTCTGCATACAGAAATTCCGGGCAGACCTGATCACGAACAACGTCGATTATGACGCTTTGAATGTCGGCGATCGGTTTTCGATCGACGGATATGATTTTACGGTGACACGCAAGAAGGATTGCTACGAGGACTGCGAACTGAAAGGCAGCGGGGAATATTGCCCCCTTTCGCACGGCGCCATCTTTGCAAAAGTCAAACACATGTGAGGTTCTATGATAGACAGGCATGGAAGAAAAATCGAATACTTGCGGTTTTCGCTCACCGAGCGCTGTACGCTCCAATGCGAATATTGCAGGGCTGGCGAAGGGCTTTGTCCCAAGATGGCGGAGCTTTCAACCGATCAAGTCGTGCGCATTGTCAAAGCCATGGTATCGCTTGGCGTCGATAAGATTCGCCTGACGGGCGGAGAGCCTATGCTGCGACGAGACATCGTGGAGATCGTGCGGCGTATTCACGGCCTTGATGGAGTTCACGAGATAGCGATGACCACCAACGCTCAGCTTTTGCCGGGAAAGTCCGGGGAGTTGAAAGCGGCAGGGCTCAACAGGCTGAACATCAGTATGGATTCGCTTGATCCAGACAAATTCAAGCGCATGACGGGGGGCGAGCTTGCACCGGTGCTTCTTGGCATCGATGAGGCGATCGCAGCGGGACTGCTGCCGATCAAAATAAACGCCGTTGTCATACGCGGCAGAAATAACGATGAGATCGACGCTTTCATCGCGTTCGCGAAAAACAGGCCGGTGGATGTGCGGTTCATCGAGCTGATGCCGATGGGGAATCTTGGGCAGGACGAGAGCCTGAGGGTGCCTTCGGATGAACTCATCGCCGCAAGGCCGTATCTGGTTCCGGTGGAACCCCGGTACAAGGGTCAGCCGTCGAGTGATTACCGCGTCGAAGGGCATATGGGCAGGATCGGGTTCATCAGCCCGATCTCTCACAAGTTCTGCGGCGACTGCAACCGCATTCGCGTACTTTCCGACGGAACGCTGCGGCCCTGCCTTGGCAGAAACGGCGAGGTGTCGCTGGAGAAGGCACTTCAAAGCGATGATGACGAACTGCTGCTCAACACGATCAAGAACGCGATTTACAACAAACCCGTAGGGCATGAATTTGAACACGGGTTTGCCCCGAAAAGGGATATGAGCAAGATTGGAGGATAAACAAATGGCAAAGGTATTGTCCATCAACATCAGCGAGAAAAAGGGTACATTCAAATATCCTACAGAAACAGGACAGTTGAAGCGGGACGCCGGGATTATGGGCGACGCGCATGCGGGCAACTGGCACCGTCAGATAAGCCTGTTGGCACAGGAGAGCGTGGACAAGATGATAGCGCTGGGTGTTGAGGATCTCACGCCCGGTAAATTTGCCGAGAATATCACCACAGAAGGCATTGAGCTGTACACGCTGCCGGTCGGCAAACGCCTGAAAATCGGCGATGCGATCGTGGAGGTGACGCAGATCGGCAAGGAATGCCACCAACACTGCGAGATTTACCACAAGGTTGGCATGTGCATCATGCCGACGGAGGGCATTTTCGTGAAGGTTATAAAAGAAGCGCAGATCAAACCGGGGGATGAGATCACGATCCTGCCGGATATACGCGCGGCCATTCTCATTGCAAGTGACAAGGGCTCAGCGGGCATCCGGCCCGACGCCAGCGGACCTGCTCTTGAGGACGCGGTCAAGGATGTTGCGCATGTGGTGAAGATCATCGTGATTCCCGACGAGAGGGATCAGATTGCTAACGAGCTTCGGATGCTATGCGATTCGGGAGAAGTCGACATCGTTTTCACCAGCGGCGGCACCGGATTTGCCCCACGGGATGTCACGCCCGAAGCCACGCTGGACGTCGTTGAAAGGCTTGTGCCGGGAATTCCCGAAGCGATCCGCAGCGAAAGCATGAAGATCACGAAGAAGGCGATGCTCTCCCGGGCGACGGCGGGCATCCGCAAGAAGACGCTGATCATCAACATGCCGGGAAGCCCGCAGGCTGTGCGTGAGTGCGTGGACATCATCAAGCCCGCGCTGCCGCACGCGGTGGAGACGCTCAGGGGCGAGGCGTTCGAGTGCGCGAGGACAAACGAGCAAGCGGAATAGGAAAGCGTATAAATTAAGAAGGGTGAAAGCCCTTCTTTTCTTTTATCGTTGATCCATTTGGAAGCTAATAAGAAGCGAAGTACGGCTTTTGAACGTGGCTAACTCTTCAGGTCATACCGGATATGGCGGTGATAGTTATCCGGTCGATTCAAGTTGGTGAAGATGTCAAGGTCGGGGGAAAATGCCCGCAACACGGATTCCGGCAACAGTATATGCGGCTGGGATCGAATAAAGCGTGTTGGAGAGGTATTGCCGATTTTGGGCAGCATTTGTTCGTATAGACTGGCGTGGTAAAACGCATGAAAGGGCTGGATAAACTCCTCCGCCGTGCCAGCACAGATGGCGGCTTTGGGATTTGCGCATAAGGCGTTTATCATAGCGTCGATGATCGGGATACTAATGTTCGGCATATCGCATGCGGCAACAAACACATAGCCTTTTGCGCTAAAGAGACCCGAACAGATGCCACAGAGAGGCCCGTCGGCACCGGGGAGATCCTGCACCACAAAGACCCGGCTATTCGAAAAGGGCAAAGCCATATTCTCCCGTCGGATGAGTGCCACTTCGTCAAAACGGTTTAGCAGCGTATCGACCATGCCTTCCAACAGATACCGTCCCTGCGCATCCCGTAAGGTGACCTTGTCCATACCCATACGGGAGCTTTGTCCGCCGCAGAGGATGATAGCCCGTGATGTCTGCAAACACATCTCCCTTTCAATATGCCTTCAACCGGCGCTTTGCCGATGATGTGATTATACCATGGATTGTGTTACAATAAATCGGAGTTCAAAGTACATGCCAAAGGGGAATGCGGTTATGCAGGATGACTTGCGATCCGTGGAGCAGAGCCATACCGTAACATGCACAATGCACCGCAGCCATTGCTCGGCAGGATGCCTGCTCAAGGTTTTTACCAATAATGGCCGAATCACACGGATCACCTCTGCGGGAGATATCCCGCGGGAAGTGAGTGCCGAAGCTGACGAATCCTTGCAGGATATCCAGCGGCGCGCCTGCATCAAGGGATTTGCCGAAAAGAACCGCACCTATAGCCCCATGCGCCTGCAGTTTCCGATGAAACAGACCATTGAGCGCGGCAATATGTCAGGCTTCACGCGCATTACGTGGGACGAAGCATTGGATACGGTAACCCTTTGGTACCATGAGATGCTTCGCCGCATGGATGATTTGGGCTACATGCCGATGTGGGAGAAATACGGTGTGGGCCGTTACCTGGGGCCATGGATGAACGGCTTTGGCAATCCATCGTCGGGCAACGGGGATGCGGCACACTTTGCAGCCTTGGGCGGCCGTGTACCAGGTGCGCCCGTACGCCTTGTCGAAGACGCGCAAATGGTGCTGATCTGGGGAAAAGATATCCAGGCAACGATGGCAGATATGCCGTTTTATTTGACAAAGGCAAAGGAAGCGGGCGTGCCGGTTTGCATCGTGGAATCACGCTACACCGCCACGGCAGGTCAGCTTGCAACAGATACAAAGGAATTCCCCGGATTTATAGGCGTACGCCCAGGTACCGACGGTGCGATGCTCAGCGCGATGGCAAATGTAATCTATCGGCGCAACCTTCATGATGACACATTTATCCGGGCGCAGTGTTTCGGCTTTTATCCCAATGATACGGTCGTTAGCCAGTCTACAGCAAAGAATCCATTGAATAAAACACCGTATGCCGGGCAGGTATTTACCACACCGGAAGGGCAGTCGTTTGTGGAATATCTGGACGAATTGGAAGCCACACATGGCGGTTATAACGGCGTGCTTGAGTGGGCACAGGCAATCACCGGAGCCGAACGCTCTGACATTGAGCGCCTTGCTATCGCGTATGCTACGAAAAAACCCGCTTACATTTTTCAAGCTGTGGCAACAGGGCCGCAACGCACGAAATACGGAATGTATTTCTGCTGGCTTATGGTCTGCCTATCCGCGATGACGGGCAATCTAATCCAACGCGGTGGCAGCTTTGGCGTAGTCGACCCGACGGACGGCTATTCATATAAGCTATCGGATAAGCAAAACCCCATTTTGGCAAAGGCCTATGCGCCGATTACATTTGGTCACAATTTCATCGACGATATCATCCTACATGGCCGTGACGCCCGAACGCCCGAGCAGCTTCGAGCCGACGTGTTGGCTATAAACGGCATCGACATCGGACCTAAAGGCAGGCTGCATCTGGAGATGCTGGTGCGCGGGGCCGGACATTACAACACGTTTAACCAAAATCCCAATATCAACCGGCGAAGATACGCCTGGCAAAAACTAAAGCATATCGTGTCCTACGAGCTTGAGATGACAGCTATGGCACAATGGTCCGATATTCTCCTGCCCAGTAGAATGGACTTTGAGCTTTCTAAGCTCTATACGACGCCCGGCGGTGACGTTGGACTGGTGCAGGGGATCATTGACCCGCTGTTTGACTGCCGGTCGGACGACTGGATCAATTACGAACTTGCCAAAAGGCTGGGCATCCCGGTGATCGAGGAATATGACTTTGACAGTGCGCTGGCTGCGCAATGGGAACAGGCTAAGCCTCCCAAAGCATATACCGACTTGTATCCTTCCTATACAAAACCGACTTTCACCGGGCTTATGGAAAAGGGGATAGAGCGCCTTCCTGCGGACCATGAAAAGATCCCCACGCTGAATGCAAACATCCAACCGGGAACGTTTCCGAACGATACCGGACGGATCAATTTCTATTCCCCATATCTTAATGAGCGAAAGCGCTCTGCGGCATATCGGGCGCAGTATGTGCCGTTGGATCAAGGTTATGAATGCATGCAGGAATTGACGGGGCCGGATGCGCCGCTGCAATTTGTCACACCGCATGTATCCCACAGATCCAATACGCTGTATGATGAGCTTCCCATGCTGCGCGATCAGTTTCCGCATGGTGTTACCATGCATCCGGACGATGCACAAATACGCGGGATTGAGCACGGAGATTGGGTATATGCCTATTCGCAGGTAGGGTGCATTCGCGTGCGTGCGCAGCTGTCACGCCTTGTTTGTCCGGGGGTAGTGTCCATCCCGGAAGGCGTATATTACAGGCCAAGCGTAAGCGAGTTTTATGATGCTTATCTTGATTTGGGCAATGGGCCGGAAATCGTTCGGACACCTGTTGACTGGGGCGGCAATCCGAACACCATCACAATCAACTGTGCCGCGGGAATATTCGATCCAGCCACGAGCGGCCTCGGCTTGCACGCAAACGGCGGAATGTGTTGGATATCAAAGGAGAATCCCGGGGCATGGAAAGGAACAATCGTATGAGTCGATGGGGTTTTTATCTTGACCAGACGAGGTGCATCGGCTGCAAGACCTGCATACTGGCCTGCCAGGCATGGAATGAGGACGAACGCGGCGATGCGGCGCTGTATCCCGACTTGATATGGGAAACAGGACTGCCGCGCGACCCGGTAACGGCGGGTACACATCAAGGCAACGACGAGATCCTGAACCGCTACCGTATGAAGGAGCAGTATCGTCATGTGTTCGCTACGGAGCATGGCAAATGGCCAAAGGTGGATGTATCATATTGGACGGTATCCTGCGGGCATTGTGAAAACCCGGCATGTGTTCCCGCTTGTCCGGCCGGGCACCTGTATAAGGAACCCCAGCGAGGACTTGTACTGACGGACGAGAATCATCCCTGCATTGGCTGTATGCTTTGCGCCAAGGCATGCCCTTTTGGTGCGCCGCAATTCTACGATGACCCACGAAACCATGAAGTTAGCCAGAAACCGACGGTTCGTAAATGCGATCTCTGTGCAGACCGCATAGAAAGTGGCTTAAAGCCTGCCTGTGTGGCGGCTTGCCGGATGCGTGCATTGGATGCGGGCCCTATGGAGGAATTGAAAAAGAAATATCCTGATGCGGCTACTTGGGCACAGGATGCGCTGCCGGATATATCGCCGCTAACAAAGGAACACGTAAAGCCAAACCAGGTATATAAGAATAAGGATTTGCGAAGCAAGCCATAGATGTCAACGTTGTCACCACTAAAACCAAGGATCACCACTTCGATAGAGCAATCTGTTTGTTGGAATACTACCATGGGCAAATGAGTGCGCTTGTCGAGCATGTGTAGAAGGAGCATTATGATGACAAAAAGCAGAATAGCTATCATTACCGACAGTACCAGCGACTTACCCAAAGAATACCTTGAGCAGCATCATGTTTTTATGATACCGCTGCAGGTACACATGCCCAAGGGTCAATTTCTGGACGGCGTGGATATCATGCCCGACGAGGTGTATGACGGTATGCCGGAGGTGATCCCCACCACTTCGCAGCCCGCGCCGGAGTATGTCCGACAGGTATTCGAACAAGTCAAGGCTGAGGGTTACAAAGAAGCCATCGTTCTGTGCATCTCATCGGGCCTTAGCGGAACGTACGATGTTATGCGCCTGTGCGAAGGGGATGTGGAAGGGTTGACGGTGCATGTCATCGACAGCCGCCGTCTTTCGCTCGCTTTGGGCTTTCAAGTGATGCATGCCGTTGAATTGAACGAAAAAGGCTTATCCGCAAACGAACTTGTAAACGCCTTGAAGGATGAATGGAAGAAGACCAATGTGTTCTTCTGCATGCCAACGCTTACCTATCTGATCAAAGGCGGCAGAATTGGCCTGGTAGCCGGTACCGTTGGGAAATTATTGGGGCTTGTTCCGGTCATCACGATGAATGAAGACGGCAAATACATCACGCTTGCTAAGACGCGAAGCTATGCCAAGGCGATTGACAAAATAAAAGAATCAGTCGGTGAATTGGTGGCGGGAAAAATGGCTGACGTTGCAGTGCTGCAGGGAGGCGCAAAGGATGTGGCAAAGGAAGTCTTTGCCTCTTTAAAAAACCTGAATGGTTTACGAAATCTCTATTCGGGACAAGTCAGCCCCGTTTTGGGCGTGCATACGGGACCTGGCTTGTTTGGGATTGCGTATAGGATCGTTGAATAAAAACGGATGTGTACTGCGAGTGAAGATAATTAACATTGACTGATCGAAAGGTGATTTCTGTGGACGTTCAAACAGTTTTACAGGAACTTGCATCACTGGGTTCGGAGCGAACCAAAAAAGTATATATGCAACAGGGCGCGCACGAACCGCTTTTTGGAGTCGCAACCGGCGCGATGAAGCCGATTGCCAAGAAAATCAGGACAAATCAGGCGCTTGCGGAGGAGCTTTACGCTACCGGCAATTATGATGCCATGTATCTTGCCGGTATGATTGCAGACCCAAAAGCCATGACCGAAGCGGATTTTGACAGATGGATGGAAGACGCCTATTTTTACATGATTTCAGATTTTATCGTGGCTGTAACGCTTGCGGAAACGGATTTTGCGCAGTCTGTTTCCGACAGATGGATTGCAACCGACAAGGAATTGTTTGTGTCTGCCGGATATAGCTGCTATTGCTGGCTGTTGGGCAACCGCAAGGATGAGGAGTTTGACAGGGAAAAGCTGAAAGCAATGCTCGAAAAGGTGGAGAAAACGATTCACAGCAGCCCTGATCGCGCCAAATACGCCATGAATAATTTTATCTCAACTGTGGGCGTTTCCTATATTCCGTTGCATGAAAAAGCGCTATCCGTTGCAAATGCCATCGGAATTGTAGACGTATACCGGGGCAAAACCAAATGCAGCGTCCCAGTGGCGGCTGATGAAATCCAAAAAGCAGTGGACAAGGGACGGCTAGGATTCAAGCGTAAAAATGTCAGGTGCTAGGGTGCTAGACTTTGATCTTTATGAAACACTTTTATTAGCAGACAAAACAGCAAAAGCCCGGGTTCCCGGGCTTTTTATTTTATGAACACTGCTTAGCCGTGGATGATTTGCCTACACACCCTTCATCGAAAGCGATATCCGCTTGCGCTGGGTGTCGACGTTGATCACGCGCACCTTGACGACATCGCCCACCTTTACCACTTCCATCGGGTTGCGCACAAAGCGGTCCGCCAGCTCGGACACGTGTACAAGGCCGTCCTGATGTACGCCGATGTCCACAAATGCGCCGAAATCCGCGACATTGCGAACGGTGCCATAGAGCGTCATGCCGGGCTTAAGATCGGCCATTTCAAGCACCTGGGAGGACAAAAGGGGCTTGGGCAGCTCGTCGCGGGGGTCTCTGCCGGGCCGTGCCAACTCCTTTACAATATCCTGTAGGGTAGGCACGCCGACGCCTATTTGCTGCGCCACTTTCTCATAGCCGATTGCCGCCAGCTCTTTATCCAGCGTAAACGGGCTGCGGGCTGTCACATCCGAAAGTTTGTGCCCGGTGAGCTTGAGAAGCTTTTGTGTGGCTTCGTAGGATTCCGGATGCACAGAGGTGTTGTCCAGTATGTTTTCTCCGCCGGGGATGCGCAGAAATCCGGCGCACTGTTCATACGACTTGGCGCCGAGCTTCTTTACCTTCAACAATTCGCGGCGCGAGCGGAACCGTCCCGCTTCGGCGCGGTAGGCTACGATGTTCGCTGCCACAGAGGTATTGATGCCCACGATGTGGGATAAAAGGGAAGGCGATGCCGTGTTGAGATCCACACCCACGCTGTTCACACAATCCTCCACCACATTGCCAAGCGCCTCATCCAGGCGCTTCTGGTTGATGTCGTGCTGGTATTGCCCCACGCCGATGGCCTTTGGGTCGATCTTGACCAGTTCTGCAAGCGGGTCTTGAAGGCGGCGGGCGATGGACACGGCGCTTCGAAGCGACACGTCGAATTCCGGGAATTCCTCCGCTGCCAGCTTGGATGCCGAATAGACGGAAGCGCCCGCTTCGTTGACCATAACATACTGCACCTTTTTGGAAATGCTTTTGATCACATCAGCAGCGAATTGTTCCGTCTCCCTTGAGGCCGTGCCGTTGCCGATCGCGATAATCTCCACGTCGTATCGCTCGATCATGGACTTGACGATGCGGGTGGCTTCTTCCACCTTGTTCTGAGGCGGAGTAGGGTAAACAACCCCCGTCTGCAATACGTTGCCAATCTCATCCACCACGGCAAACTTGCAACCGGTACGATACGCGGGGTCGAGGCCCAATACGGCGTGCGCCTTCACCGGCGGCTGCATCAAAAGTCCCTTGAGGTTTTGCGCGAACACCTTGATCGCCTTTTCAGAGGCGGCGTCGGATAGGGCGTTGCGAATTTCGTTTTCCAATGAAGGTGCAATCAGCCTTGAATATGCATCCTCAACGGAGGCTTCGCAAAGCTTTGCCATCGGCGATGCGTTTTTGATGACCCTTCGCCAAAGATACTCCAGAATTTTCGCCTCCGGCGCTTCCAGCTTGACCTGCAAAAATCCTTCGCGTTCCCCGCGGTCGATCGCGGAAACCCGGTGCGGTGCGATGCGCGAGATCGATTCGCGGAATTCATAATACATCGCGTACGCGGAGTCTTCCTTCTTTTTGGCTGTTGTTGCGATGAACCCGTCTCTTTGAGTCATCTCGCGGACAGCCTTTCGGTAATCGGCGTTGTCCGAGACAAGCTCTGCGATGATATCGCACGCGCCCGCGAGCGCTTCCTCGATACTATTGACACCTAACACGGGGTTGACAAACGGCTTTGCCTGCTCTTCGGGAACGTGTCTTGGGTCCTGCAGCAGGATGATCACGGACAGCGGCTCCAACCCCTTCTCGCGGGCGACAGAGGCGCGCGTGCGGCGTTTGGGCCGAAAAGGCCTGTAAATATCGTCTATTTCGGTCAGTGCTTCGGCTTTGCTCAAAGCATTTGCGATTTCGTCCGTCATCTGCCCCTGCGATTCGATAAGCCGCTGCACTTCCTCGCGGCGGGCTTCCAAATTGCGAAGGTATACCAGACGGTCGTTCAGCTCCCGCAGCACCTGGTCGTCAATGGAACCGGTGACTTCCTTGCGGTACCGTGCAATAAAGGGAATCGTATTACCCTCGTCAATTAACTGTACGGTGGATTCTATCTGTTGGGGCATAAGGTTGAATTCCTTAGCCAGTCTGCCGTTGATGTCTGCCATGGGTCTCTCCTTGATGTTCTTTGTGTGTATCTTAATGCCTGATGGAGGGTTTGTAAATGACAGAGAGCGATTGTAAAGTTGTAGGGCCAGGAATCTCTTGTGAATCGGAGGACATTTATTGGCATCTATTCTTGGAGTATTGCGTAAAACGTTGTAGAATTATATTAATTATTATCGACAATCAAGGAGGTAAACAATGAAACTATTGGTCCAGGCTGATGACTATGGCTTCACCAGGGGCGTCACGGCAGGTATCATTGATGCGATCGAGCGTGGTATTTTACGGAACACGGGTATGTTTACAAACATGCCGGAAACGCAGCATGCTGCCTCTTTGATCAAGAATTATCCGCAAGCTTGTTTCGGCATCGACTTCAACATCGTATCCGGTCCGAGTGTTTGTGATCCGAAGCTGATACCGCATTTGGTGGATGAAAACGGCTTCATCCGTTCCACCGTCAGAGTGAAAGACCCGAAATACGCAACGGAAGAAGGCAGAAGGGAATTGTTCCCGAAAGAAGAAGTGAAGCGGGAAATCCAGGCGCAGTATGACCGCTTTGTTGAACTCGTAGGCCATAAGCCGGGTTATCTGCATGGACATTCCATTTCTCCAGAGCCCTATTCCGAAGCTGTTCTGGAAGTGGCACACGAAAATGATGTTCCTTTTTCCATGGAAATCCGCAAAAAGTTCAATTTCGGTGGTCTGCCAAGGCCCGCGGTGCCGTCAGGCGCAAAGAAAGAATTTGATCCCATGGATCAGATTAACAAAGACCCGGAAGGCAGATTCTGGGAAAACAGAGACCTGTTATTGAGCTTTGAATATGCCGCCATCGGCGGGCATTGCGGTTTTGTGGATGCCGAGCTGTTCGAATTGACAACCCTTTCGATAGAAAGAGCCCGTGACCATCAGCTGGTAACATCCAGGAGAATCATCGATTGGGTTAAGGAAAACAACGTTCAGCTGATCACATATTATGATCTGGTGGGGGAATTGAAGAACAGATAACAACGGTTGTAAATAAAAGCCTGATTCAAACGAATCAGGCTTTTTAATATGGGGTCTACGGCAATGCATATTTACTGCCAGACCTTATGTGTACATCTTCTCCTGCAGCACTTTGACATCCGCATTCTCATAATACTCATCAAACGTCATCCTTCTGTCGATCAGGCCTTTCGGTGTGATCTCCATGACGCGGTTGGCAATGGTTTGTACGAATTGATGATCTTGCGAGACGAACAGCACGATGCCATCAAAGCTCATCAGCGCGTTGTTGAGCGCGGTGATCGATTCCATATCCAAATGGTTCGTGGGCTCGTCGAGTATGAGCACGTTCGCGCCGCTGAGCATCACGCGAGAAAGCATGCAGCGTACCCTTTCTCCTCCAGAGAGGACGCGCGCCTGTTTCTGTGATTCATCGCCGGAAAAGAGCATTCTTCCAAGGAATCCTCGAAGGTATGTTTCGTGGGGATCTCGCGAAAATTGCCGCAGCCATTCCACGAGATTCAGGTCGGTATCGAAATACGACGCGTATTCGAGCGGCAGGTAGGCTTGGGTTGTAGTGGTGCCCCAGCTGAACTCTCCACAATCGGGCTTGATCTCCTCCATCAAAACCTGAAACAGGGTCGATTTGGCAATGCCGTCGGGGCCGACAAAGGCAATTTTATCCCCTTTACTGACGACAAAGGAAAGATCGTCGATCACTTTTTTACCCGCATTCGTCACACTCAGGTTTTCTACCTTCAGGATGCTGTTGCCCGCCTCGCGGTCGGGTGTGAAGTTGATGTAGGGGTACTTGCGCGACGACGGCTTAATATCCTCCAGCGTCAGTTTTTCCAGCTGCCTTTTGCGGGAAGTTGCCTGTTTCGCCTTGGATGCGTTGGAGCTGAACCGCTCGATAAACCGCTGCAGTTCCTCAATTTTCTCTTCCTTTTTCTTATTGGCATCGCGCATCATCTTCAAAGCCAGTTGGCTAGATTCATACCAGAAATCATAGTTGCCAACGTACATCTGGCATTTGCTGTAGTCGATATCAACGATGTGCGTGCATACCTTATTGAGAAAATGCCGGTCATGGGAAACCACGATAACGGTGTTTTCATAGTTGTAGAGGAAGTTTTCCAGCCAAGTGATCGACTGCAAATCAAGGTGGTTCGTGGGTTCATCCAGCAGCAGAATATCGGGGCTGCCGAAAAGGGCTTGTGCCAACAGCACACGCACCCGTTGGTCGCCGCTCAGGTCTTTCATTTTTAAGGTGTGAAGGTCTTTGCCGATCCCCAATCCCATGAGCAGTTCGGCGATCTCGGTCTCCGCCTGCCAGCCGTTCAGTTGGGCAAATTCATCCTCGAGTTCCGAAGCGTGTATTCCGTCTTCTTCGGAAAAATCCGACTTTAGATAGATCGCTTCTTTTTCCTTGGCTATCTCAAAAAGCCTGGCGTGTCCCATCATGACGGTATCGGTCACGACCGACTCTGCGTATCCAAAATGATCCTGCTTTAAAACGCCGACCCGCTCTTTGGGCGAAACGAAAACCTCACCACTGGTAGGTTCAATCTCGCCGGAGAGTATTTTTAAGAAGGTCGATTTTCCGGCGCCGTTTGCGCCAATCAACCCGTAGCAGTTTCCCGGAAGGAATTTGACATTCACATCCTCAAACAAAGTTCTCTTGCCGTATTTCAGCGTTATTCCGTTGGTGCTTATCATGATTGAGATTCCTCTTTCTCTGGTCGCAAAGGGTTATTATAACATGATTCTTCAATAAGTACAGCAAGAGTTTTTTATCTATACCCACCCACCACCCAATGAGGAAGGGGCTCCGCCCCAGACCCTGCAAAGGGGCAAGCCCCTTGGACCCCCTTAAGAGGCGAATGGTGCAGATTTCCCATTCAGCAATAAGCATAGAAAGAGCTTTTATCTATACCCACCCGCCAGGCTTTGGCCTTAAAGGGGGATCCAATTCCCCTTGAGCATTCCCCTGATTCCGTGTTTATCCTCAGATAAACACCAGAAAGTGGCGTTTTCGCTTCGCATAAAGTTCCGTTCGCGAAAAACAATTTGTCTCCAAGGGAAGAGCATCTCCCTTGGACGATTCCTCTCGATCGCTGCGGCGGAGCGAATCTAAACCCACCCACCACTCAATATGGAAAAAGGGGCTTGCCCCTTAAGCCCCCTTTAGCGGGACGTCGTGGAAGCGTCCCCACAAATATTGAGGGACGAAGCGAAAGCAAAGCATAAAGCCATTCCGTTCGCGGCAAAGCGTATAGGTGCGCGAGTATGGACAGCGAAGCAAATATTTCTTTGACGAATGCAGCGCGTTTGATTACAAAGCAAAGGCGTTTATGGTATATTGGCATGACCTGCATTTTCCAGAAACAGGGAATGTAGGAGTAGGAGATGAATGATCGGATAAAGCTAAACGATACCAAAGCCGATCTTGAGCAAGAAGTCAGCCGAGTATGTGGGTCGAATACAGACAGAGAGAGAGTAAATCATGACAATAGAGAAATTCAGCGATTTTCCATTGGACAAAGAGCTGTTGAAGGCAATCGACATATTGCGGTTTGAAAGCCCTACGGAAGTGCAACGTCAGGTGATCCCTGCCTTGCTCACACATAAAGATATCATTGTAAAATCACAGACCGGCAGTGGCAAAACGGCGGCCTTTGCCATTCCCATCTGTCAGATGGTGGATTGGGACGAAAACAAGCCCCAGGCTTTGGTGATTACGCCCACCAGAGAACTTGCCATTCAGGTCAAGGAAGATATGTTTCATCTGGGCAGATTCAAGCGGCTGAAAGTAGCCGCCGTATTTGGGAAAGCCCCGTTCTATTTACAGGAAAAGGAGCTCAAACAAAAAACGCATGTCGTCGTAGGCACTCCGGGACGCCTGATTGACCATTTGGAGCGGGAAACACTGGACACGTCTTGTGTACGATACCTTGTCATAGACGAAGCGGATGAACTGTTCAACATGGGGTTTATAGAGCAGATAGAGGCCATCCTTCAAAGACTGCCGAAAGACCGCGTCACTGCTTTGTTGTCGGCTACCATGCCTAAAGATATAGAAACGCTTTGCGATCATGCAATGAACGATCCGCTGCACATCGAGGTGGAAGAGCAGAATCCGGCGGCCGACCGGATATCTCAGCACAGCGTTTTGGTGGATCTGAAAGACAAACCGGAACAGCTGCGGGATATCCTGATAACGGAAAACCCAGACAGCTGCATGATCTTTTGCAACACAAAGCGGAAGGTGGAAGAGGTTGCAGCTGGAGTGAAAAGGCTTGGAGTGGATTGCGGAAAGATCCACGGCGATATGGAACAGCCCGACCGGCTTCGGATCATGAATGACTTTAAGAGGGGGTTTTTCAGAATTTTGGTAGCGACGGATGTGGCGGCAAGGGGGATCGATATTGATGAGATTTCGCTTGTGCTCAACTATGATCTTCCGCTGGATGGAGAAACCTATGTGCATCGTATTGGCAGAACCGGACGTGTTGAACACACCGGCAAGGCGATTTCTTTTGTAACGCCATTTGAGGATAAATTTCTTAGTGCCATTATCCGGTATACCGGAAAAGATATACCACTGATGGAACGTCCGGACAAGGAAACGGTGGAGCAACGCAAACAGGAGTTTTTGAAGAAAACGAAGAGGACGCCCGAAATCAGAGAAGCGAAAGGCGCCGCGCTCAACCGGGATATTCTAAAGCTGCACATCAACGCCGGTAAGAAGACGAAGATGCGGGCTTCGGATATCGTAGGTACGCTGTGCAACATACAAGGCATGAAGGCCGATGATATCGGCATCATCCAAATAGCCGATGTGTCTACGTATGTGGAAATCCTCAACAGAAAGGGCGAAATGGTGTTTGCGCAATTGCAGCATACGCCCATCAAGGGCAGGCTTCGCAAAGTGAGCAAGGTGGATATGGAATAAAGCCCGGCAAATGTTTGTCGAAACGAAGCAAACAGGGACATGCTATTTTCGGAACCTTTAGAAATATGAAAGACAAAGGATGAAACAAATGCAATTTTCACAGTTTAACCTCTCCAACGAAACGATAAGAGCCATTGAGGAAATGGGCTTTGAAGAAGCGACACCGATCCAATCCCAGGCTATCCCGGCTATCATGAACCGAAAGGACATCATCGGCCAAGCGCAAACGGGATCCGGCAAGACCTGCGCTTTTGCCATTCCCGCCATAGAAATGCTGAACAAGGAGGAAAGCACCGTTCAGGTGCTCGTTTTGTGCCCGACGCGGGAATTGGTGATACAGACGGCGGAGGAATTCAAATCCGTCGCGAAATATCATGAAAGCGTCCGGATCCTCCCCATCTATGGCGGACAGCCAATCGACCGTCAAATACTAGCGTTAAAGAGAAGGCCGCAAATCATCATCGGCACGCCCGGGCGCATCATGGATCATATGCGGCGAGCCACGCTGAAGTTTGGCAACATCAGCCTATTGGTATTGGATGAGGCAGATGAGATGCTCAGCATGGGGTTTCAGGAAGACCTGAACGCCATTTTACAAAAAACACCCGAAGAAAAACAGACGGTTCTCTTTTCCGCAACGATGTCGGAAAGCATTTTGGAAATCACCAAGCAATACCAGCAAAATCCGGAGCACATCAAGCTGACGCACCGGGAGCTAACCGTACCGACCATTGAACAATACTATATCGAGGTGCGGGAACCCTCTAAACTGGATGTGCTTTCACGCGTTATAGACGGCAACAATTATCAGCTCTCCCTTGTGTTTTGCAATACGAAAAAGCGCGTGGATGAACTTGTCTTCGGTTTACAGGCAAGGGGATATCTGGCGGATGCGCTGCATGGAGATTTGCGGCAAGCCGGACGCGATTCGGTCATGAACCGGTTCAGAAACGGCGAAATAAGCATACTCGTGGCTACGGATGTCGCGGCACGGGGCATCGATGTGGAGAATATCGAAGCGGTCATCAACTACGACGTTCCCGAAGATGTGGAATACTACGTGCACCGCATAGGTAGGACGGGAAGGGCGGGCAAGTCTGGCAAAGCCTATACTTTTCTGAGCGGCAGGGAGTTCTATAAATTAAAGGATATCCAACGTTTTACGAAAACCAATATCAAACCGATAGAACCGCCGACGATCCTCGACGTGGAGGAAAGCAAGATCGGTATATTGCTCAAAAAGGTGGCAGAGACGCTGAAAAAGAGCGAGTATG
>CAZHNN010000008.1:0-34788 GCA_964533965.1 uncultured Clostridia bacterium | reverse complement strand
AGTTCAACGTGACAAACAGCGGGACCGATCTGACAACGATGGATTTTGCCGCCGCTGTGTTGAAAATGCTATCGAGACAAGGCCAAAGGCGGGTTGCGCAGACCGCGTCCATTCAAGTCCCCAAAAAGGAAATCCGCAGACCCGCAGCAACCTATAGGGAACCTTCATGGCAGCAGGACAGCAGGAAGAGGACAGGAAGGTCGAATTTCCCTGACCGAAAGGGCAGATAGCAGGGACACCGTGCCGATAAAAATGAGATCGGAGAAGGGTTGGCATATGCCGACCTTTCTTTTGACTATATAACAGCGTATGTTCACAGGCATTGCGTGGGGAAAGCTTTTACCATAGAATGGGTTTATCAGATAAATGGCGGGGGAATAGGCATGGATACGATATATGAAAAGCTGGCGGATGCCTTAAATGCGCTGCCCAACGGTTTTCCGAGGACAAAAACCGGTTCAGACATACGGCTTTTACAATGCATCTATACGCAGGAGGAAGCGGAGCTCGCCTGTGAGCTCTCCGGTCAGCGGGAGGAAGCGGAGGGGATCGCAAAGCGGCTGAACCTTCTTCCCAAGGAAGCGCTGGCGGGACTGTTCCACTTGGTCCGGCAGGGCAAGGCTCTGATGGACAGGCAGGAAGGCAAATATGTGTTTTGGCTCGCACCGTTTATTGTGGGCTCTTATGAGGCTTCGGGCGACAGGATGAACGAACAAATGGCGTCGCTTGTCGAGGAGTATTTTGCCGACGGCGGCGTCTATGGCATTATGCAGCCACAGCCCGCGCTGCACAGGGTGGTCCCGGCGGTCGATACGGTCGATCTGGAATGGATACTCCCCTACGACAACGTGCTCGCAATATTGGAAAGTGCGCAGGCGTTTGGCGTGCAGGACTGCATCTGCCGCAATCAACAGCTGGCGCTTGGGATGGGATGCGACGCGCCGCTGCACAATTGCCTGACGTTTTCCAAGACAAAAAGAAGCCCGAGGCCGGGAGATATAACAAAAGAGGAAGCTATCCGGATACTGGGCGAGGCCGAAAAGGCGGGGCTGGTGCATTCGGTCAGCAACGTAATCGATAATCTAAGCTATATCTGCAACTGCTGCGGGTGCTGCTGCGGAATCCTGCGTGGGATCACAAAATGGGGTATCGAAAACTCCATGGCGCGCGCGAATTATGAGGCGGTCGTGGATGCGGATGCCTGCATCGGCTGTGAAGTGTGCGTTACCCGGTGCCAGGTCTCGGCGATAACCGTCGACAATGGGAAAGCCGCGATCAACAGGGACAAGTGCCTTGGATGCGGGTTGTGCATTTCGACTTGTGCGACAAATGCAATTAAGCTTATGCCCAGACCACAGGAAGAGCAGGCCGTGCCGCCAAAGGATTTCGGAGAGTGGGAACATGAGAGACAAAAAAATCGAAATATAATTTAAAAACTGGGAGATACCAATTGTTTCCACATATTCATTGATTTTTTATCATAACCATGATGCTTGAACTATGTGGAATGTATTGCCATATATGGGACTCCGACTCCGGTGTCCCATTTTTTATTGGACGAATTTTGGTACTGGAATTACCGGAAGGGTTATGTTGCCGTACCCAGGTTCTTGTGTATTCGTAGAAACAGATCGATTTATAAATTACAATTTTAGAATAGTGAGGAACGGGCATTGCACACAATATACGAAAAAATATGGATTCATGCGCATGATTATAACAATGAATCTTTTGCAAGATGCTATATTATGCCTTGGAAGTTTCAAAACGCCGGGCAGGGGAGGAGGTAAAAACGGTATATTTATAAGAAGTTGTGAGGCAAATGATCCCTTGCCGATGGTTGCGTTGAATCTGGAAACCCCTTTTTAAAAGTGATACAATGAGTTGGATTTTTCCACGAAGAGTTGAAATCGTTTCCGGCATTGCCGTAAATTGCTTCATCCCAGGATGAACAGGGACAAGTGTATAAGATGTTGAACAATACCAAATAAAGCCGCGCCGCAACGACGATACGGTTCGTTTTGCTGCGCAAACACAGGATGAAGAGAATGCCTGAAAGCATAACAAAAATTATCATAGGAAACGGGTATGACCCCTATCGCAACCTTGCGATCGAGGAGCTGCTGCTCCAACAGGTGCAGGACGGCGAGGCCATGCTTTACCTCTGGCAAAACCAGCGCACCGTCGTGATCGGCCGAAACCAGAATGCCTACCGGGAATGCAATTTACAGGCGTTGGAAGAGGACGGTGGCAGGCTCGCGCGAAGGATGTCGGGTGGCGGCGCGGTGTACCACGATCTTGGCAACCTCAATTTTACCTTTCTTGTTCCAAACGGAGATTACGACTTGCACAGGCAGCTTAACGTCATCCTCCTTGCGGTAAAGGCGCTTGGTATCGGCGCTGAATTCAGCGGGAGAAACGATATCCTCTCGCAAGGGCGGAAGTTCTCCGGCAACGCGTTCTATCATGGGAAGCGTACCTCCTTTCACCATGGAACGATCCTCGTGGATGTGGATACAACCGTGATGCAACAATACCTGAACGTGCCCGTGCAGAAGATGCAGTCCAAGGGCGTCGATTCGGTCAGATCCAGGGTGGTCAACCTTCGCGAGCTGGTCCCATCCTTGACGGTGGATGATGTCAGACAAGCCATGCGGCAAGCGTTTATCGCGGAATACGGTGGCGAGGGCGTGCCGATTGATCCCGATGATCTGATAAAGAAGAGCGAATTTGCACCTCTTTATGATAAGTATCAGAGCCGTACCTGGCGCATAGGCAAAAACCCGTGCTTTGACATACATTTCGAGAACCGCTTTCCCTGGGGCGGCGTGGAGCTTGGGCTTGTGATCACCGGCGGTGTCGTACAAGAGGCAAGCCTCTATTCCGACGCGATGGACGCCGATCTGTTTGAGCGTATGGCCAAATGCCTTGTTGGCATCGAATACGGCCGATTGCAGCTGGCAGACGCGCTGTACGGTTTTTCAAAAAGCGAAGAGAATTCCCTCGCGGCCGATGTCGCGCTGTGGATGAGAACAGACAATACCCTTTGAAAGAAGGAAGATCATGAAACGAACGCCATTGTATGAACGGCATGTGCAGCTATTCGGCAAAATGGTGGACTTTGGAGGGTGGGAACTTCCGGTCCAATATTCCGGCATCCTCGCGGAACATGAAGCCGTGCGGAGTGCCGCGGGACTCTTTGATGTCTCCCACATGGGAGAGATCGATGTCAAAGGGCGCTATGCGCTCGATTTTGTGCAACGGCTCGTTACGGGCGATGTGCAGAAAATGGCAGACAATCAGGTACTGTATGCCCCGATGTGTTATGAAGACGGCGGTGTGGTGGATGACCTCTTGGTGTACCGTTACAACGCCGAATCCTTTTTATTGGTGGTAAACGCGAGCAATACCGATAAGGATTTCCAATGGATTGTGAGCAAGGCTCCGGAAGGTGTTGCGGTGAATGACCGTTCGAGTCAGTATGCCCAGCTTGCGGTGCAGGGGCCAAAAGCAGAAGAGATCCTACAGGAGCTGACGGAGTATCCGCTCAACAGCATCGCTTTTTTCCGTTTTGCCGACAACGTTCCGATCGCGGGCGTGAACGCGCTCGTTTCCCGCACCGGATACACAGGGGAAGACGGATTTGAACTCTATCTGAATGCGGCGGATGCACCCGGGGTTTGGGATGAGATCTTAAAAGCGGGGGCGGATTTCGGCCTTGTGCCGGCAGGCCTTGGCGCGCGGGATACGCTGCGCTTTGAAGCTAGCCTTCCGCTCTACGGCCACGAATTGTCACCCGACATTTCCCCGCTTGAATCTGGCCTGTCGATGTTTGTAAAGCTGGACAAAGGGGACTTTATTGGCAGACAAGCGCTGTTGCGGCAAAAGGAAAACGGGATCAAACGGGAGCTCATAGGATTTGCGATGACGGACCGGGGCATAGCAAGAGGCGGTTATGAGATCATGCTAAATGATCGCGTCATAGGGCACGTCACCTCCGGCAGCTTTTCCCCGACGTTAAAGCAGAACCTTGGTCTGGCAATAGTTGAGCGCGGCGTGATCCCACTGGACGGCGAGCTGTTCGTCGTGATTCGGGAGAAGCCGCTTCGAGCCAAACGGATCGCTTTACCGTTCTATAAAAAACGCTACCGCAAATAGAGAATCAATAACAGGAGGATCACAATCATGAACGTACCGGACAATCTGCGCTACACGACCGAGCACGAATGGGTAAGGATTGAAAACGGCAAGGCCGTCATCGGCATCACCGACTATGCACAGCATTCACTGGGGGACATCGTATTTGTCGAGCTGCCCAATGAAGGCGATACGATCAGCGCCGGGAAATCCTTTGGCGTTGTGGAATCGGTGAAAGCAGTATCCGAGCTGTATGCACCCGTATCCGGTACAGTGGCGGAGACGAACACGGCGTTGCTGGACAACCCGGAACTTATCAATGCAGACGCATATGAGAACTGGATGATCGTTGTGGACATAAGCGATGAAACCGAGCTTGACACGCTCTTGGATGCCAAAGGATATAAGGCTTTACTCGAACAGGAGAAGTAGTATGCAACGCTATATACCCAATACCCCCGAGCAGCAAAGGGATATGCTCCAAAGCATGGATCTTGCAGACATCGAAGATTTGTTTTTGGACATACCGCGCGACGTGCGCTTGCAGCGCCCGCTTGCCATACCCAAAAGCCACAGCGAATTGGAATTGACCGCCCATCTGCAGAAGCTGTCGGACAACAACCTTGGCGCAAAGGATTACACGTGCTTTTTGGGCGCGGGTGCCTATGACCACTACATACCTTCCATCATCGATCACATGCTGCTGCGGCAGGAGTTCTATACGGCGTATACCCCGTACCAGCCGGAAATCAGCCAGGGCACGCTGCAGGCGATTTTTGAGTTCCAGTCCATGATCTGCGAGTTGACGGGGCTCGAGGTTGCAAACGCCTCAGTGTACGATGGTGCTACGGCCATGGCGGAGGCTGCGCATCTTGCCATCAGTGCCACGCGGCGCAATGAGGTTGTCGTTTCAGAGACGGTTCACCCCGAAAGCCGCGCGGTGTTGAAAACGTATCTGTCAGCGCACGGCGTTGTGATCAAGACGGTGCCGATGGAAAACGGCACGGTGGACATGGCTGCGCTTACAAGCGCTGTCAATTCGAATACGGCTGTTATCATATTGCAGAGCCCGAACTTCTTCGGTTATGTGGAGGATATAAAAAAAGCCGCCGACCTGGCGCACGATGCGGGCGCGCTTATGATCGCAAGCGTCGATCCGATCTCGCTGGGCATTCTCCAGTCACCGGGAGAACTGGGGGCGGATATTGCCGTTGGAGATGGTCAGCCGATGGGCGTGCCTTTATCCTTTGGGGGCCCATACGTCGGGTTTATGGCAGCCACGCAGAAGCTGTTGCGCAGCATGCCCGGCCGCATCGTAGGGGCTACAACGGACAGCCGTGGGCAACGGGCGTTTGTGCTGACGATGCAAACGCGCGAGCAGCACATACGGCGTGAGAAAGCCACCTCCAACATCTGCACGAACAACGCGCTGATGGCCCTTGCCAACACGATTTATTTGACCGTGATGGGCAAACAGGGACTTCGGGAAGTGGCCGAACAGTGCCTATCAAAATCGCATTATGCGTATGCTGAGCTCATCCGAACGGGACAATTCGAGCCCGCTTTTACCGCGCCGTTTTTTAAGGAATTTACACTCAAATCCAAGCCGAACGTTAAGGATTTGAACCGTAAGCTCCTTTCCCATGGCATCTTGGGCGGATTCGACGTCAGTTCTGAGTATCCGGAGCTTTTGGATCACTACCTTGTGGCTGTGACCGAGAAGCGCACGAAGGCACAGATCGACGAGCTTGTGAAAAGGGCGGTGGAATAGATGGCGCAGACAAAACTCATCTTTGAAAAAAGCATTGAGGGACGCAAGGGGTATCAGCTGCCCGCTTTGGATACGCCCACTATTGATGCAGCCTCCGTATTTTCACAAGGGTTTCTTAAAAAGACGGTGCCGGAGTTGCCCGAGGTGAGCGAGGCGGACGCGGTGAGGCATTTCACCGGGCTTTCGATGCGAAACTACGGCGTAGATACGGGTTTTTATCCTCTGGGTTCCTGCACGATGAAATACAACCCCAAGATCAACGAGGACATGGCAAGGCTCAAGGGCTTTGCACGTTCCCATCCTTATCAGCCGCAGGACGCGTCGCAGGGTATATTGGAATTGATGTACCATTTGGACATGCTGTTGTGCGAGATCACGGGGATGAAAAAGATGTCGCTTGTGCCCGCCGCCGGCGCGCACGGGGAATGGACCGGCATCATGGTCATAAAGGCATACCACGAGCACCGCGGGGATATCGGCCGCACAAAGATTCTGATTCCCGATTCGGCGCACGGCACGAACCCGGCTTCGGCTGCTGCGGCAGGGTATGAGACCGTTGAGGTCAAATCCAACGAGCGCGGAGGCGTGGACATCGAGGAGCTTAGAAAGCTCATGGGCGACGATGTGGCGGGGCTCATGCTGACCAACCCCAACACGCTTGGGCTGTTCGAGGAGAACATCGTGGAGATTGCCCGCATCGTACATGAACGCGGAGGCCTTTTATACTACGACGGCGCCAATGCCAACGCTATTTTGGGCATCACACGCCCCGGCGACATGGGCTTTGACGTCGTGCACCTGAATTTGCACAAGACCTTTTCCACCCCGCATGGCGGCGGCGGTCCCGGCGCGGGACCGATCGGCGTGAAGGAGGATCTCGTACCGTTCCTCCCATGCCCGAGTGTGGAATTCGATGGGAGTAAATACTATCTCGATTTTGATAAGCCCGAATCCATCGGACGCGTCAAGGGCTTCTACGGGCATTTCGGAATATTGGTACGCGCCTATGCCTATATCCTTTCCATGGGGCCTGACGGCTTGAGGCAGGTGTCCGAATCGGCGGTGCTCAACGCCAATTATATCAAGAATAAGCTCAAGGACCGCTATGAAGTGGCCTATGACAGGACCTGCATGCATGAGTTTGTGCTGTCAGGCAACAGGCAAAAGCAGCTTGGGGCTTCGACGCTTGACATCGCAAAACGGCTGCTGGATTACGGCTTCCACCCGCCCACCGTGTATTTTCCGCTCATCGTCAAGGAAGCGATCATGATCGAACCGGTGGAGACGGAACCTTTGGAAACGCTGGACAGCTTCATTGAGACGATGCTGAAAATTGCCGATGAGGTAGAGCAGAATCCGGAGACCGTTCATGCGGCACCGCACAACACAATTGTGGGGCGGCTGGATGAGGTGAAAGCGGTGCGGCAGCCCGTGTTGCGCTATCGGAAACAGGAGGTCTAAATGCGTCTTGTGATCATCGGTGGCGGGCCCGGCGGGTACGTTGCAGCTATCCGCGCAGCGCAGCTGGGTGCGACGGTAACCCTCATCGAAAAGGAGCAGCTTGGCGGTACATGCCTGAACCGGGGATGCATCCCCACCAAGGCGCTATACCAGAATGCACAGGTAATAAAAACACTTCAGAGAAGTTGTGAGTTCGGCGTGACACACGGCGGCTTTGCCATCGACATGGAGGCGATCCAGTCCAGAAAAGGCAATGTGACGGCGAAGCTCTGTGCCGGGATCGAGCAACTGATGAAGTCAAACGGGATCGAATGTGTCCGGGGAGCCGCAAGCTTCGCCACCCCCCAAAGGATTCACGTTGTCACAGAGCATGGAGAACGCGAGATCGATGCCGATAAGGTTATCGTCGCGACCGGCTCGTTGCCAGCCATGCCACCGATTGAAGGCGTACATCTTCCGGGCGTTTTTACAAGCGATGAGCTGTTGAACACACGGGAGATACCAAAGAGCATGGTCGTTATTGGCGGCGGCGTGATCGGCATGGAGCTTGCGGGCATATTCCATGCTTTTGGAACCGACATCACGGTGGTGGAGTTTCTGCCGCGGATATTGAATGAGGTGGACCGCGATCTCGTGGCAAGGCTGACACAAGTGCTGCGAAAGGGCGGCATGAAATTCTCAACCGACACGAGGGTATCCGAAATCCGGCAGACGGAAGAGGGCAGCCTGGAAGTTTTGGCGGAGGACAAACGAGGGCAGCTGCGCTTTGAGGCTGGAGCGGTGCTCGTAGCGACAGGGCGGGGCATCAACGTGTCGGGATTGAACCTTGAGGGCATCGGCGTTGTCTTCGACAAGCGCGGTGTCAAGGTGGATGAAAACTATCAGACCAATGTTGAGGGCGTATATGCGATCGGAGACGTCATAGGAGGTCTCATGTTGGCCCATGTTGCCTCCGAAGAGGGCAGGGTCTGTGTGGAGCGCATGATGGGGCTATCATCCCATCTTGATAGGGATGCAGTTCCCGCGGTCGTGTTCACCGATCCCGAGATCGCCTCAGTGGGACTAACGGAGGAGGCGGCGATGAGCCGAAGCATCCCAATCCTCTCGGGAAGGTTCATGCTGGGGGCAAACGCCAAGGCGGTTACGCAGGGCGAGGAGTTCGGCCTTGTCAAAGTGGTGGCGGAAGCGGAGACGAAGCGGATCGTAGGTGTGCACATGCTGGTGGCGGAAGCGAGCACCGTCATACATGAAGGCGCGCTTGCTGTTTCGAACAAGCTTACGATAGAGGACATCGCCCATACCGTCCATGCGCATCCGACGCTTTCGGAGGCGTTTTACGAGGCGGTGCTCGACGCGGAGAACAAGGCGATCCACGGCGCGCCCAAAAGAAAATAAGGAAACATTGACATTTGCTCACCCATTGGTCTCAAATTCGAAAAAGCCCTCCATAGAGGGCTTTTCTTTGTATGAAACGAGCATTCGGCGATACTTCGGGAAAAAGAGTCTTATAAGGGTTATATCCGTATTTATACTCGCGACTAATATAATTTGATATATATTTCTTCAAAATATTGATTTATCATAAATTGAAAGTCCCGGCATGTCCGGGCTGTTCCTGTGAATAGAAATATATTAGTACTCTTGTATATAGAAATCATGATTTTGATGAAATTCATCCGATAGAAGTGTTGAGAAGCGGGTTTGCACTGCAGAAAAAACGTGCGGAATCTGATCTATTACTAGCAAATGGTTAAAAAGCCCAATTCGGGTTTGTATGGTTTGCCATGAACAAAGACGAAGGAGGGTACATCGTTGCGTATTGTAGTTACCAAGACCGAACAGGAATTCGAACGGACGATGGCTTTGTTGCTCGCCGCAGAGATTGCAGCGAAACCAAATGCCAACCTGGGTATGGCTACCGGCACCACCACGACCGGTATCCATCGCGAGCTTGTCAACCTCTACCGCGAGGGGCTGGTGAGCTTCAAACAGGTGCACACATTTAACCTGGACGTGCGCTTCGGCCTGCCGTTTAGCCACGAGGATTCAGGATATCTGCCCATGAAAGAGCAGCTGTTCGACCATGTGGATATCCCGATTGAAAACGGGTGTTTTCCCCAATCGGACACACCGGATGCTCAGGCCGCCATCAACGCCTTTGTCCAAAAGATCGAAGCGCTGGGTGGGCTGGATGCCCAGGTCCTGCCATTTGGTGAGAACGGCCACGTGGGCTTCTGCCAGCCGGGAACGAAGCTTGGCGCTAGCGCCGTTGTCTGCCGCCTGCCCGAAGAATATATCATCCCGTTGGCGGATAAATACGGCGGGTTGGATAAAGTGCCGAGCATCGGGCTTACCATGGGACCTGCCGACATCATGCATGCTCGTAAGCTGTTCTTCTGCGCAAAGGGGCTGCGCAAGGCGAAGATCGTAGCAAAAGCCCTCAAGGGCGAGGTGACGGAGGAAGTGCCCGCTTCCATCGTGCAAATGCATCCCAACGTGATTGTTGTACTCGACGAACAAGCAGCCAGCCTGCTGTAAAAAACCATCAACAATAGGAGGAATGAACGATGCGTATAGTAGTTCTCGACACACCGCTTCAATTTGAAAAGACGATGGCGCTCATGATCGCGGCGCAGCTCAACGAAAAGCCCAACAGCCTGTTGGGAATGGCGACGGGCACCACCACTACCGGCATACACCGCGAATTGGTGGAACTGTATAAGCAGGGTGTTGTCAGCTTCGAACAAGCGTATACGTTTAACTTGGATATCCGCTATCCGATCAAATGGACCCATCCACGTTCGGGATACATGGTGATGAGAGAGCAGCTGTTCGATCACGTCAATTTACCCGAAGGCCACGGCTGCTTCCCGAATCCCGAGACCGACGATCCGCACGCGTCGATGGTGGAATTTACACAGAAGATTGCGGCGCTGGGCGGTATCGACCTGCAGGTGCTGCCGCTTGGTGAAAACGGCCACATCGGTTTCTGTCAGCCCGGCACAAAGTTCAATTCAACGAACGTTGTTTGCGATCTGCCCGAAGTGTATATAAACGAAGCCAATGCCCAATTGTTCGGCGGCTGGGACCTGCTCCCGAAGGTCGGGCTTACGATGGGGATCAAGGACATCATGATGGGCAGAAAACTGATCTTCTGCGCGAAAGGCGACAACAAGGCAGAGATCGTTGCCAAGGCGCTCAATGGCCCGGTGACGGAAGAAGTGCCTGCCTCCGTCGTTCAACTGCATCCCAATGTGGTGGTTGTGCTGGATAAGGCAGCGGCTGCCAAACTATAAAGTTCCCAGCAGTACGTATAGACCCCGCCTAAGTTTTAGGCGGGGTCTATCAGATTCAACTTGTATGCATGTATTGAGGACATGGTGACAGCCTCAAGATGCAATTGATGGAGGTACAATACAAAATGAAAAAGATCGATTTCCATGCGCATTATTTAACGCCTTCATACAGGGAATTTGTAAAGAAGAAATTTGGTTCGGAATTGCCCGAATGGAACATAGATATACAGCTTTCCATGCACAAAGACAACGACATCGTATACTCGTTGATGGGCATATCAATGCCGTATTTCGATTCGGATGACATGGATGAAACATACCGGGCTGTGATGAGAAGCAACGATGAAATTGCCGATATGGTAAAGGGACATGAAAACGAGCTGGGATTTTTGGCAGCTCTGCCGATACCGGATATTACACTTTCGCTCTGTGAAATCGACCGGGCATTTCAGATGGGGGCAAAGGGGTTCACCTTTGACACGAACATGAACGGCGTGTATTTGGGCGATCCCGTGTTGAACCCGGTGATGAAGCGGTTGAATGAGCTGCATGCATTCGCGGTTTTTCATCCGACCAAGCCGACGGCGGTGCCCTCCGGCGTGCTGGATAACTTCCGCGTACAGGCGTTGGAATTCTTCTATGATACAACGCGGACGTTTGTCAACATGTCCCGCAATCTTGTGTTTACCAAATACCCGGATATCCGCTGGATCGTGCCGCATGCCGGAGCTTTGATACCGGCGATATCCGACCGCGTGCAGAGCTCTTTTCGAATGGAAGGCAAGGGCGCCGATCTGTTTTCCGATCTCCAGCATGTCTATTTCGATGTAGCGGGACCCGCCGAGCCGAGGTTGCTGAATATACTGAAGACGGTGGCTCCCACGGAACACATGGTATACGGCACAGACTATCCGTATGCCACAGCAAAGGACGTTGAGAAATACAGGGTCATATTGGAAAAGACAGACAAGTTGACCGAGAAAGAGAAGGAAATGGTCTTTTACCAGAACGGAGCCGCTCTGCTCGGATTGGTTTGAGGAATCGGTGAAAAGCATCAATCCGGCTTGCTGTGAAATAAGAAACCCATAAACAAGCATGTACATTATCTGTTTGGAAACCAGGATCCAGGCCATTGGCTATTGTTGGCAACCTATCGCCGAACGAAAATGAGACTAGGGGAACACCATGGATTTGCAATACCTTATCACCTTTCGCACCATCGTCTCTGCGGGCGGGTTTGTGAAAGCGGCAAACCAGTTGGGGTTTACGCAATCGACCGTGACGTTCCAGATGAAGCGGCTGGAGCAGGAACTATCTGTGCAGCTATTTGAGAAGATCGGCCGAAACATGCGGCTGACCGACGCCGGCAAGTGCATCCTTCCGCTTGTGGATGAAGTAATCGGCACGATGCAGAAGATGAAGGAAATCACAAAACAGGAAAACGGTGTTTCGGGGGAGCTCATCGTTGCCATTTCCGAAACGCTGCTGGCATATAAGATGCAGGAAGTGCTGCGGTTCTATAAGCTTTACGCGCCGCAGGTAAAGCTGACGTTTTTGTCCAAACCCTGCTTTGAGATCGCGGAATCGCTCAAAAACGGCACCGTCGACATCGGCATCCTTTACCATGTCGGGACGCCGCAAAGCGCTTTACAGGTGCATCCGCTGTTCACCGTGCCGATGGCATTGGTGGCTTCCAAAATATTTGACACGTCGTTATACGATTTTACGTTGCCAAACCAGGCGATCCACACCAGCTTTTTCATCAACGAGCCAAAATGCGTGTTCCGTGAGATCTTTGAAGAATATTTGAAAACGAAGAACATTATGATCGACGGCATGATCGAGCTTGGCAGTATTGAGACCATCCGTAAGAGTGTTGCAAATAACCTGGGCATCTCCTATCTGCCTCGCTTTATTGTGGGCGAGGACATTAAGGCGGGCATCTTAAAAGAGCTGCCGATGGACGACATCGACGCGGAAATTACGGTGGCATACGCGTGCCACAAGAACAAATGGATCAGCCCCGCGATGGAGCTATTCTTGCAGCAGGTGGAGGAGCATGTATACAATTGAGCTCGGGCAAACGCAAAGTTTGCCCGTGTTTTTCTTTCAACAAGTATGTATCTACAACACTTAGGGTCCTTCATTGGATAAACGACAGCAATTTGCTAAATGCGCAATAAGCAGGGCAGCAACAAAAATACATGATAATCCATTTCTGTTATGAAAACAGATTCATGTAAGCTGCCTTGACAGTTCGAAATATTTGAACTGTTATATGAAAAAGTTCAATTATTCAAATAGAATAAGCGGATGTATGATAATGTCGAGGAAGATGCTCAGTTGCTCGCATTCTTCTTGGTGTTAACAATTTCGAAGCAGCCTTTTGAAGTCAAAGGAAGCTGTATAGCCAATAACGGCGGGTTCAAATTTCGAGAAAATCGATCATGCAACACAAAGGAGGGGAGGCGGCGCTGCGTATACTTCAATTGTAGGAAAAATGGCTGTCAAGGCAATACGAGATATATATCTTATGTCAGGAGGTTATGGAATTGAAGTTAACGGATGAGGAAAAAGCGGTATTGGCGGGAAGCGAAGGCCCCGCCCGGCAGAAGGCGATGGAATTCATCGTGCAGTATGGCATAGCCCTGGGTGCCGATCGCCTGTTGGATACCGACAACGTGCTGTTCACCACCCCCTGCCCGTATCCGAGCGACCGGCACGCGGATCAGGAATTTGACAGCTACGAGGCGATGTTCGCCTATGCCAACATGAATTCCGACGATGTGGTGGAAATACCACGCATGAAGGTCTGTCATTGCAGCAACCACGCCACCAACCCCAATAAGGATTATCTGAAATACCTTGGTGTCAAGGACGAAAAGCTTGAAAAGGGCATCGACGACACCAATGAGTTTTTGCGCAAAGCGGGTGTCAATAACCTTTTGTCCTGCACGCCGCATCTGGTGGGGCATTTGGCAAGTAAGGGCGAGCATATCGTCTGCGGCGAATCCGCCGCGGTTATCTTTTTAAACTCCGTGTTCGGCGCGCGCACCAATACAGAGGGCGACATCGTCGGCGGCTGCGCGGCGCTTGTCGGCAAGATCCCAAATTCGGGTCTGCACCTGGACGAAAACCGCTATGGCACGCACCTTATTATTGTGGACGAGGTGCCCAAAGAACTTTATGAATGGGATGTAATGGGATACTACCTTGGCAAACGCATCGGCTCCGGTGTACCGGTGCTGCAGATGGATATCCCTTATGTCAGCATGGACGCGCACAAGTGCTTTGCTTCCGCCATATGCACGTCGGGCGCCGTGGAGTTGTACCACATCATCGGGCATACACCGGAAGCGGCGACCTATGAGCTGGCATTCGGCAAGAACGTGCCCAAGGAAATCATCCACTACGGCGCGGAGGAAAAGGAAAAGGGCCTGAAGATGCTCGATTTTGCCACAAGCGACGACGTGGAACTGGTGCTGTTGGGCTGCCCGAACTACAGCACCTATCAATTGAAGCAGCTCGCAGAAATGGTGTGCGGCAAGAAATTCAAGTCAAAATTCATCGTCATGACCTCCTGGAGCCTGAAGGACCAGGCCACGCGCAATGGCGATACGCAAATCATCGAAGAGGCCGGCGGCTTTATCTTAACCGACGCCTGCCCGCCGATGATCGGCCTGTGGCCCGAAGGCGTGAAGGTGATGGCGACCGATTCCTCCAAGATGGCACATTATACACCGAGCTACCGGAGCGACATTTCCGTTCATATGGGCAGCATGAAACACTGCGTTGAAGCTGCGCTGACGGGCAAATGGTGAGGGGGTTACATTATGGAAAAGATAGTTATTCACGGCAGAAAGGTCTATGCGGGCAAAGCAGCAGGTGAGGCGCTTGTATCCAAAGACGGCATCGGCACGTTCGGCTCGCTTGATGAGCGCACGGGCATCGTGACCGAGCGCAACCACGCGATTTACGGCAAGTGTATCAAGGACACTATTCTGGTGTTCCCCTACGGAAAGGGGTCGTCCGCGTGGGGCAAAGCATTCCATAACCTCCGCACCAAAAAATGCACGCCAAAGGCGATGTTGATAGGCCATATCGATTCCAAAACGGCTCTGGGCGCTGTGACGAGCCGCGTTCCGGTCATCACCGATTTTGATAAGGATCCGCTGTCGATTATCGAAACGGGCGACTGGGTAGAGGTCGATGCAGACGAAGGCATTGTGACCGTTACCAAAAAGGCGAAATAAGGGGGAGAACACAATGGCATATTTTCTGGAGGAAGCAAAACGCGTTGAATTTGCCGGTTCCTATGACATTATCGTCGTCGGCGGCGGCGTGGCTGGCGTGGGCGCTGCGATAGCATCTGCCCGTGAAGGGTTGAAAACCCTGATCATCGAAAAGACCGTAGCGCTGGGCGGGCAGGCGACGCTCGGGCATGTGGTGAAATACGAGCCGATGGACGACGGGAACGGGCGGCAGGTCATCGGCGGCATTTCCGAAGAATTGCTGAAAAAATCCATTCTGTACGGCTATGACAACCTGCCGCAGGAATGGAAAAAGAAGCTCAATATCGTGGACAACAAGCCCGTGGACGACGAGGCCGCCGAACACATGAACAAGGGCCGCAGGCTTGCGACGTTCTTCAACGTGCCCGCGTTTGTGTTTGCGCTGGACGAAATGATGGAAGATGAAGGCATCGAGGTGTTGTTCGATACGCTGTTCTGCGCGCCCATCATGGAAGGGGAAGCCTGTACGGGGTTGATCGTGGAGAATAAGTCCGGGCGGTTTGCCTATAAAGCCAAGATGGTCGTGGACGCTTCGGGCGATGCGGACGTGCTGTACCGCTGCGGCGCTGCGTGTGTGGATCAGGATAACTTTGTCACCTTCATGGGCTACGACATCGATTTTACCAAGATGAAGGACGCCATCGATCACCAGAACATGTACCGTGCGATACCCGACTGGTGCATGCTGGGGTATGACCCGCTTCATCATACCGGCGCCACGCCTCAAAAATTCTACGGGACCACCGTGGAGGGCGTCAACGGCTTTGCCAAAGCCAGCCGCAAAGCTGCGCTGGCGCATCTGAAAAAAAACCAGCGCCGTGACTATATCATGCTTTCCGTGCCAAGCGTCCTCGCGTTCCGTACCACCAGGCGCATCGCGGGCCTGTATACGCTCAAACAAGAGGATGTACACAAACATTTTGAGGATTCTATCGGCTGTGCGTGCGACTGGCGCAAGCCCGGACCGGTGTTTGAAATCCCGTACCGCACGCTGATTGATGCCAAGCTGCCCAATGTTGTGGCAGTAGGGCGCATCACGGCGGCGCACGGCGACGCGTGGGAGATTACCCGCGTGATCCCGCCCGCGGTCATGACGGGGCAGGCGGGCGGCACCGCCGTTGCAATGGCATTGAAGAACAACGTGCCGCTGCAGCAGATCAATGTCAACGAGCTTCAAAAGAAGCTTGAGAAGACGGGCGTCGTCATTCACGAGTAGAAGTATGGAATGACCCTTAGCCCAATGAAAACAAAAGGGCGCGGTTTGTGCCGCGCCCTTTGTATTGTCCGGAAAAGTTAAAGTTTGGCCCTACCCATGACGTAGGTCTGAAGGACGTAGTATGAGTCATCCAGCACAGCGATGTCCGCGTCGTACCCTGGTTCGATTAAGCCCTTATGGTCACCTATGCCAAGCATATTCGCGGGGTTGATCGTTCCTGCATTGATCGCCACGACTTCGGGAAGATGGGCCATTTCGATGAGGTTTTTAACCGACTGCGGCATCGTGATGCAGCTGCCGGCTAGCTTACCGTTAGGCAACCTGCCTACGCCGTCTTCGCCGATGGTCACTTTGCGATCCACCGATTCATAATAACCGGGCGCCAATCCCTTATACCGGGAGGAATCGGTGATGACGATCAGCTTGTCCTTGCCCTTCATGGTGCCGATCAGGTTGACGATTGCGGGATGGATATGGATTCCGTCTGCGATGACTTCACAATACAACTCGCGGATCGTTAACGCGGCGCCGGGGAGCCCGGGCTCGCGGTGGTGCAGTGGGATCATGTTGTTGAAGCAATGGGTGATGTTGCTGGCCCCCTCCTGCACAGCCTGGTATGCCTCGTCATAGAGCACGCCGGAATGGCCGAGGCTTACCTTTATCCCCTTGGATATACAGTATTTCAACACCGCATGCCCCTCGTCCTTTTCCACCGCCAGGCCGATCATCTTGATACGGTTGCCGGAGGCTTCGTTGAACCTTTTAAACTGTTCCACATCCGGTTTTTGCACCAGATAGGGATCATACGCGCCCAAATAAGCGTGGGATGTGTAAGGCCCTTGTAAAAAGATACCATATAGAAACGCCCCGTCGATGCCCTCCTCGTCCACTTGAGCAATCGCTCGCAAGGCTTGAAGGATCCTTTGTTCGCTCCTTGTGACCGTCCCCGGCAAAAAAGTAGTAACCCCTTCTTTAGGATAGTATTGGATCCATTCCCGGATGGTGTCCGGGTTCCCATCGGAAGCATCGCCGCCGCCGTACCCGTGTGTGTGGGTATCGATGAGCCCGGGGATGATCTTTGCATCGCCGTAATCGACATCGCTGGGCCCGTCGCCGTGAACGACGGATTGGATTTTTCCGCCGGAAAACTCCACCACTGCAGGGATGAACGCTTCGTGAACCCATACCCGCTTGCTCTTGATCCTCATGACAGACCTCCGCTTATTTAAGCCTCTCGTGGGCTTCTTTCAATTTTTGAATGATAGATATTCCCTGTGGGCACGCGGATTCGCAAGCGCCGCATTCGATGCAGGCATCGGCCGTCGTCCCTCCCGTACGGCCGGAGGCGATGCGCTCGTAGCCGCGCTTATAGTGCTCATAATTGCCTGCAAGTGCGCCGTTGTTTACAAGCGTAAAGATGCCCGGGATATCTACGTGGTTGGGGCAGGGCATGCAATAACGACACGCTGTGCAGGGCACCTCGATCAACGAGTCGTAGGTGGCCTTCACCTTGTAGATGAGGTCCAATTCCTCTTTACTCATCGAATTGGGTGCGAGATCCTCGAAGATGCGCAGGTTCTCCTCGAGCTGTTCCATCGTGGAGACGCCGCTTAGGATGCAAGCAACTTCGGGAAAATCAGCGACGAAACGGAAACCCCATTCCAAGGGCGTACGCTTAATGGGGAATGCGTCATACAATTCCTGTACCTTGGGCGGGACGTTCACGAGGCTGCCGCCCTTTAAAGGCTCCATCACCACGACTGGAACGCCCTTTTTGCCCGCGTACCGTATCCCCTCAACGGTCGCCTGGCGGTCGATATCCAGTATGTTGAACTGGGGCTGGCACATATCCCAATCATAGTAATCGAGGCTCTTTTTGAAGTTCTCCACATTGCCGTGGAAGGAGAAGCCGATATGCCCGATGCGGCCTTCAGAACGCAGAGCCTCAAATGTTTTGAGAATGTCGTATTTCACCATGTAGCTAAAGCGCTCTCCGTCGTCGAGCTGGTGGATGAGATAGAAATCGATGAAATCGGTCTGCAGGCGCCTGCACTCCGTCTCAAAGATGGTGCGGATCGCATCCTCGCTGGTGCAAAGCCGGGGGCTGACCTTCGTCGCGATCTTTACCTTGCCGCGAAGCCCGTTTACGGCAAGCGCTTCTCCCAATACTTTTTCGCATTCGCCGTCCTCGCCGTAGGCGTTGGCTGCGTCGAAATAATTCACACCGCCCTGTATGGCCCGATGGATCATGCGAATGGATTCCGAGTGATCAAACCCGCGGCTGCCGTCTGCTCTTGTTTCCATCGGCATCCGCATGCATCCCATGCCAAAGGCGGAAACCATGAAATCCGAATTGCCAAACTTGCGATACTTCATGAAAAAATCACCTTTGTTACAAAAGATTTTGGTGCTGGTATGGTTCGGGGATTGCTTTTGTTCGATAATTGGTTATGATATAGGTACAAAGAAGTCGTGTTTCAGGTAAAATACTAATCGAAATAGCAGAGCTCCGCAATACCATATATCAACAGGAATCAAAAAAACAGCATATTTTTGTTGTCGGTAAGACCATATTCTAAATGTATTTTCCACTATTGCTTACTCAGGGCAATTTTTTTATTTACTGGGAATAAGAAGAAACTATATTTTAATAAGGAAATAAGTGATATAATACTAGTTGTCCATAGATTCTTCACGTTAAAGGAGGATTTTAATGGCTATGACCGAAGCGACGTCCACGAAAAACACGAAGGCCCGTATTCGAAATGCAGCAATGTCCTTATTTAAGCAGAAAGGATTTGATGTTGTTACAATTGATGAAATTTGTATTTCCGTGGGAATAACGAAACCGGCATTTTATTATCATTACAAATCAAAACAAAACATATTTGACTCATTTTATGATGAAGTAATTGAAAAGACGAACAGCAAGATGGCGACGATGTTTTCGATGTCCGCTTATTGGCAAAGGCTATGGATCATTCTTGAGCTCTTTGTCGATCATACGGAATTGGCAGGCTATGATGTTATCACACAAATACTCAAATATTCCTTGGACGGGCAAAACGAGATTTTGAGAAAATATTTCGATTCGACATCCGGCGTACAGATTGAGATCATCAAAAAGGGCCAGGCCCGCAGTGAAATCCGAAGCGCTTTGCCTGCGGAGACGCTCTATGAGCTTAGCGAAAAAATCATATTCGGTACGGTTGTGCTCTGGTGCATGAACCAAGGGATGTTCAATCTGAAGAAAACGATACTCAAGAGCCTTGAGGCCTTGTTTGACTTAAAGGCTTCACTGCGCACCGACGAGTAGATTACTTCGTATATTGACACCAATCGTCATGCATTGTATAATCGGCTTGACAAGTGAATATTGAAATCTTTCGGTTTAGCATTAGAGCAAGCTGCCGAATCGAAGCGAACTTTAAACATTAAGTGCTGAGTGGTCTGTGACTGCAAAGCACTTTCGTCGTCTCAAGGGGTTTTTACCCCGGATATAGATCGATTAATACAGGGTCTGGCAGAACATATCCACGATAAAATCAAGGTTTAACGGCACTCAAAAGAAATTTAACCAGAGTAAAGATTTTCAGGGCGAACGCCCTGAGCGCAAACGGTGAGCATACAAAGAGCATCCACTGTGGTATCTTGCGGCCAAGAACGCCGCCCCGCATGGAAATAAACGGAAGATGCAAGTGGACATACCGTTGTTTGATGGCGTAATTCAAAAGACGAATGTCTTTTACAAGATATAAGCATATAGGAGGATGTATATGGCAAGGCACCTACTCATTGCGACGCATGCCGGTTTCGCGGGCGGCATCAAACAAGCGCTGGACATCTTGGTTGGGAATACACAGAACGTAACATACATCAATTGCTTTACAGACGTGCCGGAGCCGAGGCAGGTCGTCGCCGATTATTTTTGCAATCTCCCCGTCGAAGAGGAGTTGATTGTGCTGACGGATCTGATGGGGGGAAGCGTCAACCAAATCTTTATGGGATATTTGCCCACAAGGTCTTTCCACCTTATCACAGGCATCAACCTGGCGCTGGTGCTTCAGATAGCCCTGTGCTTCGACGATACGATGACGGCTGAATACATTCTCGAAGCGATCGAAATGGCTAAAGAGGAGATCAAGTATGTGAACCACGCGGTGGAATCCTTTGCCGAAGCGGAATCCGGCGAAGGCGATAACGATCTCTTCTGATCCAGGAAAACCTAAAGCAGTACACTAGTATCCCTATACAACTAGGGCAAAAAATAAACTGGAGGAAAATCCCAATGATCTACAACAAAATCGGGAAATCCGGCATTTATGTCAGCAGACTATGCCTGGGAACAATGGCATTTGGCTCGCTGGCAGACGAGAAGGAAAGCTTCCGTATCATGGACGAAGCGGTGGACAACGGCATCACTTTCTTCGACTGTGCGAATGTCTACGGAGCGAACACCAACAAGATCACAAAGGTAACCACCGGCTATAGGGGCCTTTCCGAAGAGATCGTCGGCAAATGGTTTGCCCAGGGTGGCGGCCGCCGTGAAAAGGTTGTATTGCTCACCAAGTTCAACGCACCCGATGGCGAATCGTTCGGAGCCAACAACCGTCCCGGCCTTTCCGCATTCAAAGTTCGCCGCAGCCTGGAAGGTTGCCTGAAGCGCTTGCAGACCGACCACGTTGAAATCTTCATGATGCACCGCATTGACCGCAGCGTCAGCTGGGCGGAACTTTGGCCCGCTTTCACCGCAGCGCAATACCAGGGCAAGGTGGACTATATCGGCTCCAGCGCCTTCGCAGGACACGAGATCGTCACGGCGCAAGCAGAAGCGGAGAAACGGGGCATCCAGGGTCTCATCTGCGACGAGCACAGGTTCAATCTGATTTGCCGCTATCCGGAATTGGAAGTCCTGCCCGCACTGCAGAAGCTGGGCATGGGCATGCTGGTGTACAGCCCCCTGGGCGGCGGACACTTCTCCGGCCACGCGCTGTCCGATCCGGGACCCCGCGCCGCAGGCCGCGCGATTCCCGATTATCAGGTTGAGCAGCTGAAGAAGCTTGAAGCGCTCTGCCAGGAAATCGGCGTTTCCCAGCCGCAGCTCGCGATGGCATGGGTGTTGAAGAACCAGGTCGTCTCTTCCATGTTGGTAGGTCCGCGCAATGTCGAGATGCTCCAAGATTCCATCAAATCGTTGGACGTGGTCCTCACTGACGAGGTCATGAAGAAGCTGGATCAGATCTTCCCGGGTTATGGCCCCGCGACAGAAGCATACAACTGGTAAGTCTTTGAAGAAGCAGCGGACTATTGCTTCTTACATAATTGTGATGGTCGGAAGACCGGAGCATATATCATAAAGGGGAGGTGAAATGTAACATTGGTAAAACTGATGCGTGTGGATGACCGTATGATTCATGGTCAGGTGGCGATTGCCTGGAGCAAAGCTCTTGAGCTCAAAAACCTGGTGGTTGTCAATGATGCTTGCGCGGCGAACAAGACCCAGGTCATGGCGCTCAAGATGGCTGGACCACCCAGTTCAAAAACTTCGGTGCAGTCCGTTGAGCAATGTATTAATGCCCTCAATGATCCTCGTAGCCACGACTTGGTTATTGGGATTATCGTAACCAATCTGGAGGACGCCCTTAAGCTTGCTCAAAGCGCTACGAAGGAATTCCAGCGGGTCAATTTGGGCAATTACGGTCGGCTCAAGGCAGGGAATATGGGCGTGCAGGGCAAAAAGAAGCTGTCCGACAATGTCTATGTCGATGAGGAGGACCTAAAGGTCATCCAGGCCATTCGTGACACGGGCATCCCCGTGGATGTCCAACTGTTGCCATATATGCCTATGGTAACAATCGAAGACGTATTAAAATAATTATTGAAAGGGTGAAGAGGAAGCATGTTTGGTGTTGCTATAACAACAGCAATCGCGTATTATTGTATTTTATGTGTTAACTCTTTCTATGCGCACGCTTTCATGAACAGGCCCATCGTCATATGCCCGATCATCGGCGCATTGTTGGGCGACGCGCATACCGGACTTCTTCTTGGCGCACAGCTGGAGATGCTCTTCATCGGCATCACCACCATCGGCGGATCGCTCCCGAGCGACGTGACCCTGGCGGGCTCGATCGTGACGGCGTTCGTCATTGGCGCGCATGTCCAATTTGAAGCTGCTCTGCCCCTGGCCGTTGCCATCGGTATCGTGGCTGCGATGTTCACATTGATGAACCGCATCATCGTTGCTGGCTCATATGTACCGTTCTTTGACAAATGGGCTGCAGAAGGCAAGTTCAAAACCTATCAGACCTGGGCTATCCTGGGCCAGTTCGTTCTGCATATCATTCCTGCGATAACCTTGTTCCTTGCCGTTTACCTTGGCGCGGATGCCGTTAAGAACCTCATGAACTCAATCCCGGTCGCCGTGCAGCATGGCATGAGCGTTGCGTCGGGCATGATGCCTGCCGTCGGTATTGCGCTCTTGATGAACATGCTCTGGTCGTCGAAGATGAGCATCTACTTCTTCTTTGGTTTCGGCATCAGCGTATACCTTAACCTGAACATGACTGCTATGATCGTTATTGCCGCCTTTGTCACCGTCGTGCAGGTTTACAACGACATGAGGATCCGCGACGTTGCCAAGTCCAGCAAAGCACTATCCGGAGGAGAGGAGTCTGATTTATTTGGCTAATACAACCGACGTGTCCAACATCCAGATGGATAAAGCGACATTCAGAAAAACGTATATCCGTTGCTGCCTGATGAGCCTCTGCTTCAGTCAGGTAAAAATGATGACGGTCGGAACCTGCGTTGCCATGATCCCGTGGCTCCGTAAGCTCTATCCCCAACCGGATCGTTTCAAAGAAGCGATGGTTCGCCATCAGCCGTTCTTCAACTGCACACCGGAAACCGCCTACTTCATCATCGGCCTGTGCTTGGCGATGGAGAAGGAACACGCTGCCGATCCGGAGCATTTCAGCCCTGAGCCGATCAGCGCTATCAAAGCTGCCCTGATGGGACCTCTGTCCGGCGTAGGCGACGCGATCTTCTGGGTTGCTGTTCGTACCATCGCGACCAGCGTAGCAGTCTCCTTGGCCTCCAGCGGCAACATTCTCGGACCGGTTATGTTTGTGCTCATCTACCATGGCATCAGCATGCCGACCCGTTGGTTCCTGCTCAAGACCGGCTATAACCTGGGCGGCAAGTTCGTGGAAAACGCCTACGAGAGTGGCATCGTTGACATGCTGACATCTGCGGCTACCTCCGTCGGCCTTATCATGGTCGGTGCGATGTGCGCCAACTTCGTTAAGCTGACCACGCTGATCGTCATCGCGGGCGCCGGCACGAAGACCCCCACCCTGCTGCAGGCCAGTATCGACAACATCTTCCCGAAACTGCTTCCGTTGATCGTCTCGCTGGTGACCTTGATGCTTGTTCGCAAGCGCGTCAATGCGTCCTGGCTGATCGTTGGCATGCTGGTAATCGGCATCGTCGGCAGCTACCTCACGATCTTCTAAACGAAGAGTTCATTGCTGCTAGAAAGGGCCGAACTTTTCGGCCCTTTTTAGTAGCAGAACATTGTTCGCCAAAGCCCTTGCATAGCGGCTGTGCAGTGGATATCATGATTGTAATGGGACAAACCTATGTTAAGTCAAAGAGGTGAAACCGGTTGACGTTTCGTACCAGAGTTGATAGCGGATATGTTGGAGCACTGTTCATATTTACTATTGTTACCGGACTTTTCGTATATATGACTATTGCGAATTTTTCCTTCAAGGTGCTGATCATCTGCCTTGCATTTTTAGCCGTGGAATTCCTGCTCATGCTTCCGATGTACTTTAAAACACACTTTATCCTGGAGGAAGACGGCCTTAGGATACAGGTGGGATGGTTTAGAAGCCGTAAAATAAACTATTGCAGAATTTTTGGATACCAGCTTACAACACAGGAAGCGAAAGCGAACTATGGCCTGTCCGAAAGGCGTATTGTGCTGTATTTTAACGATGAACAGGGCAAGAACGACGTAATCACCATTTCCCCGAAGGATCAGAAAGGGTTCATCGATGCATTCACCGAAAAAACAGGCTTGTGCATAAAGCCGCCCGACCCCACGTTCCGTGAAATACAGGATGAATATGACAAAAAGACGAGCCCCGAACAACGCAGGGAGGCCAGGAAAAAGTTTTTGGGTGTGTTGATCAAAGGGTATGATAAGGAACATATAAAACCCGAAAGCCCGGAATCCCTGGATGAAAAAATATCCAATCAGGAAAAGGAAGATTCCAACACGGGCGGTATTTTTGGCAAGCGGACCCGGTAGGTTTATTCGTACAGAATATCGATGGTTGGGAGTTGTCCATAATGCTGTTGCAGTATACATCACAAATTATGGTCTGCATGGGATTGGTAAGGCTGCTGGCGTCGGGACTGGAAGCGCTGATCTTTGCCAGGTGGCATCTCAAAGAGACCGGCAAAAAGATGGCCATCTATTATTGGATGATCTTTCATACCATAGCCGCCTGGCTGGGTGTATTGATCATATATAAGTTCCTCCCGGGCCAGACGTTCAGCATGGGCCTTTCGCTGATCACTTTTGCTGTCCTTATTTACGCGCTGATGTTCATCATCCCACCATATCGAAGCAAGATGGGGCTCGGTTACCAGTTGCTCGGAGAAATTGAGGAAAAAAAGCCGCAGCAGTCGACACAAAGATTAATTGAATTGATGCAAATGCGGGTCAATGCATCCTATGGCGGTGTAGGTGCCATAATCGCTTTTCTTGTATTTCGACATTTCGTGAATGTCAGCGATATATTTGTAGTATTTGTAACATGGCTCAATACTAGCGTGAATTTTCTGTACTGGGCTATTGCCGGTATCACCGCAGTCATGTGCTGCATCTCCGCGTTTTTTGCGGTTCAGATCCTATATGCGAGCAACAAGCAGCGGGCCGCCAGGAGGAGAATGCAGGCCAAGCTGGGCAGAAGGCTTACGGATGAAGAATTTGTTTATCTTTTTGCGGATGAACAAAAGAAACGCAACCTATAGAGTGGTTGTTTATGCATGAATAGCACGTCTAGCCAATTGAAACCCCGAAAAAGGGGATACAGGAATATGCAAGATCCGAAGCGTTTGCGCATTCGTTCTTTGAAGGCATAGGAAATAGTATAAGGATTTGCAGGGTCCGATATGCGATTTCCGAGACACTCATAGGGGCAGATAATGCCTATATCTGCCCCACCCCTCTTTTTGTCAACAGGGCAGGAAACCGGCATGTATGAAAGGTCGGAGGCGAGCTCCGACTTTTTATGTTCTGCCGCCGTCCACTATGCATGGTATGGTGCTACAATACGTACAGACCGTGGCAATAATGCAGCGCTGTGAGCGGCGTACATCCACTTCCAAGTAGGGAGGCAACGCCTCTTTGATGTTTGTAAGGGGAAGGATGAACCGGGTTTGGAAAACTCGCAAAAAGACGATCTGGATGTAGAGCAACCAAAGCGGATAAAGACCTCGTTTTCCGTTATGCAGTTTACGTTCTGGGCGGGCATGGGCTGCCTTGCCTTTAACGCGCAGCTGTTGAAGAGCTGCAGCTTTGACAGCAACACAGTCGGCCTTTTGATAGCGCTCAATTGCGTGGCTGGTATGATCGCTCCGCCGATATGGGGTTATGTGACCGACAAGGTTCGCTCCATCAAACGGACCTTCCTGATCGTGTGCAGCCTCAACATCCTGTGGATGCTGTTGCTGCCCGCTTCAAAATATGTTGTGGTCGGCGGCATACCCACCATCGTCGTGATGTATCCCGCGTTTGCGCTGTTCTTCGCGCCGACGAATTCACTTTTGGACAGCTGGACTGTCACCACCGCCAACGCCAACGGATTCACGTATTCCAGCGCGCGGCAATTCGGGTCACTGGGCTATGCGGTTCTGGCTACACTGTACACGCTGGTGTTGGTTATCGCTCGTTTCGGGGTGGAAGTACCCTATATCGTCGGCGCCCTCATATTGTGCTTTGTCCTTGTGATGGCAAAGCGACAAAAGGAAGGGCACCAAGCTCAGCAATCGGCGCAGCCGGCGGTGCGTGCGAAAATTTCCCCCGCGGCGCTGTTTAAGAACTACTATTTTGTGATGTTCATGATATTCAACGTCTCACTTACCATCTCGAGCAGTTCAACGGCGACCTTTATGCCGTATATACTCGAAAACATCGGCAGCAGTCCGCTCTTAACAGGCCTGGTCGGCGGCTTGCGCGCGCTGACGGAAATGTCCGTCATGGTGCTAAGCCACCATTTGGTGAAGCGATTTAAACTGTCAACGCTGTTGGGCACGGTGGGGATCGTGTACATCGGCTGCCTTTTGTCGCTGCGGTTCGTCAACACGTTTTTGGGCGTTGTGATCATCCAGTGCGTGCAGGGCGGCGGGTTTGGGCTGTATCTCTGTTCCGCCATCCAGTACGCGTTTACACTGGCGCCAAGCAACCTGCGTGCGACAGCCCAAAGCCTTGTTACCACCACATCGTACTGCGGCAACATCATCGCAAGCCTGCTGGGTGGAATTCTGATCGGTTCGATAGGCGTAAAAGCAATGCTGTATGTCGACACGGGCATCCAGATTGTGTTTGTGCTGATCTACATCGGTTCCTTTTTCCTGAGAAAAAGGGTTGTAAAGGCAAACGAAGAGCCACGCCAAGATAAAGTACTTTAGAGTAAAACGAAAGCAGCCATCCATCGATATGGTATTGCACTATAACAATAAGTTATTTTCTTTTAAGAATATATAAGGAGAGAGCTATTGTTCAAACTTCTACAAAGCGCTAAAGACGCGCTCACCATGTCCAAGGACGAGTTCAAAGAAATCTTCAGCATGAGCGGGCCTGTGCTGATCGAACAACTTTCTGTTGCGTTTATGGCCAATCTGGTGTCCGTCCTCGTAAAGGGGTCTGGTATGGCAGCCGTGGCAGCGGTAAACTATCTTAATTCGCTCACAGGGCTGTTCCAGCAATCCTACCTTGCCATTGGCGTCGGTGTCACGGTGGTTGTTGCACAATACCGCGGCAGAAAGGATAGCATTAATGCTGGCAAAGCGGCAGCGGAGAGTATCGTGCTGGCGGTCTATCTCGCAACAGCCGTAGCAATCGGTGTTTTTCTGTTCCGCGAACCCTTGCTTAAAATGATTCTGGCCAACAGCGAAGCGCTTGTATACGGGTACGGACGTACCTATATGTCCATCTACGTGTTCGCTTTGCCTTTTATCGGCATCTATTCGGTCTCAGCGGCTGCCATCCGTGGCAGCGGGTATCCAAGCAAATCATTGATCGCAACGCTGGTATACAATGGCACCTATGCACTGCTGGCCTGTATGGCTGTTTATGTATTTCACAGCGGCCTTGTGGGCGTTTCGCTCTCATTGCTTGTCGCAGCTGTGGCCGCAGCAGCAGTGGGGTTGATCCTTCTCAAGCGCGGGAATCCGAATTTAGTGGTCGATAAGCTGTTCAAGCTCAAAATCAGCCGGGAAAATATGCGGCCCATGATGATCGTCGGTATTCCGATCTTCCTCGAAAATCTACTGTTCCAGACTGGCCGACTGATCACGCAAACGTTTGTGGTATCCTACGGCACCGACACGATTGCAGTCAACGGCCTTGCCAACAACGTGAATATGATCCTGTGCGTTCCCGGCATGACCTGCGTAAATGCGACGCCACCCATCGTCGGCCGCTATTGTGGCATGAGGGACGAGAAGAATGCCAAGCGCAAAGCCGTTCAGTTTGTGTTGATCTGCATGATATCCATGGGCGTTACGGCGCTGCTTATGATGGTGTTTTTGGGTCCCTATGCCCGGTACTATTCCAATAAGCTAACCGTGCAGGCTGCTATCAGAAGTGTTGTAATTTTCCAGTGCATCACGATGCCCCTGACTTGGGGGATTGCCTTTGTCGGGCCTTCCATTCTACGTTCCTCCGGCGACAGTAAGTTTACCTCCTTTATCACTATCATGGCGATGTTCACCATGCGCATCGGCCTGGGTTACTTCTTAACGCATGTGATCTATTGGGGCACCTTGGGCGTTTGGATCGGCATGTTTGCGGATTGGATCTTCCGCGGCATTTTCTTCCTGCCGAGGCTTTTAAGCGGCAAATGGCTTGAGCACGATCTGTTTAGAAATAAAGCTGCATCATAGACCGGAAAATTGCTTTTTCTTGATGGATTTTACATCGAAAACCGTTCGATTTTCGCCCGGTAAACCGGTGGCCCATCCATTTGACATTGCTCTTCCTATGTAAAAATGTTAAAATGCTGGATATACAACCGTTGGGAAGTACTCATTCGAATTGATGGACACATCAAGATGGGACAAGTATAGATTGGATAATCGGAGGGGTCAAGAAATGAAAAAGTACAGATGCATACCCTGTGGCTATGTGTATGACCCGGAGCTCGGAGATCCGGATGGCGGGATCGAGCCCGGAACGCCGTTTGAAGAAATTTCTGAGGATTGGGTTTGTCCCCTCTGCCGTGCAGGCAAGGAAGAATTCGAACCTGCGGAATGATTCGGCAAAGGAGAGCAGAAAATTAGAAAAGGGGCATGGTACTCCATACTCCTTTTTGTTTTGCCTAGAAGCAGATCCAATGAAAAAAGGCGGCTGTGAGGATGTGATAAACATATGACGAAAGGGCATGCCGGGCAGGGGTCTGCCAATCGCTTGTGAAAATATTCTTTAATAGGACTTGACTTGGCATTCGGTTGTGATATTATCAATTTAAACTTAGTTGTAAGAATCATCTGTCAACGAAGTTTACAAATACGGATACTGACACAAAGAATTTTCTGAGTGGAAGGCAAAGCGGTCTATATGTCAAACGGATTCTTGCGCTTTCCATAAAAGCGCTTTTTTTATTGAAAAGGAGTGTGTGCTATGGACAAAAGGGTCGCCATCATAGGCATTATCGTTGAAAATCCCGAATCGGTGGAGAAGCTCAACGCGATACTGCACATCTATGCAGAGTACATCATCGGCCGCATGGGTATCCCGTACCGCGAACGAAAGATCTCCATCATCAGCATCGCCGTCGACGCACCGCAGGATGCCATCAGCGCGCTGTCCGGCAAAATCGGGAAATTACCCGGCATCAACGTTAAAACCGTCTATTCGAATGTGAGCACAAAAGATGACAACTGAAATCAAAGAGCTGATTAACAAGCTTCACGCAGATACGATATTGTCCCGCGACGAATTTTTAACGCTGCTTCAAAACCGAACGTTTGAGTCGGCGCAGTATCTGTTTGCCAAAGCCTGCGTGCTGCGGCACAAGATATACGGGCATGACGTGTATATGCGCGGACTGATCGAATTTACAAACTACTGTAAAAACGACTGCTATTATTGCGGCATTCGTAAGGGAAACCACAGCGCTGACCGATACCGGCTGACAAAGGAGCAAATCCTTCAATGCTGTGATCTAGGATATGATCTGGGATTCCGGACCTATGTTTTGCAGGGTGGTGAAGACCCTTTCTATACGGACGATACAATCGTAGATATCGTTCGTTCCATCAAACAAAACCATCCCGATTGCGCCGTGACGCTTTCCATCGGTGAAAAGAGCTACGAGAGCTATAAAGCCTATTTTGACGCGGGCGCTGACCGATATCTCTTAAGGCATGAGACGGCGAACGATGAGCATTACGCGAAGCTGCATCCAAAGGAACTGTCGCTTTCCAACCGAAAACGCTGCCTGTTTGACTTGAAGCGGATCGGCTATGAGGTGGGCTGCGGCTTTATGGTGGGTTCGCCTTACCAGACCTACGAGTGCATTGTGGACGACCTGCTGTTCATGAAGGAGCTCGACCCGCATATGGTCGGTATCGGGCCATTCATCCCGCATGCCGGCACACCTTTTAGAGATCAAACGGCGGGAGAGCTGGAACTTACGCTGTACCTGTTGGGGATCATCCGCCTGATGCTGCCCAATGTACTGCTGCCCGCAACCACGGCTCTTGGAACGATCGATCCGAAGGGACGGGAAAAGGGAATTCTTGCGGGGGCGAACGTTGTGATGCCAAACCTTTCCCCCGTGGATGTGCGGAGCAAATACATGCTGTATGACAACAAGATCTGCACCGGCGATGAAGCAGCGGAATGCCGTATGTGCCTGGAAGGTCGAATGAACAGCATCGGATATAAATTGGTTGTCTCGAGAGGCGACTATAAATCGGGCTTAACCGAATAACAAAAGCGCAACAGGTTTATTCGGCAAGCCCTGATGTATATAAAATTCAATTAACTTATGGGAAAGAATGCTCTGACCCAAAAGAAAGGAAACGCTATGTATAATCCCAAATCCATGTCAGCCCATGAATTCATCTCCCATGAAGAAGTTCTCGAAACCCTTTGTTATTCGGAAAAGAACAAACACAATGTACAGCTGATCGATGAAATCCTAAAAAAGGCAAGACTTCGCAAAGGGCTTTCCCACCGCGAAGCCGCCGTGTTGCTGGACTGCGACATCGAGGAAAAGAACCGTGAGATCTACGCGCTTGCGGAACAGATCAAAAAGGATTTTTACGGCAACCGCATCGTGATGTTCGCTCCATTGTACTTGTCCAATTACTGCATCAACGGATGCGTCTATTGTCCTTATCATTTAAAAAACAAGCATATCGCAAGAAAAAAACTTACGCAGGAGGAAATAAGGCGCGAGGCCATAGCCCTTCAGGATATGGGACACAAAAGGCTAGCAATCGAAGCCGGTGAGGACCCCGCCAATAACCCAATCGAATATATATTGGAGAGCATTCAGACCATTTACGGCATCAAGCACAAGAACGGCGCCATCCGGCGCGTAAATGTCAACATTGCCGCCACAACCCTCGAGAATTACAAGAAGCTTAAGGATGCCGGCATCGGAACCTATATCCTCTTTCAGGAGACTTACCACAAAGAGAGCTATGAAAAACTGCATCCGACAGGTCCTAAGCACGATTATGCCTACCATACCGAGGCGATGGACCGTGCGATGGAAGGCGGCATCGACGACGTGGGCTTAGGCGTGCTGTTCGGCCTTGAATTGTACCGCTACGAATTCGCGGCGCTTTTGATGCATGCGGAGCATCTGGAAGCGGTGCATGGCGTCGGACCTCATACCATCAGCGTACCCAGGATCAGGCGTGCAGACGACATCGATCCGGATGTGTTCGACAACGGCATCGACGATGATACCTTTGCCAAGATCGTTGCGTGCATCCGTATTAGTGTCCCGTATACGGGCATGATCGTTTCCACCCGCGAAAGCAAACAGTGCCGTGAAAAGGTGCTCCACCTGGGTGTTTCTCAGATTAGCGGAGGATCTCGGACAAGTGTGGGCGGATACTATGAGCCCGAGCCGGAGGATGAGAAATCCGAACAGTTCGATGTCAGCGACAAGCGCACACTGGATGAGGTCGTGAAATGGCTGATGGAGCTGGGATACATCCCAAGCTTCTGTACCGCCTGCTATCGAGAGGGCAGAACGGGCGACAGGTTCATGAGCCTGTGCAAAAGCGGGCAAATCCAAAACTGCTGCCATCCGAATGCGATGATGACATTGAAGGAATACCTTCTGGATTATGCATCCGAAGAGACCAGAGCGATCGGCGAGGCTTTGATACAATCCGAGATCCCCAACATTCCCAAAGACAAAGTAAAGCAGATCGTGCGTGAAAACCTCGTGAATATCGAGTCGGGGAAAAGGGATTTTCGCTTTTAGGAGGATAAATCAATGAGTCTCAACGAAACACCAAATGCAAACAGAATTCATATTGGATTTTTTGGAAAACGCAACGCGGGAAAATCCAGCCTTGTCAATGCAATCACAGGGCAGGACATTGCTGTTGTATCCGATATTGCGGGCACAACGACCGATCCGGTATATAAATCGATGGAATTACTGCCTATGGGACCGGTGCTCATCATCGATACGCCGGGTTATGACGATACGGGAACACTCGGAGAGCTTCGTGTCAAGAAGACGAAGCAAGTCCTAAACAAAACCGACGTTGCAGTGCTTGTCGTGGACGCGTGTGTTGGCAAAACGGAAGTGGATGATGAGCTTATCCGCCTGTTCGAAGACAAGAAGATCAACTATGTCATCGCACTCAACAAGAGCGATCTGGTGGACAATACTTCAAGGGTGCATGGAAACGAAATGTACGTAAGTGCCCTAAATAAGACGAACATCGGGGCATTGAAGGAAAAAATCGCACAGTTGGCAATCACGGAGGAAACAAAGCTCCGGATCGTGGGAGATCTGATCAACCCGTCTGACTTCGTCGTACTCGTAACGCCCATCGACAAGGCGGCGCCCAAGGGAAGGCTTATCTTGCCACAGCAGCAGACGATTCGGGATATTCTCGAGTCTGATGCAACCGCTATTGTGGTTAAGGAATTCGAGCTGCGTGAAACGCTGGAAAGCTTGGGCAAAAAACCCAGCCTTGTGATCACCGACAGCCAAGTGTTTGCCAAGGTTTCGGCGGATGTACCCAAGGATATCCCCCTGACGTCCTTTTCCATCCTGTTCGCAAGATATAAGGGGCTGCTGGATGCCGCGGTTTACGGGGCGGCGGCAATAGATAAGCTTGAAGACGCAGACACGGTGTTGATCTGCGAAGGGTGCACCCACCACCGCCAATGCGACGATATCGGTACCGTGAAACTTCCGAGGTGGATCAAGAACTATACCGGCAAGCAACTGAATTTCTCGTTCACTTCCGGCGCCGAATTTCCCGATGAGTTGCAAGGGTATAAGCTGATCGTCCATTGCGGCGGATGCATGCTCAACGAGCGGGAAGTGAAATACCGTCAGAAGTGCGCACAAGACCAGAAGGTGCCAATCACCAATTATGGCATCATCATTGCCTACATGCAGGGCATATTAAAGCGCAGTATCGCAATGTTTTCCCATCTTTGCCTGGAAGAGGAATGAAAATGCGGACCGAAAAAGACGTCCTGGGTGAAAAGATACTCGATGACACACTGTATGGGATCCATACGGCACGGGCCATCGATAATTTCGCCCTTGATTATAAGCGAACAGACCTGCGGCTGATCCATGCGATCGTAACCGTAAAAAAGGCGGCTGCGCTGACCTATTTAAAATTGGGCATTGGGAAAGAAGGCGTTTACAGGGCAATCATCGACGCATGCGATGTGATCCTTTGTGGAAAAGCGGACGATCAGTTCCCCGTGGACGCGCTGCAGGGAGGCGCCGGGACATCCGCCAATATGAACGTAAACGAGGTGATTGCAAACCTTGCTCTGACAAGTTGCGGGAAGCCTGCCGGCGAATACGATGCCATCCATCCGCTGGACGATGTCAACCGGGGGCAATCCACCAACGATGTGTATCCTACTGCGCTGCGTATTGCTGCCATTGAGCTTTTACGCCAGTTGAGCGACGCATGTGCCAAGCTTCAGCAAGCACTGCAGCAAAAGGAAAATGAGTTTGAGGATATCCCAAAGCTGGGCCGCACCGAATTGATGGATGCGGTACCCGTCACACTGGGCTCCGAGTTCGGCGCGTACGCGCAGGCAATAGCAAGGGACCGGTGGAGGCTTTATAAAGTGGAGGAGCGGCTGCGGCAAGTGAACATCGGCGGCACAGCCGTAGGGTTATCGCACGTTGCGCTTCGAAAATACCGCTTCGGCGTCATCGAAGAATTGAGGGAACTGACCGGGTACGGCCTTGCCGTTGCCGAATACCCGATGGATCCTACCCAGAACAACGACGTTTTTGTCGAGGTTTCGGGACTATTAAAGGCGCTTGCCGTGAACCTGATGAAGATTGGAAACGACCTGCGCCTGATGAACTCGGGGCCGCACGGCGGGCTCGGTGAAATACGACTTGCGCCGATGCAGACGGGAAGCTCCATCATGCCCGGCAAAGTCAACCCTGTCATCCCGGAGATGGTGATGCAGGTCGCAATGAAGGTAATGGCAAACGATGTGGCGGTCACCATGGCGGCATCTCACGGTGAATTCGAACTCAACGCCTTTTTACCGCTCATCGCGGATTCGCTGCTGGAAAGCCTGTCCTTGCTGGAAAGGACGGTTACGCTGTTTCGAACGAAATGCGTTGAATTGGTCGAACCAAACAGGCAAAGGTGCAAAGAATTGCTAGACGGTTCCTACGCCTTTGCAACGGCGTATATATCCATCCTTGGATATGACGCAGTCAGCAGGATCATTAAAGAAAACGGCGAAGATCCGAATAAAATCAAAGAAGCGCTTGAGGCGATCCGGTAAGAAGGATACCAACGCGTATTGGGAAATTAAGGGTGTGCAGGGAGTGCAGGCTCTATATGATTTCCCGGTCGACATGAGAACATCTGAACCGGCTACCCCGAGGCAGACCAACACAAGCTGTAGCGGATCTCTTACTTGTTCGAAGCCGACAATTTCGGCTCATCGTCGCAACGCTCCTCCTGGAGTTAGAGAGGCCGGGTATATATTTGGTATGTTCTCACACTTGCTGCTTCTTGACAAAAGGCGGTAGACTGTTATAATATCCTTGCGTTCGATCTCTGGGTGTGGCGCAGTTTGGTAGCGTGCTTGAATGGGGTTCAAGAGGCCGGAAG
>CAZHNN010000007.1:87355-111017 GCA_964533965.1 uncultured Clostridia bacterium | reverse complement strand
TTGCGGCATCACTGGTTTTCAAGACCAGCTCCATAAACCACTCGGACATCTCTCCATTAAGTAATTGAACGCTTGAATAGTATAGCAAAAAAGCCTTGGGGCGTCAACGTCGGAAAAGGAAATTTAACGTTGCGTTTCCCAAGGCAAAAAGACAAATACGGTAAATAACAGTTATTTACAGATAGGAGATCGTCCCCGGCCTGCGGTCGCGCTTGTTCCCTTCGGCGGTGGGTTTGCCAAGGATGATGAAATGCAGCGGTGCATACCCTTCGGGGATAGGCAAGGCGGATAGGATGGGCTTTGCTTCTTCACTCTCCAGCCACGGCGTTAAGCGGCCGATGTAGGTGGTTCCAAGCCCAAGCGAATGAGCGGCCAGCATGATGTTCTGGGCAGCCAGCGCCGTGTCGATTTTGGCCCAACTGTGCGATGTCTCATAGGATACCAAAATGATGCAGGGCGCATGATGAAAGACGTGGTAGTTTGGGTTTCCTCCCTGCTGCGCCCGAAACGACGCACTGTTTTTCAGCACGTACTGCATGCCTTCCTCGTTGATCTGTTCGATCAGTGCCTTATCCTGGATGACGGTGAAATGCCACGTCTGGTAATTGCTGGCACTTGGCGCCCAGATACCGGCTTCGAGGATGAGGTCGAGGGTTTCTTTGTCCACCGGCGTTGGTTCAAAGTTGCGGATGGACCTGCGCTCAAAAATGGCTTGGAGTACCGGATTGGTTTGCATGATATGGCCTCCTTACAATCGGGCTGATTGGCCCTGAAATTTCCTTTGTATCAAAATTATATCTTGCTGCATTCTTTGGTGCAACAGCATTGCCTTGCGAAACATGGATTTCGTTGTTATGATGAAAAAGGACAAAACAGCGGGGGTTGGTGGGTATTGGAGAAGGATAATCTGCATGGCGGACACCGCGACCGGCTTCGACAAAGATATGCCTTGGGCGGCTTCGATGTTTTGAGCGACCATGAAGTGCTGGAGTTGCTTTTGACGTTCTCCATTCCGCGTGCGGATGTCAATCCGTTGGCGCATAGGCTTTTGGCTCATTTCGGCAGCCTCTGTGCCGTATTGGATGCGGATAGGGAGGACTTAATGGTGGTCGATGGCATCGGGGAGCGCTCCGCCTTTTTGCTGCAAATGGTTCCCGACCTCGCAAGGCGGTATATGCTGGACAGGCTGACCAAAAAGCCATTGTTGGCAACCACGGAACAGGCAGGAGAATATGCAAGCGCGCTGTATATCGGAAGCAATTCGGAAGCGGCGTATCTCTTATGCCTGGATGCCCGCTGTGCGTTGAAGCGTGCCGTGAAGCTGAGCGAAGGGACCGCCATCAGTGTTACCATCGACATGCAACGCCTGGTGGGGGATGCGCTTCGCATCGGTACGCAGAACGCCATTTTGCTGCACAACCACCCCGCGGGATCACTACTGCCCAGCCGTGAGGACATTGAATTGACGGATCAGGTATACAAGGCTCTGTCGCTTGTCAACATAGTGTTGCTCGACCATATCATCGTTTCGGAACACGGTTTTTACAGCTTTCTGAAGAACGGGCAATTTCAGCGTGGTTTTGCAAATGGCGTGTATGCGAAAGAGGAATCGATATGAGGCGGTGGTATATGAAACTCTTGGTGCTCTTTGGGCTTGGAATGTTCGCACTTGCCCTGTTCGTGACGGGCATTTTGGTCAATATGTGGCTGCCGGAAAACGCAAAGCCGTCGGATTGCATCATCATCCCGGGATGCAAGGTAGCGGACACCACACCGTCGCTGGCGTTGCAATCCAGGCTTGATTGTGCGTTGCGGTTGTATCAGGCCGGCTTGGCAAAGAGCATCATCGCCAGCGGCGGGCGGGGAGAGACGGGCTCCGTCACCGAAGCTATGGCGATGCGCATGTACTTGGTAAACAACGGCGTGCCGGAGGAAGCCATCCTGCTGGAGGAAAACTCATATTCGACTTTTGAGAACATGCAGAACTCCAAAGCGCTGATGGACGTGCACGGATACACATCCGCCATCGTTGCCACAAGCGATTTTCACGCCGCACGCGCAATGGCAATCGCGCGCAGCGCCGGCATACGAAACGTCACCTGCGGCAAAGCGCGCTTCACCTGGTATTTCAAATGGGGCTCGGTGCTGCGCGAGGTGCCCGGATGGGGAAAGTATATCCTCAATTTGTTGGGCATTATCAAATGGTAAAAAAGTATCATAGGTAACTGATATAGGGACACCTCATCAGTCGCCTATGCGGCTGTTTCCCAGTCGCTAAGGCGACAGCTTCCCCTCAAGGAGAAGCCGATAACCAAAGACTAGTACTGTTGGCGGACTAAGCCTTCCCCTCGAGGGGAAGGTGGCACGGGGCTCGTGCCGGATGAGGTGTAAGGGTAAAACCACCCTGTCTAAAATCAGAAGACTGACCTTTTGATAAATAAAAAAAAGAGGGCTGGCCCTCTTTTTTATTTTTCGATCCTCCTGTTTCAATCCAGAAATAACACCATGTCGTCATCCTCGTTTTTAAAACCAATGGCGGCATATACGGGCCGTCCCGCTTTGGAGGCATTCAGCATGAGTTTTTTATACCCGCACTCTTTGGCTTCGCCGATAATTCTATGAAGGAGCGCTGTCGCAAGGCCTTTGCGCCGCCAATCGGGAAGCGTATACATGTTGAGAATGTAAGCGACGTTTCCGGATGGATTTGAAAAATTCGGCGTTACACGATAGAAACAGACGCCGCTTGTGGCTACTATCTTCCCGCCATCCTCTGCGATGAAAGAAACAAAACTGCCGTCACGGATCGCAGACATAAAATACTGGGTCAATGTGGCATCAAAGCCGTCAGGCAATTTATTCAACCCGTTGTCCTCAATGAGAAATTCCGTTCGAAGACGCACGAGCTCCGTGATGTCCTCAAAATCAGCTTTTCGAATGCAGGCCATCCTAACCCCTCATTTCATCGGACAAGCAGCGCTTGTTCGAGAGGTCTACTCCAAGTCATTTCAGCTGTTTGCGAAGGTCGATCCCCCGAAGGCCGAATACGCTGAACTGACGCTGATCGTACAGGCGGGAGACGATCCGCTCGCCGTAGCGTTCGGTGAGCTCAGACCGATTCAGATTGGTGGCGATTTAAAGCAAATGATTCATCTTAAAGAATTTCCTTTTAGACCCAATATATTGAATTTCTTTTGATCAAATAATCGAGATACAACTCGCTCACCATAGCGCTCTTTTAAGTTTCCAACATCAAGATTCGTAGTTATTGCGATTGGCAAATTACGGGAAATACGCAAATTTAGCAGCTCACTAAAGTATTCAACAGTAATATTTCGGTAAATAGGCTCTACGCCTAAATCATCCACTGATAAGAAAGGTAAATTACTTAATCTATCAAGAACATAGGCTTCACCAAGATGTTGCTTTCTAAAACTGTCAAAAAGTACGTAGGCTGAAATCATTTCAGCTTTGTATCCTTTTTCATGTATCCCTTTTGTAAGGCAGCTTAATAAAAATGTCTTTCCTAGACCAGTATTACCTATAAGTATAATGTGCGGCTTCTCATTCTTCGGGAAACTACATACATACTTTTCTAATTCAATTTTTTTATTAATGGTTGATTTCCTTTGCTCTTCATCGGTAAAAATGCTTTCATCGAAATCTGTAAAACAAGGTAAAGAAGCAAATTTCTCATTACGCATTACTTGAAGCCGTAGTGTGCGACACTGACAAGGGCGCATGATTCCATTATCAATGACCATTCCTTTATCATTACACAGAACGCAGGAAAACTCTGATGGAGTAGCATCAATATCTATGTTGTTAGCTTTTAACAACTCGTCCTGACGACGTATCATTGTAATTACAAAAGACTTTCTTTCCGTTTCTGCTTTAGCAATACCAACTCCTGTTAGCAGAGAGTTTGCACACGCTTCACAAAGTCCAATATATTTTAATCGAAGCTGTCGTAATTCAGGAATGAGATTTTCCAATGCTTCACGCTGGGTATAAGAAAGTTTGTCTGTTAATGACTCCATATATTTTCCTCCTTTCTTATGTATAGGGACCTAATTAATCCCAATTAATCCGCTTATCTAGATCTGATACATCTCGTTGTTCATACCGCAGCGCCGGATTCTGTGTTAAGGATGTCGGCGATTGAAGCTGCTTGCGCGCGGCGGATACGCTTTGAATGCCTGCATCATGCCAGCTTTGCAGCAACCGTTTTATCATGCGGTATGGCGAATTGGCTCCGTGCGAGTTCTCGGCAGCCAACAGAATGAGTTCATCCGAAAGTCTCCATTCATTAGCCCATTCATTGTATTGCTCAAGGTCAACCTCAACTACCTGCTTATTCATACCCATACAGGCAAATACCTGCTCCATCAAAGATGCGTTCTGCTTACGAGTGGCCTCGAAAATTCGAATGGATTTACCATCCTTAAGGTTATGCCGCCTCCAGCGTTCGAGGCAATTTGTCACATCTCGCATGGTTCTATGGTTCATTTCTCGGCAAAGCTCACATGATAGCAAGATATGTTCATGATTGTACCCATTATTTAGCCATTCACGGTATGTATCCAGTTGCGATGCAGATGGAGTGGGTTGCTTAAGTCCAAGAGCAACAAGCGCTTCCTTGCATAGCATTTCGCTATCCTCGTTTTTTAGCTCTTCTTGAGTCTGTATGCCCTGCTTTTTAAATGCTGCTAATATATTATCTATACTATCTAGACTGGGATTACGTATTCCAATAGTACGATCTGCTGCAAGTAGGATTGTTTGATCGTTGAATCCCATATCCAGCCACTTTTTATAAATTTCTCTTTCTGCTAGGGTCGGATATCGGTTTAGTCCAAGACGTTTAAGCAAATTAGTTATTCCATTATTTGGTTTTTCTTTAAATCGAATCCACTTATCTGCAAGTTCTGCTGTATAAATCCCCTCATCTGCCCATTGTTTAGCAATTTTGTCAATATATCTGAGTTGATGAGATACAGTTGCCTTACTAATATTGGCCTTCATCTTTTCACGTCCATAATTAATTAGCAAAACAACTGCCTCATGTTCAATATGAAATACATCAATCCACTCATATATTCGCGCTAATTCGCTAGGTAATAAAGCAGCAGGCAAAAACATTGATTGAAGTTGTGCATTCATTTTTGAAAAAGTGTATACTGAATTATCACTAGGCATCGCATGCTTTGCTGAAAGATATAGGACGGAAAATGAAGGCGAAGTTGTTACATTCACCAAGCCACACTCTTCCCAATATAAAAATGCATTGCGGACGTCTTTCTCAGAAAGATAAAGTGCATCAGCGAATTCATAAATTGTACTCTTGCCAACATCATCATGCTGGCATTGCATAAGTCCATAGAGATAAACCTTTACTGCATCACCATTAGCGGAGGGCATGAACTCACGTATAAAAACATTTTCAATGTCTGTATGATCAGTACGCATACGCGAATCGCCGTAAGCGCATAATGGCATAACTAGCACACCTCTTCACTTCTTGATATTCTTCGTTTATCATAACATAATCCGGGCAGGTTTCAACCGCCAGTCCAAGTCACGCGAAAGGATGAAAGCGATTTTGAAGACTACCATGAAACGCACCTTCGTCTTGCTATTGACGCTGTTACTCGTTGCATCTGTGTTTGGATGCCGGAAGGTCGACAGCAAAGTGCTGCCGGATAACCTGCCAAAGCATAGTTACAAGATGGATCTGACACTGGACGAAGCGAAGAAAACGGTGACGGGGCACCTGGAAATCACCTATCTGAACAGTACAGGGACTACCCTTAAAGAGATTCCATTTTTGGCGTATCCGAATGCCTACCTTTCCCAGAGTACTGCGCCGTTCATGCAAACTGATATGAGCAAAGCCTATCCGAACGGCTTTATGCCCGGCGGCTTAACGGTGGAAAAATTGACGGTGGATGGAACGCAAGTCACGTATATACTTGGCAACGACGACAAGACTTTGATTACGGTCAAGCTTCCCAAGGAGCTGGCTTCAGGCGGCAAAGCCATCGTCACGTTCGATTTCACCGTGACGCTTCCAAACTCCCTTGGCAGGTTCGGTTACGGCGCAAAGGCATTTAACCTGTGCAACTTCTATCCGGTCGCCTGTGCGTATGACGGAACGAAATTTTTGACCTACCCTTACATCGAACGTGGCGATCCGTTTGTCAGCGATTTTGCGGACTATGCGGTCACATTGAAAGTCCCGCAGGGGATGGTGGTGGCAACGACCGGCACCTCCACCATGACCACGCAGAACGGATTGGACGTCTATACCATCAGCGCGTCCGATGTGCGCGATTTCGCGGCGGTTGCAAGCCGGCATTTTGTCGTAAAGACACAGCAGGTCAACTACAACGGAACGAATACAACAATCAAAGCCTATACATATGATGATGCCGAATTCGGGACAACGCAGACGCTGACATACGGCGTGAATGCGATCAAGGTGTTTTCGGATAAGATAGGCCCGTATCCCTACAAGCAGTTTTCCGTCGTGCAGACAGACTTCTTCATCGGCGGTATGGAGTACCCGAACCTCGTGCTGATCGACCAATCGCTGTACAAGAAAAGTTCAGTGGATTTTCTGGAGTTTGTCGTGGTGCATGAGACGGGGCATCAATGGTTCTACGGCGTGGTCGGCAACGACCAGGTGATGGATCCCTGGATGGACGAAGCGCTGACGGAATACATCACGATCTGCTTTTATGGGTATCAGTATGGGCAGGCAAAGCAGTCTACGATGTACGATCAGTTTGAAAAGATTAACTATCTGTATTACAAGATGAACGACATGATCCCTGCCGCAGAGGATCATATTGGACTTCCGTCGACCTCGTACGATTCCGACTATGTATACAGCGTTGTCGTATACAGCCACGGGGTCATGATGCTGGATTCACTGGCACAGAAGGTGGGGCAGGCGAAGCTGATCAAAGCTCTTTCGGTATATTACAGAACGTATGCGGGCAAGAGGGCGACAAAGCAGCAGCTCTTTGAGGTGCTCAACCGCGAGACGGGATATGATTGCACGAAGTTCATGAACTCGTGGCTATAATTTGGTCTGACAAAAACATGTTTTTGGCGATTGTCGTCAGATTGGACCGTCCTTGAATTGGATGCATACTGTGAGATACGATATCAGCAATGCTGTGTGTTCAGTAAAGTCTGCATTATCGAATCTTCTGGACAAGTAGGATGGATTGCTCTTTATGACAAAAAGGTGGGAGAGCTAGATGGAAACAAAAGAAGTTAAAATAAAGATCGGATTTTACACGATAGGCGAAGAGATTGCCCATGCCGTCACGCACGGCGTGGGCACGCTGCTCTCGGTGGTGGCGCTGGTTCTGTGCATCATACTTGCTGCGATCAATGGAAGCCTTTGCCTGTTTTCCGCGATCCTCTACGGCTTATCGCTAGTGATCTTGTACTGCATGAGCACGCTGTACCATGCGGTTACGAACGAAAAGGCCAAGCGCGTGCTGCGGGTGTTCGACCACTGCTCGATCTTTTTGCTCATCGCGGGGACCTATTCCCCATTTACCCTCATCACGCTTCGGGGGACACTGGGAACGGCGCTGTTTGTGTCGATCTGGGCGGTTACCATCCTGGGCATCGTGCTCAACGCCATAAGCCTAAAGAAGTTCGCCAAAATCTCCGTGGCGCTCTATGTGCTCATGGGGTGGGCGGTCATGGTGGCGATCAAGCCGCTCTATTTGGCGCTTCCCCAGGCAGGCTTCTGGCTGCTGGTGAGCGGCGGGATCGTGTATACGCTTGGGCTCATCTTCTACGCATGCAAGTGGAAATACGCCCATTTCATCTGGCACATGTTTGTGCTTTGCGGCAGCGTTTTGCATTTCCTGTCCATCCTGCTTTTCGTTCTTTGAAGCATGGCGTAAGCAATGAATACGCCATTCAACATGCAATACATGGTAAACAAAGGGCAAAAGAAACACGATAGTATGTTCAAGAGTCCAAATTCGGCCTTTCCAGCCGGTAACGGGGCTTTGGAGGCTGTAATCCCTTGTTGCTTTATCGGGGATGATGTAGAATAGAACGATACATGAGCGCTTAGGAGGAATTCACATGCTAAAAGATCTGCGGGAGCCTTCCAATTTTATCGAAGAAGCGATGGTGGCGGATCTGCAATCAGGCAAGCATGCGTCCATCATCACGCGGTTCCCGCCGGAACCGAACGGATATCTGCACATCGGGCATGCCAAAGCCCTGTTGGCCGATTTTTTGAGCGCCGAAAAATACGGCGGGCGGTGCAACCTGCGCTTTGACGATACCAACCCGAGCAAAGAGGAAACCGAATACGTCGAAAACATCATGGAGGATATCCGCTGGCTGGGCTGTGACTGGGGCGAGCATCTCTATTTTGCATCGGACTATTTTGAAAAGCTCTACGGCTTTGCCGAGCAGCTTATACAGATGGGTAAGGCGTATGTCTGCGAACTTACGCAAGAGCAGATGCGCGAATACCGCGGCACCTTGAGCGAGCCCGGCAAGAACAGCCCCTGGCGGGACAGGCCGATCGAACAAAGCCTTAGTGAGTTCCGCGCGATGCTCGATGGCAAATACCGTGACGGGGAGAAGACGCTTCGCGCCAAAATCGATATGGCTTCGCCCAACATGAACATGCGGGACCCGGTGATGTACCGTATCATGCACACAAGCCACCACCGCACGGGTGACAAGTGGTGTATCTACCCCATGTACGATTTTCAGCATCCGCTGTCCGACGCCATCGAAGGCGTGACGCACAGCATGTGCTCGCTTGAATACGAGGATCACAGACCGCTCTACGACTGGTTTGTGGAGGCTTTGAACTGGAAAAACCCGCCGCATCAGTACGAGTTTGCAAGGCTGAACCTGCCGGGTACCGTCATGAGCAAAAGGTATCTGAGGCGGCTGGTCGAAGAAGGATATGTGAGCGGCTGGGACGACCCGCGCATGCCCACGCTCTGCGGTTACCGCCGCAGAGGCTATACGAAGGAAGCGATCCGTGCATTCTGTGAGTCCATCGGTCTTGCCAAGAGCAACAGCACGGTAGATCCTGCGCTTCTGGAGCACCATCTGCGCGAATCGCTCAAGCTTTCGGTGCCGCGGCGCATGGCCGTGCTCGACCCGATTGAGCTTTTCATTACGAACTATCCGGATGAGAAAACCGAGACTGTGAAGGTTTCGAACAATGCCGAGAACAAAGAACTCGGGGAGCGCGAAGTGGCATTTTCCAAGAGCGTCTATATCGAGCGGGAGGATTTTGCGATCGTTCCTCCCCCCAAATACAAGCGCCTGTCGCCCAATGTTGAAGTCCGCCTGATGGGGGCCTATATCGTCAAGTGCACCGGCTACGAGACGGACGAAAACGGCGCTGTTACACGTGTATTGTGCGAGTACGATCCCGCTTCCGCCTCGGGTGAGGGCGGCCGCAAGGTTAAGGGCGTGTTGCATTGGGTGGATAGGAACACGGCATTGGACGCCGTCGTGCGCATGTACGAACCGCTCATATTGAACGAAGCAGAGGGGGATTTCATCCAACAGCTGAACCCCAACTCGCTCAAGGTGCTTTCAAATGCGAAAGTGGAAGGCGCTTTATCATCCGCCAAAGTAGGCGATTCGTTCCAGTTCGTTCGGCAGGGCTATTTCTGCATGGATCCGGACAGCACAAAAGAGTTTCCGGTCTTCAATTGCAGCGTAGGTCTCAAGGACACCTGGGCGAAAATGCAGGCGGAATGAGGTGAACACATGAAAGAAGTTCGAACGCGCTTTGCGCCAAGCCCCACGGGATATCTGCACATCGGCGGACTGCGCACCGCGCTGTATGCATGGTTGTTTGCGCGAAAGCACAATGGCAAATTCATTCTGCGCATCGAGGATACCGACCAGCAACGTGAGGTTGCGGGCGCTGCGGATCTGATCTACCGCACGATGAAGGAGACGGGGCTTTTCTACGACGAGGGGCCCGATATCGGCGGTATGTACGGGCCGTATATACAGAGCGAGCGCAAGGAAATTTATGAGCAATACGCGCACAAGCTGGTGGATCTGGGTGGCGCATACTACTGCTTTTGCACCAAGGAAGAGATCGACGAACGACGTGAAAAAGCGGAAGCCGCGGGCGGAGCATTCCGCTATGACCGCAAGTGCATGCACATACCGGTCGAAGAAGCCCGCAAACGCATCGCATCCGGCGAAAACTATGTGGTGCGTCAGCACATTCCCGACTTCGGCGAGGCATGCTTTGATGATCTCGTATTCGGGCGCATCAGCGTCGATGTGACGGAACTCGAGGATGGCGTACTGCTAAAGAGTGACGGGCTGCCGACGTATAACTTCGCAAACGTCGTGGACGACAGCCTGATGGGCATCACGCACATCATACGCGGTACGGAGTACCTTTCCAGCACGCCGAAATACAACCTGATATACCAGTCCTTCGGCTTTGACATCCCGCAATACATCCATGTGCCGCCGGTCATGAAGGACGCCCAGCGTAAACTCTCCAAAAGGCACGGCGACGCGTCGTATGAGGATTTTATAGGCAAGGGCTACATCAAGGAAGCGATACTGAACTACATTGCGCTTCTGGGTTGGAACCCCCGCAGCGAGCAGGAGATATTTACGCTGGACGAGCTTTGCCAAGCGTTTGACGTGGAGGGGCTGTCAAAATCGCCTGCGATCTTCGACGTGCAAAAGCTCACCTGGATGAACGCGGAATACATCCGCGCGATGGATGCACAAACCTTTACAAACACCGCAATGCCGTACTACAAACAGATATTCACGCCGAACGGAACGCAGTGCGAGATCCTGCGGAACATATTGCAGCCGAGGCTGGAGACGCTCTGTCAGATTCCGGAGAAGATCGTCTTTCTAAAAGAGCTGCCTGAATACGACACCGAGTTCTTCGTGAACAAGAAGATGAAGACTACGCCGGAGGGCTCGCTTTTGGCGTTGGAAAAGGCAGTAGACGAGCTTCAAAAGGCGCCGGAATGGACGGAAGCGGTAATTCATCAGGCCCTGTTAAATGTAGTGGAACAACTTTGTGTAAAGAACGGACAGGTCTTCTGGCCGGTTCGCATCGCACTTACGGGTATGCTGGTAAGCCCCGGAGGCGCCGATGAAGCGGCGGCGCTGTTGGGCAGGGAAGAGTCGCTCAAGAGGTTGGCAGTTGGCATGCAAAAGCTCAACGCCGCAGGGGGCATGCAATGAAGCGCCGGTGGAAAACGGTTGTCAGCCTGCTGTTGGCAATGCTGCTGCTCTCAGGCTGCAAGGTAAACACCCCGCCGGTCAACCTTGGCTCCTTCTCTGTGAAAATTCCGGGTGATATTGAAACGAGCACGCAGCAGTTGCCGCTAACGGAGATGGGGCTTGGCGTCGGTACGCCACTTGTTATTGCAACAACGCAATCGATGCCCAATGGCAACGAGCTATATGTTGCCATCTGCGTGGAATGGGAGCAAACGCTCAATACATTGAGTCAGATCAGGGGCGACAAATGGGATCAAAAGGCCTTTATGGACAGCATGGTTCAGAATATTGTGGATCTGCAGACAATCGGCGCGAGTGTAGGTGAACCCAAAACAGTGAAATACGGAGCGCTGGACGGCGTCGCGGTACCCTTTGAAATGGCGCAGAATGCAGACAACAACCTATCGGTCTGGTCCAACACAAAGGGCGAGTTGGTATCGTTTGTCAGCGCAAAGCGACTTATCATGCTCGTATACGCTACGGAGAAATCGTCCTTCAATGCCAGGCACATGGACGCCTATTTCTCTTCGATTACGATAACCCAACCGTAATATGAAAAAGAAAAAAGCCTTGCGGTATCGCAAGGCTTTTTTTAATCAGAGTTTAACTTCTTTGTCCACCCGGGCGTCGTTCGATTTTTGGTAAAATCCCTTGTATTCAACCAGGCCGATGCTGCAGTTTTTACCGATGGAAACGTTGTTGCCGCGGACGATCCTGGCGGTCGTGTTTTCAAGGCTGATATCGTTGCCTTCTATCACATCCGCCTGAAGAGAGGGATTGTGGGCGGTAAGCGTAAGGATCGATTTGACGACGCCGAACCGTCTGTTGCCAAGCTCAACCGTTATTTTTTCACCGCCGATCTCGCGGGCTGTGCTTTTGCTCCAATATAGATGTATATCGATCCGGTCTGCGTTTAAAAGTCCGCCGATCTCAAACACACCGTCGGAGGCAAAGGCATCTGCATTGCAATCGCCGATTATTTTGACCGAGCCGTTGATCTTTACATTTTTGGCGGTAATGCCCTTCTTGATATCGGCGGAACCGGAAATGTTGATGTCGGTGCAGTCGATTCCGGCATCAAAGTATGCTGAGCCACTGACGCGGATGTCCCCTGCCTTGATCTCTGACCCAAAACGTCCCGAGCCACTAACGCGCAGCGAATTGCTTTCCACTTTGCCGGTAGCTTCCCCGGAGCCGTTTATCACGAAATCCTTACATACGACATCCCCGTTGATACAGCCAGAGCCGTTGATGCGGACGGCGTTAAACGTGCCGCCCGATGTTCTGCCCGATCCGTTGATCCGAAGATCTGAATATTCGCTCATTTCAATGCTCCTTACATCAATTTCAATTTGAGCTCTTCAATCAGAGCCGTCGTATTCATCCTAAGAATCAGCCGTGCGGATTCGTCCACTGCGATGGTGCAGGGCGGGGAGGCCGCAAAGCAGGTGAAGACGCCCATCTTTCTGAGCAGGAACAACTCATATGGCTGCCCGCCAAATTGGCTTTGTCCCTGCTGCATCACCTGAAGGACAATCTGCGCTTCAAAGAGCGCCACGTCGCCGGAACGCACGATTTTATCCATGGCATAGGCCATCAAGATTTCGTCGAACCGCAAGGTACCGCATTGCCCGCACTGGTCTGTAAAAACCTTTAGCCCTTCTTTAGATACGATCTCCTGTTGCACCAGATCATCCGGCTGCAGCGATATGTTGTCCGGTGTCGGGGAAAACACATCCGCCAGTTCGTCCAACGACACATCTTCCTTCATATCCTTGATGCGGTAGATGCGCGAGAGTACTTTGCTCCGTGGAAAGAATGTCTCCTGGCCGGTGAACGTCGATTTTCTGATAAACCATTCGTCAGGAATAAGCCCTTTACGCTTCCAGCGATACAACTGCCCGTAGGATATATTGGTAAGCTCCAGCAATTCCTTTTTGGAGATCAGGTCCTCTTCCATACGCAGCGCCTCCTTTGCAATGCCATCGTAACATAACACTGTTACGTTTGTAAAGCGCTATTTTGAAAAATATCCAGCTTGCAAATCAAACACTTTCTGGAGAAATCGTCAATGGATGAGGAACGAAAAAACAATGCTGGAAAAGGAGAAATCAACGTATGGAAGGCATCGGATCTGTCATTATGGCAAGTTTAAAATCAGTTTTCGGACTCTTTACGCGCAAGGCGCTCGCTTCCCAGTGTGTACAGATACAGCCCGAACAGAACAATGGCGCCACCGGAAAGAACGGAAATACCGGGTACTTCGCCCAATAAGAAATAGCAGTTAATTGCCGTAAATATCGGCCCGCAGAGCGAAACCATGGAGATGCTGGTTGGATTCAAATAACGGATGGCCCAGATCGGTACGATCTGTCCGATGAGCGTACTGCAAAGGACCAAAGCCAGCAGTAAAAGCCAGGCCTTTAGTGTGAAAGGTCCCATCGATGCGCCGCTGACAACGCAGGGGACTAGCGCAGTGGGAATGCAGAGGGTGAATACGATCGTCATCATCAACAGGGCGGATATTTGCGTCTCTCCTGTCCGCAGCTTGCGACTTATCAGAAGGAAACCCGTATACAGGCAAGCGGAACAGATCATCAATACGATCGCCCGAAGGCTGGCGCTGCCGCCCCTGCTGCTGGAAATTCCCACAATGCCCAATCCCGCAAGGCAGATGCCGACGCCCAATAGCGCCAGCGGCTTTGTCTTTTCGCCGTAAAGAAAGTAGCTGGCAGCCACGACAAAGACGGGTGTGGAGTTGCCCAAGATGCTTAGAATAAACGTCGTCGTTCCGTCTAAAGCGTACGCCCAGCACAGAAGGTCAAGCCCGCGCGACAGACCGAGGGTGATGATCAATATCAGTGTCTTTTTGTCCTTAAAGGCGGCTGCCGTCTGCCTGCGCAGCTCGGGTACGAACAGACAGTAAGCCCAGAGGATCAGCGAAGTGAGAACCATGCGAAAAAACGTGATATTGGTACTGGTCAGCCCGGCGTTGAGCTTTAGTATCGTTTTGAAGATGGGGGAGAAAAATGTTCCGATCAGGATGGAACACAGCATCATGGCATACGCTTTCATCGTTTCAGCCTTCATTGTTCAACCCCGTCTATCTTCCAAAAAAATCAAAGACAAAAACGAGGATAACACTTTTGCGATGCGGCTGCAAGCGCGCATATCGCTGTATGAGGCGATATAAGTCCTTGATTAACGCTTATGCTCTGCTTATGCCGGTATGCGATCGTTTGCATTAGAAAGCCGCGTAATGCGTTTGCATCCGCGGCCCTGCTTTTTCTCAAAACAATATGTCCTATGGCAGATACAGCAAAGGGTCTTTTGGCACGCCGCTTTTCCGGATCTCAAAGTGACAGTGCGGTCCCGTACTATGCCCGGTAGAGCCGGAGAGCGCTATCACCTGGCCTGCAGATACCTTGTCCCCCGCTTTGACCAACAGCTTGCTGTTGTGCCCATAGCGTGTGATCCATCCGTTGCCGTGGTCGATCTCCACAAACAGGCCGTAATCGCCGTTGTTGAACGCCCGCTTCACCGTGCCAGCAGCCGAGGCTTTGACATTTGTTCCCGTGGGAACGGCAATGTCGAGGCCCTCGTGCTTCTTTCCCCAGCGCGTTCCAAAGGGGCTTGAGATCGTACCGGAAACAGGCCACTTGAACTTCGGCGCCGATGCGGCGTCTGCCGGCGGCTTGGTACCCTTGCGGACGATCTTCGTGACGGGCTCTTTGGTGGTGACATAATCGGTGACAACGCTGTTGACTTCCACCTCATCGATGTACGTGATGGTGGTGGTACGCGTCTGTACCCCGTTTACGCCCGCCTGCTTGGTCACGCTTGTCCCTTTCGTAAGCGTGTTGTCGGAAATCGTTTGCGTCGTATACGGGATCTCTTTTGTCTCGGTCTTAACAAGGACATTCTTCACCTGCAGCAGCGGCAACTGGGTGGCTTTTACCACCACGAACTGGCCGGGCACAAGCGTTGTGCCGCCCGATACGTTAAGTGCCTGATATTCCTGCTGCGACATGTTGAACTTGGTGCATATATCCTTGCTGGTTTGTTCGTCCTTGACGACGTACGGCAGGGTGTCCATGCCATTTTGGATGGTAAGAAGGGCTTCTTCGCGGCCCAAGATCTTTCCTTCACTTGGTTCGATTCGCACGTCTTGCACAAACGCGGCGGTAGTGCCCTCCATCGCATGGCCGGCTAAAATCGCATCAAGAGCCCACTGCGCGTCTTCATGTGTCCTGCAAAGCGCCAACTGCATGTTGTTGCTGAAGATCCCATAGCCGGAATTCTGCTGTACGCCATCCTTATGGTTCTGTATATAGGCAAATCCGGGCATAAGCTGCTTTACCACCGATGCGTCCGCGGCGACATACAGGGAACCTGCAGCCGCACCTTCAGTCACATCCTTTACCCGTTTGGCGGAAACAAACAAAAAAATTGATCCCAATACCAAAAAGCATGCCATGCCTATGATTGCATAGGCTAGTACCGGCTTTTTCAGCTTAGGTGCTTTTAGCATTGGCGATCCCCCATGTATACGATAAAAGACAGAACAGATAGTTTCATTATAGGAAAAGGGAAAGAAGTTTGTCAATTGTTAAAGAAAGGTGTAGAAAATGTTACTTCGGGCGGATGGATGGTTTTGCGAGGATGGAGTATGCTATAATACATTATATAAATGAGATGGACAAAGGAGGGACGACAGCATGAAATTGATCATTGCGATTGTCCAGGATGAGGATAACCATGCGATCAACAACGCATTGATGGAAAAGGGGTTTCGAGTCACGCGCCTTGCGACTTCCGGCGGTTTTTTACGGGCAGGGAATACCACGCTGATGATCGGCGTGGAAGATGAACGCACCGATGAAGTGATCGGATTGTTCCAAACGATCTGCATGCCGCGCACGCAGACCGTAACGGCGCCTTCTCCTACGGTGGATGCCTCCGGATTTTTCATTCCCTATCCGGTTGAGGTGACCATCGGCGGAGCTACGATCTTTGTGATGGATGTCGAGAAGTTCGTACGTCTGTAAGCAAGTCTGAACGAATATAAAACCAATTCCCCGCCTGGCTATCGCAGGCGGGGAATTTTTATTTTATGTGTTTTGCATGCTGCTAGAGCTTCATGTCATGCTTTTTCTTTCGCAGTGTCGCCCGCACGATGGCAGATCTATATTCGGCTTCCTGCTCGGCTGTTTCGCACAAAAGAGCCGGTGCTGTTGTCGGATTGCCGTTTTCATCCAGCGCCACCAACACGAGGTATGCCCGGTTGACGAGGGTCCGCACGCCATGCAAGTCCTCGACAAACGAATCCACGCGCACCTCCATCGAGGTGCGACCGACATAGGTGATGTCGGCGTGCAGCACGATGACTTGGTCGATGAAGGCAGGTGCCGCAAAATCCAGGCCATCCACGCAAACGGTTACAACGCTGCGCTCGCTGTGGCGGCGTGCACAGACCGCAGCCACAATGTCGATCCACTCCATCAGTTGACCGCCGAAAAGCCGCCCGCTGCCGTTGCTGTGGGCGGGCATCACGATGTGTACCTGCTCTGTGCTCGATTGGCTCACCGTCTTTTGCGTTTCCATTTCTGCTCCTTTTGTATCTGTGTTCGTTATCCGGCCTATTTGTATAATTCCTGCAGCTCGGCTTGTGTAAAGCTGAAATTGTTGATCAATAGCTGCTTGGCGGATGTCGGGCGAGCGCGCAGCAACGAACGCAATTCGTTCATTTCGTTTTTCCAGCTCGTCATCGAGGAGGGCTCGCCCCAACGGCTGATCTGCCGCTGCATCTCGGGTTCCATCACCGTCTGCATGGAGTCGAGTATTGCGATCAGTTTGTCGGGCTGGAACACATGCGTGGACAGATACGACCAACGCGTGGCGAACAGCTTTTTGAATTGCGAACTGGTCCACAGCGATGCGGAGACGTCCATGCCCACGTGCGTGCCGTTCTTGGTGGTAAAGCCCGAGAAGGACCAATAGACGCCTATTAAGTTCGTGGTCAGCGCGCCATCCCCGCCGATCGAATAGTCATTGTCAAAATAGATAGGCCGGAGCTTCACCTTTCCGTCGTTGGTATTCCAGTATTTCTGGTTAAACAGATCTGTCTCCCGGAAATAATTCCGCAGAACAAGGTAGTCCGCCCATGCATTTACGTCCACCCACTGGGAAAATTGCGCATAGTTGGCGGGGTTGTCGAGGTTGTGGGTACGCCCGAAAGCGCAGATATTCTGCCAATCGGCGTTGCTGCCATGTACGACGACAGCACGCCGCATGTAGTTCACGGTCGTGGAATCCAGATTATGGTGCGAGGCGAGCATGCTGGAACTGATATCTTCCCGAAGATCATACAATCCCCAGTACTGCCCGTTGACATAGACGACCACGTAACTCGTGTTTGGTACATCGGCGTTTACCCCGTCCAGCATCGCCACATGTGCGAAAAAGGCATCGCGCACATACGCCTTATACCGATCCTGACCGCCGGATCGGACGGACAGAGACGTAAAGGTGTTGATGTTGTAGCCGTCGAAGAACGGATAGGTCACCTTGTCCGTGCCAAAAGCATCGTCGAGTTTAAAGGTCAGCGATTTCTGGTCAAACATACGGGAAGACCAACCCTGAACGCGTACCATCGCGGGGAATATGGTGCCAAGCTTGCCGTCTTTGTCATAGTATTCGATGTTTCCGGGCCGTTCAATGTTAACGTACGTTTTGGTGTTGGCGTACATCGTCTGAAATTCGCCGGGAGCCATGGAAAGGCAAACGATGGGAACGGTATGCGCCTGGGTATACAGATACGTTGTGGTCGCCACATCGCTTGGCAGCATTCCGTCGCTGACGGCGATCGCCCGCAGGGGCTTGCTGGTGCTGATGCTCACAGGTCCCTGGTACTGGCTGCTGGAGGTGGTGGGCGTGGACCCGTCGGTCGTGTAATAGATGCGCGCGTTTGGGGTTGTGCAGGTGATGGTGACGCTTACGGCGGATGTCTTTACGCCTCCCGGCTCAGAGAAGACAGGTTTTTCTACATATCCCTTGATGGAGGACGTTCCGTTGGCTGAGCCCGGTGTTGGCGAATTAAAAAAAACACGCGTCCCCGACGCGTCCCCGTTGTTTCTGCCGCTGGTTATTCCGGGACGCAACACACCGGTGTCAAACACGTCTATGGGAACACCGTCCGGAGAGGAGAGAATCAGCGTTTCTCCGCTGGCAGGAAGGCCGAACGGCAATACGTTTCCCCCTGATTTCGTCGAGTTGCCTGACATAGAAACAATCGTATAGCCGCCGGCGGATATGCTTGCACTACCGATTTTTCCCTTCTTCAGGTTTGCAAAATCGTCGCTGAGGTAATATCCCGAAAGGTTGATGGATTGGCTGCCGCCGTTGCGCAGCTCCACCCAATCCAATGACGTGCTGTTGTACGCTTGAACGGCAGAGACTTCGCTGATGTACAAGCCGTTCGGGTCAAACAGCTTTGCCTCCTGCATTGATTTGAACCCATGCGTCGTATTGGGCTGGCCCGGGGTGGGCTGGCCAAAATACAGCCATTGGTTGTTCTGAATGCCGTAGGAGAGGTTTTCTGCGAGGTTGGCGGGCACCGACACCGTCTGCATCTGCGTGTTTACCATATCCAATAGGCACAGCTGTTGGTCGCTGCTTCCCAAGCGGAAACTGGCGTGCATCTGTCCGCTCTGCGTGACCTTGTTTTTACCCGAACAAAATACCACAACGCGCTGTCCAGCCGCCAATGTGATGTTGGGGAGCGCCCATTTGGCGGGGTTGTCCGCATCGTCGCTGAGCCGGTATCCCGAAAGGGCGACGGGATTGGAGGAGGAATTCTCTATCTCCACCCAGCCGCTGCGTTCGCCGTCTTCATCCACGAGCGAATATCCGTTCTTTACCAAAAACTCCGTGATGTGAACCGGCGCGGAAGATGGCATCTCCGTGATCTTTGTCTTGCTGCTGGCTTCGAGGATGGAGTTGGCTTTGCCGGGAGTGGGCGTTGCGGTGACCTGGTAAGCACCTTTATCGTTGCGGGCATAGGACTGGTCGGGGGAAAGGGCGGGCACTTCGAGCTTACTTAACGTATCGCCGCCGGCCGACATCAAAATCACCATGCCGCCGTTTGCGGAAAGCTTGAAACCGGTGCTTATTTTTGTGTTCGGCGTCTTACTGGTAAGCTTCGAGCAATATACGATCATGTAGGTATGGGGTGCGATGGAAACGTCCGGCAAAAGGTATTTGACGGGGGATTTCACATCGTCGGATATGGAATACCCCTTTAAGGAAATGGCTGAGTTGCTTGAATTGTACAATTCAATCCAGTCCGGCGTGCCAAATTCATCGTCGACAAGGCTGGAGGCATTGCTGGTGCAGACCTCGTTGATCACAAGGCCGGATCCGGAAAATATTGTGCCTATGGAACAGCCCGCAAGGCTTGCCGCAACAACCATTGCGATCAAGAGCAAGCCCAGCAGTTTGGATGTACGAACCATCATTTCCTAACCACCTTGGGCGGATTTCAAAATCAAAGACTATTATACTATAAAAACGGGCAAACACAAGAATTTGGACGTATTTGACAAAGTTTACGAACGGATAAAACTGCACAAAGGATCAAGCATATCCACATCAATGCGCTTTTCAACGATCTCGTGTCGTAGTATGCGGATGAAGATTCCTGGTATTATGTGCATTTGCGGATATTTATGATTAATGTATAATAAAGTCGATCCCGAAATTTACATTCCATGCAACCTTTTGGCTCTTTGCAAGGTGTTATGCGTAGAGAGAGCAAAAAACGGTGAGGAAACGATGATGCAACCAGCCTGGACGGACTCGTCTAATGCGAAAGCGCTGTTCGACACATACGCCGATATGGTCTACCGCCTTGCTCTGGTGCGCACGCGCAGCAGGGCGGACGCGGAGGACGTTCTGCAGGAAGTGTTTTTGCGCTACCTGAGAAAGCCGCCTGCATTTCTGGAACAGGAGCATGCCAAGGCGTGGATGTTGCGTACGACCATCCATTGCAGCATAACGCTTCTGACCTCTGCCTGGCGCCGCAAGACCGTGCCCGAGCAGGACGGCATAACAATGCCCGAACGCGATGACGACGTATACCGCGCGGTGCTGGAGTTGCCCATCAAATACAGGACGGCGATCCATCTGTATTATTTTGAGGATTACAGCGTAGCGGAGATCGCAGAGCTGATGAAAACCCAGCAATCCACCGTGAAATCATGGCTCTTTCGCGCCAGAGCACTGTTGCGTGATAAGCTCAAAGGAGTGGAAATCGATGTTTAAGCAAAGGTATAAGGATGCCAATGCGCAAATCCATGCGCCGGAAGGCGCTTCTGCGCGAATTTGGCAGACACCGAGAAGAAATAAAAAGGTAGTTCAATGGGCGACGGCGTGCCTTGCTGTGTGCGTCATGGCAACTGCCGCGGTGACGCTGCTGCACAAAGGACCTTCCTTGCAGACGGCAAGCCAGGTAACTGCAAAAGGGATACAGAACTATGACCAGCTGTACAGCCTGGTAACGGCGGCACAGAATGGAACCAATTCGAGGCGGGGATCCGCACTCGATGGCAAGGCAACGTTCGAAAGCCTGACGCCAAGCGCCCAGCCCGCCGCACAGGGAACCGGCAATTCAACCACAACGGCCGATAAGAACTATTCCGGCACCAACGTGCAGGTGGAGGGAGTCGACGAGGCAGACATCGTCAAGACCGACGGCAACTATATCTACAGGCTGTCGAATAACAAGGTCGCCATCGTAAAGGCGGACGGCGCCACGATGAGCGAAGTGTCCTCCATTCAGGTCGGCAAGAGCGGGGAGAGCCCGGTGGCAGTGGAGATGTTCATCTATGGCGACAGGCTTCTGGTGGTCAGCCAGCAATACTCTTGGATCATCTATTCCGACGGCGTCAAGCCTGAGAGCAGCGTGAAGAACGGTGGCATTGTCCCGCCCGTCGCACCTGCCGAAGCAAAGACATACGCCACGGTATACGATATCACCGACCGTTCGGCTCCCAAGAAGCTCAACCAGCTGACGCAGAGCGGAAGCTATCTGAGCGCCCGCATGGTGGGTGACATCGTGTATCTGCTCTCCAACTACTACGTTGGCAGCGCGGTACAAGGACAGCCCGATACGTTCGTGCCGAAAATCAGCAGCGGATCGGAAACCAGGCTCATAGAGCCCATGAACATCCAGACGTTTGAGAACCCGGAAACGGCCGCGTATGTCGTCGTGACGTCCATCGCCGTCAAGGATGCCAAGCAGCACGGAAGCGTCAAAGCGGTGCTTGGCAGCGCTGGCACGGTATACGCCAATGCGGACAGCCTGTTGGTGGCGGCAAGCCAGTATGCCGAGGATAAATCGCCCGTTCAAAAGGATGCCAACGGCAAGAACGTCGTCATCGTTACGGGATCGCAGAAGACCAAGTTGCTGCTGTTCAAGATCAACGGCGGAGATATCACTCAAAAGGCTTCGGCTACCATCCCGGGCATGCTGCGCAACCAGTTCTCCATGGACGAATATGGCGGGGTGTTCCGCATCTGCACCACCAATAACGTGTACACGACAAAAATCTATACGGACGGCGTGGACACCTACGATTACTCGAACACCAGCTCCAATGCGCTTTACACGCTCGATCAAAATCTTGCAACGCTTGGCAGCATCACCGATCTGGCCAAGGACGAGGTCATCTATTCGGTTCGCTTCGACGGTCCCGTGGGCTATTTCGTAACGTTCCGCCAGGTGGATCCGCTGTTCGCGGTGGATCTTTCCGACGCAAAAAACCCAAAGGTGCTAAGCTCGCTCAAGATCCCCGGATTCTCCGAATACCTGCATGTATACGACAAAGGCCTGTTGTTTGGATTCGGCAAAGAGGCCGATGCGCAAAGCGGCAAGGTGAGCGGCTTGAAGCTGAGCATGTTCAACGTAAGCGACCCGAAGAACGTCAGCGAGGTAAACACGCTGAAGCTCGATGCCAGCTGGTCGGATGCGAGCTACAATCATAAAGCCATCCTGGTGGATGCAAAGCGTTCACTCATCGCGTTCCCGGCCGAGAGCAAATACTTTATCTACGGTTACGACAAGGATAAAGGCTTCTATCAGAAGGCGAAGATCGACATGGGATCGGATGTCTGGGACGGGACATTGCGCGGGCTGTTCATAGGCGAAGTTTTCTACGTCTGCAGCTCCGAGAGGGTCACGGCCTACTCGCTAAGTAACTTTAGCAAACTCGGAACCCTGAAACTAAAATAACAAGCGGCAAAACAAAACGGCACAGCTCCCGCTGTGCCGTTTTTCTTACGATCGGATGGTTAGGCTTCTTTGACGAGATCTTCCGCCCATTGCAGATCGAGTTCCACGACCTTAGAGTGGCGCGGATGGCCTTCCTCGTCCTGTCCGGCCATGTCATAGTAGAGACTACGCAGCTTATAGAACGCTTCTTCGTCCATATGCTCCCCTGCCAGCGGACCTACCGTGAACTTGTCGTCATACAGACGCCTGGGTAACACGTCGTCCTTGGCGCCAAAACCTTCGCGCTGGTTGAACAGGCGCATGAGGTTGATGGTGCGCTCCGAGGCTTTCATCACTTCCCAGTAGTTCGTCTGCCAGCCGGTGGCGCCATTGATGATGTCGATCATGCGGTTGACATCGTACAGGGAGCCGCCCGATCCGTACGCGAACATGCAAACGCCGATGCCGTTCAATACGGTGCGCTGCATGTGCATGTAGTAATTGATCTTCATCTTGCCTTCGACTTCCGCGCGGTACTTGACGGGCTCATAGATGCCCATCACGTAGTTCGCCACAGCTGCGGGGCCCTGAAAACCGCCGACGTCGTAGCCGGGATCATGGGCGATGCTGCAGTGGTCCGGTCCAAACTCGTTGATAGCGTAATGCACGCCGAGGTTCTTCTTGCCCTGCGGCATGTGCGCCGGGTACGGGTGGTTCTTGATAGAGGCCTTGAAATAATGCGCATTGCCGCCGATCGCATTGGCTGCCGCGTCGAGGCCGTCGGCGAGGATGTTGCCAAGCCATCCGTCTCTCGTGACGATCTTAATCAAAAGATCAACGGCAGCTTCGCGGTTGCCAAATTTCAGCTCATGCCCGTAGCATTGTTCCTTCGTAAGCAAACCGGCTTCGTAACATTCCATCGCGAATGCGAGCTGTGCGCCCGCGGAGATGGTGTCGATGCCGTTGGCGTTGCAGATCTCGTTCAGTTTGGCGACGGTCACGATGTCATCGAGCATGCAGTTCGTACCGAACATTGCGATGGTCTCATATTCCGGCCCGCCATACCTTTCGTCGACATCCCAGCCATCCTTTTCCTTGGTGGCTTTG
>CAZHNN010000007.1:73094-87345 GCA_964533965.1 uncultured Clostridia bacterium | reverse complement strand
CTGGCTCTTGCAGGCGATGTTGCACATGTAGCAGCGCTCATGGGCGATGACGAGGGTTTCCTTCATCAAAACGCCGGAAAGCGTTTTATCCGTAGGCTCAAAGAAACCTTCGGTGAAGTTCTTGGTCGGCACCATGCCGAGCTGGTTGTTGTTTACGGCGCCGCCGCTGGTGCCAAACGTGTTCATGCGGGCAAAGTTCGGTGAAGTCTTCGCCCATTCCGCTGCATAACGAAGATGCTTCTGCAGCAATTCTGGATCGGCATAATCGTAGGTCGGCTTTTTGCCAAGCGCTGCCACGCATTTGAGGTTTTTGCTGCCCATGACCGCGCCCATGCCGGTTCTACCGTTGGCGTGCTTGCGCTCGTTGATCAGGCAGGCATACACATTTTGGTTCTCGCCCGCGGGACCGATGCCGCATACGTATACGTCACGGCTGATCTCCTGACGCAGTTTGGCCTCGTAATCTGCGGTGGTCATGCCCCAGATGTGGGAAGCATCCCGAATCTCCGCCTTGCCATCCTCAACGTAAATGTATACCGGTTTTTCCGCCTTACCCTTGATGATGACAGCGTCATAGCCGGCGTACTTCAGCGTGTTGCCGAACCATCCGCCTCCCTGTGAGTCGCCCATGGCACCCGTGACAGGAGACTTGGCGTTTGACGCGATGCGTGAAGATGCCATGACGGGAGCACCCGTTACAACGCCTGCGGTCAATGCGAGGACGTTGTCGGGACCCAGGGGATCTGCGCCCTTGGGGATATCCCGCATGCAATAATAGGCGCCGATGCCGGCCCCACCCAGATACATGCGGTAAAACTTGTCGCCGGGCTCCTCGACGTTGATCTCCCCTGTTGTCAGGTTGACCATTAGGATCTTGTTGTTGTAGCCAAAAGACATGCTGAACCCTCCTTGATTGTTAAACTATTATAGTTCATTGGAAATAAACAAGAGCCTGCATAGCCAAATAAGGCATGCAGTCCTTTGCGCCATGGCAGGCCAACCGGTTGCCCAACTAACCCTAACGACCAAAACCTCCCGGAGGGAGGAGTTGGCTCGGAGCATTTTTTATAATCTATAAAGTTTCCTTTATCATACATCCTGGAAATCGAAATCGTCAAGAGCGTGCTTCCTGTGCCATACAGATACAAAAAAAACGGCATAGCTTCTGACTATGCCGTTTTATCATAAAGAATTCAGTTGTTGATTTATTTTAGGAGCTCTTCCGCCCATTGAAGGTCGAGTTCCACGACCTTGGAATGGCGCGGATGGCCTTCCTGGTCAAGGCCTGCCATATCGTAGTACAGGCTGCGCAGTTCGTAGAAAGCTTTCTCATCCACATGTTCGCCTTCGGCGGCACCATAGGAGAACTTCTGCTCCAGCGTACGCTTGGGCAGCACGTCGTCTTTCGCCCCGAAGCCCTCGCGCTGGTTGAACATCCGCATCAGTACCAAAATGCGCTCGGCGGATTTCATCAATTCCCAATAGTTCGTCTGCCATCCGGTGATGCCGTTGACGATATCCACCGTGCGGTTCACGTCATACAGCGAGCCTACCGAACCGTAGCCGAATTGGCAAACGGCAAGGCCGTTGAGCGTAGAGCGCTGGATGTGCATGTAATAGTTGATCTTCATCTTGCCTTCGACATCCTGACGGTACTTTACCGGCTCATAGATGCTCATCACGTAGTTGGCAACGGCCGCGGGGCCCTGGAAGCCGCCGACGTCGTAACCCGGGTCATGGGCATTGGTGCAATGGTCTGCGCCATGTTCGTTGATGGCATAGTGCACCGCGAGGTTCTTCTTGACCTGCGGCATGTGAGCCGGATAGGGATTGTTTTTGACGCCCATGTTGTAGTATTCCGCACCGTTTCCGATCGCCTTGGCGGCAGCCGCCAAGCCGTCGGCCAATATGTTGCCAAGCCAGCCGTCCCTTGTCACGATGCGCTGCAGAATATCGATGGTACCCTCACGGTTGCCGAAGTTCATCTCGTGACCGTAGCATTGTTCCTTCGTAAGAATACCGTGCTCATACAGATCCATCACAAATGCGATGGTGGCGCCAGCGGAAATGGTGTCGATGCCATAGGCGTTGCAGATCTCGTTTGCCTTGGCAACGGTGGGCATATCGTCGATGCAAAGATCACTGCCGAACATGCCGACGGTCTCATATTCCGGTCCGCCGTACGCTTCGTCGACATCCCAGCCGTCCTTTTCCTTCGTGCACTTCACGTGGCGCTTGCAGGCGATGTTGCACATATAGCAGCGCTCGTTGCCGATTGAGATGGTGTCGTTCATGACCACCGATGTCAACGTTGCACTCGTCGGTTCAAAATAGCCTTCGGCGAAGTTCTTGGTCGGCAGCATGCCCGCGTCGTTGTTGTTGGTGATGCCGCCGTTGGTGCCGAAGTTGTTCATGCGGGCAAATTGCGGGGAGGTCTTGGCCCACTCGGCAGCCCAGCGCAGGTTCGTCTGCAGAACAGCCGGGTCCGCGTATTCGTAGGTCGGCTTTTTGCCGACTGCCGCCACGCATTTGAGGTTTTTGCTGCCCATCACAGCGCCCATGCCGGTACGACCGCAGGCGTGCTTGCGCTCGTTGATGATGCAGGCATAGGTGCAAAGGCTTTCACCCGCAGGACCGATGCCGCATACAACGACATCGCGGCTGATCTCTTCGCGGAGTTTTGTTTCATAATCCTTCGTGGTCATGCCCCAGATCTGGCTTGCGTCCCTGATTTCCGCCTTGCCGTCCTGAACGAAGATATAGACCGGCTTTTCGGCTTTGCCCGAAACGATCACCGCGTCAAAGCCTGCAAACTTCAGCGTGTTGCCAAAGAATCCGCCGCCCTGTGCGTCGCCGATGCCGCCCGTAACAGGCGATTTGGCGTTTGCCACGATACGCGAAGATGCCATAACAGGTGCACCCGTCACTACGCCGGCAGACAGCGCCAGAACGTTGTCGGGATCCATTGGATCTGCGCCCTTGGGGATATCCCGCATGCAGTAGTAGGTGCCGATGCCGGTACCGCCCAGGTACATACGGTAAAACTTGTCGCCCGGCTCTTCGACATTAATTTCGCCGGTCGTCAGGTTTACCATCAGAATCTTGTTGTTGTAACCGAATGACATAAAAATCCTCCTTGTATTTTGCGTACATTGTACAAATATAAAAGTCTGCATAACCAAATAAAGGTATGCAGACTCCTTTGCAAAAGGCAGGCTTGTCAGTTGCCCGGCAAACCCTAACGACCATCATCGCCCCCGCCAATCACCGGTTTGGATCGGTGATTGCAAGGGTCATGATGGTTCGGAGCTGGCTATACTTTTTCATAGGATATCTTACAGACAATGAGAATAAACGTCAAGTTTAAAAGGTTGCCATTTCGGGCAGATGTGCTTTACAATTCCGTAATTTTCCATTTTAAGTTTAAAAAGAAACGGCATAGCCTCTCCCGCTATGCCGTTTCCTATCTATCAGGTTGAAATTGGTTTTATTCTGCTTACTTAATAAGCTCTTCCGCCCACTGCAGGTCGAGTTCCACAACCTTGGAATGCCGCGGATGGCCTTCCTGGTCCAGGCCTGCCATATCGTAATACAGGCTGCGCAGCTTATAGAATGCCTCTTCGTCCACATGTTCGCCCGAAGCGGAACCGGCGGAGAACGGTTGCTCGAACATGCGTTTGGGCAGCACGTCATCCTTTGCGCCAAAGCCTTCGCGCTGGTTGAACAGACGCATCAGCACCAATATGCGCTCGCCGGATTTCATCAGTTCCCAATAGTTCGTCTGCCAGCCGGCTGTACCATTGACGATTTCAATCATGCGTCCGATATCGTACAGCGCCGCCGGAGAGGAACCGTAACCCATGGTGCACACGCAGATGCCGTTGACGACCGCACGCGCCATATGGGTGTAGTAGTTCATCTTCATCTTGCCTTCGACGTCCTTGCGGAACGGCAGCGGCTCATAGATGCTCATCACGTATTGGCCGATGGCTGCCGGGCCCTGGAAACCGCCCACATCGAAACCGGGGTCATGACCGACGGTGCAGTGATCCGCGCCGTGCTCGTTGATGGCATAGTGCACGGCAAGGTTCTTTTTAACCTGCGGCATATGCGCCGGGTATGGGTTGTTCTTGACGGATGCGTTGTAATACTCCGCTCCGTTGCCGATTTCCTTCGCGGCTGCTGCGATGCCGTCCGCCAGTAAATTGCCAAGCCAGCCGTCACGGGTGCAAATGCGCATCAAAAGGTCGATGGTGCCTTCGCGGTTGCCAAACTTCAAATCGTGCCCGTAGCATTGTTCCTTTGTCAGGATGCCGGCTTCATACAGATCCATTGCGAATCCGATGGTGGCACCGGCGGAGATGGTGTCAATGCCGTACGCATTGCAGATCTCGTTGGCTTTGGAAATGGTGGGCATATCGTCGATGCAAAGATCACTGCCAAACATGCCAACCGTTTCATATTCCGGCCCGCCGTACGCTTCATCCACATCCCAGCCGTCCTTTTCCTTCGTGCACTTCACGTGGCGCTTGCAGGCGATGTTGCACATATAGCAGCGCTCGTTGCCGATGGAGATAGTATCGTTCATGACGATGGAAGTAAGCGTTTTTTCCGTGGGCTCAAAATACCCCTCGGTGAAGTTCTTGGTGGGCAGCATGCCCGCATTGTTCTGGTTGACGATGCCACCGTTGGTACCGAATTGGTTCATGGAAGCAAACTGGGGCGAAGTTTTCGCCCACTCGCCGGCATAGCGAAGGTTTTTCTGCAAAAGTGCCGGATCGGAATATTCGTAGGTTGGCTTCTTGCCGATGGCTGCTACGCACTTAAGGTTCTTGCTGCCCATGACAGCTCCCATACCTGTCCGCCCGCAGGCGTGCTTGCGCTCGTTGATGATGCAGGCATACACAGCCTGGTTCTCGCCCGCGGGGCCGATGCCGCAAACGACGACGTCACGGCTAATCTCGGATCGAAGCGCGGTTTCATAATCCTTCGTGGTCATACCCCAGACATGGCTTGCATCCCTGATTTCCGCCTTGCCGTCCTGAACGAATATATAGACCGGCTTTTCGGATTTGCCCGAAACGATGACGGCGTCAAAGCCCGCAAACTTCAGCGTGTTGCCGAAATACCCGCCGCCCTGCGCGTCGCCGATGCCGCCCGTAACCGGGGACTTGGCGTTCGCGGTAATGCGCGAAGATGCCATAACAGGCGCGCCCGTCACAACGCCTGCAGAAAGAGCCAGGACATTGTCGGGGCCAAGGGGATCCGCGCCCTTTGGGATATCCCGCATGCAGTAATACGTTCCGATGCCGGTGCCGCCCAGATACATGCGGTAGAACTTGTCACCGGGCTCTTCGACGTTGATTTCCCCTGTCGTCAGGTTCACCATCAGGATCTTGTTGTTGTAACCGTAAGACATCAATTACCCTCCTTTGTTCTTTCAAACCACTCAATGTATATTTTAATTCTAATCGGCTTGCTTTGCCAGTTTTTCCGCCCATTGCAGGTCGAGTTCAACAACCTTTGAATGACGCGGATGGCCCTCTTCGTCAAGGCCTGCCATATCGTAGTACAGGCTGCGAAGCCTATAGAATTCATCCTCTTCCACGTGCTCGCCCTTTGCGGCGCCATCGCTAAACCCTTGTTCGAACGTCCGTTTGGGCAACACGTCGTCCTTTGCGCCGAAACCCTCGCGTTGGTTGAACAGGCGCATCAAAACCAGTACGCGTTCGGCGGACTTCATCAGTTCCCAATAGTTGGTCTGCCAGCCCGTGACTCCGTTGACAATCTCCAACGTGCGCTCGACGTTATACAAGCCATCTGTACCATACGCAAACGAGCAGACGGCAAGGCCGTTGGCAATCTGCGTCTGAAGATGTGAGTAGTAGTTCATCTTCATCTTCTCTTCCGTCTGCTTGCGGTATGGCAATGGTTCATAGATGCCCAGCACATAATGCCCCAACGCGCCGGGACCTTGGAAACCGCCTACGTCATACCCCGGATCATGTCCCGCGGTCATGTGGTCTGCGCCGAATTCATTGACGGCGTAGTGGACGGCGAGGTTCTTCTTCACCTGCGGCATGTGCGCGGGATAGGGGTTGCCCTTGACGGACATATCGTAGTATTCCGCCCCGTTGCCGATCTGTTTGGCGGCAATGGTGGTGCCTTCGGCCAACAGGTTCCCCAGCCACCCGTCGCGCGTGACGATACGCATCAGAAGGTCCACGGCACCCTCGCGGTTTCCGAAGCGAAGCTCATGCCCGTAGCATTGTTCCTTTGTCAGAATGCCTGCCTCATAGAGGTCCATCGCAAATGCGATGGATGCTCCCGCGGAAATGGTATCGATGGAGTAGGCGTTGCAGATCTCATTGAGTTTGCAGACGGTCGGCATATCGTCGATCATCAGGTTGCTGCCGACCATTGCTACCGTTTCGTATTCCGGTCCGCCATATGCTTCATCCACGTCCCAGCCATGCGCTTCTTGTGTGCACTTTACATGGCGTTTACAGGCGATGTTGCACATGTAGCAGCGCTCGTTGCCAATGCTTACCGTATCGTTCATGACCATGGAGGTAAGCGTTTGGTCCGTGGGTTCAAAATACCCTTCAGAGAAATTCTTTGTCGGGAGCATGCCGGCGCTGTTCTGGCCCGAGATGCCACCGTTGGTACCATACTTGTTAAAGGAGGTAAACATAGGGGATGTTTTCGCCCATTCCCCTGCAAAACGGAGATTCTTTTGAATCAATTCCGTATTGGCATATTCGTAGGAAGGTGTTTTGCCAACAGCCGCGATGCACTTGAGGTTTTTGCTGCCCATCACGGCGCCCATACCGGTCCTGCCGCAGGCGTGTTTCCTCTCGTTGATGATGCATGCGTAGCGGCAGAGATTTTCGCCCGCGGGGCCTATGCCGCAGACCACGACATCACGGTTGATCTCTTCCCGAAGCTTTGTCTCATAGTCCTTTGTTGTCATGCCCCAGATGTGGCTTGCATCCCGAAGCTCCGCTTTGCCGTTGCGCAGAAACAGATATACCGGCTTTTCCGCTTTGCCCTTGAAGATAACTGCGTCATAGCCGGAGAATTTCAAAACAGGGCCGAAATACCCGCCGCCCTGCGCATCGCCAATGCCAAACGTGACCGGGGATTTGGCATTTGCCACGATGCGTGAAGATGCCATGACGGGCGCGCCCGTCACAACGCCTGCGGACAACGCAAGGACATTGTCCGGCCCCAGTGGGTCAGCATCTTTGGGGATATCCCGCATGCAATAGTATACGCCGATGCCGTTACCGCCCAGATACATGCGGTAGAACTTGTCTCCCGGCTCCTCCACATTGATTTCGCCGGTTGTAAGGTTTACCATCAGGATCTTGTTGTTGTAGCCGAATGACATTTAGAGCCCTCCTTTGATATTACCAAAAGTGCTGGAGAATAAAGAAAAGCCTGCACAGCCAAAGGCATGCAGACTCCTTTGCAAAGGCAGGCTTGTCGGTTGCCCGGCAAACCCTAACGACCAAAACCTCCCGGTGGGCGGAATTGATTCGGAGCGGCATTATAAGTATCAACCATATTGTAACGTTAGGGTCAGATACAGTCAAGAATACTGACTATTAATAAAAAATATGACTTACATTTTTTTTGCAAAAGTGATATTTTTACCGCTTTATCATGACGTGGGCATGGATTGCTGATATGATAAAGGTGATTTGCATCGTCATAAAAGGAAGTGGGATTCATGCGAACCTTACCCGTACAAGCGATCACGGATGCCGTGGAAGCCTTGTGCATACAAGCCTGCTATCAGCTGCCTTGCGACGTCAGGCGCAGCCTTGAATGTGCCGCGAAAACGGAACCATGGCCTCAAGCAAGGGAACTGTTGCTGCAGATCATCGACAACGCCGATATAGCCCAACAGGGCACCCTGCCTATCTGTCAGGATACGGGCATGGCTTGCGTGTTCATCGAGCTTGGTCAGGACGTACACCTTACGGGCGGATCGCTTGATCAAGCGGTGGATGAGGGCGTCAGGCGGGGATATCAGAAGGGCTTTTTGCGCAAGAGCGTGGTGAAGGACCCGCTGAGGAGGGTGAACACGCTGGACAATACGCCTGCGCTGTTGCACATCGACCTGGTGGAAGGCGAAGGCTGTACACTCACGCTTTTGCCCAAGGGATTTGGAAGCGAGAATATGAGCCGCCTGAAAATGCTCAACCCCTCCGACGGTGTGGAAGGTGTAAAGGCATTCGTGCTCGAGACGGTGAATCTGGCAGGGAGCAACCCGTGCCCGCCGATCGTCGTGGGCGTTGGCATCGGCAGCAGCTTTGACGGCGTGACGTTGCTGGCAAAGAGGGCGTTGCTCCGACAAATCGGAAGCGTTCATCCCGATCCCTACTATGCGGCGCTGGAGGAAGAACTGCTTTTTAAAATCAATCAAATCGGCATAGGTCCTCAGGGCTTTGGCGGCAGGACAACGGCGCTAGGTTTGCACATAAACGCTGCGCCTACGCACATCGCGGCGCTGCCGGTGGCCGTTAATATCAACTGCCATGTGACACGACGCGCCAGCGTAACGCTGTAGGGAGGGCAACATGCAAAGGTTAACAACGCCACTGGATATGGATGCAATAAAGAGGCTCAAAGCGGGGGATTCCGTATTGATTTCCGGAACGATCTATACGGCAAGGGATGCGGCACACGAACGCCTCGTTTCGATGATGGAAAAAGGGGAGGAGCTGCCGCTGCCGCTTTGTGGGCAGATCATCTATTACGCAGGTCCGACACCCGCAAGGCCGGGCGGCCCCGTGGGCGCATTGGGACCTACGACCAGCGGCCGCATGGACGCATATGCTCCAAAGCTGATCGAGGCGGGATTGAAGGGCATGATCGGCAAGGGCAAGCGGAACAACGCTGTCAAGCAAGCCATGATCAAACACGGTGCGGCTTATTTCGGAGCCATCGGCGGCGCAGGAGCGCTGTTGGCCAAAAGCGTCGTCTCACGAGAGGTAATTGCGTTCCCAGAACTGCAGAGCGAAGCCATTGCAAAGCTCCAGATTGTGGATTTTCCGTGTATCGTGATCATGGACATATACGGCAACGATCTGTACGAAACGGGACCGAAAAAATACCTTGATAAAATGCAGCAGGGGCTTGAATGACAAGCCCCTGTGTGACATAAATAAGAAGGCTTTGCCTTTTTGTTAATCAAGGAGTATAGATTATGGAAAAGAATTGTAAGCCAATTATTGGAATTGTAAGTAAACCAAATGTATTTGTTGAAGAAAAAGATAAAATATTCTCTCAACAAATTATTTATGATGCTATTAGATGCGCTATCTTAAACAGTGGCGGTATTGTAATAGGTATTCTACCAACACAAGCCACTAATAATTTTAATCTTACTGATGATATTGACAATACAAAACTCACGAATCAAGAAAAAGAAGATTTGTATACTTTATTAGATAAGTGTGATGGAATTGTTTTAGAAGGTGGATTATCAAGTGCAAGTTATGAAATAGAAGCTGCAAAATATGCTGTTAAAAATGATATCCCAATATTGGGGATTTGTGCTGGATTTAATAATATTATTCGTGCCTTAGGTGGAACTCCATTCTTAATGAAGGAAGATACTATTCATAATCAAGAAGACGGAAAATATGCTCATAAAAATATAATTATTAAAGATACTTTGTTATACGATATTTTGAATGAAGAAGAGATAAAGGTAAATAGTATTCATACTCTTTTTGCTAAAGAAGAAGATATAAATGGACTTGAAATCTCGGCATTTTCTGATGATGGATATGTAGAAGCTATTGAATTAAGTAAAAATAAATTTGTATTGGGATTAAAATGGCATCCAGAAATGATGATTGACTATGATAAAAATATGAATAAAATTTTCTTGAAATTTATCAATGCTTGCGAAAAAATGACAACAGGTAAATAGATATAAAGGACATACTGTCAAGCACCAAAGGACGTAATGCAATCTGCATACCGATGCGCCCGGCACTGACGATGATAACGGGAAGCTGTTGGCCAAAAGCGTCGTCTCAGGAGAGGTAATTGCGTTCCTCAAACTGCAGAGCGAAGCCATTGCCAAGCTCTAGGTTGTGGATTTTCCGTGTATCGTGATCATGGATATGTACGGCAACGACCTGTATGAGATGGGACCACGGGTATATTTAAACGAAATTTGAAAAAGGGCTTGACGGTACAGCCCTTATTGTCATATAAATGAAAAATCTGCGTTTATGTGAATCAGCGGCATAGTGCTGCAAAGCTTGCGCCCGTAATGGCACACAAGTCTGCCGGGCTCAATGCAACCTGAGAACCGATGCGCCCGGCGCTGACGATGATGACGGAAATGTCTTTGGCAGTCTCGTCGATAAGCGTCGGATAGCGCTTTTTCATTCCTATGGGCGAACAGCCGCCGCGCACATAGCCGCTGACCTGCGTGATCATAGCCAATGGCAACAGAGCCAGGCTCTTTTGTGAAAAAGCCTTGGCGCACAGCTTGAAATCGAGCTCCTTGTGGACGGGGATGACGCATACGAACACGCCGCGGTCCGGCGACTGCGTCAACAATGTCTTATAGACGGATTCGACGGGCTGTCCTATCTTATTGGCCACCGACACGCCATCGATATGCCCGTCCTCCACGGTGTAATGATAGGTGTGATATTGGATATGCGCGGAATCCAGCATCCGCATCGCATTGGTTTTGACTTCACTCATGCGTTGTCTCCACAAAGATCGTATTGTCGAAGGGCTTTGCGCCGTTGTTTGTAATCCGGCATGTGCATCTGCATCAGCGCCTGAAACTGAGCTCCGTGGTTGGGGACCAATAGATGCGCGCATTCATGAAGTGCGACGTATTCCACAAGCCGCTGCGGCAGAGGATAGAGAGCGCGGTTGAGCATGATGATCCGTGCTTTGGGCTGGCAGCTTCCCCAGCGGGATTTGCAGGTGCGGATGCGAAGCGTAACCGGGGGCTGGTTCAGGGTGAACAAGGCTCGCTCAACAAGGGGTGCAAAACGCTCCAAACACAGCTTTGTCGGAGCTGTTTTTGCGTTTACGGGAATGGTTTTGGGAGCCTGCTGCAGCCGCCGCTGCACACTTTGGATCCAGCGCTGCTTGCTTTGCACAAACGCGTCGATGTGCGATCTTTTGATATGATACGGTGCGCTGACAGCAACGCTTCCATCGCTTTTCACGCGAAGATTGATGTTTTTGACCGGTTTGCGCGTAAGCGTATAGGGCACACTCAAAACGATTCCCCCTTGTGTGCATTATATAATTTGCATACTGTGTTCGCAATACGGGTTTGAAAGGATAAGTATGAACCGATTTTTACCGTTGACAAGACAGGAAATGGATACGCTGGGCTGGGATAGCCCCGATTTTTGCCTCGTTACGGGTGACGCATACGTCGACCACCCAAGTTTCGGCACGGCAATCATCTCGCGGACTCTGGAGCACGCGGGATACCGGGTTGCGATCATCGCGCAGCCGGATTGGCACGACACATCGGATTTCATGCTCTTTGGAAAGCCCAAACTTGGTTTTTTCGTCACGGCGGGCAACCTCGACTCACAGGTGGCGCACTATACTGTCAACAAAAAAAGGCGCAGCGAGGATGCCTATACGCCGGGCGGCGCTGCGGGCAAGAGGCCGGATCGGGCGTGCATCGTGTATACGAACCGTATCCGCGAAGCGTACGGGGATGTGCCGGTCATTTTAGGCGGTATTGAGGCGAGCCTTCGGCGCTTTGCGCATTATGATTACTGGGACGACCGCGTACGGCATTCCATTTTAGTGGATTCCGGCGCGGATCTGCTGGTATACGGCATGGGAGAAAAACCTGCCGTGAAGATTGCAGATTTGCTCTCACGCGGCGTGCCCATCAAGCAGATCCATGGCGTGCCGGGAACGGCATATGCTGCGTCCGCTGCTGCGGAAGATGCCGTGATACTGCCCGGCTTTGCGGAGGTTGCAGAGGACAAGCACGCCTACAACAGGGCCTTTATGATACAGCAGCATGAAAACGACGCGATTGGCGGCAGAGTATTGGCGCAGCCGTATGAGAAGGGATTTGTCATTGCCAACCCGCCGCCAAAACCGCTTTCTACGCCGGAGATGGACGAAGTTTATGCGCTAGAGTATATGCGGGATCAGCATCCAAGCTATCAACAGGAAGTTCCGGCGCTCTATGAGGTGCTGTTCTCATTGACCTCCAACCGCGGCTGTTTTGGCGGCTGTTCGTTTTGTGCGTTGCATTATCACCAGGGGCGGTCGGTGCAGGTGCGCAGCCATGCATCCCTAATTGACGAAGCAAAAGGCATGACGAAGGATCCGCGCTTCAAGGGATATATACACGATGTTGGAGGGCCAACTGCCAATTTTCGTCAGCCTTCTTGTACGAAGCAGCGCAAAGCCGGCGTGTGCAAGAACAAATCCTGCCTCGTGCCCAAGTGCGAATTGCTTGAAGTTACGCACAGGGATTATTTGAATCTTTTGCGAAAGCTTCGGGAATTGCCGGACGTGAAAAAAGTTTTCGTGCGATCGGGCATACGATACGACTATGTGATGTACGATAGGGACAAGAGTTTTCTCGAAGAGTTGATAACGCACCACGTCAGCGGACAGCTAAGAGTGGCGCCTGAGCATAGCCAGCCTGTGGTGTTGCACCTGATGGGAAAGCCGGAGCCGTCCGTCTACGAGCGGTTTTGCCAGCGCTTTGAGGCTATCGCGAAAAACAACAGAATGGACATCTATATCGTTCCGTATTACATCTCAAGCCATCCCGGCAGCAACCTTGACGCTGCGATTGCATTGGCGTGCGAAATGAAGAAGACGGGGCAGCGGCCCGAGCAGGTGCAGGATTTTTACCCCACGCCGGGGACGCTTAGCACCGCAATGTACTATACCGGCATGGACCCGCGCGATGGGCGGGAAGTATATGTGCCAAAAAGCATGGAAGAAAAACGGATGCAGCGAGCGCTGCTGCAATTCTTCCTGCCACAAAATGCGCCTATGGTGCGAAAGGCGCTGCTGCAGGCGGGCCGGGAGGATCTGATCGGATATGAATCGGATAGCCTTGTAAAGCCTGTATTGGATGAGAACGACAAAATGCGTTTGATGACGATGACGAATAGTGGGAGAGGAAAGACGATGGAAAAGGGATACGGGAAACGAAGCGGCGGCAGGACACAGAGTGGCACGGGAAAAAGCCGTAATGCCGGTCATACAAGCAACGCAGATTCCGGGAAAAGGCGGGACGGGCAACGTAATCGGCCTGCGCAGGGTGTAGAATCCGCCCGGGGCGGCGGATACCGCCCGAAGAGCGCGCAAGGCCAGGGCGAGGGTTCTGGCGAATCAAGGCCGCAGCGGAACTACGGTAGCGGTAGACCTGCACAGGGCGTAGAATACGCCCGGGGTGGATACCGTCCGAAAAGCGCACAAGGGCAGGGGGAGGGATTCGGAGAATCGAGACCTCAGCGGAATTACGGCAGCGGTAGACCTGCACAAGGCGGATACCGCCCGAAGAGCGCACAAGGGCAGGGAGAAGGATTCGGCGAATCGAGGCCGCAGCGGAATTACGGCAGCGGTAGACCTGCACAAGGTGGATACCGTCCGAAGAGTGCGCAGGGGCAGGGAGAAGGATTCGGCGAATCGAGGCCGCAGCGGAACTTCAGAAGTGACAGACCTGCACAAGGTGGATACCGTCCGAAGAACGCGCAGGGCCAGGGCGAGGGTTTGGGAGAATCGAGACCACAGCGGAATTTCAAAAATGACAGACCCGCGCAGGGCGTAGAATACGCCCGGGGCGGATACCGCCCGAAGAGCGCGCAGGGCCAAGGCGAGGGTTCTGACGAATCAAGGCCGCAGCGGAATTTTAAAAATGACAGACCTGCGCAGGGCGTAGAATACGCCCGGGGTGGCGGATACCGTCCGAAGAGCGCGCAGGGACAGGGCGAGGGATTCGGAGAATCGAGACCTCAGCGGAATTACGGCAGCGGTAGACCTGCACAAGGTGGATACCGTCCGAAGAGTGCGCAGGGGCAGGGAGAAGGATTCGGCGAATCGAGGCCGCAGCGGAATTATAGAAGTGACAAGCCCGCGCAGGGCGTAGAATACGCCCGGGGCGGATACCGCCCGAAAAATGCACAAGGGCAGGAAGAAGGGTTCGGCGAATCGAGGCCGAAGCGGAACTTCAGAAGTGACAGACCTGCACAGGGCGTAGAAT
>CAZHNN010000007.1:57064-72994 GCA_964533965.1 uncultured Clostridia bacterium | reverse complement strand
GGCGTAGAATACGCCCGGGGTGGCGGATACCGTCCGAAGAGTGCGCAGGGGCAGGACGAAGGATCCGGTGAATCAAGGCCGCAGCGGAATTATAGAAGTGACAAGCCCGCGCAGGGCGTAGAATACGCCCGGGGCGGATACCGTCCGAAGAGTGCGCAAGGGCAGGGTGAAGGATCCGGTGAATCAAGGCCGCAGCGGAACTTCAGAAGTGACAGACCGGCACAGGGTGTAGAATACGCCCGGGGAGGCAGGAATGGCGCAAAGCCTGCTCAAGCAGGGACTGGCAGGCCAAAATCACCTGGAAGGCCCGGTGGCAAGCCACGTGCAAACAGCGGAACACGGCAGTCACGCACAGACACTCGCAAGCCGTAAATAAAAAGAAAAAATAAGCGATTCGTCCAAAAACAGAAAATTTATAAAGACTTTTCCACGGATAAATACGTTCATTTTGCGAACGATACAATGGACGCTTCATCGAAGCCGGTGACCGGGAAAAGGAGGAATGACTGTGAGTAGGCGATCATTAATGTCGGAAAATCTCAAGGAAGAAATAGCCAAAGAGCTGGGAGTCTATCAAACAGTGAAGAATGAGGGCTGGGGATCGGTTTCTTCCAGAAATTGCGGCAACATTGTCCGCAAAGCCATTGAAATGGCTGAAAGGAACATGGCCGGAACCTAAATTCGAATTCCAATAAAGGTGGAGCGTTAAAGAGCCGAGCAATCGGCTCTTTTATTTGCTGACGAAATTTGGCTATATTCATTTATATGCCTGCATTCAAACGTGCACCGTTTAGCGAATAGGTATTAAAAGGCTTCGCGCATTAAGAAATCAACAATGGAATTTTTCATGAAAAAATACAGCCGTTCCCACGGATAAATAGGCTTGAATTACAAATTATACGCACGACGCTTCGCAGTGCCCTTATGGCGGAAAAGGAGGAACAGCTGTGAAAAGACAAAGAGTAAAGGCAGATAACCTCAAGGAGGAGAGCTCCAATGAATTGGGTATCTTTCAAGCAGAGCGAAATCAAAGCTGGAGTCCGGTTTCCACCCACACTTGCGGCAATATGGTGAAAAATGCGATAGATGTCGCGAGCAGGAAAGCGGGGAACATTACCTGATTTCCAAAAAGGCGTAGCGTCAAAGAGCCGGAGTATTCCGGCTCTTTTTATCTTTACTTTTTATAAAAAACAACATATCGTAGTATTCGTTGGTTTAATGAATCCAGGGAACCATATAGTATAATTTTCATTTGTTGCAGAGGAGATTTTCATGGACAAGTGGAAAGAGCTGTATCATAGACATCGCGAAATGATCGCCTATCTTTTTTTTGGAGCGCTGACCACAATTGTGAGCATTCTTAGCTACGCGCTGCTGTCACGCCTTTTTGCATTGATGATGCGGCAACCTTGGGCGATGTACAGCGCCAATTTTTTGTCCATTCTCCTCTCCGTTACGTTTGCGTACATCACGAACAGAAGGTATGTTTTTCAAAGCAAGGCGCACGACAGAGCCATTTGGGTGGAAATGGCCTCGTTTTACTTGGGCCGGGCTGTAACCATGGTGCTGGATATGGCGCTTATGGCCCTGTTGGTGACGGTACTGCATATTTGGGATCTGTTGGCAAAATCGCTGGTGACGGTGATTGTGATACTGTTGAATTATATAATTTCCAAGCTGTTTGTATTTAAAACCAAGGATGATGCGAGCAAGAAGGAAGGCAATGCTGTCAACGGCTGACGCTTCTGTCTGAATACAGTACAATTGATTTATTCGGCAATCCTTATTTTTTACCATTTGTGTCACAATTCCATTCTTTTATTTCCATAACCGGATGATATGATGTCATCGTCGATGCGCGAGGCAACCGCCGATGCGCTTACATTTAGACCGGATGCGCCGACAGTTTGGAGAGTGCCCTGATTGACCACACAACATGCGCTCCGGTCGCCAAAGCCCACCTCCGTTCCCCATCCGGGGGCGTGGAACCCCAGCGTCAAGCTGGGGTTTTTTTATCTCTGACAAACCGTTGGTTTGTCAGAGATGTTTTGTACGCTGCAAATTCGTCTCATTTTCACTTTGCCGCGCATGTCGCCAAAAGGATTCGACAATGGATGGGTCAATGATGAAAAGAAAGTCTCCTGTGTCAGACAGTGGGGTAGGGGTCAAACCGGGTCTTTTTTATACTGATATTCATAGTGCTTCATTTCGCAGCATACCTTGTACAAATTGTACAAGGGGTGGCTTGCATGAGGGATTATATCGAAGAGCGAGTATTGTGCATTGCGGCGTACATTCTGGATAAGAAGGCAACGGTGCGCGATGCGGCAAAAGTATTCGGCGTGAGCAAAAGCACAGTGCATAAGGACATGTGCGACCGTTTGTTCCGCATCAACAGGAGCCTCTATCACCGCGTGCGGAATGTTTTGGAAGAGAACAAAGCGGAAAGACACATCCGGGGCGGTCTTGCAACCCACCGTAAATATAAGGGAACGGATAAAACCGTTGAAAAAATGGAAGTTTACAGGTATGATACAGAGTAGATGATAGTCTGCCCTAAATGCGCTCTTGCGTGGGTGGACATAATTCAAACGAGGAGTGGCGCATGGGGTTTAGTTTTAAATTTAATAAGCACATGTTTGAATATAGCGATATCGGCATTGACCTTGGGACAGCCAGCGTTTTGGTATATGTCAGAGGGCGCGGTATCGTGCTGCGCGAGCCTTCGGTTGTTGCCATCGACAGACTGACGGGAAAAATGCTATCCATAGGCGATGAAGCGCGTCGGATGATCGGGCGCACGCCCGGCAACATCGTAGCGATCCGTCCATTGAAGGACGGCGTCATATCCAACTTCGACGTCACAGAGCGGATGCTTCGCTATTTTTTGCGAAAGGTCATAGGCCGCAAGCTGTTCTTCAAACCACGTGTCGTCGTCTGCGTCCCAAGTGGCGTGACGGAAGTGGAGAAGCGCAGTGTCATCGAGGCATCGGATGAAGCAGGCGCACGCAAGACATACCTGATCGAAGAGCCGATTGCGGCAGCTATCGGCGCAGGTATCGATATCGGAGCGCCATATGGGTCCATGGTGCTGGACATCGGCGGCGGCACGGCGGACATTGCGGTCATTTCGCTTGGCGGCGCGGTGGTGAGTGAATCCATCAAATGCGCAGGTGACAAGTTCGACGAGGCCATCGTCCGCTATATCCGCAAAAAGCACAACCTGTTAATCGGTGAGCGCACGGCGGAAGAATTGAAGATCAACATCGGCACGGCATATCCGCGCGCCGAAGAGGTGTATATGGACGTCACGGGCCGTAATCTGATTTCCGGTCTGCCCAAGACGGTCCGTGTGGGCGGCAATGAGATTATGGAAGCGCTGGAGGAACCGGTGCAGCTTATCTTTGAGGCGGTGCACAGCGTGCTGGAGCGCACGCCGCCAGAGCTGGCCGCGGACATTTCCGAAAACGGCATCTGCATGACCGGCGGTGGGGCGCTGTTGTGCGGGCTGGATCGCATGCTCTGCGAAAAGACCAAGCTGCCCTGCTATGTCGCGGAGGACGCGATCTCCTGCGTCGCGATCGGCACCGGCAAAGCGCTGGAGGATCTGGACAGCTATGCGTCCAGCGCCGTGTACGATTATAAGCGCGGAGACTATTTGGACCTGTGATGGACAAGCAATGCAAAACCCCTGTTAAGCAGGGGTTTTTGTTTTTTATTAACCATCACAATTCCAAGCAATTTCCTTCTTAAGGAACCGTTCTTGCCGCAGCCATTGCCATCATCGATTGTCATTGCGGCACCGCCTTACGAATCGGTATTCGTCCATTGCGTCCGTATGAATCCGGGATAAGTGGCAGCATCAATCGCTCTCGCTGTCATGGTTTTCATTGGGCTCGTTTTTTACATGTCCTTCTTGCGGCGGCATGTTGATTCGATATTTGTCCCAGAGGTTGTAAGCATCGGTATTCCGCAAGGCGCGGAACATCATCTCGTCCGCATCCTTATAGCTTTGACGCAGCGCCGCGATGTCCTTTTTGGCCTTTTCTCGCATGGTATAGCCGTCAAACGGGCAAATAGGCGGCTGAACCGGCAGATGCAGCTGCTTGACGACGCCCTTGATGTGTGCTTCTCGAAGGTAGATGAACGGGCGTATGACGGTGATGCCCGTTCTAGACAGGTGAGTGACCGGTGAGAGCGTATTCAGGCGCCCTTCTAAAAACATGCTCATCCAGAATGTTTCCAGCGCGTCGTCACGGTGGTGTCCCAACGCCACGGTATTGTATCCGTTTAATAGAGCTTCGTCGTGCAACGCGCCGCGGCGCAGCCTGGAGCAGAGCATGCAGGGCGATTTGCCCTCCCGCCGAAGTGAAATAGCCGCTTCGACAACCTGCCCTTCGCGTACAAAATACGGGATCTCAAGCCGATCACAGAACTGCCGCAGCGGGGACGGGTCAAATCCCAGGCCGGGATGCACCGTGATGGCACACAGCCGGTACTCCTTATGGGTGAACTTGCGGTAGAGGTTTAAGGCATACAGCAATAAAAGGCTGTCCTTTCCTCCCGACAGCCCCACGGCAATGGAATCGCCGTTTTGGATCAATTGAAATTCGTCGTCCGCTTTACGAAGAAACCCAAGCGTTTGTTTCAAAGTGATACCCCTGTTTTAAATCGGTTATTTTCGTATCCGGTCGCCCAGATACCATTTTTTTAAATACCTGCGCACCGCTTGAATGTCGAAGATCATAAAAACAAAAGCTGCGCCCAGCAGGTTGAGCAGTATGTCGTCCACGTCAAACCGGCCGAATCCGAGGGAATACTGCAGTGCCCGGATGCCTACCATGATGGCCAACACCGTTGGAAAGTAGTATTTACCCTTGTTCAGGCCGTTGAACAACGTCATGAGGAAAAAGCCGAGCGGCATGTACAGCGCGATATTGCCCAACAGGTGGATGAGTATATCCCTCTGTTCCGCAGAACCGTTTATGAGCTCGCCAAGGTAGCCTATGATCGATTTGAACGGGACAAAGTTGGGATCTTTGAGTGAAAAGAAACTCAGTGTATTCGAAGCGTCGCTGTTGTGGACAAACAGAAGGTTGATTAGAACGAACGCATACATCCCAAAACACAAGACCAAGAATAGCCGTACGAGCCTGCGACGCTGCGCATGGGCTTTGGATATCCTGCAGCGAAGCAGCGTGGCGAACAGCAGCGAAACGAAGGTGGAAGCGGCGAGAAGGACGATGCTTCGAAAGAGCAGAGCTGTCGTCAGGCAGGTATATGCGGTATAGCCCAAAAGGGCTGCACCGGCGATATAACATAAAACCGCAAGTATTCGCTTGAGCTCGTCCGACACGCACAACACCTCTTTAAATGGTGTATCAGCAACGCAAGCTGTTGTCAAGGGCAGTAATCGAAAGGTTTGAAAAGGGGTCCTTTCGCTTGTATAATGATACTATATGCACGGGTATTCGACGAGTGAAACAATTTTATGCGATACAGAGAAAAGAAAGGAACGTTGATGCAGCAGAACGGAGCCAAGGAGCAGATCGTTGCATCTGTTATCCGTATCACCTACCGAAACGAGGCGAACGGCTACACGGTTATGGACGTGGAAAGCAATGGCGACGAGTTTACCGCCGTTGGCGTTATGCCTCGTCTCGGGGAAGGGGAATCGGTGGAGCTTACTGGCGTCTGGACGGAGCATCGCGAGTATGGCATGCAGCTCACTGTCAAAGGGTGCAGGCCTGCCGTGCCGCAGAGCGTCGAGTCGATGGAGCGGTTTTTGGCAAGCGGGCTCATCCGTGGCTGCGGGCCTGCCACGGCGAACGCCATCGTAAAGAAATTCGGCGAAGAGACGGCGCAAGTGTTGCAGTTTGCATCCTACCGCCTTCAGGAGATCCCTGGCATCGGTCCTGTGATCGCACAGCGCATCGGGGATTCCTATAAGGAGAACATGGAGCTGCGCACCGTGATCTCCGGCCTATCCGACTATGGCGTTACCATAGGCCAAGCTATCCGCATAGCACGGGAGTACGGGTCGGACGGCGTGATGATGGTGAAGGAAAACCCCTACCGGCTGGCGGAAGACATCTTCGGCATTGGCTTTAAAACGGCGGATAGCATAGCACAGCACATGGGGATGGCCTCTGACGCTCCGGCAAGGCTTTCAGCTGGGTTGCGCTATGCGCTTACCCAGGCGGCGGGGGAAGGGCATACGTACCTTCCGGCCGGTATTCTCTGCGAATACACAACCGGACAGCTTGGTGTTCCCCATGACCTCGTAAGGCGCACGGCAGCGCGCATGGTACAGACAGGCGAACTCTTTTTGGGCAAAGGCGAAGATGAGCCCGTATACAGCCGCCCATTCTACTATACCGAACAGGAGTGCGCGGCACGGCTCCACGCGCTGTGCTGCAGCGCCCCCAACCTGCTAAGGGTAAACAGCGAAGATGCCATCGACCTGCAGCAAAAAACTTCCGGCATCATACTCTCTGAACAACAACGGCGGGCCGTTCATGGGGGCATCCTGAGCCCCGTCTGTGTGATCACGGGCGGACCGGGTACGGGCAAGACTACGATTGTACAGTTTTTGCTCTCGGTATTCGACAAAGCGGGCCAGGAAACGGTGCTGTGCGCGCCGACCGGAAGGGCAGCCAAACGCATTACCGAAGCCACCGGCAGGGACGCCAAGACTATTCACAGGTTGTTGGAATACGGCCGCGTCGAGGATGCAGAGGAAGAGTACGGCAAAAACGAGGACAATCCGCTTTCGGCAGCTGTCGTTATCGTGGATGAAATGTCCATGGTGGATGTGTTCCTGATGGTGCGCCTTCTTCGCGCGATCAAAAAGGGGACAAGGCTCATCCTGATTGGCGACGCCGACCAGCTGCCGTCCGTAGGCCCGGGCCATGTATTGCACGATATCATCGCATGCGGGGCGGTTCCGGTCGTGTCGCTGGATACCGTATACCGGCAGGGCGAAGGAAGTATGATCTCCGTGAACGCCCAGCGCATCAACAGGGGCGAAATGCCCCTAAATGGCGACGAGGATTTCCGCCTCTTCCCCTGCGAGACGGCAAGCCAGATATGGCAGGCTGTCGAGGGGATATTGCAGCAGACCTCTGCGCAAATCATTACGCCGATGCGAAAGGGCGACATGGGCGTGATGGGTTTGAATGTGCGCCTGCAGGCGCTGTTGAATCCTCCATCTCCCGCAAAGCCACAATTGGCGGCCCCCTGGAAGCCGCTTCGCTTGGGCGATCAGGTGATGCAGATCAAGAACGATTACCGCATGGAGTGGGAGCGGGATGATGGGATTGCGTTTGAAAAGGGACTGGGCGTGTTCAATGGGGAAATCGGGCTTGTGGAGGGCATTGATTTGGATTGCCTTGAGGTTGCCATCCGCTTTGACGATGGTCGTATCGCCCGATATGGGTATGCGCAGACCGATTTGTTGGATCTGGCATATGCTATCAGCATCCATAAATCGCAGGGAAGCGAATTTGACAACGTGATCATCGTTCTATCGGGCGGCCCTCCGATGCTCTATACTCGAAACCTGCTGTACACGGCTGTAACAAGGGCAAAGAAAAAGATATGGATCGTGGGAAAACCAGGGGCGCTTTCCCAGATGGTGCACAACAACAGCACACGCGCCCGCTATAGCGGGCTGGACAAGGCGCTTTGTGCGCTGTTTGCGCTATGAAAGCGGCGGATGCGATCCGAAGGCTCGTCTGTCCGGACGATGTCAGCTGCATGCTCTGCGGCACGGAGCGCGGCATGGGAAACGGTGCCGGTTTGTGTGAAAAGTGCAAGAGAGAGCTCGTCTGTTTCGACGGTGAGCGGAGACTGCAGAAGGTGCCGCTGTACGCTGCCTACGTCTATCAAAGTGCGGCCGCCACGCTAATCCATGGGCTGAAATACGAAAACAAGCGTTATATGGCATTGCCGTTGGTGCTTGGCCTTGCCCGCGTCTATACGGAAAAGGGACTTCGTGCCGACGGCATCGTTCCGGTGCCGCTGCACAAAAAAAGACAGCGCATGCGCGGGTTCAACCAGTCCGAAATTCTTTCAGACGGGTTGTGTGAACGGATCGGCACGCCGTTGTGGAGCGATGTGTTGAGCCGCACACGCGACACCGCGCAGCAGGTGGGTTTGGAGGAAGGTGAACGGCTGCAAAACGTGCAGGACGCTTTTGCTTGCAGTATAGATCTTTCCGGCAAGCGGGTGGTTGTGGTGGATGATGTCTGCACGACGGGAGCGACGCTGTTGGCATGTTTGCAAGCGTTACACGCAAAAGGTGCAGAGGTAACGCTTTTGGCGGCGGCGACGGTGGACGCCGGGGTTAACCTGTAAAGCGTGTGTCAAGAGATGGAAAACGGTCGTTCGGGTGTAGAATAATTGATTTACATATTAATAGTTATGTATACGCCCTGTAAAATCATGATTGCATTTTTGTCATAATTCCGCTACAATCAAAAGAGTATGGCAGGTTCTCAGGTCTGTGGTTGCAAATCGATGCCAGTCGCAGGCAAAACGATCCACGTAAGTCGCAAAAATTGCGGTGATCATGGTGCGGTTTAGAGGTAAGACCGGCCAGGTTTTCCTATCCAATTAAGATTGTGCGAATTATCTTATCAGGAAAACCTGAGAGAAGCAGTAGTGGGGGGGCAAGGCCCTAGGAGCGAGACTTCCAGCCGGCGGATGTGGGGACAAAGACCAGGTCAGCTGAGCATGCCAAAAAACGAAGCGAGGGAAACAGAGATGTACCAGGACAGAACGCTTGTATGCCGGGATTGTGGAGCCGAATTTGTATTCACCGCAGGTGAACAGGAGTTTTTTGCAGAAAAAGGATTCATGAATGATCCTGTCCGTTGCCGTGATTGTCGGACCAACAAGAAGACAGCAAGGCGTGAAAAGGTAACTCACCGCACTGTGTGCGCCAACTGTGGCGTAGAGACCGAAGTCCCGTTTATCCCGAAGAATGACAAGCCTATCTATTGCAATGAATGCTTTGCGCAAATGCGCAATCGATAAATGCAAAACTCCCAAAGAGCGCATGAAGCGCTCTTTTTCTATGTCGGCGACAAAATGCGTTTTGCTGGCAGAGTGTGCATATAAACTGTTGAACGTGTCTTTCATAGTGGATCTATTGTATTACAACGATTGAAAGAGTCCCCCTTGACTAACAACTCCGACGCATATGCTAAAACCTTGGTTTTACGCTTGACGCCGGATTTGGCCTGGTTTGGTTGGGATGCAAATAGCACCATTAACAATTTTCTAGGTCTATTTTCACTTTAGGAGACTTGTTTTTTTGCCACCGGAAATCCATGTTTTAGACTAAGGGGGCATGGTATAATGTTTATAGGATCGTTGGAAAGGAGTGGAACCATGCAAATAACCATCAATGGCAAGGGGATGCAGGTATCCGAGTATTTGGCGGATGTCGTGGAAAAACGCGTGCAAAAGCTCGACAAGTATCTTAAAGACGATTCGCGCGTGCAGGTCATGCTGTCCATGTTCCGCGGAAGGCAGGTTGCTGAAATCACCGTGCCAATAGGCACCACGATTCTACGGGCGGAAGAAGCAACGGGCGATATGTATGCGTCCATCGACAATGCCGCAAAAAAGCTCGAAAGGCAGATCTTGCGCTACCGCAAAAGGATGGATAAGCAGATTCATGAACAGTCCATCCGCTATGCGGAGGATTCAGCCGAAGAGGGTTTGCAGGAACAGGATGTGGACGATGTGTGGCCCGAGGTGGTCCGTGTCAAGCGCTTTGCCCTCAAGCCGATGACATTGGACGAAGCGGCAATGCAGATGGACCTGTTGGGACATACATTCTACGTGTTCCGTTCGGCGGAAAACGGCAGTGTCAGCGTGCTGTATAAGCGCGATGACGGCCAATTGGGTTTGATTGAACCCTACTTGGACTAGAAATCGGATAGCAAACGCGCAGCTGAGCTGCGCGTTTTTTGTTTAAAAAATCCCATGGTTAGTTAAGGCGCAGCCTGACTGCGCGTTTTTTGTTTAAAAAATCCCATAGTTAGTTAAGGCGCAGCCTGACTGCGCGTTTTTTGTTTCAGGAAAACGAAGAGGAATCTATTCCTCTTCGACGAGAACGAACAATTCTTCCCAGCGGTGCATCGCTTCTTCGAGCGAGGATTTGAGGGATTCAAGTTCGGCATTCTCCTTGAGGATACGCTGATAATCGCTGACCACTTCCGGGCTTGAAAGAAGAATTTCCTGTAGCGCGATTGCCTCTTCCAATTGCGCGATATCATCCTCCGCCTTTCGCAATTGCGCTCGGTACCTTCGCTGTTGCGCGGCGTTGTCTCTTCGGATTGCGCTTTGTGTCGGCTCTTTTGCGATGACGGCTTGCTCCTTAGGCGCTGTGGCAAGCTGACAAAGATGCGCAAGGTAATCGTCGTAATTGCCGATGCTTTCGTACAGCCCGTCCGAAGAGAGAGCAAGCACACGTGTGGCAAGGCGATTGACCAGATAGCGGTCATGCGATATGGCCAGGATCGTGCCGTCATAGTCCAATAGAGCGGCTTCGAGCGCCTCGCGCGAGGGCGCGTCCAGGTGGTTGGTGGGCTCGTCCAACAGCAGTAAATTGTACTGTCCGAGCATGAGCTTCAACAGTTCCACCCTTGCGCGCTCTCCGCCGGATAGGGCGGAAATGGGCTTGAAGGCGTCGTCACCGCGGAACAGAAACGCTGCCAATGCGTTTCGCACCTGTGTTTCGTTGAACGCCGGATATGCGTCCTGAATCTCAGAAATGGGCGTGCCGTTCAAGGCAAGACTGCTCTGGTGCTGGTCGTAATACCCCGGGAAGATCCGTGCACCAAAGCGAACGGCACCGCTGTCGGGGAGTATCTGCCCCAACAGGATGCGAAGCAGTGTCGTCTTGCCGCTGCCGTTGGGACCGAGCAAAAACACACGCTCCCCTTGCTTTATCTGAAGGTTGACATTTTTGAACAGGAGCTTATCGTAGGATTTGCTCAGATTCTGCGCTATCAGAACGTCCTGTCCGCCGCCTTCCTTGGCGTTGAGCGCGAAGCGGATGGCCATGGGGGCTTTCTCCGGTTTTTTGACGCTTTCACGCAGTTTTTCCAGCTGGTGCTCCTTGTGCTCCGCCGTACGGATGCTCCGTTCGCGGTTCCAGCTCCTAAATCGCGTAATCATTTCCTCCATGCGCCGGATCTCTTTTTGCGCCGTCTGAAAATGCTTTTCTTCTATTTCCCGCTGCTCCTGCTTGTATGCAAGATAAGCGGTGTAGTTGCCGTCATAGCTTTGCAGATGCCCGTTTTCCAATTCCAGCGTGCCCGTTGTGACCTTATCCAGAAAATACCGGTCGTGAGAGATGATGACCATGCTGCCTGGATATTCCAACAGATAGGATTCGAGCCACTCCACGCTTTGGATGTCCAGATGGTTTGTGGGCTCGTCAAGCATCAGAAGGTCGGAGCGGGACAACAACAGCTTGGCCATTTGTACCTTGCTCTTCTGCCCACCGGAGAGCGCCGACATAGGAAGTGTCAGGTCTGTTTCCGAAAACCCCATCCCCATCAATGTCGAGCGGGTGCGCGCCTTATAGGTGAGCCCGCCGCCCGCCTGGTAGCGTTCACACAGCGCCGCCTGACGCTGGATGAGTGCCTGAAGGTTGTCGGGATGGGATTCCATAGCTTCGTGCAGTGCGTCCAGCTCCGCTTCCGCTTCCATCAGATCCGAGAACACATAGAGCGTTTCGTCATAGAGCGACTTTTGAGGATCAAATTGGGCGTGCTGGGCAAGATACCCGATCCTCCTGTCGCGCAGAAGCGAGATCTGACCGGAATCGGCGTTGTCCTGCCCGCAGAGGATCCGCATCAGCGTGGTCTTGCCGCTGCCGTTCACGCCTACCAGCCCTAGCCGCTGTTTTTCCATTACAACAAAGCCCACACCCGAAAAGAGTGTGGTTTCGCCGAAGGATTTTGTGACGTTGTCCACGCGCAGCAGTACCATGGTGTCTCCCAAAAACGAAGATGCAACCAGTGTACTGTATTTTGACCCGCTTTTCAACAAAGGATGGGTTGGAGCCATGCCGCCGAAAAGCGTATGATAAGAACAGCAAAGCAATAAAAGATATCACTTATGCCGCTTGTGTTCATGTTCTGCGATAAAATAATTCAATTCTTACGACAAATAAGCTAGAAGACTATGGTCATTTGACAGTCAACTTTGTTGCATATATAATGATATTCCCAAAAGTCTGTGAAAGGAGCGCCGTGCGGACATGAAAAAAAGACGCCGGGTGGATATCACACTACACCCCAAATCGCATTTGAATGGCATACTGCAACGTAATGTCAAGGACAAGCCGTCGCGCTCTATCAAACGCGGAATCAGTTCCGCCTTGCGGACGATGGGACATGCGGCGACGGTTCCCGTGCTAAAGGGCAGCCACGCGATCAAAAGCGGACTGCAAAATACGCGCTCCCATTTAAAAGGCGAAGACGAGAATTTAATGCAGGATGGTCTGCAATATTATAAACCACAGCTGAACATCGTGGGTCCGGACGGCGTGCAGCTGATTCATAAGGACGAGCAGGACATTGAAAAAGGATATCCGAGCCGTCTGGACAAACAGCGCAAGAGCAAGGACGAAGGCAGAAAGAAGAAGGGAATCCCTTCCGGACAAGCGCAAAACAGCGGCGAAGGCATGCCGCTGGCCTCAAACAGGTTCATTCTGTCCGATTCGCTTGCGATGCCAATGCAGGATGTACTTGAGCCGGCATTGCCCCGCGTCAATAAAAAGCCCTTGGGTAACGCCAAAGCAAGACCTCGAGGCATTTTCGCGGAAGTATTCTCCAGAAACACGAAAGTGCTCAGCATTCTTTTTATGCTGGCGGGAGTTACCGCTGTTGCCGTGTTTGGATGGTACATGCTCTTTGGCAGATACTCTGTGGTGAGCGTGAACGACGACGGCGTGTTAAAGGCGGTCCGAACCAAGGAAGCAACCATTGAACAGATGCTCGCGGTGGCATCCTACACGCTGACACCCGAAGATCTTATCTCCGTACCGATGCAGCAAAAACCAAAAGAGGGCTTGGTCGTCAACATCACGCGCGCTCGCAACATAACCATTAAGGCGGACGGGCAGACGATATCCGTACGGCTTGCCACCGGTACCATACAGGACGCGATCGCCAAGTCCGGCGTCACCGTAGGAGAAAACGATGCGGTGACACCTGCACCGACAACACAGATCCAAGCGGATGTCGGTGTGCAGATCATACGGGCCAAAACGGTCTATATCAAGACGAAGAGCAAGAAGATCAAGGTGATGATCGCAACCGGCACGGTGAAGGATGTTCTCAAAAAAGCCGGGCTTACCTATGACAGCCACGATGTGATCAGCCCGTCGCTGTCCTCCGCTATTTCCGAAGGCATGGAGATCGACTTCCAGGCTGTGGAGATCAAGACCGTATCGCACAAACAAACCGTGGAGTACGAAACGGTTCGCAAGAACTCGGACAAATACTATTACGGCACCACGAAGGTATCGCAGACAGGCAAGAACGGTACCAGAACCATCACCGAGGAAGTCACATACCGGGACGGCATAGAGATATCGCGTAAGACGGTATCCAGCAAGATCACAACGGCGCCGGTTGACAAGATCATATTGATAGGATGCAAGCCGACGCTCAATCCCGACATCGTTGGATTGCCAAAGGGCGGACCCAACTCATCGATGATCAAGAGTACCGTGACGATGGCGCAGATTACGGCATACACGCATTCCGGCAAAAGAACGGCCACAGGAAAATGGCCAAAGGTTGGCATGTGCGCCATCGACCGCCGCGTGTTTTCCTATGGCACGCTCTTCTACGTGCCGGGATACGGATATTGTGTGGCTGAGGATACCGGATCGGGTGTGGGCGATGCGTACAGCATGGATCTTTTTATGGATACGCAGACACAATGCAACGCATGGGGACGCAAGCGCAACGTGACCGTATACGTTTTGTATCGCTAGAAAGCAAAACGAAAAGGCGCCAATGGGCGCCTTTTTTGAAAGGACCGGGCATATGCCATACGACGGAGCGAATATTACGGCCTTGCGGAAGGCGCTGCAGGCGCATGGCCTGTCGCCGAACAAGCGGCTGGGCCAGAATTTCCTGTGCGACGCAAACATTGCGGACGCGATTGTAAACGCCGCGGGAGATCTTCACAATGCCACAGTGCTCGAGATCGGGCCGGGTGCGGGAGCGCTTACAGTTCGGCTTTTAAAAAAAGCGGAGCGTGTTTTGGCCATCGAACTCGATGCGGGCTTATGCAGGCTGCTCGAAGAACGCATCGAGGATGTGAACTTTACGTTGATCCACGCGGACGCACTGAAGATCCCGCTTGAAGAGCTGAACTTAACAGAGCATTGTGTGCTGGTGGCAAACCTTCCGTATTATGTCACGACCCCTTTGCTGATGCGCTATCTGTTGGAATGTAAACAAACGGAGCGCTTTGTGCTGATGATGCAAAAAGAGGTGGCGCAGCGGCTTTGCTCTCCGCCCGGCGGCAAGGAATATGGGTCGCTCAGCGTGGCGGTACAGTACTATGCCGACGTGAAGAGTGCGCTCACGGTTTCCGCAAACTGCTTCTATCCTGCGCCAGAGGTTTCCTCTGCAGTCGTAGTACTCAACAGGAAGATCCCGCCCGTCATTCCCAAGGACGAACAGATGCTGTTCCGCGTCGTGCAGGCTTGCTTTGCGATGCGCCGCAAGACGATCCAAAACAACCTGCAGGCGATCCCCGGCCTTGGAAAACAGGGAGCCGAACAGGCGCTTGCTGTAAGCGGCATCAGCGGCTCCGCGCGCGGAGAGACGCTCTCATTAGACGAGTTCATCGCGCTGTCCGATGCAGTAGGCGATATATTGCTTCGGAAAACATAAAAACAGGATAAAAAAACAGAAGAGCCGTTATGCGGCTCTTCTGTTTTTATGGACAAGTGACATGCCAAAAACCTTTACCTGCATACATTGTAGGATGAAGGGGGTTGTGCCATGAACATCAAACAACAATATATCGTATTGTATGCGCAGGATGGTAGGACGACGCTCGGCTTTGTGAAGCTGACCTATCAGGGTGAACAAGCGATGGTGCAGGCACAGGCAAATATACGTTCCGACGGGGATGCGGAGTTGTGCCTGGACGACGGCTCCATGATTGTTCGCCTGCCCATGCAAAACAGGCGCTCGGAGCTTACAGCATCCGGAAATGTTGCAATCGGGACCGGTCGCATTGTGGCTGCGGTTTGCAATAGCAAAGGATTGCAGGCATTGGGGCAGAGCATGATGCCCAAGGCGTATTGGCATGCCAGCGAATCAATGTGCAGGGCCAATAGGTCGCATCCGATGGTAGAGGAAGCCGTATCTGTATCCGATAGGCGCGTTGTACATGAAAAACAAACTCAGCCAAAGTCTAAAAAAGAACCTATGCCTGTGCAGCCCAATGTGCCGATGCAGGAGATGAAAAAACAAGCGCCGCTTATGCCTAATATGCCGCCCAATCTGGAAATGCCGAACATGCAGCCAATGCCGGAAAACCCAAAGGCAATGCCTGAGATGCCCAATCTGAAAATGCCGAACATGCAACCAATGCCAGAGAACCCAAAGGCAATGCCTGAAATGCCCAATCTGAAAATGCCGAACATGCAACCAATGCCGGAGAACCCAAAGGCAATGCCTGAAATGCCCAATCTGGAATTGCCGAACGTCCAGCCAATGCCGGAAAAGCCAAAGGCAATGCCCGAAATGCCCAAGCAGGAAATGCCGAACATCCAGCCAATGCCGGAAAAGCCAAAGGCAATGCCTGAAATGCCCAAGCAGGAAATGCCGAACATCCAGCCAATGCCGGAAAAGCCAAAGGCAATGCCCGAAATGC
>CAZHNN010000007.1:0-56964 GCA_964533965.1 uncultured Clostridia bacterium | reverse complement strand
GAAATGCCGAACATCCAGCCAATGCCGGAAAAGCCAAAGGCAATGCCCGAAATGCCTAAACAGGAAATGCCGAACATTCAGCCAATGCCAGAGAACCCAAAGGCAATGCCTGAAATGCTACCCAATCAGCAAATGGAGATGCCGAAAACCTTGGAGCCGGAAATGTGCATGCCCGAAACGGAACATCTGCAGGACTTCTATGATCAGGGTATGAGAATGATGCCAGGTAACGTTCGCGAAACCCGGATGTGGTCTTCACAAGTGCCGAGCAGGGATATGAATCTGGATTGCATGTGGGAAACCATGCCGGATTCCATGCGGAAATACGTGCGGGAGTGCGTGCGGGAATGCATGCGGGATTCCATGCACGCATGCGTACACGAGTGCGTGCACGCATGCATGCAAGAATACATGCACGGAACTATGCCCGAACATATCATGCAGGAAAAAGAGCCGCAATATGGTGTTTGCCCGGAGCCGATGATGCAAATGCCGGATAACGCTTGTGAAATGACTCGGGAAATGTCCGAAGAGCCGGAAATGTACCAAATGCCGGAAGCCATGTGCGATCAAGAGTACGGGATGGAGCAGATGCCGCAATACGGCGAAAACGAGAACATGATGCAGGATAACATGGCATACATGCCTAAGCACGTGCCGATGCTCTCTTCCCATTCACGCCTGTGGTCGTACCTGTATGACGTTTGCCCCTCCAGCGATTCCGATAACATGCGGCGGGACGGCGAAGAGGAAATGTTCCAACAGGGTATGGATCAGACCATGGATCCGCAAAGCTTTACATCATATTCTGTTAGCGCAATGCCCATGGATATGGAACCGGATGAAGGGGATATCAGGCTTTCCGTCATGGGACCGTATGCGAACCTGTGGCGCTGGCGCCGCGTTGTTTCCAGGGAAGCGGATTACAGCTACCTGATGGGCGAAGTGATACAGGACGGCAAGGTAGTCGCGGTAGCCGTCGCGGTGCCCGGCAGCTATGCTCCGTCCCCCCCGGCAAACCTGCAGGGATTCCATGCGTATAGGGATGGTCATTGGATCTTGGCTCAGAACGCGGAAACCGGCGATATCATCGATATCTAGGAGGGGGTTAAAAGTCTACGGGATCATCTCCGCGGGTTTTACGGTCTGCGTGCCTTCCCCCGAAGAAAAATAGGCTTCAAGGATCGCGCGTGCCACAGGCGCAGCGTACGATCCATGCCCTCCCTGGGCGATCATGACGGCAACCGCAATGCGTGGCTTGTCTGCGGGAGCATAGGCTACAAACCAGGCAAAGGCATCGCGGCCTGTGCTCTGTGCCGTGCCGGTTTTAGCGCCAACCGATAGCGTGCAGCCTTCAAAGGCATTTTTGGCAGTGCCGGACAGCACTGCTTCACGCATGCCGTTCATCACGGCTGCAACATCGTTTGCATCTAAAAACGCTTCGCTCTCCACCTTGGATGATGTGATTCCGGAACTCCCCGGCACGGAGAGCACAAGGTACGGGGTATAGCGTAAGCCGTTTTGCGTGATGGCCGCGATCGCATTCGCCATCTGCATTACGGTAACGGAGGTATCTCCCTGGCCGATCGCTGCTGCCAAGATGCGCGCCGGGCGCCAACGCCACAGGTCGATCGTATCATACAGCGATTTGCACTGCGCGTTGCTGAATCCCAGCGGTGTAAACAGCGCCTGTGCGCGGGATACGGACGGGTTTATTAATAAGGCCCGTATCGCCTCCGTGGCTTTGGCTTCATCTACATTGGGGAGCAGGGACTTCATCTGCAACAACGCTTTGCGTATGGTCGAAGCGTCGCTTAGCGTCTGGGAATCCAGCATGCCGTCCGATTCACCCATAATATCGACGCCTGTCTTCTGGCCCAACCCCAGCTTGCGTGCCATCGCCTCCAGATCCACCGAGCCCGTGCGCACCCCCATCTCATAAAAATAGTAGTTACAGCTGACCGCCAGCGCCCGCTTTAGGTCCACCAGCCCGTGTGTATCGTGCGAGTCGTTCCACGTCCAGCACGCGGGAGCGTCGACGGTGGAAAAGTAGGTGTATCTCCCCTGGTCAAAGATGTAATCGCCAGGTGTCACCACCTTCTTCTGCAATGCGGCCAAGGCGGTGATGGGCTTGAACACACTTCCCGGCGGGAATGCGTTGATGATCGCGTTGTTGACCAGCGGCCGGGGTAGTGTAGGATCGCGGCTCACCTCACCGGACGCGGTCAGATAGGTCGGGCTGATTGCCTGCCATGTCTTGTCGTCCATCGTCTGCAGAAAAGCGTTCGGGTCATAGCTTGGCGTGGAGGCCATCGCCAGCACTTCGCCGGTTGATACATCAATGGCAACGGCTGCGCCGATGCGCGCGCTGGGGAAGGATTCCCCATAGGCGCCGCTGCGTATCTTTGCCATGGTGCTAGTAAGTGCCTGCTCAGCCACTTTTTGCAGCGCGGAATCGATGGTCAGCACAACGTCCTGGCCATCCTTGGCCGGTGTTTCGGAAAGCACGGTATTGCGGCGTCCGGAACTGTCCACAGAAACCGTTACTTCTCCCGAGGTCGGATGCAGGATGTCCTCAAATTCCGACTCAAGCCCGCTTTTGCCCACGATATCGCTATAGACGTCATAGCCTTTCTGGCTGTACTCATCGGCATCGTCCGCGCTGATTTTACCCAGGTAGCCCAGCCCGTGGCAGAAAAGGGAGCCGTTGGGGTAGATCCGCATGGGGATCGCAGAGCACTCTATGCCAGGCATCAGCATGCTGTTCTCGGCAAACTGGGAACAAATCGAAGCATCAGAAAACAGCGCAAGACGGACCGGCTTATAAGCGCGGTACCGTTGACGGTTCATTTGCAAGCGTACGGCGAGTACCTGCAGCTGCTGTTCCTGCGGGATCTGGTCTATGGCGTAACGCTTGAAAAGGACGTCGACGGTCTGCTGGGCTGCGGTGCCGGTCTTGATTTTTTGCTCTTTCAAAAAGTCGGAAACATCGGCCTGCGTATAGGCGTACCCACCGCCCTTGGGTTCGATCGGAAGGCTGCAGGACAAAGCGATATTCGCGTGTTCCAGTATGATAAGGGCGGCATAGATGCTCTGGTTCAACTGGGATTTTGCCACGTCGCTTGCGGATAGCGTCACTTCATACATCAGAGAAGTCCCGGCAAGCGTCCGTCCATACCGATCGGTAATGCGTCCTCTTGCGCCTGAAACCGTTATGGTGCGCACGCGCGAATCCCGCGCCAAAAGAGCATAGGAAGGGCCGCGGATGACCTGCAGGAAGAATAGACATCCGATCAGCAATGCCACACTGACCTGCCCGATGGTCATGAATATACGGATCCTTTTCTGCATACGGTTTCTCCCTTAAATGCGTCAGATACTGTATGTCGAAAGCAATGAGGTAGAATCGATATTTGTCGAATGTAGGCTAATTCTTTCATTTTGCATTTATCTTCATTCATTTTTCCCGAGAAATATGCTAATATGCGATCAAGGTTAAAAAACATGGCACAAATTAATTTGAAAGCGGGTGATTGCATTGGGCAATGGTAAACGGTTAATGATTGTGGAAGACGATTATGAACTGAGGACCATGTTGCACAAGCACTTGGAACGTTCGTCCGCATTTGAGAATATCGAATGCATTTCCAGCGGCAAAGATGCAATGGACAGGCTTTCCGAATGTGATGCAATGGTGCTTGACCTGATCATTCCGGATCTGGACGGCATCAGTGTGTTGGAAAAGATGCTGGAATTACAGCCCGACGGCAGACCTGAAGTGATTGTTGTTTCCTCCTTTGCCAGCGAAGAGGTAATAAGGCATACGCTATCGCTGGGAGCGCGCTATTTCATGGTCAAGCCCTATTCGATAGAGAGCTTGCAGAAGCGCATCCTGGACATTTTCGGGCAACGGGAGCGACCCCGTCTGGGTCAAAGCGTTTCGGCTCCTCCGCAGAACAAGACGATGGACGAGCGCATCACAAGCGTATTCTTGACTGTCGGTATTCCCGCGCACATCAAGGGATATCATTTCCTGCGTCAGGCGATCAAATACGTCATTGCCGACGAATCGCTTGTAAGCCGCATCACAAAGGATCTCTATCCACGGGTGGCGGAAGCGTTCGATACAACGCCGAGCAAGGTGGAGCGCGCTATCCGTCACGCGATCGAAGTGGCGTGGACGCGGGGGAAAATAGAAAACATCAACAAGATGTTTGGCTTCCAGGTATACACCAAGCATGAAAAACCCACCAATGGCGAATTCATAGCATTGGTCGCGGATAAGCTTGTGTTGGAGCAGAGCGCCTAGCCACGCATTTGCATAAAAAAACTCGTTTGGGGCATGTTGGATATGAAACCAAACGAGAGGCGGTGGCTGCTTGCAGACGCTGCAGCAGATAAAGGGCGGTATAGAACAGAATATTGGACGGCGGGTGCATATAAAATCCCATCGTGGACGTATCAAAAGCGTGGAGAACGATGGCATTGTTGAGAGCGTCTATCAAAGTGTCTTCACCATTCTCGTCCAGCAGGATGGCATTTCCAAGCGCCTGAGCTATGCATACAGCGACTTGTTCACCAAACATCTTGAACTCCAATGGCTTGACGAGCAAAAGGGCTGACAATGCCCTTTCTTTTTTTCTATGATAAGCGCCATTACAGCAAAACTGTGGAAGGGCATATCGTCCTTCTTTTTTTATGCCTTAGTTCATGCAAATTCGGCGCGTTTTGGAAAGTTGCCACTTGTTTGCCTGTTTATGCGTCATATTTTTTTTATGGTGTGACTATGCATAGTAGCGTATGGGCGGCAATAGCCCGTATGGCATACTTGCGACAGGGGGAGAAAGAATTGGATAACAAAAAAAACCAGCGAATACTGCGTCACACAGGCGGAGTGTTTTCACAGGCTGTTATCGAAGGAGAGGTGGCGCTGCCGGTCGGCAAGCCGGAGATGGCACGGCTTCTGTTGGTCCGTGGGCGCGCCGAGGCGGGCAGCGTGGAAAGCCTGGATCAGCGTGCCATGACGGACGGCACCCTGACGCTATGCGTGTGCTATCTGGATACCGATGACCAGCTTCACGCGTTTGAGTCCGTTTCCACATTTAAGCATACTGCAGATGTGCCGGGAGCCCAGGCCGGGATGCGAGGGACGGCGATGGCGGATGTCAGCGAGATCGAAACGTCGCTGACCGATGGCCGGAGAATCAACGTATCCGCGGTCATTGATGTCCTCTTCTTCATAGCGGATGAAGTGGATCTCGCATATCTGACTTCCGGCTCGGAGGATGGCCTGGTATATCGGACCAAGCCGCTGATGTTTGAAAAACGCTGTGCAAGGGCGACCACCGCAGCCGAGATCAGCGGTGAGACGGTTCTTCCGCAAAGCCAACCCGGCGTAGTACAAGTGCTCAACAGCCAAGGACAGGCGGCGGTGCAGCAGGCTTTTGCGGAAAACGACCTGCTGTGCGTGGAAGGAGAATTGAAGATCTCTATCGCCTACGCGACCGATGATCCCAAAAATCCCATTGCACAGAGCTTTGCGCAGATCCCGTTCTCCGAAATGCTGCCGGCCCCCGGTGCGGCGTCCGATCAAAGGGTGCTGTCCACCGTCAAGGTCAAGGATCTCCATGCGCAGGGAACCGAGGACGGGGATGCGATCAAGATCCGGGCGGTGTGCGCGATCGAGCTCGAATCACAGCAGCCAATTGAGATCGAAGCGGTCGAAGACGCGTATGCGATCAAGGGCGGCGTTCAGATCAAGTCCAAGACCATTCCGCTCAGCCGCAGCCTTGGGAACTATTCCGGTGTGGAGGCAGTGCGCGAAACGGTGGCGCTGCAAAACGTCGACGACGCCGGACAAATCCTTGCGGTATTCGCAACGCCCAGCGCCGCCAGGGCAATGCCCGGGGATGGTTCGGTGATGATCGAAAGCGTGATGAGCTGCCAGATCGTCTATAAGGATGCGGATGAAAGGCTTTTAAGCAAGACCATCCAATGGCCGATGCAGATGGAACAGCAGATCCCCCAGTGCACGCAGGAGAGCATGCCGATGGCCCATCTATACGCCGAGCAGGCGCAGGCTGTGATGAATGCCGACGGAGTGGATGTCCGCATTCTGCTAAATTGGCAAGTACAGGTTATGCAGATGGGCGAGGCCGTGATCGCGGATCAGATCATGCTCATTGACAAAGAGGAAAGCGCGGCTTTATCCGGCATCATCGTCTACTTTACAAGTAAGGGCGATACGCTTTGGGACATCGCCAAGCGCTACCGCATATCGCCTGCGGACGTGATGCGCTACAACGAAAACGTACAGGAACCGTTCATGGATGGCCAGCGCTTGATCCTGTTGAGCCGAAACGTATAGCGGATCGGTGTATATACGAAACAGACCCTGAGCGGAGATTGCCGTTCAGGGTCTTTTCGTTTTAAGTAAGTCGGATTTAAACAGAGCGCGCATAGGCGCAGAAGAACGCATCTTTTCCAAGGGATTGCGCTGCGCGCTTTGCGGTGTTCTCATCGGCAAACAGGCCGAATACCGCGGAGCCCGTACCCGTCATGCTCGCATACAGCGCACCCTGATCCTGCAGTGATACGCAGAGTTCATTGATCTTAGGGCAAAGGGCAGCAGCGCTGTTTTGCAATGCGTTGGCTGCCATTTGGGAAAAGGCACGAAGATTTCCGGCAACAAGCGCGTTGATCGCGCCAGGGATGTCGGGCTGACAGGCAGTGGGTGCTTTGTCATACTCGCTGAAAACAGCAGGGGTGGACAAGCCCTGTTCCGGTTTTAGTACCGCGAAATGAAGAGGGGTTTTGACAGAAAGCGGGGTTAAAAGTTCGCCGATTCCCTGCGCGCGCGCGAAGCCGCCCTTGATCATATATGGGACGTCTGCGCCCAGTTTGAGTGCCAACTCAAGCAGCGCCTGTGAGTCGAGCGCCGGGTAAAATTCGCTCAACATGCACAAAGCTGCCGCCGCATCGGCGCTGCCGCCGCCCAAACCCGCCTGAACAGGAATACGTTTGTCAAGTCGTATGTTTAAACCAACCGGCAAGCCTGCCCTCTGTGAGAACAGGCGGACAGCGCGCAGAACGAGGTTGTCCTGGCTGAGAAGCGAACTATCGGAACAGGAAAAGGCCGGTTCCTGGGCTTTTTCCATGAAAAGAGTATCGCAGAGATCGATCTGGCAGAAGATGGAATCCAAAAGATGATAACCGTCGGGTCGAACCCCGGTCACAGCCAAGGCGAGATTGAGCTTCGCATAGGCATTTCGTATCAACGCCATCACCTCTGTTTACATTGTAACAAATCAAGCGGGCAGGAACAATATACAGAAATCGGACTGTGATTTATGCAGTAATGTTTCTATATGATTAAAGCAAGCAATACAGGGGCATACTCGAAACAACGCCATGCGGCAAGCAAAAATGAATTACAGCCGCAATGAATTGTTGAGGGTTGCTATGAAACGAAGTTTGTCAATTATTTTGGTACTATGCGCATTAATGGGACGCACGCCCCCGGTGCTGAGGCTGCATGTGATAGCCAACAGCGATTCCGATTTGGATCAGAGCGTGAAGCTGCAGGTTCGCGACGCAATCGTAGCCTATCTGCAACAGGATATGTTGAATGCGGAAAACCTGAACGATGCACAAGCATATGTGGAAGATCATTTGGACAAGGTAAAGAATATCGCGGACAGCGTTTTGGCCCAAAACGGCTTTGCCTACCAAAGCACCGTGAGAGTGTGTATCGACGAGTTCCCGGAAAAGTCCTATGACGGTGTCGTGTTCCCGGCGGGAAGTTATCACGCGGTACGGATTGTGCTGGGCAAAGGGGAGGGACATAACTGGTGGTGTGTCCTTTTCCCGCCGTTGTGCCTGTTGGATGCCAAGCAGGTGGATCCGAATTGGCAACCCAGCGACGGCGTTACATACAAGAGCTGGTTGCTGTCTTTGTTCCAATAGATAAGCTGCTGACAAAGATGGGAAAGAAATGATTTATCAATCTGTCCCATAACTCCCTGATTGTCGGCAAACTGAATAGACGGAGGAATTGTATGAACAAAGCGTTTAAAAAAGGCCTTGCGTTTCTGATGGCCATGACGCTCACGTTCTCGGCGCTGCTGCCCGCCGTGCTGTTTGCAGGTGAACCGGAGCAGGCGTTTGCAGCAGGCAACTCGCTTCGCCTGGGAGACCGGGGAGACACTGTAAGGCAAATACAACAGCGGCTTAGAGACTGGGGCTATTACAGCGGATCCGTCGACGGGATTTTCGGTAATATGACAGATCAGGCTGTCAGGAAATTCCAGCGCTCTAACGGGCTTGTGGCCGATGGCATCGTAGGCCCCGCAACCGCGGCTGCAATAGGCATACAGCTTTCCGGGACATCGTCAGGGAATAAGTATCAGTCCGATATCAACCTGTTGGCCCATGTTGTCTATGGAGAAGCGCGCGGAGAGCCGTACATGGGACAGGTGGCGGTGGCGGCGGTGGTGTTGAACCGCGTACAAAGCGCCAGCTTCCCCAACTCCATCTCCGGCGTTGTATATCAGCCGAGAGCATTTTCCATCGTGGACGACGGTCAGATCAACCTGCAGCCCGATTCACAAGCGATCCGCGCCGCCAAGGATGCCTACAACGGCTATGACCCGACGAGCGGTTGCCTGTTCTACTACAATCCTGCGAAGACCACCAGCCAATGGATGCTCAGCAAGCCTGTCTATCTGAGGATCGGCACCCATGTGTTTTGTAAATGAGGAGTACCCGGATGCAAAAGGACAACGAAAATAAAACCGAAAGCGAAAAGCGCCGCAGGCGTGGCAGGGAATTCTTTAGACATTACGGCATGACCGTGCTATCCGGCGTGCTGGGCGCCAGCCTGATTGCGGCGATTATCTTCGGATACCGCATGAAGATATCCTATGACAGAGCGCAGTTGCAGCTGCGCAACGCCTACGTAAACAGCTTCAACATCGTTGGCGGACAGATGCTAGCCATCAATACCGACCTCATCAAGATGCGCGTATGCACTTCGCCTGCACAGCAATCGATTCTTTTGTACACTATCTGGCGTCAAGCGGGCCAGGCGCAGCAGGGGCTGTCCCAGCTGCCGGTGGATACGCAATCCGCCAACTCCATGCTGCAATTTGTCAATCGCCTGGGCGATTATTGCTTCGTATTGGCCAAGAGCGTCAATCAAGGCAGCGGCATTACCGATACCCAGTACGAGACGCTCCGGTCACTGGAGATCCAATCGGCTCAGGTTGCAACGCAGATAGAGACGCTTCGAGACGCGGGCAGCGTAGGTTGGGAGATGGCGCAAACGGCCTGGGCGGACGGAGGGGAGTCGCCAAAGTTGGAAGGCATCGGGCAGGTGTCGGACAGCATTCAGGACTATCCTTCGCTGATCTACGACGGACCGTATTCCGAGCGGTCGGAGAACATCCCGCCCAAAGCCGCAACAGGCGATGAAGTAACCTACGAGCAGGCAATGGCGGTGGCTCAACGCTTCATGTCGGGTACGTATACCAGAAACGCCGACCAGGGCGCGCGGGTACCCACATACAGCATGACGTGCACCCGTGCCGACGGCGTGACAAACGAAGTGCAGGTGACCAAAAAGGCCGGATTGATCTATGCCATCCTTCCCAACGGCGCCGTGGCTACCGACATATATCCCACAAAGGAGCAGGTACCGGAACTTACGACCATTGCCAAGACGTACCTGGAGCAGCGCGGGTTCCCGCAGATGCAATCCGCATACGCGCAGTTCTATTCCGGATCGGCCGTGATCAACATGGTACCTGTCCAGGATGGCGTGTTGCTCTATCCCGATTTGGTCAAGGTATGGGTGGATATCTCCACCAAGCAGGTGATTGGACTGGACGCGAACAATTACTGCGTATCCCATGTCAAACGGAACTTCCCGACAAGCCTCTATGACAAGCAAAAGCTGACCGATCGGGTCGCGAAGAGGCTGGACATACAAAACATTCGCCTGGCGCTCATTCCCTACAATGCAACCGGAGAGCGTCTGTGCTATGAATTTACGGGTAAAAACGGCAACGACACGTTTGCACTGTTCTTGAGCGCCGAGACGGGGGATGAACTGGACATCAAGCTCATCATCGATGCGGATGACGGAACGTTCACCTACTAAGATCGAAGAATGGATTGTAATGAATAGAAGAAGACACCGGATACTGTGCAATAAATCCGCCGGTGTGGTAAAATAAGACCATTATCAGGAAGATTGAGACAGTAAAATGCCATCTTATCTTCCTGATTTAACTGTATCAAGCGGTATGTTATAATTGATCCCTACCGAATGCTTGGTTTGTTGTAGATGCTGATGCGGTATATAAGCGCCTGTGGGTTCGGGAGGAATCACCAAGAAGCCTGCAGGCCTAAGCCACATCGGATATGCATAGATTTTTCTTGACGCAAAAAACGGTGAGGAGGCGAAACAGATGAAAATAACGTGGCTGGCACATTCCTGCTTCATGGTGGAAAACGGGGCAGGGGTTCGGCTGTTGACGGATCCATACAGTGAAGGCACTGGGTATGGGGTCAAACGGGTGATGGCCGATATAGTAACGACGTCCCATCAACACTTGGATCATGCCAACCTTTCCATGGTGGAGGGCAGTGAGGGCGAATATACGCTGATCAATACGACAGGTTCTTTTTCCGTTCAAGGATTTGAAATAACGGGTATTGCTACCAAGCACGATTCGGAAGGCGGCGCAAAACGCGGGGATAATATCGTGTATGTGATCGAATGCGACGGTTTGCGTCTTTGCCATCTTGGCGATCTGGGGCATAGGCTCAACGAAGAGCAGATTAAGGCGATAGGGAAAGTGGATTTTTTGATGATCCCGGTAGGAGGGGTATTCACCATCGACGCCAAAATGGCGCGGCATGTGGTGGCCGACCTCAACCCCATGATCGTGATGCCGATGCATTACAAAGCGGATGTCTGTAAATTCCCGATCGAGGACGAACAGCAGTTTTTGGATCTGATGCAGCAGGATGAATACGCGATCATCCGCCATCACGGACCGATAAGGGAGTATTTGCCGGATCAGATGCCAAGAAGACATGCCGTGGTTGTGATGGATCATATGTTTTAAAATTCGCCGGTAAACTTCAGTTTACCGGCGATGTTTTTTGTACTTCTGATCATACGGCTACTGACATTTGAAGCGCTCGCCAAAACAGAGTTTTGGGCGGTTATCGTCAAATGTCATCGATGTTTATGCTAGGGTAATCCAATTTTCGCAATCCTATGAGGATCGTTGTTATTGAACCGCAAACCTTAATTTTGTTTTGCGAAATCAATTGCGTTAATTCTTTTATGAGGACAAAGCTCAGCTCGATCTGTTCGGATGCATCGAGTTTTTGATCTGCACATTTTTGCGCGTTCTTTGCAACAAAACCATAGATCCTATTGGTATCCTTTGTCGGATAGTCAAAGAACTGGCCCAATTCGACCCATTCGGAAGAAACAAAGCCGGTTTCCTCCAGCAATTCTCTTTTTGCAGCTTCCAACGGGGTTTCCTGTTCAGGATCAAATGTACCTCCCGGCAGTTCCAAGAGCATTTCATCGATCGGATAACGATACTCAAGTTTGAGAATGGCATTCCCCTTGGAATCGATGGCTAAAATCAGAACGACATCGTTCTTTTCAATGACATAATAGTCATCCATGATAATGCCATTGGGCAGCCTTACGGTATCCTTTCTAACTTTTAACCACTTACTTGCCAATATATACTTGCTATTCAGACGTTCCCACTTCAACGTAGCCGATCTCCTTTTCTTTTCATCTTTACATAGGTATCCGTAGTTTTATATCAAACAATTCTTAATCAACCGTTTGGAAACCCCATCGTTGTCGTTGCTTTCAATTACTGCAGTAGCCATAGATTTAAGATTCGAGATACCCCTTTGGCATAAAAAGTTTGGAGAGGTACGTAAAATGTCTATTCCGTGAACAGTACCGTTTTAACTTTATCGATCAGCTTCGGTTGTATTTCGGGATAGGTCCAAGCCGTAGGCAGTTCTTCCAGTAGAACCATTGATTCCATTTCCGATGCAGGCAGCGCATCAAATTCATTGATATCCGCAAAGAACAGCATGCCAAATGTTTCTTCTCCATTTTCGTTCACTCGGTTTCTGCCTGTTACCGAATATACGCATACGGGCTTGATGGTGAATTCCTTTGCACCGGTTTCCTCGTAAAGCTCTCTTTTGGCAGTATCTGCAATGTTTTCTCCCTGTTCACGATGACCACCCGGGGCTTCAAACGTGTTTCGTTCTTTGTGCTTGCAAAACACCCATTTCCCGTTATGTTGTGCTGCGATCACAGCGAATTTCAATAGGCAATCATCAACGGAATCATAGAAATTTACTTTCAAGGCTCTGTCTTCCCCTCATCAAATTTAGTAAGTTCTTTCACTACTGAAGATATATCGTTTATGGAAGAAGAATTTTGCTCAATTCGAAAAGGCTATTTATCGTATAGTCCGGCTGTATGATATGATTCCATTCAATCGAATCGCGATTTAGCCAACAGGATACGATGCCCGCCCGATGAGCTCCGAGGACATCGCCGATGCCATCGCCGATATGGATTATCTCATTCGGTTGGACACCCAATTGTTCGATGACCTGTGTAAAAAACTTGCCATCCGGGTTACCTTTGTAACTGTTTAAATCTTCAGAAATAAATGATTGATCATACTTAAGCGCCTTAACCAATTCATCGATCATAACGCGATCTGCGTCACTTGATAAAACGATTCTGTAGTGCTTACGCAGCGATTGCATACATCTAATGACGTCATCATACAAAGGAGCTTGCGAGTGTTGATACAGAAGGCTTTCAACGATATCCTCTGGGGCAACGTCATATCCTGTTTTCTTTATGACAGATTCGGCACAATCCATATATATTTCACGCAAGGTATTGAATGTATCGGATGAAATGGTCTTCGTAAATGCGTTTGGATATGCTTCAAGAATAGCCTTTGCGCCGAAGTTGGCCTTTTCTTCTGTATAATCCTCTCCCAGGATGCCTGCCCATATCTGTGGAATGCGGTTATTGACATCCACCAGAGTTTGAAATATATCGAAGCTGACCACCTTTATGTTATTCGCCGTCATAATACTCCACCTGATCCGTCGTACGGTACAGCTGGCGCACGCTTTTTCCGAATATGCCTACCTTGGATGAGTCAGGGTAGAAAGCGACGTCGAGTGGATTGTTGGTATCAAAATCGATGTACACGAGCATATCCGTTTCCGAAGCGTTTGTAAGCTTATGCGCGCCTTCCTCGTTTGCAGGAAAGAAGATAAAGTCTCCTTCGGACACTGTCTTGTCTCCGGACGGCGTTTTCAGTGTGCCGGAGCCCTTAATAATATAAAATACTTCCTCGTTTTGCAGGTGGTAGTGGTATGGGTAGGCCGCTTTTCCCGGTGGGATCTCATAAAAGGAGACGGTGCATTGCTTCCTTTTGGTTAGCGGCACTATTTCCCGCTTGGAATACTCATATCCTTCGTGCTCACTCTTGTGCTTAGCAGTTACATCGCGGATGTTTACTTGCACAATGCTATCCATTGCAAAGCCTCCTATAGATAAATATCCTTTTTATATTATATCATTTAAAGCATCTTGGCATATGGATAAATAACAAATGTATTTTGCCCTCAGAATGTAATAATCCAATCTTAATTAGAATTCACAGACTAACGGAAACCCGTAAAAAGCCGATGAATAGAGAGAAGAGTTTTGCGGGAGGTGTTTTACAATGGAATGGACACAGGATCTGTCCGTAGGTGTTACGCAGATCGACAACCAGCATAAAGAGCTCATTGCAAGGGTAAACGCGTTTCAGGAATCGGTGAAAAACGGCAGCGGCAAGGAGAAGGTGCTGGATGTCGTCAAGTTTTTGGAAAGCTATGTTGTATCCCATTTCAAAGACGAGGAAGCCTTGCAGGTGCGGTACAACTATCCCGGTTATGCCGCCCATAAGAAGCTGCATCAGGACTTTATACAACAGGTCAAATACATGCACAATGAGCTGGAAAAGGGGTTTACCGCTGCAACCCAAAGCATGGTAGGTATCACGGTGTCCTCCTGGTTGTTGATGCACATCAACAGGGAGGATAAGGCGTTGGGTGCGTATCTACGCAGCAAATCATAAGAACGACGACGCGGACCTATTAATTGTATATACAAGAAAAACAGCGGGCTTTCAGCCCGCTGTCCCTTTTACCATTGTATTTGGAATCATACCGAAAACTGCAGCATGTGCAGCGTGTAATAATAGCCTTTCTTATCCAATAGTTCCTGATGCGTACCCTGCTCCACGATCTTTCCGTGTCGGAGCACCACGATGAGGTCCGCCGAGCGTATGGTGGACAATCGGTGTGCGATGATGAAGCTGGTGCGGTTTTTCAGCGTCGCCGCGATGGCCTGTTGGATCAACACCTCGGTTTCGGTGTCGATCGAGCTTGTGGCTTCGTCGAGTACGAACAGCGGCGGGTCGTGCAATATCGCCCGTGCGAACGAGATCAGTTGCTTTTGACCTGTGGAGAGGCGGTTGCCGCCCTCGCCTACTTGCGTGCTGTAGCCGTCCGGCAGTGACGAGATGAATTCGTGGGCGCTGACGAGCTTCGCTGCCCGCTCCACTTCTTCATCCGTAGCTTCCGGCTTGCCGTATTTGATGTTGTCCGCGATGGTACCGGAAAATAAATGCGGGGTCTGCAGCACGTATCCGAGGTTGCTCTGCAGCCAGACCTGGCTGTGTTGTTGGATATCCTCTCCATCGATGCGGATAATGCCGCCTGTGGGCTCATAGAACCGGCACAACAGGTTTACTATGGTGCTCTTGCCGGATCCCGTCTGCCCGACGAGCGCCACGGTTTGCCCGCTCTTGATGTTCAGGTTGAAATCCTGTAGTACCTCCTGCCCTTCGCGGTAGGAAAAATCCACGTGGTCGAACTCCACGTTGCCGCAGATGACCGGCCAGTTCTCCTTTTTAGGGTGGAAGCTGTCCCCGTCGCGCGCCACCGATTCTTCGCTGTCCTGAACGTCCGGCTGCGTATCCATCAGCGTAAAGACGCGCTCGGCGGACGCCTGCGCCATCTGCATGTCCGCGAAGATGCGCGCCAGCTGCTGCAGCGGCTCAAAGAACTGCATCGAATAACTGGAGAATGCTGCGATGGTACCAAACCACAGCAGCCCCTGCATCACGAGCAATCCGCCTTGCCACAATGCGAGCGCGGTGCCAATGCTGCCCAAGAGCATCACCAGCGGCAGGTATACCGAATTATACCGGGCTGCCTTACGAGACGCCCTGCACATCACATCTGTAATCGCGGAAAACTCCTGAAGATTTGCCTGTTCCCGCACCAGGCTCTTGGTGGTCGTGGCGCCCATGATGGATTCGTTGTACGCGCCCGTGATACGCGAGTTCGTACGTCGAACAAGCCGCTGGATGCGGAAGATGCGCTTTTGGAAATACATCGTGCATAGCGCCAGCGGCGGGATGACCAACAGCACGAACAGCGTGATGCGCACGTTTAGGAAGAACATCGCGATGGTGGCGCTTCCAAGCCGTGCGATCGCCCAAAGGATGTCCACCAGGCTCCACGCCACGGTCTCTGATAAACGAGTGGCGTCGCTGGTCATGCGCGCCATGATAAAGCCGACAGGCGTCTTGTCAAAGTACGAGAAGGAGAGTGTCTGCAGCCTGTCAAAACAGGTGCGCCGTATGTCGCATGATACAAAGTGTTCTATTTTGCCCGCGCGTCGTATGAAGACGTAGGTGCACAGGCAAAGAAAACCCGCGAGCGATACCGCAGCGATGATGAATGTAAACAGGTGCGACGTGGAGTTCGTGCGGGTAAACACGTCGATCGCATAGCGCGTCAATAGAGGAAACATCGTCTCGCCGAATGCAAGCATGATGTTGGCGGTGCAAAGCCATATCACATCCCGCCGATAGACGAGTGCGAACTTCAACAGGCGTTTCCAAAGCGAAACGTTTATTTTTTGATCTGAATATTCGTCTTCGCGAAGGCCCAGTTCATCGGGGCTCATATGGCTTCACCTCCTAAAAGGCTCTCGTCATCCTGCAGCGCGTATACGCGGCGATAGAGCCCGTTTTGTTTGATCAATTGCTCGTGCGTTCCCTGCTCGACGATGTGGCCGTCATTGAGTACCAGTATCCAATCGGCTGTGCGAAGCGTGTTGATGCGGTGCGAGATGATAAGGGTAGTCGCCTTGTGGGACATCGATTTCAATTCTGCGCGAATCTGTGCATCCGTCTGCGTATCCAGCGCCGACAGGGAATCGTCAAAGACCATGATGGGCGCCTTTTGCAGCAGCATGCGCGCCATAGCGATGCGCTGCTTCTGCCCGCCGGAAACAGTAACGCCCCGTTCGCCTATCAGGGTGTCGTATCCCTGTTCAAATTCCGATTCGAACTCATCGAGCTTTGCGATGCGCGCCGCCTCCAGGATTGCCTCTTCCGAGGGTTGATCCAGCGTGATGCCGATGTTCTCGCGTATGCTGCGCGAATATAAAAACGGCTCCTGCAACACGAGGCCCACGTTTTTGCGAAGGTGCGCAAGCTCAATGTCGCGTATATCCACGCCGTCGAAGAGTATACGGCCGGATTTTACCGGATACAGGCGCTGCAATAATAGCGTCAGCGTGCTCTTGCCGCTGCCGGTCGAGCCCAGTATGCCGATTGTTTGCCCCTTTGCCGCATAAAAGGAGATGTCCTTCAACACCTCAGGTCCGTCACCGTACCCGAAGCTGACGTTTTCAAACACGATATCCCCTTCGATCACAGGTGTTCTGGCGTCGGGTTGGTCTTTCTCGATGGGGCGGTGCAGGATCTCGTCGATGCGTTCCATGGAAACGCGCGTTTTGCCAAGGTCCGCCAATACGCGTCCCATCTGGCGGATCGGCCACAGCAGCGTGGAAGTATAGGAGATGAAGGTTATCAGCGTGCCAATGGAGAGGCTTCCGTTTCTTACCGAAAAGACGCCCGCAATGGTGCAGGTGGCGATCTGCAGATAGACCACGAGGTCGGAAAAAGACCAGAACAGCGACATTAGCTTCAACAAATACATCGATTTGTCCCGGTATTCGGTACTGGCTGCCTCGAATTTCTGCGCCTCGCGTGACTGCTGTGCAAACGCACGCACGACGCGTACGCCAGTCAGGCTTTCCTGCAGCACCACAGACATGCGCCCGTCCGCCTCGTCGACCTCACGGAAATATTTCCTGACGCTCCGGTAATACAAGAGCGAGAACAATATCAACAAAGGTACGCACGACAGCGAAATAAACGTCATCTTGACGCTCATTGGAAGCATGATCACAAGCGCAAATACCAGAAGGCAGATTGCCCTCACCAGCTCGTTCATTTGGTTGGAGAGGAAGGTACGCACGGTATGCACGTCCGATGAGCACCGCTGCAACAGGTCGCCCGTACCCGTATTCTGCAACGTCTCGTAGGGAAGGCGCTGTATGTGGTCGTAGAGCCGTTCCCGAAGTTTTTTCATGGAAAGCTCGGCCGCGTCTACGATCAGGCGGTTCCGGAAAAAGGTGATTGCACCGTTTATCAATGCGATCAGTATCATGACGACCGCACAGATCCAAAGCTTGCCTCTTAGCACAGGAATACCGCCGACACCGTTTACGAGCGCCTGCAAGAATCCCGGCAGGGAAGCGGGCGTATTGCCTATCACATTGTCGACCGTAAAACGAAGCACCTGCTGCGGCATGAATGTCAAGAACGCAGCCAGCGCAACACAAAACAGGCCCAGCGAAAAGCGAACTCGCCGGCCTTTTAAGATACCATTAAAAAGCGTCAGTCTTTGGTTTGTTTCTGAAGTTTTCATCGATGAAAGTATACGCCAATTCGGGGGAACAGCGCAAGCTTCAAATAGGATGGCGGTGTTTTGCATGGCGAGTATACGGCAAAACTTGTCTTGTATGTATAATCCTGATAAAATAGCTAAAAGGATAAGAATGGGAAACCATGCGGCTTTTTAAGCCCCGGAAAGGAAGACAGTTTTGAAACTTACCACCAAAGACATTCTGATTGCGTTTGTCTTAACGGCTGTGGCAGGTGCGATTAGTTTTTATTTTCTGCTGCCCGCCATCAATATTCATGACAAGGGGTTCCTTGCCTGGGTCGTTGTTTTGATGTTCTTCTTTGCGCTCGTCTGCTACGTACGCGGCGGATGGCGCGCAGGGATGTCACTGTTCAGCGAAGGCTTCCATTTCGGTGTGGCCGAGGCGGTGGCGGCGGTGGCAGTCGGGATCATCGTACTGGCGGCTGTCATCGGGACCATCACGTCCGCGAAGATGCTGCATGCGGCGAGCTATCAAAGGCTGTTGAAGGTGCAGACCAGCAATTTTATAGAAGATGTCAGCCAGGCGCATTTTGACAATATACCGATGCTGGACAAGGATTCCGCCGTGATGCTGGGCGACAGGAAGATGGGCGAATTAGTGGATATGGTAAGCCAGTTCGAAGTTGCCGGCAATTATTCCCAAATTAACTACAAGGGCGAACCGGTACGCGTCACACCGCTGGAATACGGGGATTTGATCAAGTGGTTCAACAACCAGAAAAACGGCTTACCGGCGTATATCATCATCAATATGGTCACGCAGGAAGTCACGGTCAAGCGCTTGGATGTCGGCATGAAATACTCATATTCCGATCATTTCGGAAGGTATCTGCCAAGGCAGCTTCGTTTTAGTTTTCCAACGTACATGTTCGACGACGCGGTGTTTGAGGTCGACGACACCGGCCATCCGTACTGGGTGGCGCCGAGGGTAACCTATACGATCGGCCTGTTCGGTGGCAAGGACGTTGTTGGTGTGGTACTCTGCGATGCCATCACCGGGGACACGAAGTACTATGACCTCAAGGACGTGCCGCAATGGGTGGATAAAGCGTTCAGCTCCGATCTCGTTGTGGATCAGTTCAACGACTACGGCACGCTCAAGCACGGGTATTGGAACTCCATCTTCGGGCAGCGCGACAATCTGAAGGCGACGGAAGGATACAACTACATCGCGATGAAAGACGCGATATATATGTATTTCGGCGTTTCCAGCGTTGGCAACGACCAGAGCAATGTAGGGTTTGTGCTGGTTAACCAGCGCACCAAGGAAGCGAAGTATTATGCCGTTCCCGGCGCCGACGAGACTTCTGCAATGAACTCGGCACAGGGCCAGGTGCAGGATCTCAGATATACGGCAACGTATCCGCTGCTGCTGAACATCGGCAACCAGCCGACGTATTTCATGGCGCTTAAGGACAGCTCGCAGCTTGTGAAGATGTATGCGATGGTCAACGTCTCCCAGTACCAAATCGCGGCTACCGGAACGACAGTGCAGGACTGCGAAACGCAGTACCTCAAGCTGCTCTCCCAGCACGGCCTGACAAGCGAGAACACAGTGGGGCTTCAAACGGCAACCGGCAAGATCACCGACATACGCTCTGCGGTCATCGACGGCAACTCGGTGTATTACCTTGGGATCGAAGGCGTGCCGACGATGTTCGTAGTGCCCGTGAAGACATATAACGAGGTCGTAACGTACAACATCGGCGATACGGTGCAAATCCAATATGCGCCCGGCGGAGGGGTCTTAAGCGCCGTGACCTCGATCAAGAAGGTTCCCGCCGCAACGCCAACCCCTACGACTAAGCCCTAACAAACCCGCAAACGCAAACAAATGGCAAAAGGAGAAAACGATTGGTTTTCTCCTTTTCTGTTTGGATGATATAATATTTAAAGTGTAATTTTAAATTCGAAGGAGGAATTGACATGTCAGAACTAAAAGGCCTGGCGCATATCGGCGTCTATACGAAGGATATGGACACATCCGTTGCGTTTTACAAAAAGCTCGGCTTTGAGTTCGTCAACATTTACGATCGGGGCACCAAGCTGGGATTTGTAAAGCTTGGCGATCTTCTGGTGGAACTCATACAGCCTGCAGACCTATCCCGCTTGGAAGGGCTCAAGGGCGGCATCATCGCGCATTTTGCCCTCGAAGTGCAGGATATCGAAGCGGTCGTGGAAGATCTCAAAGCGCAAGGGCTCATTGCAGACGATGCGAAGATCAATGAATCAGGTACCATGGGCGGCATGAAGAATGTCTTCCTCGAAGGGCCGATGGGCGAGCGGATAGAGCTTTTAGAGTATACAAGCAAATAAAGCATTCGGCCGGCAACCGGTTTTGCAATCGACTTTGAGAGGATGGACGATATGGAGTATATTCTGGCGCACGATTTTGGGACGAGTGCAGACAAAGCGTCGTTGTTTACCACACAGGGGCAGTTTGTACGGACAAAAACGGTGAGCTACCCGACCTATTACAGCTTGGGTACCTATGCCGAGCAGGATCCGGAGGATTGGTGGAAGGCGTTCTGCGAGAGCACGAAGGCACTGTTGGAAGGCATTGATGCAAAGAAGGTACTCTGCGTGGCCTTTGACGGCACATACCCCAACTGCCTGTGCATCGATAGGGATCTGAAACCGCTGCACAGGGCAATGATCTGGCAGGATTCCCGCTCGTATGTCGAGGCGCGGGAAATTTCAGCACTGCTGCCTGCGAAATACACCGCAGGACGTCCGAACAATATCCTGCCCACCGACCGCACGTTGCCGAAACTGCTCTGGGTGAAGAAAAACCAGCCGGAGATCTTTGCAAAGACCCATAAGGTGTTCCCAAGCGTGATGGACTACATCATCCTGAAGCTGACAGGCAATACGGTCTGCGACATGGAAACGGGCGGCGGCACCGCGATGATGAACGTCGAGCGAACCGACTGGTCGGATGAAGTGCTTGAGATCGCGGGCGTCCCAAAGTCTATGATGCCCGAGCTGCACAAGCGTACCGACATCGTGGGCGAGGTACCGGAGCGCTTTACAGCGGAATGCGGCCTTGCGGCAGGCACGAAGCTCGTGATGGGCACGGGAGATTCTGCCTGCACGTCCATTGGCGCCGGGATGCTAAATGAAGGCGACGCATATATGAACGGCGGCACATCCGCGGGCATTATTGCCAAAGGCGTCGGAGGAAAGAAGCTCGGCGGGCAGACGACCTCCTCAGGATCTTCGCTGAGCTGGTTGAAAAACAACATTTGCCTGGACGAACAGCGTATCGCAAAGGAAACCGGGCGCGACGTATACGATATCATAGGTGAACAGATCGCCAAGGTGCCGATCGGCTCCAACGGCGTACTGTTCCACCCGTATCTGGCAGGCGAGCGCGCGCCGCGAAACAACCCGCGCGCCAAGGGCTCGTTCGTCGGCATCACGCTGACCACGACACGCTTTGATTTGATGCGCAGCGTGGTGGAAGGCATCGGCCTAAACGTAAACCTGATACTGCAGAGCGTGCGGAATCAAGGCTATGATATCAAGCGCATCCCCATTGTCGGTGGCATGGGCAAGGGCCCGGTGGTGCGGCAGATCTTTGCAGACATCATGAACGTCGAGCTGGTTACCTTTGAGTACATGGATGAGGCGGCTACGGTAGGTGCTGCGGTGTTGGGCGGAATCGCGCTTGGCATCTATCCCGATGAGACGGCGGTGCAGAAGTTCATGAAAATCGCCTCCGTGACCTATCCGAATCCGGAAAACCATGAGAAGTACAAAAAGCTCATGCCGTTGTTTGAGAAGGTGTACGAATCACAGGTACCGGTGTACGAGATGATGTGACCGTACATGTGAAAGCCCCACGCAGTGGCCGTTTCAAGGGGGTTAGGGGATCGCAAAGGGGCCCAAGGGGGGAAATCGGAATCCCCCCTGGCCCCTTGGCAAAAAAATCAATATTGTAATACGAGGATTTAAAAGCGCTGTGAAGCGCTTTTTGCTTTATGGATGGTCTTGAAACCTATTACCAGAATTTGTTCTTCTTGAAGATCCGAAGGCATACGACGACGACCACGATGCTAAGCAAAATGACAAGCGGATACCCTAGTTTCCAACCAAGCTCCGGCATGAAGCGGAAGTTCATGCCATACCAACCGGCGATGAGCGTAAGCGGCAAAAAGATGGTCGTAACCACGGTCAGCACGCGCATGATCTCATTTTGCCGTATGTCGATACTCGACTGATACACCTCACGCACCTGCATCGAATACTCGCGCAGCATGTTGACTTCGCTTTGAAGGCGCGAGACGCGCTCGGAGAATTGGCGGAAAAAGCCCAGCGCACGCAGGCTGAAGATCGTCTCGCCATAGATCTGCAGGCTTCGCGCCAGCTCGGAGAGCTGTGTGTAATAGCGGTGGTAATCGGCAAGCTCCTTTCGCACCTCCATCATCTTGCGGTTGAAACCATCCAGATTACCATCCAGCATGGTGTCCTCCAACCCTTCCACACAGTCCTCAAGTCCGGCAAGATACGGCATATCCTCCGAGATTAGGTGCTCGATGAAGTGCGCGAAAAACCCGCCGATGGAGATCTGCTGCTCGGAACGGATGCAAAGCGAGGCAATCAAGTCTGTAACCGTACTGTCGTCGTCGATGAAATGCAGCGCGTTCTTCGTGATATAACATGCAAAATGGTCGTGCACTTTGTAATCGCATTTGACGGGGACGGAAAAGGTGCCGAACAGACCGTCCTGATAGGGCTCCATCTTGCACACGACGCTGTTTTCATACGCCGCGGTCGGCGTGGGGTTTAGTCCGTGGTCTTCCATCCATTGTTGCCATTCGCACACGCTGTGGATATAAACCAATATATCCGTCTCTATAACAGTGTCAGGCGACGGTGTGATAACGTTCGTCAGTTTGTACAGCATTTGCCACCAACCTATTGAAAAATCTCTCATTGCTTATTGAAGGGTTTCATCCACCGTATTTGTGCATCATAGACTTTGCATCGGACAGCAGCGTTTCACGCAGGCTTTGAGGCTCGATCACTTCGCAGACCGGCGCAAATTGCAGCGCGAAATAACGCATGCCGGAAGGAGCCGAGTGCAGGACGACTTCCATATACTCGTCATCAAGAGGTCTCATGTTCGCCGCGTCCCCAAATGCATCCAATACGTCACCGGCGCACTCTCGGCGCATCTTCAGCACGATGCGCTCGGACTGCCCGCCGAACATAAAGTTATGCTCCTTCGCGTACTTGGCAATGTTCAAACCGTCCTCACAGCCGGGAATCTCGCGAATGCTACGGGCGGGCTCGTCCAATATCTCAACCTGCGTCATGCGGTCGACGCGGAAATGCCTAAGGTCGTTGTAGTCTTTGTAGCAGGCAACCAGGTAATATTGTGAATTCGCACATACAATCGCAAACGGGTGCACGATGTCCTTCTGCGGGCGGACCGGATGCAGTAGGCCGTCCTCCCTTGGCCTGTTGTATAAAAAGGTGACCTGCCGGTTTTTCGTGATGGCATCGTTGAGCATCTCCAGGTTGTAGAAGAATTCCTTGTTCCTCTGGTGGTGCCAGTCATCCATCCGGTGCACTTGCGGCAGCCGTTCGCGGAAATGACGGTTGGAGAGGCTACCCAGCTTTGCGACCATCTGCCTTGCGTTGGTTTGCGGGATGTAGCGCGAGGTGAGCACGCTGTCCATGAGTACGAGAAGCTCCATGTCGTCGAACTCGCGCTCGCGAAGGTACGTGCCCTTGCCCTTTTCCTCGTTGGCGCAGATATCGTAACCCAGTTCGCACAACAGCGAGATGTTTCGCGCCACCGCGTTTCGCCCCGCCTCGATACCGTAGTCCTCGTTCAAATGCCGGATGATGTCCGCGTGTGTTTGCGGATGGTCAAAGTCTGAATAGTCCTCCAGAACCTTCAAGATACAAAGCATCATCGCCTTTTTTCCGCCAATGGGTTGCATGGTTCACCTCCGGAGCTGCTTACGGCAGCAGGTATTTTCCTTCTATTCTCGTGATTGCGCCTCCGCCGAAGAGCACGCGTGGGTTGCCGTTTGCATCCGCCCTTGTCTTTAGCTGGACGAGGTTGTAATTCCCGGGAAACCCGTTCTGCTCGATGAACAGCGGCTCTGCGTCCCACAAACCATTGTTCAACAGATAATATCCAAACGCGGCGTTGCCGGAACCCGTTGCCGGGTCCTCCAAGTACCCGAAGGTCGGCGCAAACACCCTGGTGCGGTACCGGTTCTCTTGGTTGTAGACGTCGTCGCAGAATACCTCGATGATGTCTATTTTGTTTTGTACACAGAACCGCTTTGCACTTAAAAGATCGGGATTCATCGACAGGATGGAATGCAGGGAGTTTATCGGAACGATCAGCGTTTGAAGCCCCGCGTTCACTATGGACATACTATATCTATCATCGATCTGATTACGATCCAAGTTTAGCGCCTCTGCGATTTCTTCCTCCGGTATATCGCATTTCTTGAACTCCGACGATGGGGACATGATGAAGACGGCGTCGCTTTTCCGAATCTGGTTTTCGACGATCAACTCCCCTTTGTTGGTGATGATGTTGACCTCAGGCTTGTCGATAAGATGGGGCGTATTTTTGATGATATCGTACATGATGGCGATCGTAGCGTGACCGCAGAACTCGACCTCCCGCTCCGACGAATAGTATTGCAGGCGAAAGGTACCTTTGACAGGATAAGCATATCCGACTTCGCTCACAAAGCCCTTGAGTTCTCTTGCGATCCGCTGCATTTCCTCTTTGGTGGCGGAATTCTCCGACTCTAGCCATATAAACCCCGCGGGATTGCCGCTGGATTTGGCCGTGGCAAATGCGTCGATCTTCTTAAACAGGAACTCTTTCATTGCTTTTCCCTCGCTTTTATCGAGATTGTACCATCCAAACGCAAGCATCTCAACAAAAAAAGATGTTTTCGGTCCTTTCCATTCAAGCCCGCATTGCTCACAGCAATGCCTTCATAAGCCAGCTGTCAGGGAAACAAACAGGATGATTCCATAGGAGATCCTTGTATAGACATAAAGTAGGTTATATAATGAGTGAGTAACCACTCATTATTTACGGGGTGATCGAATGCAGGAATCCGTTGAGGTGACGGCGGAGCGCAAGACGCGCATTTTCAACGCCGCCGTCGAGATCTTTTCCCAAAAGGGATACAGCGCCGCGACCACCAAGGAGATAGCGCAGGCGGCTGGTGTTGCGGAAGGTACGATCTTCCGCTACTACAAGACGAAAAAGAGCATTCTCGACGCAATCGTTCGGTACTTCATCGAAGTCATGGGCGACATTGCGGTCCAGCCTATCGAACAGATATTCCACGACGCACAGAACAAGGATTTAAAACAGATTTTGCGGGATCTCATGAAAGACAGGATGTCGATGGCGGACAAACTGTACCCCGTGATGAGCATTGTGCTCACAGAGATACTCTTTCACGAAGATCTGCGCAATCTGCTGTTTGAAAAATTCGTCCGCCGCTGTGTAGAAGCGTTTTCCGCGTTCCAGGCCGTCATGGTCTCGCGGGGGATGATGCGCGGTGACATTCCCGCGGAAGCAGTGTTCCGCTCTATCTTCGCCAACATTTTGGTGTTTGTGGTGCAGCAGAAACTGTTTGCGCAATCATCGCAATTGGATATGGAACGCGAGTTTGACACGATCATCGATATCATCTTCAACGGCATCGCGGTGCCACAGGGGGGTTCTCTATGGACATGAAGAAACGTGTTCTGGCAGTAGGTTTTGCGCTGCTTCTTACGGCGCTTGGCGGCTGCGGATCATCCAAGCAGATGACGCTGTCGGGTACTGTGGAATACGGGCAATACGACATCAACAGCGAGGCGGCGGGCAAGGTCCTGCAGGTACAAAGGGCCGAAGGGGATTCTGTGCGGGAGGGCGAAACGGTTGCAAGCGTCGACTCGTCGCTGCAGCAGACCAGCGTGGCACAGATGCAGGCGGTGGTGGATGCCAAACAGATGCGGCTTTCTGAGCTCAAGGCCGGGTCGCGCCGGGAGCTGATCGCCCAGGCTGAATCTATGCTGAAAGCGGCGAAGGCAAATTATAACGCCATCAAAAAAGGTTCCTCGCCGGAGCAACTCGCGCAGGCGCAGGCTGCGGCGGATACCGCGGCCGCGAACGAAGAGACCGCAAAAATCGCTTACGAGTACGCGAAAACAAAATATGACGAGGCGGTGGCAGCTTTTGGCGGCGGCCTTATCACGCAAGATGATCTAAACGATGCCAAGTACGCGATGGATACCGCGTATAGCAAATACCAGGCCACGATACAGCAGCATGCCCTGTATGCGGCACAACTCAGACAGGCGCAAAACGGATCTTCCGCTGAGGTCGTCGAGGCAGCCGAGGCGGCTGTGGAGCAGGCGCAGGCAAACCTGAACATGCTCAAGAGAGGCTCAACAGAATATGTGATCGCAGAGGCGCAGGCGGATCTCGATGCGGCGATTGCACAACTGGACCAGGCGAAGCTGATGCTTTTAAGATGCGACATCAAAGCGCCCGCGTCCGGCGTCCTCTCCATTCTCAACATCACAAAAGGCGATATGGTCAATACCGGCGGGTTTGTTGCAACGGTGCTGGATCCAAACGATATCTGGTTGTACGTCTACGTTCCGCAATCCAAGCTGCGGTATGTAACGGTTGGTCAGCAAATACAGCTCAAAACATCCGCCTATCCGGGCGAGAACTTTGCGGGCACCGTTGTGTCCATCGCGACAGAGGCGGAATTTACGCCCAAGAACACGCAGACGAACGAGGCCAAGGAGAACACGGTCTTTAAGGTGAAGATCAAGCTTTCCGACAGCGCGCACAAGCTCAGAGCCGGGATGACGATGGACGCCGCCTTTCCGCTTGAGTAGAGGGTATGCCATGGATCACAACGATGCAATCATAGTCGAAGGTCTCACCAAGCGCTTCGGCAGCTTAACGGCCGTGGACGATATCAGCTTTAGCATCCCCAAAGGGAAAATATTCGGTTTTCTGGGGCCAAACGGCTCGGGAAAATCCACAACGCTGCGCATCCTCTGCGGCGTGCTGCACCCCACGACAGGCAAGGTGTTGATCAACGGGCTCAACGTGGTGGAACAGACGGAGCAGGTCAGGCAGAACATCGGCTACATGTCGCAGCGGTTCAGCCTGTATGAGGACCTGACCGTCGATGAGAACCTCGAGTTCTACGCGGGCGTATATGGATTGTCGAGAGAGCAATGCGCCAGACGCAAGAAGGAACTGATCGATATGGCGGGCTTGCACGGCAGGGAAAAGACCCTTGCTGGGCACCTGTCGGGCGGCTGGAAGCAACGGCTGGCCTTGGGCTGCTCGATAATACATAAACCGGGGCTACTCATTTTGGATGAGCCCACCGCCGGCGTGGATCCCGTATCCCGCCGTGTGTTCTGGCAGATCATACACAGCTTTGCGGAACAAGGCATCACGCTGATCGTCACGACCCATTACATGGACGAGGCGGAAAGCTGTGACATCGTGGGATTCATCTTAAACGGCAAGCTCATGGGTATCGATACGCCGCAGGGGTTCATGCAGCGCGAAGGGGCAAACAAGCTCGAGGACGTTTTCATCACCTATGTGGAGCGTCAGACGGGGTTCAAGGTGGATCCGGAGTTCATCAAGCAGGCTGGCTTGCACGACGCGGGAGGAAATCTCTGATGAAGAAGCCAAAGATGAATTATCAGCGCTTCAAAGCCATCCTGCGCAAGGAGATTATACAGGTCAAGCGCGATCGGATCAGCATGATGATCCCCATCATGATGCCCATTGTGATGATGCTGCTCTTCGGATATGCGGTCAACACCGAGGTGGAGCATATACAGACCGCGGTCTGGGACAGCAGCCGCACGCAACAGAGCAGGGAATACATCGAGGCATTTTCCGCTTCGAACTTCTTTGATGTCACCTACTACGCGGGATCGGAACAGGAACTGCATACGCTTGTGGAGAGCGGCAAGGTCAAGGCAGGGCTTGTGATCCCGGTGGACTTTGCTAAGGATATAAAAGCCAACCATCCGCTGCAATGCGAGCTGATCATCGACGGGTCCGACCCCACCACGGCGCGCACGGCGTTGTCAAGCGGCATACTGATCAACCAGATGTTCCAGATGAAACTGAAGGAGAGCACGATGAAAAATGCGGGGCTGAACTTCTCCAGCCTGCCTTCCGTCTCTTTGGCCACACAGGTGCTTTATAACCCCAATCTTGAAAGCAGGCGGTTTACCATTCCCGGTCTTGTGGCGCTGATCATGCAGAACATCACGGTGATGCTTACAGCTTTTGCGATGGTGCGGGAAAAGGAGCGAGGTACCATTGAACAGCTGATCGTAACGCCTATCCGGCCTCTGGAATTGATCTTAGGCAAGCTTGTGCCCTATATAGCGATAGGCTACGCTGGGTTTTTGTTTTCGCTGGGGCTATGCGTGTTCTGGTTTGGCATAACACCCGCGGGGAACATCGCGCTGCTTTTAGTCATGGGTCTGTTGTTTACCATCTGCAGCCTGATGATCGGCATGCTGATCTCCACCATCGCAAAGAACCAGCTTCAGGCAATGATGGCGACCATTCTCATCCTTTTGCCGAGCATACTGCTGTCCGGCTTCATATTCCCAAGAGAAGCGATGCCACCCGTCATAGGCCAGATCGGGCTGTTGTTCCCGATCACGTACTTTCTGGACATGATACGGGGCATCGTGCTCAAGGGCGTGGGCACTGCCGTGCTGGCCACGGACATATTGGCGCTGATGGGCATCTTTGTACTGCTGCTGGCTGCCACCATCTTCCGGTTCCGCAAGAGCCTGGATTGATACGACACAAAGGATATAGGTTGTCAAATGCGTTAAAGAAAGGTAAAATATTCCTGAAAGCATTTCAGAGTGTAAGGGGTGCAAGAAATGAGAGTAAGGATAGAGAAAGTTGAAGGCGAAAACGTGATCGTGGAGCTGCCCGACAAGGATCTCATCACCGCTCCCAGGGTTTTGTTCGACTGCCCCAGGGAAGGCGATTACCACGACATCACCATCGATCCGGTATCGGTGGACAAACAGCTGCGTAAGCTGGCGGACAATACGTTTGAATAAAAAACGCATTGAGGCCCCGATCGGTTCAACCCGGCGGGGCCTTTATTGCAATTGCGAAATGTGGATGGAAAAGCGCAGGAAACGGCAAGAATAAACATCGGCGGCACAGTATGCGCGAACCGCCGTTTTAGAGGAGAAGAGAGTTATGCATGACGTTTTAATCATAGGCGCGGGCCCCGCGGGAATCTCCGCAGCCATCTATGCCGCCAGAGCCAATCTTGACACGCTGGTAATCGGCGAACAAAACAGCACGCTGGCAAAGGCGGAGTCGATCGAGAATTACTACGGGTTCGCTTTGCCCATATCGGGAGAAAAATTGCTGGAGGGCGGTGTCACGCAGGCAAGAAACCTGGGCGCCGTGGTCCTGTACGATCAGGTCGTGGGCATCGGCTTTGACACCGAATTCTATGCCCAGACCAAAAGCGAGACGTACCGGGCAAAAAGCGTCATCCTCGCGACCGGCGCCAACCGGACGGCGCCCAAAATCAAGGGGTTCTATGATTTTGAAGGGCGGGGCGTCAGCTATTGCGCGATGTGCGACGCGTTTTTCTACCGGGGAAAGGACGTAGCCGTGCTTGGCTGCTGCGAGTACGCGCTGCACGAAGCCTCGGATCTTCTGCCGATCGCCAAATCGGTGACGCTCATCACCAACGGCGTCGAACCCATTCCGGATTTTCCGACTCAAATGCGCATACTAAAGCAGGAAATCGAGGAGATCAAGGGCACGGAGATGCTCGAGCAGGTAGTGTTCAAAGATGGAACAACGCTTGCCGTATCGGGCGTCTTTGTGGCAATCGGCGTAGCGGGAAGCGCGGATCTCGCCAAGAAGGTCGGGGCGCAGACCGAAGGGCTTCGCATTGTCGTGGATGTAAATATGGCGACCAGCATCCCGGGTCTCTATGCGGCGGGGGATTGCACAGGCGGTATGATGCAGGTCGTAAAAGCCGCCTACGAAGGCGCCAAGGCGGGCACGGAGGCAGTCAAATACGTTCGTAAGCTAAAGAGCGGCAAAGCGTAGAGCATAGTATATGTCAAAAGCCCTGAACATTCAGGGCTTTTTTGTTTACACAATGATTGCATCGATCCTCTACGGGTTTCAGATCACATGATTCTCCAGCGTTCCCAGCCCTTCGACACTGATCTCGATGGTATCCCCGCGCTGCATCGGGCCGATGCCCTCAGGCGTTCCGGTCGCGATCACATCGCCGGGCAACAGCGTCATGCATTGGCTTATGAAGCTGATAAGCTCAGGAACGCCAAAGAGCATGTCGTCCATGCTGGCGTCCTGCTTGACAACGCCGTTCAGAATGCTGCTAACACGCTTGCCCTTGGGATCATAATCGGTATCGATGAAAGGTCCAAACGGGCAGAACGTATCGAACGACTTGCCGCGCGTCCACTGCCCGTCGGCGGATTGGATGTCGCGTGCCGTCACGTCGTTGAGCGGCGTATACCCGAACACATACTCCAGCGCCTTATCTACAGGCACATTTTTGCATTGCTTCTTGATCACCACGCCGAGCTCCGCTTCGTAATCCACACGGCTGGAAGCGCTCGGGTATTCGATGGCCTGTTTGTGGGCGATGACGGATGTCGGGGGCTTGATGAACAAGATCGGGTTTCCCACGAGCTGCTCCTTCATTTCTCCCGCATGCTTGGCATAGTTGAGCCCAACAGCCACGACCTTCGAAGGCTCGCAGGGCGCCAATACCGCAACATCTTTTACGCTATACTGCTCTCCGGTGTATTCGAACCGTTCATAGGGAAGTCCGGCGAGGCGTTTGAGCGTTTCACCACAAAGCTCCGCATAGAAAACCTGTCCGTCTTTTTGCACACGCATGATCTTCATCGCTTATGTCTCCTTTGATAACAAACGCGGTCGCCATACCGCGTGAAATTCCGGCTTGTGGTCGGTATACGTGCATACAAAGCGCAACCCCGCGGCGCGGATGAGCCCGCATGCGTGGTCAAAATGCGCGCCGATCTGGTTAGCCCTGTGAGCGTCGGAACCGATGGTGATGATCTCGCCGCCCAACTCCCGGTACCGTGTGAGCATATCAAGGTCCGGCATGCAATAGCCGCGCGCGTCCAGCGTGCTGGTGTTGATCTCAAGCCCCTTGCCGTTGTGAGCGAGATGCAGAAATAGGGCATCCAATTCATCCGGAGCGTCGGTATAGAGCATCCGATGGTCCTCGTGGGGATCCTGTCGGCTGTAGTAGGTCAGATGCCCGATGCAATCAAACTCCGGAAATTCGTGCGCACACTGGAGCAGCGCTTTGGCATAGCGCTGCAGAACCTGTTGTCTCGTGGCCCCGTAACCCCAAACCGGGTTGATGCCGGCTTCCCTCGGCTCGCCGTTTTCACGGCCCAGCCAGTGGATGGAACCGATGATGTAATCGAACCGGTGTCCCGCCATCGCCTCTCGTGTGCGGTGGTACACGCTGTCGTTGCCCGCCTGCATGCCGACTTCAAGCCCCGTCTTGATGGGGATGCGGCCCGCATAGCGCGCGGCGTAACGCTCTACATCCTCGACGTAGTCGACGAGGTCGCAGACGAAATTCATAGTGGGCGAAGGGAAGTCGATGTCAAAATGCGCCGTGGAGCAGATCTGTGTCATGCCTTTTTGGATCGCGCTTTCAGCCATCTCGCGCAGCGACATCATGCCGTCCGCGCTGTGGTGCGGATGAATGTGATAGTCGTACATACCGTTCCTCCAAAATCAAACATTAAAATGGCTGCAGGAATTCTTTATAAAACACATTATAGCATAGGAATCTCTATTGGTTGTTCCTGTAAATTCTGAAATTTCCTTGACCCTTGTAAAAAGCAGGTCTTATAATATACGAATATTGATTTTTGATAGCGATATATCCCAATTTCGGAAAGCTGGTATCGTGGGGCATGAGTTTTTTAAAGCAAAGTACTGAACAACGGCGCGACCGCATCATAAACGGTTCCATCTCCAGTACGATTTTGTTTCTGTCGCTGCCATCGCTGATGATGGGCATTGTGCAATCGGCGATACCGGTGATCGACGGGCTGTTTATCAACAACGTGTCGGGTACCATTGCGGCAAGCGCCATCACGTATTGCACGCCGATCATCAACATGATCGTGGGCTTGGCCCAGGGGCTGAGCGTAGCAGGCATGGCCGTCATAGGCCAGGCAAACGGACGGGGCAATCTTCAGGAGGGACGGCGAATCTCCACCCAGATGGTTGTTTTCTCTGCAGTGCTGGGGATCGTCCTGGCACCGATTCTCTATGGCATCGCGTTTCCGATCTCCGCTAATGTCGATTCGGCAATTTCGAGCAATGTCTTTTTGTACCTTGCGCTCAACACGCTTGTCATTCCCTTTTCGTTTCTTGAATCCATCTACAACGCCATCAAGAATGCAAGCGGGAAGCCGGAAGCAACGTTTGTCCGCATGCTCATCATGCTGATACTCAAGGTGATCTTCAACTTACTGTTTATCGCGGTGTTCCACTGGGGCATCGTCGGCTCCGCCATGTCGTCGCTCGCTGCAAATGCTCTGATCACCATATGGATGTATGTGGAACTCTTCGTCAAGGACAGCAGCGACAAGCTCATATTGAAAGGCTTTCGGTTTGACCGCCAGATCATCGGCGAGCTGCTGCGGGTTGGCATGCCGTCCATGATCTCCAGCCTGATGCTGAACATGGGCTTCTACCTTATCAACAACGAGGTGCAGAAATTCGGCGCGATCGTGCTCAACGGGCAGGGAATCGCCAATAATATCTCTCTGATCTGCTTTATCGTTCCTTCGTCCTTCGGCTCGTCTGTAACCACAATGGTCAGCATGAATATCGGGGCGGACAAGGGCGAACGGGCGCGGCAGGCCTGCTGGTCGGCTTGCCTTATCAGCGCGATTACCGCCGTGGTTTTGATTGCGATTGTCGTTCCGTTGGGGCCGTATATCACCATCCTGTTCACAAGGGATAGGGCGGTTCTTGACATCGCAAACAGGGCGCTGAGCATCTATACCTACTCCGTCGTCGGCTTTGGAATCTGTATGGTACAGCAGGGCGCGTTCATTGGCCTTGGCAGAACGCGCATCACCTTGGTGATAAGTCTGCTGCGCGTGTGGCTGCTAAGATATGTGTTCATCCTGCTGACGGAACATTCGCTCGGCTTCTATTCGGTTTTCTGGGGCAACCTATTTTCCAACTGCGCCTGCGCGCTCATTACAACCGTGTTGATCCTAAAGGTGAAGTGGATATCGGTGATCAAAAAGAAGAATGAGGACGAATCCTTACAGGCCATAGAAGCATAAACACGGAAAAAAAGCCCCGCAACAAGAATTGCGGAGCTTTTTTATTGGCTGTAATGCTTTACGCCTGATACATGAGGTTGCCCTTCACATAGGCAGCCTTTACGTTGATATCGTCGTCGATGACGATGACGTCCGCGTCCTTGGTGATCTCGAGGCTTCCTTTTACCTTGTCAAGGCCAACGATGCGCGCGGGGGTAAGCGAACCCATACGGAACGCATCGGGCAGGGAATAGCCGAGTTTGTGCACGTTGCGCACGCCGACGTTTTGCAACAAAGTGCTGCCAGCCATCGTGTTATCCTGGTTCTCGTTCGATCCCTTGATGCGCGCGAGGCCGTCCTTCACCACAATGGCGATGCCGAAGCCAAACACACCGCTTTCATATTCCCCGTCCGGAACGCCTGCCATCGAAAGGTCGGTGATGATCGCTATCCTATCCGGCCCTTTGCAGCGGATCGCGACGTCCATCGCCCAGGGATGCACGTGCATGCCGTCGCTGATCAATTCGCACGTAAACCCGTCGTGGGTCAATAGGCCGCCGACGACCCCCGGCCGCCTGTGGTGCAGGCCTGTCATCACGTTATACGTGTGCGTGCCGTGGTGGTAGCCCATCTGTGCTGCCTGTTCAAACTGCTGCCAGTTGGCCTTGGTGTGGGCGATCGAAACGACGATGCCCTCCTCGCGCAGGCGGCGCACCACCTTCTCGGCATTGGGCAACAGGATGCCCAGACCCATGATGCGGACACCGCCTTCTCCGGCTTTTAGTATCTCTTCTAAAAGCTCCAGGCTGGGCGCGGGTGCGTCGTCATCGCCGGTATTTACGCCTTCCACCTTTTTGGGCTCCAAAAACGGCCCTTCAAGGTGAATGCCGACCATTTCCGCTCCTTTGAGTCCTTGTTCCTTCTGGATCCGGCGGGCTTCTGCCACGTTTTGCGTGTCTTCAGCCTTCATAACGGTAGGGAGAAAGGATGTCGTACCGCCCCGGACGATGTACTCCGCCATTTGAAGGGCTTTTTCCGCGCTCTGTCCTGCCTGGCCCGTATAGCACCCATGGCAGTGGATATCCATCAGCCCGGGCGCGAGGATGTCGTTGCCATAATCAAACACTTCGGCATCGGAAGGCACGGTGATCGTGCTCTGCGTTCCGACGTTTTCGATTTTCCCATCCTTGATCACGATAACGCCGTCGGATACCACCGCGTTGGGCGTTACCATCCGTTTCGCCTTCAAAGCAATCGTTTTTCCCATGACCTGCTCCTTTCCTTAATAGCGACAAAGCGCCGGGATAGATATATGGCAGCCTTATGCCTGATACAACAGATTGCCCTTTACATACGCCGCCTTTACGTTGATGTCGTCGTCAATGACGATGATATCGGCATCCTTTGTGATTTCAAGGCTGCCCTTGTAGCGGTCCACGCCGATGATTTGCGCAGGGGTAAGCGAGGCCATGCGGAACGCGACATGCAGCGGATACCCGAGCCGCGTTACCGTCCGTACGCCGACGTTCTGCATCATCGTGCTGCCCGCCATCGTGTTGTCCTGGTTTTCGTTGGAGCCCAGGATCCGCGCGATCCCGTCCTTGACTTCAACAGGAATGCCGCTGCCGAACCCGCTGCGGTAAATGCCGTCCTTCGCGCCTGCCAACCCCAGGTCGGTGATGATCGCCAGATGATCCGGCCCTTTGCAGCGGATGGCGACGTCGATCGCCCACGGGTGCACGTGCAGCCCGTCGCAGATAATCTCAGAGGTTACACCGTCGTGCGTCAAAAGGCCGCCGACGACGCCGGGCCGCCTGTGGTGCAGCCCCGTCATGACGTTATACAGGTGCGTGCCGTGGTTGAAACCCATTTGAACGGCTTCACTGAACTGCTGCCAGTTGGCCTTCGTGTGCGTGATGGAAACGACGATGCCCTCTTCGCGCAGCTTGCGGACCACCTTTTCGACGTCGGGTAGCAGGATCCCAACGCCCATGATGCGGATGCCGCCTTCGCCCGCGTCCAGGATCTGTTGCAGCAAATTAAGATCCGGCAGCGGCTTGTTGTCGTCTCCCGTGTTGACGCCGGGCACCTTCTTAGGCTCGACAAACGGCCCCTCGAGGTTCATGCCCACCATCTCTGCGCCCTCGCAGCCCTTTTCCTTCTGGATCCGGCGCGCTGTGGCAACGTTGGCCGTAGCTTCCGCCGTGTTGATCGTGGGCAAGAAGGAGGTCGTGCCGCCACGGAGGATGTAGTTTGCCATATACAGCGCCTTTTCCGGGCTAACACCCGCGCCGCCTTCGACGGTGCCGTGGCAATGGATGTCTACCATGCCGGGCGCGATGATCCCGTCGCCATAATCGAGGACCTCGGCTCCTTCGGGCACCGGGATCGTGCTCTGCGTTCCGACGGCGCTGATACGCCCGTCTTCAATGACGACAAGGCCGTCGTTCACCACCGCATTGGGCGTTACCAGTCTCTTGGACTTCAAAACAGTGATTTTTCCCATGATTGGCTCCTTTCAAAGATAAGACAATTTGGCTTTCGTCCCCCTCTTTGGTTGCTTTTAAAGTGACTGATGTATTGAACCTGCTCCTTTCTTTTTTATAAGAACCGAAACAGTTTAATTGATAATGTAGAGTGCCGACGTATTCATTGCGTGCCAAGATTGCCTGACCGTTTGGCCCGGCAATCGGGAAGATCAATGGTTTGAGAACAGATGATGCGCGTTTGTGCCCGATCAGTGCCGGCACGGAGTCCTACTATACATACCCATTGAGTGTATTCACTCAATTCATATATACGTTCCCGTATGGGAGAAATGATATAAGGATATAGATGATAAATATAGGAATATCATAGCATAAGTTGGGGTAAAAGGTTAGGATTTCGAGGGAATTTTTGATATCGGATAACCGTTTAAACGGTTTTTTGCACCACTAAAATTTTCTGCCCGTAAGCCAATTTACACCCATGAACTTGGCACGCGAGCCACGCACCTGAGGTTTCGGGGAGACGGTTACCTGTTTGTTCAAGTCCTTGATTTGTGCTATTCTGATTTCAAATGGATGCTTTGTGAGGACGGGAATTTATCGTTATCAGCCGTTCACGACCGTACGGAGGAGGAATGCCAATGAGAAGTATATTTTTCCTTTCGGATTCGTTCAGCAGGCGTTTGCTGGACATCTATTGCGAAAGCGGCCTGCATCTGCCCAACCTGGACCGGCTGATAGGGCGCTCTGTGGTGTTTGACGGGCACTGGGTGGGCTCGGCCCCTTGCATGCCCGCGCGGCGGGACATTTTGACCGGACGGCTGAATTTTTTCGACCGCAATTGGGGTCCTATCGAAGCCTTTGACTATACTCTCCCGCAGGCGCTTCGCAGCTGCGGCGTCAAGACGCATATGATCACCGACCACTATCACTATTTCGAGATCGGCTCGGAGAACTATTGCCAGATGTTCGACAGCTGGGAACTCTATCGCGGACAGGAAGGAGATCCGTGGATATCAACGATCGATGCAGGCTCCATCCCGGACCACTACGGCCGCGTGTCGCCGCAGTACTGGTGCAACCGCAAACAGTTCATCGATGACGAGGCCAAGTATTCGAGCGCCGTGACGATACAAAGCGCCGTAAACTGGCTGGAGGAGCACCATGCCTGTGACAACTTCCTGCTATGGGTGGAGGTGTTCGATCCGCACGAGCCGTTCGACGTACCGCAGAAGTATCTGGATATGGTGGGTGACGACTATGAAGATAACCTGTACATTTGGCCGGAGTATAAGCCGCTTTTGGAATCGGGTGTGACGGAAGAGGCACTGCGCCACATTGAAAAGCGGTATTTGGCGCTGACCTTGATGATCGACCATTGGGTAGGCAAAATCTTCGATGTGATGGATGCGCACGACATGTGGAAGGATACAGCGTTCCTCTTTACCACCGATCACGGATTATTGCTTGGCGAACACGGGCATATGGTCAAAAATTACATGCCCGCCTACAACGAGATCTATCACATACCGCTGATTATGCATTTGCCAAACGACGCACATGCGGGCAAACGAATAGGAGCGCTCACACAAAATATCGACCTGCTGCCCACTCTTTTGGAGCTGTACGGAATCGATCAAAAGGTGCTGCGCAATCCGATCCACGGAAAATCATGGATGCCGCTGATCGAAGGGCAAGCGGATTCGATACGCGATTATGCGCTCTATGGCATCTTCGGTAAACAGGTCAACATCACGGATGGGCACCATACCTATTTGAAAGCGCCGGTGGCCAGCAACCGTCCGCTGAATTTGTATACTTCCATGATGACGGACATGCGCTGCTATTTCGATGCCGATAGGATATCGGACTTTTCCGCCATTACCGCGGGGCAATACCTTTGCTGGACCAACTATCCGGTCTATCGTATCCCGGTAGACGCGACGAAAAACAAAGCTTCCGCGCTGCGCTATTACTGCCTGCACGAGTGGGAACTGCAAAGCTATCTGTACGACATCGAAACCGATTATGCGCAAACGCGTAATTTGATAGACGAGGATCCGGCGCTTGTTTCGCGTATGGACGCACTGCTGCGGCGGGCAATGAAGGAACACGACGCGCCAGAAGAACAGTTTGAGCGCATGAATCTGTAGCTTTAAAGGCCGGTCCGTCTGCTGATGAAGGCGGTCCGGCCTTATTCTGACGTACCACAGCATAGGGGTGACGCCTTGTCCGACCTGGAACTGATGATCAAACCCGCATCCGGCGCCTGCAACATGCGCTGCAGGTATTGTTTCTATGCCGATGAGATGGAGAACCGGAAAAGCGCTATCCGTGGCATCATGGATGATGATACGCTGGAAGCGATGCTTCAAAAGGCTCTCTTTTCGGGCGCAAAGAATGTGTCGTTTGTCTTTCAGGGCGGGGAACCGACGCTTGCGGGACTAAAGTATTTTCACAGGCTGCACGAACGGATTGACCGGATCAACATTTACAGCATAAAGACGAGCTTCTCGCTGCAGACCAACGGGTACGCGATCGACGATGAGTGGGCAAAATTGTTTGCTAAACATCGCTACCTTATTGGCCTGTCTCTGGATGGTCCGAAGAACATCCATGACAAGTACAGGCGGGATACTACCAGTTCCGGCTCGTTTGATCACGCGATGGCGGCGGCGCAGATGTTCAGGCAATACGGTGTTGATTTCAATGTGCTGTGCGTTGTCACCGCACAGACAGCTAAAAATATCGGAAGCATCTATGCGTTTTATAAAAAGCATGGGTTCAACTACCAGCAGTATATCCCTTGCCTTGAGCCCATCGGTGTCCCCTGGGGCAGGCAAGAGTATTCACTGACCCCGTCACTGTATGCGGGGTTTCTGAAAAAGCTGTTCGATCTCTGGTATCAGGACACGGTGAACGGGCGCCGAGTGTACAACCGTACATTTGAAAACTGGATCGGGATGCTGATGGGTATTCCTCCAGAAAGCTGTGGCATGGCAGGCGTGTGCGGCATTCAGCATGTGGTCGAGGCCGACGGCAAGGTATATCCTTGTGATTTTTATGTGCTGGACGGCTATGAGATCGGCGATATACGGGAGCATTCTTTTGAGCAGATGAGGGAAAACAGGCGAAATCTTCAATTTATCGAGCAATCCACCCATATCCACCCGGATTGCCGAACCTGCCGTTGGGCCGCCCTCTGCCGGGGAGGCTGCCGCAGATACCGCGAGCCGTACGTCGGGAGCTTTTTGGGGAAAAACCATTTCTGTAAGGCATATATGGAGTTTTTTGAATACGCTGCAGACCGGATGATAAGGATCGGAAATATATACAAGGTAGGGCAATAGAAGATAAAGATTATAAAAGGATTCTAAGATATAATAAATTGGTAAATAAGCGGAATCAGTGCATAAGAATACTTATTAATTGACGTACATGGATGCCGTCGTTTACCACCGCATTGGGTGGCTTTCGTCCCCTCATTTTGTTGCTTTCAAAGTGATGGATGTATTGAACCTGCTCCTTTCTTTTTTATAAGAACCGAAACGGTTTTACTTCAAAGATGTGTGAATACCCAGGAACCGTTGCATGCCAAGACTGCCTGACCGTTTGGCTTGGCATTCGGGAAGATTCATGGTTTGATTACAGATGATGCGCGTTTGTGCCCGGTCAATGTCGGCACAGTGTCTTGCTATACATGCCCATTGAGTGCATCCACTTAATTCATATACGTTCCCGTGTGGGAGAAATGATAGGAGGATATAGATGATAAATATAGGAATATCATAGCATAAGTTGGGGTGGTTGATCAGGCTATTTAGAATGATTTAAGAACGAAAAAGTACAAAGATTCGATTCCCCTAGAAGCAGATGAATACAGAGAAATGTAGAAATAGAATTTTGGTATATCTTCAGGACGGTAAACAAATTAATTAATAATAATAGCTCTTTGATGAAAGCTCTTCTGTAGATCTGATGTTAGGATCGAAACCCATAAACTTCCTTGAAAAACTATACTAATTACGATAAAATGGGTCTATAAAAAGTTTCGCAGGCGAATCTTCTCAGAGACCAAGGAGTCATTTGTTATGCTATCTGCAAAAGAGGCTGCTCAAAAGTTAAAAGTCTCAGAGCAATATGTGAGAACACTAATTAGAAACGAGCATTTGAAAGCCTGTCGTGTTGGTAATCAATGGGTTGTGGATGAATTAGATTTGTCCGAATATATTGAAATGAACCATGTTTTAATAGAACCATGTGACCATGAACGTATAAGTGATGACATTCCTGATATTGTTGCATTGAGCTTTTTTTCCGGAGCAATGGGCTTGGATATCGGTATAGAGCAAGCAGGTATAAAAGCATTATTGGCTTGTGAATTTGACAAGTCTTGCCGTATGACTATTAAAAGCAACCGCCCAAAAATGGCTTTGATTGGTGATATTACTGAATATTCCTCAGATGTGATTCTAAAAATGGCGCGAATTCCAAAGGGACGGGAAGTAGACGTTATTTTTGGTGGTCCTCCTTGTCAAGCATTCAGTACAGCTGGAAAACGTCAAGGTTTTAAAGATCATCGTGGAAACGTATTCCTTAAATACCTAAGTATTATTGATGAAATTAAGCCACGATACGTCGTTATTGAGAATGTTCGTGGGCTACTCTCTGCTGCATTTCCCTATAATGATGATTTAATTGCATCTGAATGTCTTAATAAAACATTACCTTCAGTAAAAGGTGGTGCACTACTACACATACTGAAATGCTTAAGAAATTCTGGTTATAAGGTCTCTTTTGAATTATATAATGCTGCCAATTTCGGTGCTCCACAGATTCGTGAGCGTGTTATTATGCTTGCGTATCGAGGTGAAGAAAAATTGCCATATTTAACGCCTACTAATGATGAAAAAGGGCGTTATGGGCTTCCGAAATGGAGAACATTAGGAGAAATATTGGCAAGTCTGAATGTTTCAGAGCATCATTACATTCCTTTCCCAGAAAAACGATTGAAGTACTATCGCATGTTAAAGGCAGGGCAATATTGGAAAGACTTACCTCCTGATATTCAAAAAGAGGCTATGGGTAATTCATATGCTCTTGGTGGGGGAAAGACTGGTTTCTATCGTCGATTATCCTTTGATAGGCCTTCTCCTACACTTGTCACCCACCCTACAATGCCGGCAACTGATCTTGGACATCCTACCGAGGATCGGCCTTTAAGCGTTGAAGAATATTCTTGTATTCAGGAATTCCCTAAAAATTGGGTTATTTGCGGTTCTATGCTAGACCAATATAAGCAAATTGGAAACGCAGTTCCAATCGCACTCGGAAAAGCAATTGGTAAAACCATCATTGACCACATGAATGGTGTAGTACCACCAAAATACGATGAGTTCAAATATTCACGTTATCAGAACACAGACGAAGTTAGTTGGGAATATGAAGTACGGAAGCCATTGATAAAATGAGAGGTGCATTTATATGAGTTATCAGTATGACGAGCAAGCAATTATTGAAGCAATTGCCAAGTCGCTTGAAACCTTCTATTGTAATTTGATTGCAAAGATAGATAAATTACATGTTCAAGAAATTATGAAGCGCAAAAATCCTTATCTTTATCGAGCTAAGGCTATGCAATCAGCGGCTGAAATTATAGAGTCGGTTCTAAGCGCATATGTGAGTTCAAGTGAAGAAACTATATTTGGTAATTGCTTTTTTGAGCCAATCGCTATTGCCGCAAGTGGTGGAAACAAAGCACTTGCTGAAGGCATAGACATCATGATTCATGATAAGGAAACCAATACAATCACAGCATATGCTGTAAAAAGTGGCACTGCTGTTTTTAATGCTGACAGTAAAAAGCGACAGGAACAGAATTTCGCAGCGGCTGGTAAACTGGCACAGCAGGCCAAAGCACGTTTTGAAGCAGTAATTGGTTATGGCTATGGTAAGAAAAAGGAGTCCGGTCGCGGAGTTCCGAAAATCTATCAGGAATTAGCTGGTAAAACATTTTGGTCACGTTTAACAGGTGACAATGACTTTTATCTGAAACTTATCAGCTTCATGGGTGATTTTCCTAATAAGTATATTACAAATTACAAGGAAAGCTATACCAAGGCATCAAACCGGCTGCTAAAGGAATTTACATCACGATTCTGCAACGATGATGGAACAATTGATTGGAATAGATTAGTTGAATTTAATTCGGGTGAATAGCTTGAAGTAGCGGTGTATTTTTTAATCACTCTCTAATTCTACCCAAAATATTTATCTAGGACTATAATATTGGAACTAGTAAGGAGTGGAAATATACCAGAACGAATATTTACGTCCAAGCTTCGCATATTAATCACGAAGTAAGGATTTTGGCTGTCAATATAACACTTGACAAAGATAAAGAATAGGATATTATTAAAGTTAATTTTGAAAAGAGGTAAATGAAAATGTGTGCTTTTGTTGGTGCAGAATATTTAATTGCTAATATTCTTATTGCATTAAAAAACAAAGGCGTGGATGAGGTGTCTTTTCAAAAACTAAATGAATACGGGATTAGTGTTCAGAGACAATGCGTAGAAAACAAGATTGATGTTGTTTTATTATTGTCTATTGATAAACTGCATGATGCTATTTACAATTTTTCTGATTATTTTTGTCTTTCAAAAAATAAGACAACTGGAGAGCCTATTATAAAAGTAAATAAGGATACTAATGTTAGCGATCTTCAAGAAAGGTTTATTGGGTACTTACCGTTAGACGTTATCCAAATTTTGATGCAGGCAGCAAATCGTATTGCGGCTTAAGTAACAATAAGTATTCTTATAATGAAAAATATAAAAGATCCGATCTATGGTTATATCGAGATCGAAGACGACTACTTTAGTCAGATTATTGATACTCCTGTTTTTCAGAGACTGAGAAATATTAGACAGACAGGATATCAATCTTTATATCCTTGTGCGTTACATAATCGTTTTGTTCATTCGTTAGGTGTATATTATTTAGGAAAAAAAGGTATAGAGTATCTTCAAAAAAATACTGCATGCCTTTTTGAAAATCAAAATTGGAATCTGCTGAAGAATACTTTCTTATTAGCTTGTTTATTGCATGATGTAGGACACTCTCCTTTCTCTCATACAGGTGAATATTATTATGAAAAGTCTATAAATTTTGTAGAAGAATTAAGTTGTTTGATTATAAATGAAGACTTTTCCAAAGAAATTAAAAATGAGCATGGTAAGCCTCATGAAGCTATGAGCGCTATTGTTGGTTTATCGTTATGTGAAAAAATTGATAACTTTGATCCGGAATTATTTGTTAGAGCAATTATAGGTTTATCATATGCTTCACAAGATAAGGCACTTAATAATGCTCTTATTGGATTGTTAAATGGAGATATCATTGATGTAGATAAGCTTGATTATATTATCAGAGATTCATATGTAACTGGTTATAGTAATGTATCTATTGATTTTGATAGATTGCTAGCTGGATATACAATAACCTCATACAAAGGAAATTATGTTACGGCTTATAAAAGAGGGGCGCTAAGTGTTATTGAAAACGTAATATTTGCTAAAGATCTCGAACAGAGATGGATACAAAACAATCCAATAATATTATATGACTGTAAAATTACTGACTTATGTATACGTAGATACAATTCATATATGCAACGAACTTATAATATTCCCTCTGTATTTTTACCAAAAGCTTTGCTAATAAATAGTATTGATGGTGTTCCCTTATCTTTATTATGTGATGACGATATAGTAGTGTATATAAAAAATAATGAATCTTCGTTTATCGCACAACAATTTTTTAATAGAAAGATAAGACTTAAGCCTGTTTGGAAAACAGAAGCAGATTTTGATAGCATAGTTTCTGGACAAATTGGCGATAAGGTAAAAGATAGATTAGTAGCCGATTTAGAAGCAGTTGTTGATAGTTTGGATGATAGCTTGTATATAAACGCTGAATCGAAAGAAAAGGCAAATCAAGAATTAGAAGTTGCAAAGGAGAAAAAAGTAGACAAGTATATTATAAATTCTTATGAGAAGAAATTAAATATAATTGACTTATTCCAAAAGTATACAATTGATAATGGTCGAACATTGGACTTTCAGTTTGCAATTTTGTTTGCAGAAAAATTTACAACAAACTATAGAAAACTCGAAGTTGAGAAGTTATATATTTCGTTGAGTGATTCGCGAGTTGAACCATTAAATAAAATATCTTCTCTTCAAGCAGCAGATGGACAAAGTGATATAAAATCCAAACTATTTTATATATATACCACTGAAAATAATCTTGAAAAGTTTTCAAATCTAGGTGAAGATTTAATAGAGTTTATGCGTAGAAATTATCATTAGTCCATAATGGATAATAAAGTACAAAAAGCTGTCCTCATAGAATGCAAAAAGCCCTCATTCGAGGGCTTTTTTGTGGAGCTGATGTCGGGACTCGAACCCGAGACCTCTTCCTTACCAAGGAAGTGCTCTACCTCCTGAGCTACATCAGCGCGGTATGCAGGCACCTTTTGGATACGCAAATCGTATTATACGGTTTTGCTGGCCAAATCGCAAGCCGTTTGTCCAAACAGCACAGCGAGGCTCATTATAGCAAAGGCACCTGCTTTTTGCAACAGAAGGATTTTGGTTACTCTCCGTCTTCTTCCTCGAATTCCTCTTCGAACTCTTCTCCGCCGCCGCATCCGGCACAGCCTTCGCAGCCTCCACCGCATCCGCCGCCGCAGCCGGTGGGCAGCACGATGTTGTCCCGTTCGGCATAGAGGTCGATGTGCTCGATCTTGTCGCCTTCGGGGAAGTAGGGTTCGCCGACTTCTTCAAAGCCGAACTTCTTGTAGAAATCCTTGATGTAGGTCTGTGAGCTGATGTGAACGCCGGATGTGCCTGCCATCAGCGCTCTGTCCAGCAGCAGGCGGACGACGGCATCGCCCACGCCGAAGCCGCGGTATTCGGGCAGCACACAGACGCGGCCCAGGTACATTTCACCCTTGTCGAGGTAGATGCGTCCGGTCGCGATCGGCTTTTCGTCGTCCATTGCGACGACATGCCATGCCATCGCATCAAAATTATCGAATTCGGCCTTGGGGTCGTAGCCCTGTTCCTTTACAAAAACCTCTTCACGAACGGCTTTGGCGGGGGTGATGTCCTCCGAGCCGTGAATCCAGTTTGCATATAGCATGAAAAAATCCTCCCAAATACGTGATTGAGCTATTATAGCACAGTTTTATATATGCTAAAATATCATGTGCGGAATCAGCTTTGGGGATACCTTTTACATAGCGCGGAGGGAAACATGAACGAACAGGATATCATGCGCATCAACGAACTCGCAAAGATCAAAAAGCAAAGGTCTTTGACCGAAGAGGAAGCGTTGGAACGCGAACGACTGCACAAGCAGTATATAGAGGACATGAAGGCGTCGCTTTGTGCGCATTTGGACAATATGGTTATCGAGAGGCCGGATGGGACGAGGGTAAAGGTTCAAAAGAAGGATGATCTGAACCCGCCTGCCCCCTAATAATGAATAAAGGGGCACTGAGATCCCCCATAGACCCTCTGAAAATGCTATTTTGCGAGACGAGGGTAAAGGTTTACAAGAAGGATGATCTGAACCCACCCACCATCCATTAAGGAACTCCCTGTGTGAATAGATACGCGTTCCATTACAGAAGGGCTTTGCCGGTCGCGGCATAGCTTTCCTGTTCCGTTGAAGACACCGATGTCTATCAAAAAAGGAATGGATATACGTCTATAAATCTGATACCATATTTTATGGCAGTACGAAAGCTGCGAAAATATAAGCAAAGCGGTGATAGGATGTCAAAATCCATTGCGATCGTTCAGACAAGCGCGGTCTCCTTATCGGATCTGAAAGCTCTTTGCCAACAGATCATTCCTGAAGTCACGGTGCATCATATCATAGACGATTCGCTCATCCGTGAAGTAAATGCCAACTGCGGACCAACAACCGCCGTCAAACGCCGTATGTATGCCTATTACCAGGCGGCGGCTTCTTTGGGAGTGGACCTGATACTCAATCAATGCTCCAGCGTCGGAGAGGTTGCGGACGAGCTGCGCCCCTTTATCGAGGTGCCGATCGTCAAGATAGACGAGGCGATGGCTCGAAAAGCTGTTTCGCTTGGGAAACGGATCGCCGTCATCGCGACGGTGAAATCCACAGTCGGCCCAAGCGTCCGCCTTGTGGAATCCATGGCGCGCGCGGCAGGAGCTGAGATCACCCTTAACCAATATCTTGTGGATGGCGCGATGATGATGCTGATTGAAAAAGGCGATGTTCAAGCGCACAATAAAATGGTCATCGGGACGGTGGAAAAGGCGGCTGAGGAAAATGATGTCATCGTTCTGGCGCAGGGCAGCATGCTTGTGCTGGCACCGCTCCTCGGGCATATCCAAAAACCTGTTTTAACAAGTCCGCGGCTTGCCATCGAATATGTGAAAGAGATGCTCTACAAATAAAGCGGAGTCTGTTTGAGCCTCGATAAAAAAGGGAAATTTAGGATGAAGAAGCGCCTTTAGCGATAAAGGCGCTTCTATGCTATGAACCCGCCCGCCATTCGGGCTTGCGGTCAACGGCTTTGATTGTTATGGAAATCCTGTGCGGAACGAAGATAGGCACAGATCATTTTGTGCGGATTTTCGGGGGTGGAAAGCAGTTGCGGCTGATAAAGCGTTGCGATATAGAATCCGTTTTGCGGCAACTCGAAGATGCGGGCTTCCTTGTTTTCATCCACACCCGCCACAACAAATCCGCTCAGTTCAAATAGATCTAGGAACCGGGGATTTAGACCGTAGTTGCAATTGAACCGCTCCGTGACTTTATCCATGCCATACATTTGCCTGCTCAGTGAATTTTTGCGCAGCATGATTGTTCCGGTCTGCCCAACAAGCGAACAGGAGAGCGCCGAGATGACGAAATTGTCCGCGCCCGGGTTTAGTTCCTGATGGTGCACATCCGTTAACCTCAACACATGGATCGCATATTCCATCACGGTGTGCTGGAACCCCCCGCAGGTGCCAAGAAACGGAACGCGGTGCTCGCGCGCATAGTGGATGGCGTTGATCGCGCCGTCAAAGCTCCTATACGGGCTGCCAGGCGCGCAGAAGAGCGCGTCGAACCCGCACAACAAGTCATCGACCCGGCTTTCAAGGCTATCCGTTGGCAGCCAAACGGTTTTCGCCGAAAGGGACAGATGCTCAGCGCAGTGTCTGATCGCCTCATCGGTGGCGATATGCGTCAGCCGAGAAGCGTCGTAATCGCCGATGATGCCGATTTTAACCGTTTCCATCGCCTCCTCAATCCCGGTACTCCATGCAACGATCCGTTAATTAAGGAAAATCTAAAATCCGAAGGATGCCATGCCAATGGCATCCTTTATATCTTTTGCTTCTTTTTTAAGAACCGTAGTCGAGCGCTGCCAGTGGCAGAAGAAGCGAGGCGGAGGTTCTGAAAGTATGAGACGAAGCCAAGTGACAGTGAAGGCTAAGTCCATGTCTTTCAGAGTTGGTAGAAGCAGGTGTTTGAGGGCGGCGCCCTCAAGGTTTTACAATTGGCTGTACACCTCATCCCACACGGCATGGAGGATATCCTGCTGTCGGTTCTCGGTGGAGGTGACGGCGATGACGGCGTCCTTCTCGCGGCTGATGATGATGTACTGCCCGTCTGCGCCGGAGGCGCGCCAACAGCCGTTGGCGCACTCCCACAGTTGGAATCCGTAGCCGGTGTGCCAGTCCTCGCGCTGGTTCGGATCGGGCATGGTGGGCACAATATGCCGTGTCATTGCCTGATCGGCGTACGCCTTGCTGACGACGCGGCGTCCTTTGTATTCACCGCCATTGAGATACATTTCTCCAAGCGGGATCATCTGCTCGGTCGTAAGGTACAGCCCGCTGCCGCCCTGGGTGATGCCAAGCGGGCAGGTGTCCCACTTTGGTTTCTCGGTGATGCCCAGCGGCACGAACAGGCGGGGGAAGAGGTACTCGAGCGCCGATTCGCCGGTGATCTTCGTTATGATGGCGGAGAGCATATAGGTGCAGGCGGAGTCGTAGCGGAATACCTTGCCCGGCATCCGAACCATCGGAAGAGCCAAAAAGAAGTGCGCCCAATCGGGGTCTTCGAGCTTGCAGTCCCGGATGATCATTCTAAAATCGTGGCCGGACGCCATGATAAGAAGATCGTATACCGTCATTGCGGCAAGCTCGGAAGAGACGACATCCGGCAGCTTATCGGGAAAATAGGAGATCACCTGGCTGTCAAGCGCAAGCTTGCCCTCGTCGATGAGTATGCCTATGCCTGTGGCCAGATACGTCTTGCTCGCGCTGTGCAAGAGATGCGGCAGGCTTGGCGTGAACCGGTGGGTGCCTATCACTTCCCCGTGCTGCGAAACGACGATGCCGTGCAGACGAAGGCTTTCGCGTGTAATTCGATCGGCAAACGGTTGCAGTTGCAGTGCCATACTGATCCTCCTTCAATACAAAACGCATATTCCTGCGATCATCTTACCGCATTCCAAAGCGCCGAACAAGTTGAGGTTGATCAGAGCATGTGTTACCATGTATCAGGCAAAAAGGGGATGATCGGATGCAGAAACAGATCAGCGACAGCGTCATCAAAGCGCTTCTCATAAGCCAGCGAGACGAGATGACAGGGGCTGCCATCTATTCGTATATGGCCAAACGGGAGAAGAACGAACAAAACAGGGAGCTGCTGTTGCGCATGGCACGTGAAGAGCAGGAGCATATGGAAGTCTGGCAGCGGTATACCAAGACAGAGGTCAAGGCCAACCGGTTCAAGATATGCTGGTTCTGCCTGATGTCGGTCTTGTTGGGATACACGTTCGTCCTAAAGCTGATCCAAAAGGACGAAGAAAACGCCGTCGCGCGTTATGATGGGATCATACTGGAGCTTCCCGAAGCGATAGAGATTCAGCAGGAAGAGAAGCGACATGAGAACGAGTTGATCTGTATGCTGGACGAAGAGAGGCTGCAATACGTCGGTTCCATGGTGCTGGGGCTCAACGACGCGCTGGTGGAGCTGACGGGCACGCTGGCGGGGCTGACGTTCGCACTGATGAGCACGAGGCTCATCGCGCTTTCCGGCATCATCACGGGCGCCGCCGCAACGCTTTCGATGGCGGCATCCAACTATCTGGCGCAGCGGGCCGACAACAACCCTAAGGCGCTGACATCCAGCCTGTTTACAGGCGTTGCGTACCTAATTACGGTGATGCTGCTGGTACTGCCGTACCTGTTGTTGCCCAACTCGGCATACGTTGTTGCGCTCGCACTGATGATCGCGGTGGTGGTGCTCGTCATACTGATGTTCAACTACTATATCGCCGTCGCAAGATCCGAGCCGTTTTTCAAGCGGTTCGCCGAAATGGCTTTTATCAGCCTGTCGGTGGCGGTCATCGCGTTTTTGATAGGCCTTGTGGCCAAATCGCTTCTGGGCGTCGATATCGGCTGAGAAAGCACGCTAACTTCCAATTATTGCGATATGAATTGCCAATATGGGCAAGCTGTTTTATGATATGTGATGGTCAGACGATTGACTTACGAGCATGCAACATAAAGAGACCATGGGAGGAAAAAGAATGAAGAAGCTGAACCTGTTCATCGGTGGGCAATGGCGCACCTCAAAGACCGAAACGTATTCGGATGTGTTCAACCCGAGCACCGGCGAGGTACTGGCGCAGACACCGTGCTGCACCAAAGACGAAGTGGAAGAGGCCATCGAGGCTGCGGCCGCGGCGTTCCCCGCCTGGTCTGCAACGCCTGTGATGAAGCGCGTGCAGATCCTCTACCGTTTGCGGGAACTCATCAATGAACACATGGACGAGCTGACGGATTTGGTGGCGCGTGAGAACGGCAAATGCTGGGACGATGCACAGGGCGACGTGTTGAAGGCAAGGGAAGGCACCGAGCAGGCCATTTCCGCACCGAACCTGATGCTGGGTGAGGCGCTGATGGACACCTCCAACGGCGTGGATACAACGTTATACCGTGAACCCGTCGGCGTGTTTGCCGGCATCGTGCCGTTCAACTTCCCGGCGATGATCCCGATGGGCTGGATGGCGCCGATGTGCTTGGCTACCGGCAATACGATGGTCATCAAGGCCGCCACCATGACGCCGATGACCTGCATGCGCATCGCGGAGCTCTATCAGGAAGCCGGGCTTCCGGACGGCGTATTGAACATCGTGACATGCTCTAGGCGTGAGGCGGAGCTTTTCTTGACGCACCCGAAAGTGAACGGCGTGAGCTTCGTTGGTTCCACCTCAGTAGGACTTCATATCTATACGACTGCTGCCGCCAACGGCAAGCGTGTACAGGCGCTGTGCGAGGCGAAAAACCATGCGCTGGTGCTCGAGGATGCGCCGATCGAGCGCACCGCCGCAGGCATCATCAATGCTGCGTTCGGATGCGCGGGCGAGCGCTGCATGGCGCTGCCGGTCGTGGTGGTGCAGGAGAGCATCGCAGATGATCTCGTAGCCGCGATCGCGCAAAAGGCAAAGCAGATTAAAATTGGGCCCGCCTATGAGAAGGCGACAGAAATGGGACCCGTCGTGACAGCCGCGCATAGGAAGTTCGTTACCGATTGGATCCAAAAGGGCATCGACGAGGGCGCAAAGGTTGTGCTGGACGGCAGGGACATCAAAGTACAAGGCTATGAGAACGGATTCTATATCGGGCCGACCATCCTCGATCATGTGACACAGGAAATGACGGTTGGTGCGATGGAGATTTTCGGGCCCGTGCTGTGCATCAAACGCGTGAAGGATTTCAAAGAAGGTCTCGCGCTGATGAACATGAACGAGTTCGCCAACGGCTCGGTCATCTATACGCAGAGCGGTTATTTTGGCCGTGAATTCGCGCGCCACACGCATGGCGGCATGGTCGGCATCAACGTCGGCATTCCGGTTCCGGTGGGATTCTTCCCGTTCTGCGGGCACAAGCATTCGTTCTTCGGTGATCTGCACTGCCTGGGCAAGGACGGCATGCGCTTCTATACAGAATCCAAGTGCGTCACCACGCGCTGGTTCGACCCGGAAGACACCAAGGTCAAGAAGGTCGGCAGCTGGGACGGGACGATATAAGACATTTTGGGGCTCTGCCCCTCTGTACGCAAGGGCTATGCCCTTGCGGACTACACTGCTTTTACTAACTCTGAAAGACATGGACTCAGCCTTCACTGTCACTTGGCTTCGTCTCATGCTTTCAGAACCTCCGCCTCGCTTCTTCTGCCACTGGCAGCGCTCGGCTACGGTTCTTTAAGAAAAGCAGCAAAAGGTAAACGGTATATTTAAAGCCCTCTTTCATGCGAAAGAGGGCTTTTTTGGCTTGTTCATTTGCTCATGCACCTACACGTATGGCTGGCTTCTTTCTTGTAAGCCTGCGGATGAGCCTTACGATCAGGCTTATGATCAGCACAACGATCACAATGAGCACGAGCACGATGCCGACAAGCATGAAAAAGATCTTGTTCGGCTTTTCGAGCAGAGAGGCAATGCTCGTGCTGCTGTTGATCACCTTGCGCCCTTCGGCTACGGCGTAGCGCGCGGGGATGGTTGGAACGCCATTTGTCTTGCCAAACGAATGCAGGTAGTCGGCAAGCGCCACCCATTCCTTGTATTCCAGGTTTCCCTTATAGAGGATCTGCTTTTCAAAATCTGAAATCGGGTTGCCGTTTTTGTCCTTGGGTACGATGGACAAAAGCCCGAAGGATTTGCTCTTGACAGACCCCAGCATCTGCGTTGAATACAAACCGCCTACTACGCGGTAGAGTTTATCATCGTTCACCGGTGTCTTTGTGCCGTCGGAAGACACGAGATACACTTCTGTGACGCGGTTTAAGAACAGACGGTGCTGGTTGAAGGTGTAGCTGATGCCGGACATATACAGCCTTGCGTCCTGCATGATGTCCGAAATCGACGCGTCCACCTCGCACAGCGCCCACAGTTCACTCCCCGTCAGATACACGCTGACCAGCGGATAACCCGGAATTCCATCTGCGCCAATACCAAGCGAACTCACGTTGAAGATGTCCTGTGTTTTGATCGCACCCTTTGTGAAGGAGCCGCGTATCACACCCGCGGGTACGACGGCCACATCCACTTTCTGATTGTCAACCTGCGAGACGGCATAGACATATGAATCGGCGATCAGGTTGCCTAACATTTCCTCGCCCTGCACTTTGCCGATTTTCGCAGCATCTGTAAAATCATGAGGAGAGCTGGCAACGACTTCGCCCATCTTATAACCGAAGCGGGAAAGGTATGCGCTGTCGATGCGATCTTTAAAAGAGGAGACCTTCGCAAGCACACCTGCATCCTCCGGTACGCTGCCATTCAAAGGTATCAGGCTGTAGGACTGTACCGCATACCGCCCGTTTGCATTTTTACTTACCAGAAGATGCCCGAGATAATCGGTGTTGGCACCGCTGCTTACGATGGTGGTAGAGCCTATGACCATCGGACTCTGCAGCACCGTGTGACTGTGGCCGCTGATGATCACATCGATGTCAGGCACGGCCTTGGCCAACAGAACATCTTCTGAATCCTCGGGTTTATCGCTCGTACCGCTGTGCGAGAGACAGATGATGATGTCCGGGTTTTCCTTGGCTTTTATCTGGCTGACAACGCTCTTGGCAGCGTCGATGTAGTTTTGGAATTTTAATCCGCTCATCGGAGCGTCGTCAATCGCCTCTTCTCCGATCACGCCAAACAACGCGATGCGATATCCGCCCTTTTCCACGATGGCATAGGGCTTGGCGCCGATGCTGTCCATTGCGTCTTTAAGCGCCTGCGCCTTTGTTGAAAGGGCAGAGTCTTTTAGCGTACCGGCCCAGTCGATGTTGGCGCATAGCAACTGCGGCAGCCTGTCTCCGCTTGCCTTGGCCGCTTTGAGCATATCCGTAAGGCCCTGTATGCGATAGTCGAATTCGTGGTTCCCAAGCGTGGCTGCGTCAAAGCCAAGCAATCCCATGAGCCGCAGTTCCGGCGCGGAATCGGAATAGATGGTTTGAAACAACGTACCCATCGAGAAGTCTCCCGCATCCAGCACGAGCGTGTCAGGGTCAGTCGCTTTTGTTTGGGATATGGCAGCTGCCAGTCTTGCGAACCCGCCTGCCTGTGCCTGTTTTCCGCCTAAGAGGACCGATCTGGATTCGAGATTGGAATGCATGTCGTGCGTAAACACGATAGACAGCGGTGTCTTGGGCACAGGATTCGCGTACGCACTGATCGATGTGATGAAAAGGAGGGAGACAAACAGGAGCACTGCAAGGATTCCAAATCTACGTTTCATCGGGAACCTCCTTCAACAGTAAAAGGATTCATGTTTAGGATTTTACTGTATAATAGACAACATATTGAAAACTCATTTTGATTATAACAGGCGAAGGAATAAAAGCCATCCCTTCCATTTTTGATTTCTTTTGGTAGACCGTTGGTATACGATAAAAAAATATGAAATAATGAAAAATATAAATAAGATTTTTAAAATAACAATAAAATAGTTATTAAATTTGGCTTTATTATAATTTACAATGTACAGAATTGACTTGTCTGGCTTTTGCCGATATGTTACTTTAAAACCATAGATATTTGCATATGCAAATAGAAGATTTGTATTCATCACGAGGGCTTAAATAAACGGCGGTTGCCACGTTGGAAGGAGGGTAGAACATTCGGCAACATACTCTTGTTATTATTATAATGGTCACATGATCGATTATATGTATATGGAGGTTGTATTTTATGCAGATATCTGTAGTACAAGCAGTACTTATTGGACTTTATTATTGGTTCACCCAAATCCGCTGGGGTTACGGCCCGACATGGCAACGTCCGTTGTTTGCCGGCATGATAATGGGCTTCATCCTGGGTGACCTCGCCACCGGTATCAAGATCGGCGCCATCATCCAGCCGATGTTCCTGGCATTCACGGGCGCGGGCGGCACGGTCGTTTGGGACCAGACCGCAGGCACCATCGGCGGCGCGGCCGTCTGCATGGCTGGCGGTCTGCCGATCGAACAGGCAGTCACCGTTGCGCTTCCTGTCTCTTTGCTCTTCGCCCAGGTTCACACCGTCCGCCGCATCTTCTATGCCTATCCGGCGATGCAGGCTGACAAAGCTGCTGCGAAAGGCAACGACAAAGCCATCATTTTCTGGGGTTCCTACTTCTGCTGGATGGCAGGCCTTGTATTGTATGCCCTGCCCATGACCATTGTCATCATGCTCGGTGCAAACGCGATCGGCGTCTTTATGAAGACTCTGCCGGTGTGGGTCGTCAACACCCTTTCCGCGCTGGGCGGACTGCTGCCGTCTCTCGGATTCGCGATGACCCTCCGCGTCATCGGCCGTCCGCAGTTCATGCCGTTCTACCTCGGCGGTTTCTTCCTCGTACAGTATACCAAGATCGGCGGCCTGTTCCTGGCGTTCATCGGCCTGTTCTTCGCGTTCCTGTACTACCTGATCCTGGATGCGTCCAAGAAGGATGACAACGTGGCCGATATGAGTCAGGCCGGCGCTGGTGCCATCGACGAAAACACAAAGCGCCTTCTGACCCAAAAAGACTGCGACCGCATGTTCCGTCGCTGGTTCTTCTACTGCGAGCAGAGCAACAGCTTCGCCCGCCTGCAGTCCATCGCATACTGCATTTCCTTCATTCCGGCTCTGAAGAAGCTCTACGGAAACGACCCCGAGGAGTATTCCGCAGCTCTGCAGCGCCACCTGATGTTCTTTAACACACAGGGCATCTGGGGCTCCGTCATCCACGGCATAGTATTGGCGATGGAAGAGCAGCGCGCATTGGGCGCTCCCATCGAAGTGGATGCGATCACCGGCGTCAAGGCCGGTTTGATGGGACCGTTTGCCGGCATCGGCGACACCATCGACTGGTCCACACTGTTCCCGCTGTACACCGTACTCGTGTTACCGCTGGCACAGGGCGGAAGCATTATGGGCCCGGTCCTTCAGTTCGTCCTGTTGACCGCTACCGTGTTCATCGAAGGCACGATCTTCAGCCGCACCGGCTTCCGCCTTGGGACCCGCGCAGCGCTGAACATCCTGTCGGGCAGCGCCATCAACACGTTCATCTCCTGCGCATCCGTGCTCGGCATGTTCATGATGGGCGGCCTGTCTGCGACGATGGTCAGCGTGGTTACGCCGATCTTCATTCCGACCAGCGGATCGCCGATGATGGTGCAGAGAGACATCCTCGACAAGGTTGCCCCCGGCCTTCTGACCCTGGCTGCGGTTCTGTTGACCTATGCGTTCATCATGAAGGGCAACACGATGACAAAGGCGACGCTTGTGCTGCTTCTCGTAGGCTTTGTGCTGGGCGCCATCGGCGTCATCGGCAAGGGCGGCTTGGTCTTCAAGGCATACGTTGCTCCTGTGAAGTAATCGTAAAAGCCTAAACTCAAAAACCGGCCTGGGCGTTTCTTTGAGAAACGCCAGGGCCGGTTCTTTTTTATTGGCATAATCAAATGGCAGAAAAATATGTCGCCAATTGCTACATTAGGCATGTTCGGTGAATCATTTCATAGCATTGAGATTTCTAATGTATCAATGCATTTAGAGTACGTTATCTTTGAAATAATTGTTTATATATTATAATTGGCACCTTTTCAAATTAAGAAATAAACTTGTTTGGATTTTGGCTCTGTGCTAAATTACAAGAAAGGTAACAGACTAATAATATATAATTTATAGATATTGTGTAAAGGGACTATTAATATATATAACACTGCTATATGACATCAATGTTAGTGTATTAAATTAGCCGGTAGATGCGCAAAAAGTCGCGTTGGGCTATGCATGTATAGTATTCGACAGGATTCAAATATCAGAAACCGCCTTTTGCCGCGGATGAAAGGAGGACAGTGAGAACGGCAACGCACAATAATCTCCCAGTTATCATTGTAATGTCTACGATTATATTGGAGGGTTAATTATGCAAATCAGCATAGTACAAGCTGTACTTATTGGTGTATTTTATTGGATGACCCAATCGCGTTACTTCTATGGTTGGTCATGGTCGGTTCCGCTGTTTGCGGGCATGATAATGGGCGTTATCCTAGGCGACGTGGCCAAGGGAGCTCAGATTGGCGCGATCATCCAGCCGATGTTCCTGGCGTTCACGGGCGCAGGCGGCACGGTCGTTTGGGACCAGACTGCGGGCACCATCGGCGGTGCGGCAGTTTGCATGGCCGGCGGGCTCCCGATCGAACAAGCCATCACCGTCGCACTCCCCGTTTCGCTTCTGTTTGCACAGATTCACACCATCCGCCGCATCGTATTTGCTTATCCGGCAATGCAGGCTGACAAAGCTGCCGCGAAGGGCAACGACAAGGCCATCATCTTCTATGGCTCCTACTTCTGCTGGATGATCGGTTTCGTTATCTATGCGATCCCGATGATTCTTGCCATCATGCTCGGTGCCACCGCTATCGGCACATTCATGAAGAACCTGCCCGTTTGGGTCACCAACACCCTCTCCGCGCTAGGCACGCTGCTCCCGTCGTTGGGATTTGCGATGACCATCCGTGTCATCGGCCGTCCGCAGTTCATGCCGTTCTACCTAGGCGGTTTCTTCCTGGTGCAGTACACCAAGATCGGCGGCCTGTTCCTGGCATTCATCGGCCTGTTCTTTGCGTTCCTGTACTACCTAATCCTCGATGCGTCCAAGCAGGATGACAATGCTGCAGACATGAGCCAAGCCGGCGCCGCCGCCGTAGACGAAAACGCGAAGCGCCTTCTGACCCGCAAAGACTGCGATAAGATGTTCTTCCGCTGGAACTTCTACTGCGAGCAGAGCAACAGCTTCGCCCGCCTGCAATCCATTGCGTTCTGCTGCGCGTTCATCCCTGCCCTCAAGAAGTTGTACGGAAACGACCCCGAGGAGTTTTCCGCAGCGTTGCAGCGCCACCTGATGTTCTTCAACACCCAGGGTATCTGGGGTGCCGTCATCCACGGCATCGTGCTCGCTATGGAAGAGCAACGCGCTCTGGGCGCACCGATCGAAGTCGACGCGATCACCGGTATCAAAGCCGGTTTGATGGGACCGTTTGCCGGCATCGGCGACACCATCGA
>CAZHNN010000006.1:81622-112844 GCA_964533965.1 uncultured Clostridia bacterium | reverse complement strand
ATTGCATTTTGTTTTTCAGCCTCCTGAAGCGTATGGTGTCCTTGATGTTCACTTTAACGAAAAAGGAAACAAGATTCGTAAACAAATAGCCCACAAAGCTCAAACTTGCAAATATGATAACGATCGTAAACAGTTTGGCCGCGGGTGTCATAGGGGCGATTTCTTTGTAGCCGACCGTCGATATTGTAATCACGGTCATATAAAGGGCATCCAGCACAGAGACATGAAGAAGGATTCCGTAGCCAATCACGCCAATGACAAGGATCATTAACAACATAAAAACCAATATGATTTGCTTCCTGTGATTTTTCATGGATGCCTCATCTATTCGCGTTTCGAAGATACGGTCGTCGTCTGCTGGCCGATCCGGGCTTATTGCCAAAACGAGACTACACGATAATTATACTATAGTGCAGGCGCATATTGTAGCTGATAATTTGTGATTAGCCCGATTCAATCCAAAACTCCATTATCAAAAAAATGAATTCATAAAAAAGGAAAGCAAATGGTGGACGATGAATGTGGAACAGGCCAAAGGGCGGGGAAGATCACTTTAATTTACCAAATTTGTATAGTAAAATATGCATTGTATAAAACGGAAAACATCTATGGGCGGGATAACGCAGGCCAAGTCGGTCTCTGTCTGTTAGCGGGATGGAGAGAAACACAAGAATGCATCGCGGAAACAACATGTGAAAGGGGTATCATCCATATGGGTGAACAAAATCTGCGCGTTTTTGAAACCAAGTGGTCCTCAAACCGGAAGGAAGACGAATTTCTCGTCGACAACCCGGCTACCGGCGAAAATTTCGCCCTGGTGCGCGGCAGCGGAAAAGAGGAGGTCGACGCCTGTGTGAAAGCGGCAGATGCCGCCTATAATAACGTCTGGCGCTGGATTCCCCCTCATGAGCGCGGCGCTATGCTGAAAAAGGCCGCGAGGATGGTTGAAAAGCATTTCAACGAAATCGCGGAACTTGAAACGGAGGAGGAGGGGAAAGCCCTTTTCATCTCCAAATCCGATACGGTCCGGTGCGTGCAAGCTTTTGATTACTTTGGAGGGCTGATCGGCAATCTTCCCAGTGAGCTTTACGATCTGGGGCCGATCAACGTTTCCGTATTTATGGAGCCTTACGGTGTGGTTGCAGGAATCATTCCGTTCAACTGGCCGCCGCTCCACACTGCGGCCAAGATCGCTCCCGCCTTGGCTGCCGGCAATACAATCGTGCTCAAGCCCGGGGATCAGGCTCCCCTTTCTGTGATGCGGATCGTTGAGATTTTGCAGGATGTTTTCCCGCCCGATGTCTTAAGCGTTATCGCAGGGCCGGGCGCTGCGGCGGGTCAGGCGCTGACCTCGCATCCGTTGGTACGAATGATCGCGTTCACGGGTTCGACCAACTCCGGGCGCGCGGTGCTTAGGCAGGCTGCGGAGAACATCACGCCCTGCATCATGGAACTTGGCGGTAAAAACGCCATTTTGATCATGCCGGGCTGCAACGTCGACGAACTCATTCCGGTAGCGCTCCAGGGGGCCTTTTATAACAACGGCCAGGCATGCTCTGCTGCCTCGCGCATTATCGTCCATCGTTCGCTGCATGACGAATTCGTCGAGAAGTTTTCGAAGGCGGTCCGTGAGCTAAAGGTTGGCGACGGCATGAACCCTGAGAACTACATCGGGCCGTTGGTATCAAAGGTGCAGCAGAAGCGCGTATTGGATTACATTGGTCTTGGTGTGCAGGAAGGCGCAAAGATCGTGGCACAGGCTCCACTTCCCACCGACGAACGGTTGAAAAACGGTTACTTCGTGCAGCCGACACTGTTCGACAACGTCACGTCCCGCATGCGAATCGCGCAGGAGGAGATGTTCGGGCCGATCACGTGCGTAATCACCTTCGACGATCCGAACGAAGCGGCAGCGCTTGTCAACGATACGGCGTACGGCCTTGTTGCCGTCGTCTATTCACCGGATCAAACGCAGGCGATGCGGATCGCTAGGCAGCTGGACGTGGGCATGGTCTATGTTAATAACTTCTATCGCGGAGGTTTGCAATGCGTGCCGTTCGGCGGTAACAAGAACAGCGGTTTCGGGCGCGAGCGCTGTATTGAAACGCTGTATGAATTCTGCAGGGCGAAATCGGTTCGGGTGCCTTCCGGTATCGGTGATTGCCCGGTTTGATCTAATTCGCTGACGAATTTAGTTGAAGGATATATGGGGTCGAATTAAAAAAACCGCAGACTGTGGACATTAACCTTAGTCTGCGGTTTTTGCATACGTATTCCAAAAGACTTCTCTTATAGACCCAGTAGCGCTTTTGCCGTCTGACCTAGCAGGGCTTTTTGTTCCTGACTGGAAAGACCGAGTTTCTCAATAGATTGCACCGGGTCAAGATCCCCCATCGCAAAGGGATAGTCTGTGCCCATCAGCACATGTTCCATGCCCGCTTTCAGAAGTACGAACCGCAGCGCTTCGGGATCGTGCTGGATGGTATCGTAATAGAAACTGTGAAGAACGGAAGAGGGTGGATTCGTGATGCCGGAGAATTCATCCCGTACCCGGAATCCCTGATCGAATCTTCCGGCGGCAAAGGGGAAATACCCGCCGGCGTGGGAGAGGCAGATGCGAAGGTCCGGATAGCGCTCGAAAACTCCGCCCCGCCATAGGCTGAATGCGGCCAGCGCGGTATCCAGCGGATTGCCTACGAGGTTTCGCAGAAAATCCTTTTGAAGCCGCGGCACTTCCACGGTGTAATGCGGGTGCAGCAGCACGAACGCCCCGCAGTCCATTGCCGTTTTCCAAATTTCGTCCAGAGACGAATCGCCCAAATCGGTTCCTAAGATGTTTGTTGCGATTTCAATGCCATAAAACCCGGGCTTTTTCATGATGCGCTTCAATTCACGACACGCGGCATCCACATCCCCCATTGGCAGCGTGCCAAGGATTCCAAAGCGCCCATTGAATTTTTCGATTTCCTCAGCCATTGCGTCGTTGACAAATTCCGACCACGATTGCACATCCGCGTGTTCATAACAAAACACATGCGGCATGACAGAGAGCAGCCGGAAATCGATGCCACAGGCATCCATATCCGTAACCTGCCGCGTGAGATCGACAAGGCCGTCATCCAGCGGACCGTTGCTTTTTCCCAGCACATAGACAAACCGAGTCCCGTCGGCGGACGTTTTCACTTCAAAGAAGGATTGCAAATTCGGCTGTGTGATCAGCGGGACATAATGTCCGTGTACGTCGATGACCATGATCCACCTCATGCTGTTTGGATTTGTGATAATCATAGCAAAACAAACAGTGCTGCGTCAATGTGGCGCATAAGCTTTAAATGCGGGAGCGATGAAAGGCTTGAATATACTTGCCTGTCCATCAATATATATAAAAATGAAAATATATATTGGAGGTATATCATGAACGATCAGCAGATAAAGAACACGATCCGCGATTTTCTCAAGGCTTGGACAGCCGGTGACATCAGCAAGGCCGTATCGTTTTTTACCGAAAACAGCTGCTGGGAGAATCCGCAGGGAACGTTCAAAGGAATTGCACAAATTGAGAAATACTTGATTTGGGTGATCAAGTCCAATAAAGACTACAAAGTAACGGAGAACGGCATCGGCATTATCGCGCAAGAGGATGCGGCAGTCATAGAGCATGAACTGTCCGGAATCTATGACGGTGAGAAATGGTCTTCGCCGGCCGTTTGTGTATGGGAGTTCAAGGATGACAAAATTGCGAATTTGAGGACATATGTGGATACCCTCTCACAGGCTCAGCAGCTTGCAAAAGGCCCGGTTGAGAAACTGGCGGTGAATTCGCTCATAAAAGCAACCCGCGAGGGGCTGTAATAATTCGGGACAGGGTCAAAACCCGCCCGGAGGGGAAGCTACTTTTGCAGGTTCACACAAAAAGATTCAACGGGTATCGGAAAAAGCCGCAGTTTCTATGAAGAAGCGGCTTTTAATACGATAAATCAAACCTCTAAGCCTGTGGATTCTGTGCTTTTTTCGCCGCGACGTAGGCTTTGAGCGCCGCGTTAAAAGCGTCGGCTTCCTTTTTATGTTTGCCTGAATACTGCACGATGTTTTCGTGTGTGGAAAATCCGGTCAACAGGTCTCCGCCGGCAGGGCATCCCGGATATATAAACTTATATCCGCCATTGCCCCTGATCTCGACGGCACCAAAAAACTTATGTTCGATTTTGGTGAGATCGCTGATTTTGATCTGTGTGACGGGCGGCAAATTGATCGGCATGCGGCCCTTGCGTTCGATGGTGATGAGATCCGTTTCTGTATCCATCCTGAGCGTTGCGTCTGTGCACGCGACTTCATAGACCGCCATTTTGATAACCCCCTGTGAATATCTTCAAAACAAGTATACTGCTTCTTTCGAACGCATTGCAATGAGATGCCTGAGATTTGATTAGGATTTTATATGCGGATACCGCTGAATCTTCGCTTTGACAGGGACAATGGCAGAGTCAATAAGGGAAAACCGGTCTTTATACGTCTTGATTACACAACATGCCGGTAATATAATTACAGTATACTATTGTAAGCAGGTGAGTGCATGTCTATGGTATTAAAAGGCGCCCTGGTATACGCCGACAGGTCGTTTCATGAGGATTTAGACGTACGAATCGAAAACGGAAGGATACTGTCGCTAGGAGCAAACCTTCCGGGGGAAGCGGTAGACCTGAAAGGGGCCAGACTTTTGCCCGGTCTGATCGATGTTCATACGCACGGTGATTTTGGCTATTCCTATGGCGGTGGAGAGGAATCCGTAAGAGCCATAGCACGCCAATTGCCACAAACCGGTGTTACTTCGGTACTTGCGACCATATGCGATACGGTAGAGAATCTGGCAGAGGCCCACAAGGGCATAGCTCGTGTGCACGACAACCCGAAAACAGGCGAGGCACGCATACTCGGCACTCATTTTGAAGCGCCGTTCATTGCGACTACCAATCTGGGAATTATAAAAAGGGAATTTTGTGTTCCCGTGTCTTTGGACGATTATCTCAAGATGACAGGCGGGCGGGAGGATATAGCCCGGCTTATCACACTTTCCCCCGAGCTACCAGGAGCTCTTGAATTTATAAAGGAATTGAGCGCGCGAGGTATTCGCGTTTCAGCCGGGCATACAAATGCATCATTTGAGCTGATGTCTGAGGCATTTTGTGCCGGCGTTTCTCATATTACCCATCTGTTCAACGCCATGAATCCATTGCACCACCGCTCGCCGGGTGTCCCTTGTGCGGCACTGACAAGCGATGTTACGGTGGAGTTGATCTGTGATGGCATCCATCTGCATAACGGGATATTAAAGCTTGTGGAGAGCTGCAAAAAGCCCGATCAGATCTGCCTGGTTACGGATTCTTCCATCTTGGCCGGCCTTCCGGACGCAGAGTATGAAGTGGACGGCCGGGCGGTTGTCCTACAAGATGGTGCGGCGAGGCTGAAAATAGAAGGAAATTTGGCCAGCAGTACACTGACGGTCGATAAGGCACTTCGGCATATGATCAAGCACACCGGTTTTTCGGAACCGGAAATCATCGACATGGCAACCGCAGTTCCGGCCCGTGTTGCCGGCGAAAAAAGCCGCGGCAGCATAACGCTGGAAAACTACGCTGATTTGGTCGTTGTCGATCGGGATTACTATCCATTGGCTACCATTGTAGAGGGCACTCCAGTGTGGCAAGCGCAGGGTCTTCATTATTTTGAAATGAAAGAGTAAAACAAATAGATGGTTTAGATGCTGTTCTGCCGGAATGCAATGGTTACGTTCATAAGGCGGAAATATTTACAGGGGTTCGATTCCCCTCGCCTCCGACATAAAATGCCATAGCGCTTAAAAGGATCGTGACTTCTATTTTATTGTAAATGTATTTATAATGAAATCAATATTAATGGAAGTATTTGAATCAAAATGATCCAAACAGCAAACCGGACTGTTGCACAATCCGATGAGGTGATTTTATGAAACACAAAGCGGTTGCAGTTTCAGTTCTGTCCCTTGCCCTGTTGTTCATTGTGCTTTTTATAGGCTGTGGTCAGAGCAAAGCAAACAGTGTCAAACAATACCTTAAAAGCGGCGATGTCAAAAAGATCCAGGACCTGATCACCTCACAAAAGGATCAATCCGGTCTTGCAGAAATAGCGACTGCGCTGATACAGACCCAACAGGACAGGGATGCGATCATATGCCTAATTTACCTTCTTGACAACAAGCCGCTGGGACTCGATGGCAATGCCGGGCTAAAATCCGAGGCGATCAAAACCATTGTTACGCATTCAGGCATACAAGAAGCGAATACATGGGCATCGCAAAAAATCAAAGATGCCGCCGATGAGGCCAAACGCTTTAACGCTTCCCGCCAAAAGGGCGAGGTCAGCCCGGGAATTGGCGACGAGCCCATGACCTGTGCGATCATTGCCAATTGGAACAATACTCCCGGCGAATATGAGCTGGTGTCGATATACTCTGCAGCCAAGACCGAGGCATTAAAAGCCGCTGTCGTTGCAAGGATTCAAAAGGCAGGAACGTACGACAGGTATTTTGCGGTGCTGTGCGAACATCAGGATGCATTTTCGATTGAGTTTGCGGTGGCTTTTGGGAAACCCGCTGCCGAATACATCGCCAAATACGCCAAGGGGGGCACCGCTTGGTCCTATGCAATGAGCCAGCTTTCAAGAGGAGCCCTGTATGTATACTCCCGGGACATCCTGCAGGAGATGCTGACAGGCAGCAATAAAAATTTATCCGAACGGGCGCTTAGATCCCTTAGCAATTCCGACAATGCCGCTGCAACGGCTACGGTTACCGCCTATGTCGACGCACTGCCTAAAATTGAGGACAAACAAAGGGCGATACAGCTGCTCGATCATAATGTGGCGCTCGTCCCGTATTTTGAAAAACTGCTCGCGGACCCGAATGCCTTGATGCGGTATCTGGCCTTTGATCAGCTTTTGGAATCGGACAGCGGAAATACCGCCAAGTATGCAAAGACATACTTGGCAAACAAAGCCAATCTGAACTTCCTGTTCAATGCGCAGCTACCGCTGGATCTGACCCCGAATCCGGATAAAAACACGATTTTAATAAGCGTCCTGCCCGTTAAAGGCGTTCTATATTATGCGATCACAAACGGTACGGATGAGGTAAAAAATCTGCTTCTGAACGTCGTTTCTAACCAGGCGATGACGACGCTCAGAAAGATTGAGCTGCTCGACGCGATGACCGACAAGTGGACAGACAAGGATATCACCGGACTTACGGCGAAAGTCTGCAAGACGGTTGCGAACGAGAAGATCAGCGTACGATTTGAAGCCATAAAGCTTCTGTTCAAAGTTGGAGAAGCTACCATAGCGGAAGTCGCACAGTTCTTTGGGGCAGGCGACGCCACCGTTCGGGTAAACGCCGCACTTTTTGTTTGGAAGCACGGCAAGACGGACGACATCCAGCTGTGGTATGAAAAAATTCGACTATTGGCAGGCGATTATCAGGCGTTGATTGCACATTTTTCAGATTTGGGTCCTGATTTTTTCAAACTTCTGCTTGAACAATATGGCAACAAGGCTATGGCGGAAGGATATCTGAACAGCAACATCGATGCACTTGAAAAAATGGCGGAGACATGGGCCAAAGACCACGGATATAAAATTGTTCCGGGTGTTCCGTATTTCAACTGAAGCCGGAAGGCATCGGCTAACGATGCAAAAACATCAGGAGCAGTTAAACCTTCAATAGAATCATGACCCCAAACCCACTCACACACAAAGCAAAGAGTGTTCGTTTTTGGGTGTCTTTGGTCGGCTACAAAAAACCACAATTTCTGAGAAAAAGTTGTGGTTTTTTCATTTGCCAACGTCCTGAGAGTGTAGGGCTATTGGAATCCATCGAGTCTTTTTGCCACTTCTGGCTGTGTTAATCCGTCGGCTGATCTATCTGCCTAAATGATTCGTGCTTGCCGGGTTGAGCATATCCTATTATTAAGCAATGCATCTGCGCGTGCTCCAAAGAATATCCTTTATCGCGCGGCGATGCGATTCTATTTCAAGGGGTGGGAGAAAAATGACCACAAGGGAGTTATTTGCAAGGATGCTCAGATGCGAAGCCGAAGGAGAAGGCATAAACGGCATGCAAGCCGTAGCATCCGTTATCATGAACAGGGTCAATGTAACCAATGGCGAATACCTGCGGGAAGGACAAGGCGATCTACGCAGAATACTGACGCAGCCCTATCAGTTTACGTGTTATATGGATACCATAAACGGTGTGCCGAATGCTCAAAATGTTTTTAATATGACGCCAAATGATATTCAATATGAGATAGTGGATTGGGCCTTATCCGGAAACATTTTGCAGGGAGTCGATCAGAGCCTCTGGTACATGAACCCATACGGGGATTGTCCCCCTTATTTTCCATACAACCAGTCAGGAGTGATTCATAACCGAATACATGACCATTGCTTTTTTATCCCGACTGCCTATTACGCTCAAACTTGATTTGGATCCCTCTGGAATTTGTACGGTAAAAAAATAAAGCTGTACTCCATCACAAAAAACCACAACTCTCGAGAAGTCCGGGAGTTGTGGTTCTTTTTATACATATCCATTGGTCGATTGGAAGCCGGATGCACTCTCAAGCGCTTCTTAAGGCGTCGATCGGGTTGAGCTCGCTTGCCCTTCTAGCGGGCGCAATGCCAAATACGATGCCCACAATGGCGGAAAATCCAAATCCAAGGGCAACGGCTTGCAGGGAGAGGGCAAAATCCGTGCCGATCACAAAGGCTGCGCCAAAGGATATGCCTATGCCAAGCGCCACGCCGATCACGCCGCCTATCAGCGACAGAAACATAGCTTCCAGCAAAAACTGCGTTTGGATCTGCGAAGGCTTTGCCCCGAGCGCTTTTCGCAGGCCGATTTCCGTGGTGCGTTCGGTAACGGTGACCAACATCATGTTCATAATGCCGATCCCGCCAACGAGAAGCGCTATGGAGGCGATGCCCACAAGCATGACCTGCATCATGTTCTGCATGGTTTTCATGGTGTCCAGCATGCTTCCCATGTTGATTACGGTATACGTATCCTCTTTGTAATTGAACGCCCTTGTGAGAACGCCCTTGATTTCGCCAATCGTACTGTCGGAAAGATCTGGATCTTTCAGATAGACATCCACGGCATGAATGCTTTTGCTTCCGCCCAACTGGAGCGCCGTGGTATACGGAATTATGACGGTATCGCTCTCTCCTAGCATCATGGCCTGAACAGAGCTTGCACTGCCCGTGATTCCTATGATCAGATAATCGATGCCGTCGATGGTGACATGCTGTCCGATTGCGCTCTGTCCCGGAAACAGCTTTTGTTCCAGCGTGTTGCTCAACAGGCAGACTCTGCTCTTGTTTTCCGTATCGAGGATCGTAATGCCGCGTCCCCTTTTTACGGAGCCCGATTCATGCAGAAAATACACCTCGTTTTTCCCCTGGATAGAGATATCTTCCTGCAGTGTTCCGCCGACATAGATATCCATGGTCGCATTCACGGTGGGCGATACGCCGGAGATGTTCGCGATTTTGGCGATCGTCTCCACGTCGTTGCTGGACAACCCGTCCTTCAACGGCGTTCCGGTTACCTGGATCATCACCTTGTTAACACCCAGGGAATAGAATTGGTTGTTCACCTCGTTGATCACGCCCTGTACGATGGTCACAAGGGAGATGATCGCCGTTACGCCGATGATGATCCCCAGCATGGTAAGGAAGGAACGCATTTTGTTTTTAAGGATGTTTCGCCACGACATTTTAATTGATTCGAAAAACATCAGCCGATCCCCCCTTCATAGAGCCTGCCATCCAATATTCTGACAATCCGCTGCGCGGACTGCGCGATCTTCTCGTTGTGCGTAATCATGATGATCGTTCTGCCCTCTGCATGCAGCTGCGAGAACAGCTTCATCATCTGTTCGCCAGTATTCTGATCCAATGCGCCCGTAGGTTCATCCGCAAGCAGAATGGAAGGTTCTGTAACAACGCTTCGGGCAATGGCGACCCGCTGCTGCTGGCCGCCGGAAAGCTGGTTTGGATAATGTCCGGTCTTGTCGGACAGCCCCATCCGATCCAGCATTTGTATGGCTTTCTCCCGCCGTTTGCGCGTGGACAGGCCCGCATAGATCAACGGCAACTCCACATTCTCTGCCGCTGTGAGCCTAGGCAGCAGGTAGAAGGATTGGAACACGAAGCCGATCTCTTTGTTGCGGATCCTCGCCAGTTCGATCTCATCCATCTCTCCGACGTTTTGGCCTGTCAGAAGGTACTCTCCGCTTGTCGGGGCATCCAGGCATCCGATGATATTCATCATGGTGCTCTTCCCGGAGCCGGAGGGCCCCAGGATGGAAACAAACTCGTTTTTTTTCACTTCAAAGTCGATGCTATGCAGTACGGTTTGATCTTCTTCGCCCATATGATATGTTTTTACAATTTCCTTCATGGATACGATGGCTTCCATTTATTTTCTATCTCCCCACATGTCCATGGGCGACGTCATTTTCGTTTTTTCCTTGGGTGTGTAGAAGATTTCGCCGTTTGTCAAGCCGCTTGTAACTTCCACGATGCTGCCGTCGTTGATCCCAAGCGTTACGTACCGTTTTTCCAATTTGCCCTTGTCGTTTTTGCAAAATACATATGCCTTATTTTCACTATCGAATTGCAGGGTCTGCACCGGAATCGCCAGGACATTCTGCTTGGCTGTCTTTATTATCTTCACTTCGGACGACATGCCAAGGCGAACATCCTGATCGTAGGGGATCGATATCGTCGCGGTGAAATAGGAGATGTTGTTTTCAACAACAGCCCCGCCGGCGATGTTCGTTACAGTGCCCGGGACGGTTTTGCCATCGATCGCATTGAAGTGTACATCGACTTTATCCCCTGTTTTTATAGCCGCCAAATCGTTTTCATCCACTTTGATGATCACCTGCAGACTATCCATATCCGCCAGATCATACAGTGTCTTGCCTGCCGGGATTTTGTCGCCTTTTTTTACATCGAGCAGAATCAGCTTGCCATCGATATTGGCTTTGAGCTTTCTTCCTCCTTTAAGGCTTATGATGGTATCATCCTCGTCTATGGTATCTCCCTGTTTGACATGCACTTTATCGATCTCAACGGGCATTTGCGCAACATAGGTATCCCGGTTGTCGGCGCTTACATTGCCGCTGAAGCTATAATAGTTGATGATATTCCCTGTTTTCACCGTCGCTGTTTCATAATTGCCAAGGTCAGATCTCGGTATGGCAAGATAAACAACAGCTGCCAGGGCAACCGCTGCGATTACTGTAAAGCGCAAGATCTTGTTGGTTTTCTTCTTTTTCATAACAGTTCTCCTTTAAGGTGTGTCTATATATCGATCAAGGTCATGCCGTTTATTGTTGGACATGCCTGAGTATTTCTGCTGGTCGACTCATGAATCATGTTTTGTCTTTAGTCAACCCGCGCCGTAAGATGGCGACCTTTTCGTGATGTCTTTGACGAATTTCCTCTATTCTATCCAGATTGCTGAATGCATTCACCGTAGCTTCAATCGTCAATGCCATCAGGATCTCGATTATGTTGAGAAAATCGTGCTTGCATCGATCATCCAAAAGCTCCATATCGATATTGGGCACGAGCTCTTCCATGATAATCTTCCTGTTATCGAAATTAAACTTGTCGTAATAGAATCCGCCGTTAAGCCGGACATCCGCAAAAAGATTTTTGCAGAACGCGTGTGTCGCCTCACCGGTTCCAAATTCGATCGTGAAGTTGAGAATATCTTCGGACATCAGAAAAAAGTCTCCGCCGCTTTGCCGCAGGCTTTGCTTTATGCGATCCATCATCTCTTTTTGATAATCTTCAAGGATAAAGGCCAGCATGTCCTTTTTACCGGAAAAATACTGATAGAAGCTGCCGCGCGGTATCTGCGCGGTCTGAATGATCTTGTTGATGGACACTTCATCAAAAGGCACGCGAGAAAATTCCGCTTTGATCGCAGATACCAGCTTCATTCTTTTTTGTTCCGGCAATCTGAAAAACGTAGCGGTAGGCATAGACTGCTTATCTCCTCCTTATGACACAGTGTCACATTCGCGATATTACACGACACCCTGTCATAAGTCAATCTTTTATAAAATCCATTTTATTCCGCTCACACGAACGCCTCCGGAAAATGTTTCACAAAGGAAGAGAACCCTGGTCGCAGTAACGGTAAAGAATCACACGGATCCCGTAATCAAGCGTGTAGCCACATTGTAAAGGCAGAAATTCCGCCGCAAGCATTGGAGAAGAGCTCTGGATTATAAATTAAAACTAACCCCAAACTCGTCCGCAAAACAAAAAGTGCTCGTTTTTGGGTACCTTTGGCCCACCAATTAAAGCCACAGTCTCTTTATGGAAAGTGTGACTTTCACGTTGCATATCCCTGGCATCTTAATTGATAATTATATGCTATGATTGTATCTATGATAGTATGGAATTTTATATAATGCTTTTCATTTGGAGCCATTGGTTCTTGGGTCATCTATGTTGATATATTTTCATAAAATGCGTTATAGACTGTTTCACTATATCCAGACTCCATTGTTGTTTTGTAGTGAAACCGGTCTAACTTTGGTTTCTTGGCAAGAATGGCCAGTTTTTTGGAAGGCGGGATGCATTATGTCTATCAATTTTAATCGTGGACTTAGTGATGATTTAACCTATTATGTGAGATCAGGTGATTCATTATATAAAATAGGAAGCATGTTCAATATATCTGTTGAAGAGTTGATAAAAGTAAACAACCTGACCAGTACTATCATTTATCCGGGTCAAGCCTTAATAATACCGAATTTTACACTTCCCATCGGAGTTTATAGGCCTGGCAGCAGCGGAGAGCCGGTGAGAAGGATTCAGATGGCTTTATATGCCATGGGCAACAAGCTATCTGTGGACGGGATCTATGGACCCATAACTTCTAATGTAATAATGAGCATACAAAAGAAATATCCGGAAGCATTAGTACCTGATGGTATCTATGACCCACTTACAAAGCAATATCTCGAACTGCTTATTGCAAAGAAATACCGTATCATCCAAAACCCTGCCAATATACTGGTTTTGGTAAACAAGCAAAACAGCCTTCCCTACAATTACGTTCCGTCAAATATGATAGTGCCAAATGTTCCTTTTTCCTTTGAGGGCTTTGATCCGCGGAAATTGATGAGAAGTGAAGCCGCTAAAGCGCTAGGGCAATTGTTTGGTCAGGCAACAAGGGAAAACATTCAACTTACCGGAGTTTCTGCCTACCGCTCTTTTGACCGACAGGCAGAGATTATAAAAAGAAATATCGCGCTCAACCCCAATGCTAATCTGACCAGTGCGCGTCCAGGAGAAAGCGAACATCAAACGGGACTTGCAATTGATGTTTCAAGTCCTTCGGTAGATAATTCGCTGATACAGGCTTTTGGTGATACCGCAGAAGGCCAGTGGCTGGCGAAAAATGCTCCGACATTTGGCTTTATAATACGTTTTCCAAAAGGAAAGGAAGCGACCACAGGCTATCAGTATGAACCCTGGCATATTCGATATGTCGGACAGAATACCGCCAGGCAGGTCTCAGTACGTAATCTCACATTGGAAGAGTATACAATGCAGCACAACCAAAGCTATTAGGCTGGACGAACCGATGGAATACAAGCACTAGACAAGTCCAAAGGCAATTGAACATTTTGAAAAGCGGCCTTAGAAAACTCTAAGGCCGCCTCTTTTTTTAATGTTTCTCTTCCATTACTATTTCAGCTTTTGTGATTCCCTTGGGAGTTACCGTCCAGGCTTTATCCTTGCTACCGTAGATTTCGATGACTTCCTTCAGTTTTTTCTTGTAACCCTCGCGGCCAAGGTTCCACAGCCCATAGGCGCCGTTCCCGCTCAGATCAGCGGCGGTGATTGTGTCGCAGGCGCTACGAAGCAGGTCGTTGGCGACATTCACTTTGTTGATGCCAAGCTGGCAGGCCTTTCTCAGGTTCTCATCGCCCGTGCCGCTTCCACCATGAAGCACCAGCGGGAAGTTGCCGGTTGCCTTTTTAATCTCGACCAAGAGGTCAAACTCGAGCTTCGGCGTGCCCTTATATGCGCCATGCGCCGTGCCGATGGAGACTGCCAGACAATCGATTCCGGTCTCTTCGATGTACTTCATTGCCTGCTGGGGATCGGTCAACGCAGCCGTTCTGTCCACGGCATAGTTGGAACCCTGCCCTACATGCCCAAGTTCAGCTTCTACACTGACGCCCATCTCATGGGCAATCTTTACGATCTCTTTGACCTGTGCCACATTCTCGTCATAGGGGAGAGAGGAGCGGTCCACCATGACAGAGGTAAAGCCGGCCCGCAGCGCCATCATGGCTGCATGATAGTTCGCACCGTGGTCGAGGTTGATGGCGATGGGCACACGGGACATCTCAGCCAGTCTTGTCAGATAGCTGCCGAAGAAAACGATATCCGGGTTGGCAGAATAGCCGACATCCAGAATTAACGGAGCGTTTTGCTCTTCCGCCGCTTCGATTGCAGCGCGGGCATCCAGCTCGGTTGCAACGTTGGGGGCTGCAATGGCATAGCCGCCTGCGTTTGCATGGTCGAGAAGTTCCTTCATTGTCAATAACATAGTGGTCACTCCTTTTTTGTATTTGTGGTTACATAGATTATAACATCTGTGCAATGGAAATTCTGACAGATTTTAGGGTTTTGATGGATCTAACAAAAAAATAATTCATAATAAATAATTTTATTTTAACCTGAGATTCAGACAACGGCTTTATGAACTACAAAACAGGGAGATAGCTATAAATTGGGTATATAGATACCAATAATAACTTTAAGACCGTCAAAAAGCGGAATGCTTTTCGGATCTCCTCCGATAACAGAAATGATATGGTATGAAAGTTTAGAGCATGTCATGTTTTAATACATGCTGCTGCCAATAAAGGCAATACTAGGCGTATGTGCAATGGAAGGGCGGTTATAGCCGGCGTGTTCTGGACCCACACAGTATGGTATATACTTTTGCTTCTGAGCAGTATTGCTGCCGGTATCGTTACCATAAAGAGATCGTCTAACCACCGTTTCACAGTGGTGTTCAGCCTGGCAGTATTGGGATTTTTGTACTGCATCGAGGCGATATTAATGCTGGTGCTTGACGCGTATACCTATTATCCCATGATCACCCCTCATGATCTGTTTTTTGATTCGGTGATTGGCAACTTCTTTTCGCAGATCTCCATAACGTCAACCGCGGTGTTGTTTTGCGTATTGGATCTAAAAAGCGCTTACATGTTTGTGTTTGCATTTGTCTATTACCTGATCGACGTGCTGTTCTCCCGCTTTGGTCTCTATGTGCATAACTGGTATCGTTCTGTCTTCACATTGATCGGCTTTGTCCCGATCTTCTGGCTAATCAAAAAATGGTATCTCTACCTCACCGATTCAGGTCATGGCACTGCACGGCAGAAAAAGCGTTTGTATACCGCCACGCTGTTTTTCGCTGTACACTCGGCAGCATCGAACTCACTGATAACCACCCAGAAATGGACTGGTGTCCAAGTGTTCCACAGTGGAATATTTGCAGATATGACAAAGGATCATACTGCAACCGGGATGATATATGGACCTGTGCTGATTGTACTTTTTATGTTACTTCGACGATGGAATCTGTCGCTTCTGGTCAAAGCAGGCATGTTTGCTGCGCTGTTTACGTGTCAGTATATTCTGTACCGATTCGGGATACTCATCACTCCGCCGTGGTGGTTTGTGTTCGCGACGGTGATTGATCTGCTGGGATTTTATTTCTGGATAGCCTTTCTTCAGAGAAAGCTGGAGCAAAGCAATCTGCGCAATGATCCATAGCAGCCCTTTAGAGAGCACTCATTTTTAGGTGGTTCTCTTGTACCACTCTCTTTTTCTTGTATAATTAAGAAGAACACGTATAGATATAGGTTCTGCATAGAAGAGCCAGAGAAAAAGCAATATCGTAGCTATCATAGTATGCGCAGAGGCCTCAATAATTAGGAAATATTCCATGACGAAAAGGATAAAGAACAGTTTTTAGGAGATGTGTTAAGTTAATCGGGAAATCCTTCATTCGGCGCAAATAAGGAGGCATTCACATGAGACTCATCACCAGAGCGTCTGATTATGGCATAACAGAAGCGGTTTCCTGTGGCATTTTGCGGGGCATTCGGGAGGGTGTTATTACCTCGGTCAGCGCGATGACGGTATTGCCTGGCAGCGAAATCAGCGCCAAATGGATCAAGAACGTGGATGTTAGCCTAGGATTGGAAATCAACATCGTCAGCGGTCGGCCAAACGCACCGCTTAATCTGGTGCCGAGCCTTGTTGAATTAAACGGCGAATTCATCCGCAGCAGTAAACACCGCGAGTTGGACAAACTGGCGGAAAACGGCGACCATCTGATCTATGGTGAAGCACTCATTGAGACGGAGGCTCAGGTTGTAACATTCATCGATTGGATTGGCCGCAAACCGGATTATCTCTGTGGGCATTCCTACAACACCCCCACCTTTATTCGAGTCCTTAAAGCGGCGGCTGAAAAATATGGGATTCTTCTGCTGGATGACGTTATAAACGAATACGGGGTGTATGATGCGCCGATGATTTGGATCCAAAAACCGTATTCGTTAGAATCGCAGGTTAATTCCGACCCGCTTGGCTGCATTCTCAGAGACGAAATGGGTTTACTGAACCATGAAATCAGCCTTTTGACGATGCACTGCGGCTATGTCGATTCTGAGATTTTCTATTGGTCAACCATGAATTTTCAGCGGCAAAAGGATTTGGGCGCCCTCATTTCCCCTGAATTCAAGCAATGGGTAAAGGGAAATAGCGTGGAACTCATCTCGTTCGACGATCTGAAGAAATAGCATTAGATTATAAATAAAGCGGCAACATCGGGGAAAATAGCAACTTTAGTCAATTCATATTGATAGCAACAAGAGCATCTCTTTTCTTATATCCCTACCCATCGGCCCGGTTAGCCAGAGAGCATTGTCACGAATAGCAGACTTTTTTAGAGCGTTATAGATAGGATTTAGGACAAGGAGCTGTCCTCGTGTTCCCAGACGAAGGCGGGAATGCTGGGCACTGCCAAAGAAGGGAGGAGTTTCAAGGATCTCATCTTTGAGCTGTCTATCATAAGAGATATTTTAATTGAAAACGGGATTGCAGTGTATGCAGTCCTTATTGCAAACCTGTCATTCAACCGAAGTTTATCAAGCGCTAAGCCACATTTTATCGAAAGGAGAGATACATACATGGGATACTTCAGACAAGTCAGAGAGGGCATGCGCATCGATTTCAACGTTCCGATCAAAGCGAGGGACGGCCTTGACTTGATTGCAAACATCTATTACCCCATGGAGGAGGGTGTGTATCCGGTCATCTTCAACTATGGAATTTACGCCAAGGATTTGCACTATGAAGACGGCTATACGGCAAGATACCATCAGCTTCGGGACAACGCGCCCGAGTTTTTCGCGAACACGACCGGGCTGCACCATAGCTGGGAACTGCTCGATCCCGAAAAATGGTGCCAATGGGGCTATGTCATCGCAAGGGTGGATTCCCGCGGCACGGGCCAGACCGGTGGCATGATGCGCCCGTACAGCATGACGGAGACCGAAGACATGTACGACTGCATCGAATGGTTTGCAGAACAGCCCTGGTGTAACGGCAAGGTAGGCATCGCGGGTACATCGTACCACGCGATCAGCATGTGGAATGTCGCCGCGCAGCGTCCGCCGCATCTGGCGGGTTTTGTCGCCTGGGAAGGCCATAGCGACCTGTATCGCGACGGCTGCCGTCACGGCGGGATCTTGAGCAACTTCTATCCGCTCTGGTGGACAGGCCAACCGTTAAAGGTTCAACACGGCCGCGGCTTGCGAGGATATACCAGCCGAGCGACCGGCCTTCCGGTTTCGGGGGACGTGACGATGACCAAGGATGAACTCAGGGCCAACCGCATCGAATACGGCGAGTTTGTGGCCAGCCCGGAAAACGTACTGATTACCGAGTTCCACCGGGAGACGATGCCCGATCTTAGTAAGATCGAAGCGCCGTTCATCGCGATCGTGAACTGGGGCGGACAGGGCGTGCATCTAAGAGGCACGGTAGATGCTTATGTCAAGGCCAGTTCCAAAGAAAAATACATGTATACGCTGTACGGGCCGCATGGTGAATTGTTCTTCGCCGATTTCGGCGTGAACCTACAGAAGAAATTCTTCGGCCATTACCTCAAAGGGGAGGATACCGGCTGGCAGGAAATGCCGAAGGTCAACCTGCGCATTCCCCATGTCGGAGACAAGACGTTTGAGGATGGCAGAAACAAGCACGAATACCGCGATGAAAACGAGTTCCCGCTCGCTCGCACCCAATATACGAAATACTATCTGGATTGTGAGAATTACGGCCTGTCCACGGAAGTTCCCACGTCGACCGGCACGATCACCTACCGCGGCATAGGCGACGGCGTCACTTTCATGACCCAGCCACTTTCGGAAGAGATCGAATTCACAGGCTACATCGCAAGTCGGATGTTCATCTCGTCCTCGACCACAGACGCGGACCTGTTCCTAAACGTCCGGGTGTTCGGCCCGGATATGAAGGAAGTCGTCTTCTGGGGTTCGAACTCCCATAACATACCGGTGGCGATAGGCTGGCAGCGCGCCTCGCACCGCAAGGAAGATCCCAAGAAATCCGCCGATTACCGTCCGTTCTTGACCCACGACGAGCTGTGGCCATTGACGCCCGGCGAAGTTGTCGAAATGAATGTAGAGATCTGGCCCACCAGCATGACCGTGCCGAAGGGTTACCGTCTTGCTTTGACCGTAAGGGGCAAGGACTATGTTTACGGAGGCTACAAGCCCCCTATAAACGATATCCCGAAATTTGATGACCAGGTTCCCTCAACCCTCGACGGTCTGGGTGCCGTCCGCCACTGTGATCCTATGGACCGTCCGCCCGAAATCTTTGGCGGCAACGTGACGATCCATTTCGATTGCGATAAACGCCCGTATTTAATGCTTCCGATCATCCCCAAGAAATAATTGAGAAAAAGTACAGGAGCCGATACCAAGGCTTCTGTACTTTTATGCAATTAATATAGGATATTCTATATTGCAAGATGATTTACAGAATTCGGATATATCATAGTGGTTGCAGAGAATAGGTATAAAATTGGAGACATTCAGAAAAGTTATAGAAAGCAAAACAGCAAATCAATGTTCGATATGTATCTTTGCCGGATGAATCCAAGAGCGATTGTGATGGTAGCACGATTATGATATAAATAAACATATAGCATATGGAATAAGAAAAAATTCAATAACGGAGGAATAAAATGTCTGAGAAAAAAGTCTTTACATCTGAACAGGCCCAAAGCACCGGGGAGAAGCTTGGAATTGATTGGAGCAAATTCGATGTTGAACAATTCCGGATGGGAATGGACGTTGAGCTTGAGCATGGCAAAAGCAATCCACATACCAATGTGTCAAACGATGACATAATACTGACCGGGAAAATTGCTCTTGCACACTTAATGGAATATCCCGACTACTATACAAGATTGCAAAAGATGGAAGCTGAAGCGGAGGAATATTGGGGAAGAACTGAGAAATAGCCTTTTCGCTGTAAAAGAAACATTATATTTAGAATTACAAGAAAAAAGCCCTCTGTTTTGTAATAGACTTCATGGAGGGCTTTTTTTTATTTGTGATCCATATCTTTTCGGTGATCTTAGCCATGATGCTCTACATATGAGCTTTAAAGTTCAATCACCGCTTTTACTATGCTGTCTTTTCGGTCGATCGCATCGTCGAATGCCTGTTGCGTCTTTTCAAACGGGTAGAGCCTATCCGCTATTTTTTCCACAGGGATCTTTCCGCTTGCTATGGCGGAAATGGCAACCGGGTAAATGTTGCGGTAACGGAACACGCCTTTGATCGTGATCTCCTTGTTGTTGATCACCCGAAGGTCAAAAGTTTGCGGCATCGGTCCATTGGCATTCCCCACCATAATGATGGTGCCTGTGGGCATCACGGCTTCTGCCGCCAAGGGGATGAGCGCCGGGACACCTGTGCATTCCATGACAATATCCGCCATGCGGCCACCCGTAAAGTTTTGAACGGCGTTCACCAGATCTTCGGTTCTGGTGTTGACAACGAGCGCTGCGCCGAGCTCCTTTGCTTTTTGCAACCGGAGATCCACCACGTCGCATACGATCACCCTGGATACGCCGCAAGCATACAGCGAAAGCATTGTCATCAGCCCGATACAGCCGGCGCCGAACACGACCGCGTCCATACCCACGGTTGCCCCTGCCTTTTGGGCACTGTATAACCCTACCGCCAGCGGTTCGACAAGCGCACCCTGCAGGGTTGTCACGTTCTCGGGGAGCTTGAAGCAGAGGTTGGCCGGGTGCGCCACATACTCGCGCAACACGCCGTCGCGTTGACCGGTGGCGGCAAAGAAGCGGACGCTTTTGCACAGGTTGTACATGCCTTTGCGGCAAAGCTCGCAAACGCCACAACTGCTGCCTGGTTCGAGCGCTACGCGGTCTCCTATGCTTAGGCCGGTCACTCCATCACCCAGTGCAACCACTTCACCCGCAGCTTCATGGCCTAAAATCCGACGCCCGCCCGGGTGCGATTGTATCTTTTCAGTCGTGTAACAAAAGGAATGCAGATCGGAACCGCAAACGCCAACGTGGCGAATGCGCACCAACACCTCGCCGGTGTCAGGCTGCGGAATCGGTATCCTGTCTTCCTGCATGGTACGGTGGGCAACGGTAAACATAGCCTTCATGGTATCTTGCATAGCAGTTCCCCCTTCATCTCTTTGACATCAATTATACTTGTAACTGTACTGAAGTTCAAACCGCAATGTGCGTGCTTCAAGCCCGTAAGCTGCTAGGTTCAAATCACACCGCCGTTACCAAGAGAGATGCCCTCGTAAGAGGGCTTTTTCATATCTTTTATGGTTGCAGAGGGTATAGTGGTATCCGATCTCAAGATATTCCCGCTATTTACTGGAATATGGTAGAATCAAAGAAAATGGAAAGTATAGAGAGCACCGGAATATTACGGGGTATCCCGGCAGCGAGGAGGGGTCCTTATGCAATCAATAGTGCCTCATTTGTGGTATGACAAACAAGCAGGAGAAGCGGCAGACCTTTATGCAAGTTTATTCAATGATTCAAAGATCATCGGTTCAACGATCATTCATGACACTCCATCGGGAAATGCGGAATCAATCGTGTTCGCTTTGTCGGGACAGGAATTCATGGCCATCAGCGCTGGGCCGATCTTTACATTCAATCCGTCCGTTTCTTTTATGGTCAAATGTGATTCCAAAGAAGAAATAGATGAAAAATGGAACAAGTTTTCAAAGAACGGCGCCGTGCTCATGCCGCTCGGAGAGTATCCCTTCAACAAATACTACGGATGGATACAGGACAGATATGGCTTGTCCTGGCAGATCATGCTGGACGACGGATCGGCTTCCGGTCAGAAGATCACGCCCAATCTGCTGTTTTCAGGCAGAGCATGCGGAAAGGCGGAAGAAGCGGTTCGATACTACACGGAAATGTTTGACGATTCGAACGTGGATTTTGTCAGCAGGTATACGGAGCAAGACGAACATATCCCCGCGGCGAAGGTGAATTTTGTGTCCTTCAGACTCCGCGGGATGAGCTTTTCCGCGATGGACAACGCCTATGACGTTGACTACACATTCAACGAAGCCATCTCATTTGTTGTTCATTGCAGGGATCAAAAAGAGATCGATCATTATTGGGACAAGCTTTCCGCCGTTCCGGAAGCGGAACAGTGCGGCTGGCTCAAAGATCGGTATGGCGTCTCATGGCAAATTGTCCCCACCGCGCTTGCCGAAATGATGGCCAGCGGTTCGGAAGAACAAGTCAAAAGGGTCAGCCAGGCGTTCATGAAAATGAAGAAGTTGGACCTTCAAGAATTAACAAGGGCCTATAACGGGATCTAGTTACGTTCAGGTATCGATAACGGTTAAATCAAGAGGATCTATAGGGATTTAAGTCCTTCCGGAGATGTCGTCATAACACTCTTTGAAGGGCTTTTATTCCTATTGACCTCGCTTGCATAATCGGTCGCTCCCAAACATTTTCGCATCTCCACACCTGCCGCCGGACTTTAGCGGGCCACGCCGGCATGCGATGGATACGAAATAATAATAATATATAACCTGAATTGACAAACAGGCGTCTATCTCTGTGGAGAGGTTGCATGATATAATTATTTCTGTATAGGCTTCCCGGATGTGATTGTATCAAAGGAAGCTTCGCATCCTAAACAAGGTACCGCTCATATTCATTCGTTTCGTACCCAACGAATAGAAATGATACAAAGGGGCTGCTATAAATGGTGAAACCGCTCGTAAGCATAGTTGTGCCGATATATAAAGTGGAGCAATATCTTGAACGATGTGTGGACTCAATCGTAGCGCAGGATTATCAGCCAATAGAGGTCATTCTCGTCAACGACGGCTCTCCTGACGGCTGCGGTGAAATTATTAAGCGCTATGAAGAGAAGTATCCGTTTGTCCAGTCGATTTGGCAGAAAAACAGCGGGGTGGGCGCCGCCAGGAATACCGGCATTGCACGTGCGAGTGGAAAGTACATCGCTTTGGTCGACTCCGATGATTACATCGAGCCCAACTGCATCAGCAGCCTTGTCAATATCGCCGAGAAGCAAGATGCCGATATCATCGTTTTCAGCTTTTATTTTGAGTTCCCGAGCGGGACAAAGATCCCGTTCGGCCTGCTGACACGGCAAAAATATATGTCGGGAAGCGAAGCGGCTCGAGAGTCCCTGAAGCTGTTGAAGCTGCCCACATATTGCTGGAATAAATTCTACAAGCGCTCTTTGTTTACCGACCATAATATCCTGTTCCCGCCCATCTATTATGAGGATCTTGCCACCGTCTCCAAAGTGCTGATAAAGGCAAAACACGTGGCGCTGGTGAATAAGCCGTACTACCACTACTGCTTGCGGAAATCGAGCAGTACCGGCAATTTCGGGTTGAAAAACATCATGGATTACCTGAGCGCGGTCGATATAATCCGCCAATTCATCTGGTCCGAGAACCTTTGGGGTTCCTGGGAAAAAGCATACCGTGATTTTTTGCGGGCAGTTGAAACGCAGCTGTTTATCGAGATCAATTTTCAAAAGAATACGATCCCGCCCAAAGACCGCCGCAAACTGGTACAGCAAGTCCGCCAGCGTATTCGCGAGCTTGCCGCCGCACCGGAACAGGAATCGGACGACATGGAAGAGAACATGAAGTCCGAGGCGCAATGAACCTATAAACAGTAAGAGAGTACACAAATGCACCCCATATATTGCAGGCAGTAAGGTTTTGTTCTACCATTACAATCGACTTGGCTGTAAACAGGGACAACCTTTGCCTATCGTGCCGAAGTAGTATATAATAAGACATATTTTGCTTGAGCAGAAGGACTGTGATAGATATGGCAAAGTTTGATACGGTTATTTTTGACCTGGACGGAACGACGCTCAATACCTTGGAGGATCTTGCCGACAGCGTCAACTACGCATTGGGCCAATTTGGGTTCCCCCAGAGGACGTACGCGGAAATCAGGAGCTTTGTGGGCAACGGCGTAGCCAACCTCATGGCCCGATCCATCCCCGGCGGCAATGACAACCCGCAATTTGACGGCTGTTTTCAGGCTTTCAGAAAGCACTATGAGCACAATCTGCAGAACAAGACTGCACCCTATCCGGGAATACCGGAACTGTTGACCACGTTGAAAGCGAAGAACTATAAGATGGCCATGGTATCCAACAAGCTGGACGCGGCGGTCAAGGAACTGAACCAGCAGTACTTTGGGCAATTCATTCCTGTCGCAATCGGCGAGACGGAGCACTTGCGCAGAAAGCCCGCGCCGGACAACGTGTTCAAGGCGCTGGAGGAATTGGGTTCCGATGTTTCCAAGGCCGTGTATGTGGGCGATTCGGAAGTCGACGTGCAGACAGCCAGGAATGCTGGGATGCCCTGCATCGCCGTCACATGGGGTTTCAGGGATCGGGATGTGCTGGAAGCGGAAGGTGCGGAATTCATCGTCAACAGCACGAGCGAATTGCTGGGACTTTTGGAGTAGGAAAGCTGCGGATCGCTCCGCATCTAAAAGAAAAAGCCCTCTTGCGAGGGCTTTTTGTTATGGAACCGGCAGACCGGCACATGTCTCCGGTTCCCGACAAAGTATCGTGTATACCCGTTTGGGATGCCTTAAGCCTTGTAAAGCAACTGCCCTTTGACAAAGGTCTGTTTGACGTGCAGATCCGCGTCCATGATCGTAAAATCGGCGCGGCGGCCCACTTCGATCTTTCCGCGATCCGTAAGGTTGAAACAGCGCGCGACGTTTTCGGAAAACATCGTGCCCAACTCATCCATCGTGTACCCCAAGCGCTTCATGGTGCGCATGTTGTCGTCGTACGAATGCGCACCCGTGACCAGTTTGCCGTTGGGGTCACGCACGGAGCCATCCTTTAAGATAACGGTGCGATCTCCCATCGTATAGGCCCCTTCGGGCATTCCGACATATCGGGAACTGTCGGAGACGGGTATGATCTTCTCCACACCCTTGCAACGAATCGCAAGATCGATGAACGGTTTGGCAACGTGAATGCCATCACATGTCATCTGCAGATAGAAGCGTTTATCCAGCAGAAGGCCCACCGTGGAACCGCTAAAGTGATGATCCATCAGCGGTAATCCGTTATAGAAATGGTCGACGATGCGTGCGCCGCGGTCTGCCGCCTCATACATCTGCTCGGTTGTGCCTTCGGTATAGGCGACCATCGGCACAACGCCCTCAGACGCCAGCCAGCTGATCCATTCCATGGCGCCGGGAAGTTCGGGAGCGCAGTAAATCATTTTAACATCCGAAAGATCATTGTCGCAAACGGCCAACGTATGCTCCTTTGTCGGCGGCGTATGATCGGGGTAGTAGGCAATCGAGCGGTTGCGGTATGGCATATAGGGGAAGATGCCCAGGATGTCTGCCCCGGTGCAGCCCTTGGCAGCGCGTATGTCGCGCATGGTCTGTTGCGTCGATTCGATGTCTCTGACAATGGGAGTCGCGATAAAGCTGGTCACGCCGTATTCCGGCAGCGCGCCGGCAATCGTCTTGATGGCATCGACGCCCCCGCTGTACTCGCATTGCTTTGCGCCGTGTATATGGGTGTCGATCATTCCGGCATATAGATACCGGCCGGTTGCGTCGATAACCTCGTCATCCTGCAGATCGTTGCCGATCGCCGTGATCAGCCCGTCCTTGAATTGGACATCCACATCATGGTATTGACCGTCGATGAATACCTTTGCGTTTCGAATGAGCATGATTCGACCTCCGATATAGCAAAATATTGAGTCTGCCATACACTATTATAGTATTAATGCATAGAAATTCCATAGTAACACTTTTGAATTTTGCAGCTTGTATAAAAAAGACGTATCTTAAATGCAAAAGTTACTTGTGCGGCCCCAGGTTAGGCATTGATCTCTGCATAAACCCCTTCATTCAAGCCCGATATAGATTATATCACTGATTTTACGTTCACTGGTATAACAGGGTCTATTGACAACCTTTCCGTTCATCACCATCGTGGTGGTTCCGCCTCCGTCAAGATTATAGGCAACAGGGCATCCATACTCCAAAAACAGCTGTGAAAACTCGATCAGTTTCAATCCTTTGCTGTCCTGCAGCCGTCCGTCAACACAAATGAAGATATAATGGTAAGGATTTATCATACCGATTCCGGTGCGCGGATCAGGCCGGTCGGTTTTGGACACTCCAATGACGTTTTTTCCCTCCTTGACCAACGCAGGACCGAAGGACCAGCTTTGAACAGCACCTTCCCTAATCAGATCCCAACCGGAGGCGCTTATGTCAACGATGTGCATTTCACCATTTCGCATCAACACAAGGGATTCCCTGTTGGAATTATCACGGTATAACGTACCATTCCGAATGATAAGGCCTTTGTCCCTTGCGCCGTAATAGTCACCGTTAATGGCTAGGATGGCCTTGTGCCGGTTGGCTTGACCGGAAGTCGCCTCGTGGATGTTCCGCCCAAAGGTTTCGTTTGCAAAGGCGGTTTTGAAAAATTGCAGACTTTTAAGCCTGATATCCGCCACATAATAAACGAGACCCGGCTTTGTGGTTCTGCTTATATTGATTTGAATGTTGTCATCAACGTATTGGGTATCGGTGTAGACCTTTCGAGTTGGTGCCGTGTTTGCGCCTGATACGGACAAGTCGGAAGAAAACGTTAAGGATGCTACCGGCATCAACGGCTTTTCTACAATAGGGATGGAAAAAGTTTGCAATAACACAAATGCGCTGATCACCAACAGTGACAATCCGATGATCCCTGCAAACACGTACCGCTTCGAATAGTGGCTTCTTTTAAGCAACTTTTACCCTCACCCTAAACAATAAAATATCCATACCAATGTGTTTTATTCTTTGGCATAATGCCGATGGCGGTCAAAAGTAACATGATTGGTCGTTTGGTTCGGATCGGTCACCATCCATTATCAAGGCATTGTAATATTTTGTCGAGTATGAGTTAAGAGCAATTACTGTATTTATTCTATTAAGTAGGGATTTATAAAATAAGAATATGGTAAAATGCCACTATAAGGCATAGAAAATGGAAACGAAGCTCCATATTTACAGAAAAGAAATGAGATAATAAAATAAAACGGTAAGCATCTATCGTCGGGAGGAGGAAACGGCAGAGCCTGTCTCTGCCGCAAACAGATGGGGGCATTTAAAAGGTGCATTGTATGTCTTATATTGACGATATTTTTGCTAAGCAGTGTGGGGTGTAACGCAAAAGCCAAACAGGCCGCTGCGCCAACACTGCCTGCGCCGACGCCGACAGCCACGCCGCTGCCTACACCGACTCCCCTTTCGCCTCTCGTTGTGGGCTCCAAGGGCATTTCGGTGGACGATAAATACGTGACCATCCATGCCGAATATCCCATGATATCGGGCATGCAGGATATTGCCCTGCAGGACTCCGTGAACGCTTCGTTGAAAAGCGAGATGCAGACCCGCGTCAACGATCTGCGCAGCTCGGCGAAAACTGCATATGACGCTGCCGTCAAAGCTGGCGCCACGTATAAGAAATTCACCTTGGATGCAAATATCCATATCTATACCAACGACAGCGTGCTGCTCTCCATCGGAGTCCGTATGAGTATATTCAGCGGCGGCGCGCGTTCGAATCCCGACTCGTATTTTTGCAATCTCTTGAATACCAACCCCGGGAAAAAGCTGACCATCGGTGATATATTTGTAGATTCGACAGCCGGCAAGACAAGCGTGAACGACCAGATAAAAAGCGCGATCGCCAAAAGCCCGTCGGGCTATACAGTGAGCAGCGTATCGGTATCAACCAAAACGTGGTTTTATATCACCAAGTACTATCTGTTCGTCGTATTCCCCGTGGGTTCCGTTGCCTCGATGTCGATGGGCGAACCGGAATTCAAACTGGCCCTGACTTCGTTCTCTACCAATATGAAACCGGAAATATAGTTTGTATAGTACACATGTTTTAAATAAGAGACGGTTTGCCTACTAAAAGACCGACCGCCTTTTTGTTTGAAACAGCGATACCCTTGTATTAACATGCAATTTATCATACACTTATGGTATTCTGATTCGTTCCAGGGGGATTGTTATGCAACGCAGTTATACACTCAAAGGCGGTCCGGAAAAAGCGGCGGGAAGAGCCATTCTTTACTCGGTAGGCGTTAAGAAGGAAGATTTCGACAAGCCCTTTATCGCCATCGCGGGCAGTTATAATGAGATCGTACCCGGCTGCATCCATTCACAGCATCTATCCGCGGCGGTCAAGCGTGGCGTACGGGACGCGGGCGGCGTGCCCTTTGAATTCAACACTATCACGGTGTGCGATGGCGCTTTGCAGGGGCATGTCGGCATGAAATACTCGCTTCCCAGCAGGGAAATCATTGCGGCGTCCTGCGAGATCATGCTGGAGGCACACCAGTTTGACGGAGCCGTGTTCTTGTCCAGCTGTGACAAATGCATCCCCGGCATGCTGATGGCAGCAATGCGTGTGAATATCCCCTCGATCTTCGTGCCCGCAGGGCCCATGAAGCACGGCCTGTATGGGGACAAAAAACTGACGCTCTCCAGCATGCGTGAATACATCGGCAAGAACGCCAACGGCGAGATATCCGACGAAGAGCTTGAAAAGATAGAACAATGCGCCTGCCCCGGACCCGGTGCCTGCTCGATGATGGGAACGGCGAACACCATGAACTGCCTTGCCGAAGCGCTGGGCATGACGCTGCCGGGCGCCTCCTCTGCACTTGCGATGTCTGAAAAGCAGCTCAATCTGGCCTATGAGGCCGGCAAACGAGCAGTGGAAATGGTCAAAGAGCAACTTCTGCCCCGCCAAATCATGACCAAGGAGGCGTTTTACAACGCCATCACCTTCCACGCGTCCATTGGCGGATCGACGAACGCGGTGCTCCATATTCCGGCGATTGCTTACGAGGCGGATTTGACGCTGGATCTGAAGGATTTTGACCGCATCAATCTGAAGACCCCGTATCTTGCGTCGGTCAACCCATCCAGCCAGAAATACACCATCAACGATATGGAAGACAAGGGCGGCGTGCCTTCGGTCATCAAGGCACTGATGCCTTTATTGAGCAAGGATTGCATCACCGTGACGGGCAAGACCATCGAACAGGACGTGCAAAATGCGCCCGACCCCGATGGCGAGGTCATCCATTGCCTCACCTCCCCGATCCAGCAGACCGGCGGGCTCGCGATCCTCTATGGCAACATTGCGCCCGACGGCGCCGTATGCAAGATCTCGGCCTTAAACAGCTCTCAGTTGTATTTCAAAGGACCGGCACGTGTGTATGAACAGATGGAAGACGCCGTCGCAGACCTGCTAGACCACAAGGTGCCTTCGGACGTCGTGTTGATCCTGCGCTACGAAGGCCCCAAGGGCGGGCCCGGCATGCGTGAGATGCACCTGATTACCTCCGTCATCGCTGGCATGGGCCTTGGCGTGCCGCTGATCACAGACGGGCGCTTCTCCGGTTCGACAAGGGGACCGAACATCGGCCACGTGAGCCCAGAGGCGGCGCTCGGCGGCCCCATCGGCATCATCCAAAACGGCGACACGGTGGAGATCGATTTTGCGGCGCGCAAACTCAATCTCTTGATCGGCGATGAGGAATTTAAAAAGCGCATGGATAACTTCGTTCCAAGGGATACAAGCGTCAAAAAAGGCATCCTCTCCTACTACGGCGCACTGGCAACCTCGGCTTCCCAAGGTGGCGTCTGGAAATGCAAGGAAGAGCGCTAAGCCACTAAAGAACGCTCATAGCGTAAATGCTGAAAAGCCCTCCACACGAGGGCTTTTACTTTTTCCATGTCTTTGAGAACAAAATCTCCGATGTGCTTCGCTTGTCTAACAATACCTTGGCCTCCCGGTTTTCTACCGGGAGGTTTTCCTGTTATATCGTCTTGTTCCTGTTTTGCTTACATATATTGCCAAGACATAGGCAAAATACAACCGCTATGCATTTTCAAACATAGTTACAGGCACAGGAGGATATAAGATGAGCCGGGAAATCAACAACCGCGAATACAGGCAAAAGGTGATCAAAGACCTCTTGACACAGCTGCACGAGGGCAAGACCGCGGAAGAAGTAAAGTCACAGTTTGAACAGGCGTTTTCCGGGGTATCCGCTTCCGAGATCTCGGAAGCCGAACAAGCGCTGATCGAAGGCGGGCTTCCGGTACAGGAAGTGCAGAAACTATGCGACGTACACGCAGCAGTTTTCAAGGGCAGCATTGAACAGATCCATGAGGAAAAAGAAGATCCGGCAGCTGTGCCAGGTCATCCCGTGCATACGCTCAGAGCGGAAAATAGGGCAATCGAACAATGGATCGAGCTTCGCATCCGGCCACATCTCGAGGGCCTAATAAGGGAAGAGAAGGGCGTTGCGACGGAGCTTTTAAGCGATCTGGAGCAATTGAAAACCATAAGCGCCCACTACAGCCGCAAGGAAAACCTCCTGTTTCCGTATTTGGAGCAGCGAGGAATCACGGCGCCGCCAAAGGTCATGTGGGGCGTGGACGATGAGATCCGCACGGATCTTAAGGATTTTATCGATAAGGTCGAGCACTATGACGGCGACGCGCAGAAGCTCGTCAAAGCTGCCGATGATACGCTCAAGAAGATCGAGGAAATGATCTTCAAAGAGGAAAACATACTCATCCCGATGCTTTTAGATGTGCTGGCTCCATCTCAATGGCAGGCGGTTGAGGATCAGAGTGACGAATTAGGCTATTGTCTGATAGAAGTACCGCCGAAACGGAAGGTAAAGGGGAATGGCGATGAAACGGCATCAGAAGAACCGCAATTTACAGTTGGGGACATCGTTCTTCCCACAGGCGCCATTAACATCGCCGAATTGACCGGACTTTTAAATACGCTGCCCGTCGACATCACGTTTGTGGGCAAGGACGACACGGTGAAGTATTTCTCGCAGGGCGCCGAGCGGATCTTCCCACGAACGAAAGCCATCATCGGCCGCAAGGTGGTGAACTGCCATCCTCCGGCATCCGCGCACATCGTGGAGGGGATCGTGAGCGATCTTAAGTCCGGGAAAAAGGACCACGAAGATTTCTTTATACAGATGGGCGGGAAATATATCTATATCCGTTATTTCGCCGTACGGGATGCAGATGGCACATATTTAGGCACGCTGGAGGTCACCCAGAACATCGCGCCGATTCAGCTGATTACGGGCGAAAAGCGGCTGGTGACCGATTGATATAAACAAATAAATACGAAAAGGAGAGGAACACTCCTCTCCTTTTTGCGTGAAGACTAACTAAGAAATTTGATGTCATGGTATATCATTACCAAGAGTTATAATCAAAAAAACTAAATATGAATCTTTTCATTTCTCCATTATTAGATCCACCGATATAATCTAAATCGGTATCATAGAAATAAAGATACGCAATGCTCCGCTTTTCATCAGAAGTGGCGATCATGCAAAAGTAATGGGGATATTC
>CAZHNN010000006.1:6045-81612 GCA_964533965.1 uncultured Clostridia bacterium | reverse complement strand
TTGACCACCCGAAAATGATAACTATTAATTACAAACTCATACTCTGGTATAAGAAATTCATTGCTACCAAATTGTGATTTAATGTCATGATCCAAAAAAGCATAGGACTTCTCAAGCTTTTCCTTTTCTTCCTGATATGTCTTTTCATCGTATGATACTTTGAGGATGATAGATTCAGAAGCAAAGATATATTGAGAATAATAGCGATACTGATAGTCTATCCTTTCAAATGTTGGCAAACTGTTGATGTCGGGCATAAGCTTGACAACATAGGCATCAATCGGATATTTGCCTCTAAGATAATGCCGAATGTCATGATCTGTCCTATTGCAACCGACAGATAAAAAAATAATAAGTAGTATAAAGGATAAAAGTATCGTAGAAAGCGAAACAAAGACTACTTTTGGAATTTTTTTCACAGTACTTGTTTCCCCCTTCAAAATGCTGCAACACGATCATAACATTAAACCAAATGCATTAATGAGTTATCAATAACAATAAGCCCTTCCTAAAATATCAGAAGGGCTTATTGTTGCTTCATCAGCCCTTGAAACAGATCTCCTTGTAGTTTGCGAGGATCAGCTGGTGCAGCAGATTGTCATCCTTGACATTGGGATCAAGGCTGCAGACCTCCCATATGGTCTGCTCCACGCCTTTTTCGCCGATGAGTTTCTGCAATTCCACTGCAGACGGATCCTTCTCGTTCTCGAACAAAAGCAGGTAGGCGCAGCCTCTGGCCAAAAAATACGGCAGTTTGCCGTGCTTTAAGCATAGCAGCGCCGGTCCGATATACCTGTCGTCGCGGCTCAATTTTCGAAGCGGATCGGCAGCAACCCGAAATACGTCGTCAACAGCCTGGCTCGCCATCATGCTCTTCCAATCGCCGCGCATCCCCTCGCGCATTTCCTGTTGCGTAAAGCCAAACTCTTCACCTACGCCGAAATTGGCTTCGTCAAATGCCTGATCCACCAAATTTCGGATATAAGGGTCGTGGGCGCACTCGACGATGTACTGGTAACCCTTGGAGCGCCCGATCGCGGCGATCGTGCAGTGGCGCATGTTGCCGCACCAGACCTTCTTGACAAGCCTGCCCTCCATGCGGTCCATAAACTGCATAAAAGGCATATCAGGCTTTGGTCCCAAGAAATTGTCGCCAACCGGCAGAACGCGTCCTTCACCGGAAGAGATGCACAGAGGATCCTTCGCAATCATCTCCGGCGTCGGGTTCATGCCGCCGCGGAACGTAAGCGCTTCGATCAGGCCGACGTTCTGTTTGAAATACTCCTTTTCGACATCCGTGTCAAGACGCTCTTCGATCAGTTTTTTGAGCGTGCGCGCCGTGAACACCTTGTTGACGAAGAAGAAGACGTTGACGGGCTTCTTCCTCCCGATTTCAATGCACCGTTTGATCGTAGCGGCTATTTGGTCGGCCACGGAAGGGTATGCCCCCGGGTAAAGTGCGACGCAGATCATATCCACTTCGGCAAGCTTTTGTACAACCGTGTCGAAGTCGCGCTCGCTGGAATATGCCTCGTACCCCGTGATGATCTTCTCTATCGTTCCCTCGCTCCCCGTCGTGAACAGCGTGTACCGACCTGCGGCATTGAGCTTATCCACCGTATCCGTGGATCTGTTGATGAAAATGAGATGATATCCCGCGTCTCCAAACAGGTCTGCCAGATATCCCCTTCCTATTTTTCCGGCTCCGATGATCGCAACACTTTTTTCCATGGCCAACCTCCCTATAAAATTCTACAGTACCAGTATATTTTAAATACAAGCAAAATTACAAATATTAAATCTATAAAACGCATAGAAACAGCAAAAGCCCCAAAAGAGGCTTTGCCTGAAACCAGGGCTATAGCACATCGGTGCTATTCTCTGGGTTGCCGGACGCTGACCTTATGTTGGCAACCCATTCATCCGGGTGTTACTCCGATGAGATGGCGCTAGTGGTATGGAAGTATTTTTTGGCAAAGGTGTCTGTGTTAAAGCCGGAGATTTTTGAACTTCTTGCGTTACCGGTTCCGGCGTCTCAACTGGAAGCGTAGTCAGCAGCGTCTGGCTGATATCCAGGGTTGACAAAGTGGTCCCGGGATAATAGAAGCTCAAAATACTCGTATATTGGCTGATGGCGGGATTGGTATCCAGCGCGCGTTGGTACGCGCCCCACTGGCTAAGGCCGACACCGTGGCCAAACCTGCGGTTGATGAGTTTGAAGCAGTCGATCCCTGCGTTGATACCTCGATCCACGGCGAAAATACGATAGTTGTTTTTTGAATTAAATACTTTCCACTGTGCGTTTTTATCCGATTTGAGATAGTCCGGTATGTAGAATTGGAAGCTCCATGTATAGTCGGCGTTATCGTAGCCGCCTAGTTTGGCCGCGTTTTCCTTCTTTACCTTGATCATGACAGTCATCTTCGCGCCCGTGTAGTCTATGCTTGGGCAATTCGATGCGTTGTGCGATCCGTCAGCATGCAGACAATACGGCTTTTTGTCGGTCTGATATGCGCTCATCCCGATGATCGATTTGATCTTGATGCTGTCCGCCGATGTATAGTACTTCTGCCCATCCGGCTGAGATGTGTTGGCTTGGGTAAGCGAGCCGATCGCCATCGTTTTGATGAAGTCAACAAGCTTCGAATCCAGATCGTCCTGGCTGTAGCGCAGATTGTTGGAGGGCGCAGGCTCGTTGCCGTATCCTGCGGAGGTCAGCACCAGCGATGGGATGACCAATTGCAGGTATTTGGACGGAAAATATCCCGTTTTTCCGTTAACGCTTACTTTATGCCAACTCGAGCCTGCCGAGATCAACGTTACCCTTGTGCCGACGTTCAGCCGTAACAGCGATTTGCTCCCGGATCTGGCCGAGGCCTTCAGATATGTCCTGGTCGTGACCGTAAACGTGTTTCCTGCTTCCAGCGTCACGGACGCGGGGGCTGCATGGTTTATCAGCTTTAGATACTTGGAGGCGATGTATCCGATTGTTCCGTTGTACTTTACCACGCAGTAGGTTCCATAACTCTGCAAGGTGACCACAGCATTTCTTGGCAACGTAAGAAGCGCCTTGCTCCTTGCGGACGGTCCCGACAGCAGCTTTCGACCCGAGGAAGAGACAATGGCCTGCAGATTATAGATTCGCGTATACTTCGTCGGGATGAAACCGACCGTATTGCCGGTTTTCGCCTTCACCCAGGCGGAATTCATCTCGTAGATCCATAGCACGCTCCCGCTTTTGAGCGTAAGCGCTTTGGTGCTCCCGGTATCGGGCCGTTTATACATCGTAACGCGGCTAGCGCCGTACGTTTTGGCGATCGCCAACGGCTGAAGCGGAAGGGTGGGCATATCCTCCGGCTTATCTGTCGTGGTTCCGACGGGGAAATAGACACTCTGGCTTGGTCCCTTGACGAGATCATAGTCGTCTTTCTGAATTTTAAAATAAGGCAGAGAAGAGGTCCAAACGTTTTCCGTACGGTCCGTCTGCCCGCCGTTGCTCGCGGCAAAGTACGCCGTGATGACGCTTCCGTTGTATGTCAATACCTGTTTGGAAGTCTCATCCACCGATTGGATGAGCGTGCTGTTGGTCGTATATCCGCTGTAAGCCTGATCGGCCGGCGAGTCGGTGATGTCATAATATTTGCTGCGGCTTCCCTCCAGCTTTTTATACGCGTAACTGCGGGATGCAACAGCTTGCGCTTTGAGCGCCTCAAGAGGAAACCTGGTTCCCATCTCGTTGGCAACCACGCCGTACAGATACTTTTCAAGGTATATATGGTTTATCGCATCGACATAGGCGCCGCTGGGCCAGAACTTCATCGATCCAAGATATTTGCGATTCGCATCCTTGGCATAAAGACCGATCAGGTTGGTGCCGCTCGGGTTGACGTGTTCCCTGATAGTGATGGCAGACAGTCCCGAAACGACCGTTGCCCCCGTATCGGTATTGATCAACGTCAAAGAGCCGCCGGAATTGCTCACGCGGTAGTTTCCGTTTGCAAGTTGGGGAATGTCCGGTCTTTCTTCGATGGTGTAGACGCCGCAAACGGCAAAGGAGATCGCAGTCACATCGTCTGTGGAGAGCAACACGCGGATCGTTGAAGCGTCCGCATCGGCGGCAGCATTGGCACCCTGCGCCAAAGCCACAGGTTCAAGCAGGAAGCCTGCCGCCAGGCAGAAACCAAAGCAGAGCGAAAGGGAAACAAATCGTTTGAGATATCCTGTCATCGTACTCTCCTGTCGTTGAATCTGTAGACATTACGGAACGCGAAACCCGGGAACAGAACAAAATGTTTTCGCGCTCCTGCATTCAATCTGCAGCGTGTTATCTGCTTTTGGAAGATATCGAATCGTATATCTTCAACCAAAATGAACAAATCATCATTTTTATGATACCATATCCGACCAAAAAAGGAAAACAGTAACATGATACAATATAGTATCTACAGTAATAAAAACATATTCATTATACATGAAACTAATTGTTAAAGTTTGGTAAAAATTTTATCGCAAATGAATTAGATAGATTAAAACCGCTTGATAAACGCGGTTTTTTCATTCTGGTCGAAACCGCAGCTGCGGTAGAAACGCCAGATGCCCTCCTCTTTTGAGCTTGTCATCAGCATCACCTTGTAACACCCATGCTGCTGCGCAATATCGAAGGCGTGGCGGATAAGCGCTGAAGCAAAGCCCCTGTTCCGGTAGTCGGCGTGTGTGACCACGTTTTCCATGACGGCATAGGGCTGCACGTTATGCGTTAGGTTTTCAATGAGTATAAGGGTCACCGAACATACGACCTTGCCGTCACATTCGCTCACCAGCAGATGATACCGGTCATCTGCTGCAAAACGGTCCAGCTTTTCACGCCATAGGCAGAGATCCTGATCCTCTTTGGGAGGGCTCTGCGTTAGGTGCTGCAGATACAGGATATAGAGTGATTCGGCATCGTCTGCGTTCGCTTTTCGGATGTAAAACATGAAAGACCTCACCTTCCATTGGGAATTCATAAAACATACATTCGGAATACCGCCAGCCAAAGCAGGTTAACGCATATCCATTATATCGTTTCAATAAAAGACGGAACAGCCTTTTGAGACTGTTCCGTCTTTTGGCGATTCCGTATTTATCGGTTGTATTGGAATCTCGTCCCGCTCAGCGAGTGCCATACGTCGTCGCAAAGTGATAGCACTTTGGCGGAAAGCGGTTCGCCGTCCAGGGATGCCACGTTCTGTTCGATCTGTGAGAGCTTGCTCACGCCGGAAATGATGCTGGTGACAACCGGCTGCGCAGCGCACCACTTCATCGCAAGCTGCAGGATGGTCATGCCGTTCTCTTCCGCGATTTCGGACAACCTCTGCACGGCGTCAAAGTTCTCGTCCGACCAATAGCGCTTAAAGTAGTTCTGGTTGTTGGCAAACCGCGTGTTCTCCGTTGGCGTTCCGGGCTGGTGCTTGCCTGCCAAAAGCCCTCCCGCAATCGGGTTGTAGATCGCCATCCCGATCTTGTGCTCTTTTAGGAAGGGAACAAGCTCGGTCTCTATGCCGCGTGTGATTAAGTTGTAGACGTTCTGGGTAACGATTGGCGGAATGTAGCCGCGCTTGTCGCAGATGGCCAGGATGTCCGCCATCTGCCAGGCCGCATAGTTGCTCACGCCAATGTAGCGAACCTTTCCGGACTTCACAAGCGATGTCATTGCCTCGAGCGATTCCTCCAAAGACGTAGCATAGTCCGGCATGTGCATGTAGTAGAGATCGATGTAATCGGTATCCAGCCGTTTCAGGCTTTCGTTGACGGCGTGCTGGATGTGATAGCGGCTTAGCCCCTGGTCGTTCGGGTTATTGCCCATCTGGCCGAATACCTTCGTGGCGAGGATGATCTCATGCCTGCGCCCCTTGAGGCCGCGCCCAACGATGACCTCGCTCATGCCCTGATTGTAGACATCGGCGGTGTCAAAGAAATTCACACCATGCTCAAACGCATAGTCCATGATCGCAAGGCTCTGTTCCCCGTCCGTTTGCCCTCCGAACATCATCGTGCCCAGACATAGCTTGGAAACCTTCAAACCAGTTTGCGGAAAATTGGTCAATTCCATGTTCTTTCCTCCTCTGTTAATCCGTATATTTCACCGGCAATCGGCTGCCGGGCGTTGTCTGGAATTATAGCTGGTATCGGATGAACATGTATCAATCGGATACGAAGCGGGTAATCATGCTTGTATTCTATCTTTTTTAGGATACAAAGGCAACGATAAAAAATCCAACATAATCCAACATCCCCTGAAGGGATGTCTTGTGCTTTTTTATATGGGTTATCTCAATTTATAAAAAACTCATCCGTAGCTACAATTGATACGATTGTATATATGCGCCTTTATGATCTACTCAATCCGGCAAAGCTCCCGCTAATCCATTTTAAAAGAGCACATCCTGCAAATAGTGGCAGATAAATCGGGACAAACTAACGAACAAGGAAACCGCCATACGGAAGTGTCTTTTGTCAAAGTGGCATCAGCGTACGAATCAGTCCGTTTCGCTGCCAAAAAACGGAAGATATGAGAAAAAACGATTGTGTGGCGCATCGTTGTGTATATAATGAGAATATAATCAATCACTATGGAGGATTAACATGACTGCATACATTGTCATCGGCGTTGTGGTGCTCATCGCGTTATGGGTGATGGCATCTTACAACGGCTTTGTACGGCTGAAGAATTCAATCGAAGAAGCTTTTTCAACCATGGATGTGTACATGAAAAAGCGGTATGATCTCATCCCCAACCTGGTTGAAACCGTAAAGGGGTATGCCAAGCACGAATCGTCCACCTTTGAAAAAGTCGTGCAGGCGCGCAACATGGCGGCCGGCGCCACGACAACGCAGGATAAGATCGCCGGTGAGAACATGCTTACGCAATCGCTGCGCTCGCTGTTCGCGGTCGCGGAAGCGTATCCGGAACTCAAGGCGAACGAGAACTTCATGGACCTGCAAAGGCAGTTGAACTCTATCGAAAACGAGATCGCGAGCTCGCGTAAGTACTACAACGCGATCGTGCGCGACTTCAACACCAAGCGCGAATCTTTCCCGAGTTCCATCGTTGCCGGGATGTTCCACTTTGAAAAACGTGAAATGTTCGAAATTGCCGCCGAACAAAGGGAGAATGTGAAGGTGCAGTTCTGAACCCAAGCACTTTGGGAGAAATAAATCATGAAGAAACGCATTTTGCTGTTTATAGCAATAACCGCTCTTTTGAGCGCACTGTTTGCCCCGATGGCCGCCATGGCATCGGGTGCAAACGGTTATGCCGCCGATTACCGGTATTTTGAAAGCTATGATGTGAACATCAAGGTGCAGGAGAACAATGTTCTTTTGATCACCGAAACCATCGTCGCAGACTACAACGTGCTTAGAACGTACGGGCATGGCATCATCCGCAGCATCCCTACGAAGCTGGATTTTACGTTCCCTGACGGAACCAGAAAGACCTTTCATGTCATCGTAAGCGATATCAAGGTGCCGGGACAGCAATTTACGAAGTCGTCGTCGGGCTCCTACATCGACTTGAAGATCGGCGATCCGAACAAATACGCCACCGGCAAGGTGACCTATGTCATCTCCTACAAATACGACATAGGCTACGACTACTACGGCAAGGAGGATTTCCTCTATTTCAACGTCATCGGCACCGAGTGGAACGCCAGCATCAAAACTGCGACATTCTCGGTAGAGATGCCCAAGTCCTTCGATTCGAGCAAAGTAGCGGCATACTATGGCAGCTACGGTAGCTCAGGCCGGATGCAGGTGACCGTCGTCGGCAATGTCATCAGCGGCAAAATGCAGGATCTCGGCGTCTATCAGGGCATCACGCTGGATGTCGGGCTACCGGAAGGCTATTTTGTGGGAACGCGCCAGGGACCGCCGTTTGTGCCCATCCTTCTTTTGGGATTTGTGGCGATCGTCGTCGTCTCCGCCGTGCTGTTCCTGCTGTTCGGAAGGGACGGCAAGGTGGTGCAGACGGTGGAATTTACTGCACCCGACGGACTGACCCCCGCCGAGGTCGGCTATATCATCGACGGCAGTGTGGACAACAGGGACATCACGTCACTGATCATCTATTGGGCTGACAAGGGGTACTTAACGCTGGAAGAGCAGAAGAATAAGGACATCGAGATCAACAAGGTCAGGAGCTTGCCCGACGACGCGAAGGATTTCGAGAATCGGATGTTCTCCGCTCTGTTCAAAGGCGGCGACAGCGTGAAGGTGTCCGAACTTAAGAACACGTTCTACACGACGATGGAATCCATGAAAACGCAGGTGGAATTCACCTTCCGCTCGCGGAGGATCTTCACCCAAACATCCGTGAAGCTGCAGGGTCTCATCGGTTTTCTGACAGCGCTTCCCATTGCGTTGAGCTTCTTTGGCGCCATCTATTTCGATACCCAGAGCTTCACGGCATCGGGCATTTTAAGTCTGCTCTTGCTTGGGTTGATCATAGGTCCTGTATATGCACTGATCAACCTTGCAAAGAAGTGGCGTGGGTTGGAACCGGGCAAGCGCATGCTGCGGTTGGTGGTATCCGTCGTACTGCTGTGTGTCGTATTCTTCGTATATCTTGCGATCATGAGCTTTATGTTCGATCTGTTCCTGCTGGCGGCAGGGTCGCTTGTTGCCACGATGCTCACGGCATTCTGTGCGATGTTCATACGCAAGCGGACGGATTCGGGATTAAGGCTGTACGGGCAGATCCTTGGCCTTAGGAACTTTATCGATAGAGCCGAGAAGGATCGCATCGAGAAGATGGTCGAAGAAAATCCGAACTATTTCTACAGCATATTGCCCTATGCCTATGTGCTGGGCGTAACGGACAAATGGGCGAAGAACTTCGAGAGGATAGGTCTCCAGCCTCCTCCGCCCGTTTGGTACAGCGGCTACTACCGCGGGGATGTTTTCTCCACGATGGTGTTCATGCACATGATCAACAATTCCATGCATTCCATCAACACGTCATTCGTCTCACGCCCGGCGCCGCAAGGCGGATACCGCGGCGGTGGTGGATTCGGCGGCGGATTCGGCGGCGGAGGCGGGTTCTCCGGCGGTGGATTCGGCGGTGGCGGAGGCGGCGGCTGGTAAACTAGTCATTATAGCCATGCCAGCATGACTATAATGACTGGCATGCAGGTTTGCCATGTGAACATACAATATAGTTGTATGGGTGAAAATTCAACGTGCATGGGAGAACGAAATTGAAACGTACATATTTAGCCATCGTTTTAATGCTTGCAGTCCTTCTGCTGGCTACCTCTGCGCTTGCCGCGCCTGCGACAATCGAGCTGAACGATCTCAATCTAAAATTGACGATCCCGGATGGATGGTATGGCGTCACACGACAAACGCCTGTGACTGATCCGATCTTTTCAAAAATTGGGTATGACGGATCGGCGTTCCTCAACTACATGAACCAGAATGACATCTATCTAGATGCCGTTAAGCTCTCGCCGCTCTCGGAGATCGTGGTGACAAAGGTGGAAAGCGACGACCTTAAAAGCGTCTATGACCTAAACACATTGAGCGACGCCAAGCGCACCGACCTTGCCAAGCAGTTGATGAACAGCAAGCAGGCAAAGGATGCCGGCTTGACGTATACGAATTATTCGCTGTATTCGCATAAGCAGGCGAAATTCATCGTGATGGATGTGCAGCAGACCATAGGTGGCGTACCTACCTATGGCAGGCAATACTGCACGGTCGTCAACGGATTCATGGTCAACATCACGATGCACTCGTATGGCACCGTAATGACTACCAGCGAACAGACGCTGCTGCACTCCGTTGTCGAAAGCGTGACGTTCACTAAGATCACCAAGAAGCCTTTTGCCTGGGATTCCGTTATACGATCCGGCGCCATTGGCGCTGTTGCCGCGGGTGCCGTCTATGGGGTAATGGCGCTGATACGCAAGGGCAAGAGAAAACGCGCAGTGTAACGAACAACCAAAAAGAGCCGCTCAAGCGGCTCTTTTTTTAGTGCGCCTTTATAGCCGGTATCATTTGATTTCATATCCCGTAGCAAGCAATGAGAACCTTCGGTAGTCCGTCCAACCGGTGGGGCGGAGCTGTACGGACAGCGAATCCCCCGATTGGCAAAACACGAATTTGTAGGTGCCCAGCTTGAGCGCAAGATGCACATGGCAGACCATCGTGGCATTGTCAACATAGACCAGTTTTGACCAACCGTTATCGTCCGTCACAGAGACATACTGGGGAATCCACTGGTCCGCTCCTGCTTGAATGGTCCAATCTTCCTCCGCTATCCGGACAAGGATGTCCATGCCATGGCGGGTTTTGGTGAAGCCGATGCTCTTGAGCTTTGCGCCGTTGTCCGAAAATTCGTAGGTCTTGCCGTCAAGATCATCCGAAAGTGGGCTTTGCGGATTGCCATCGGGCATCGGCAGGCACAACGATCCTTCGAGATCACGAAGCCGCTTTACCGCCTCCGGGTTTTCGGGGAGCGGATGGTCGCAGACAAACGGCGCGATGGTCGACCAGAACAGCCGGATGATCAGATCCAGGCTGCCCTCGTCCTCCAAAAGGTTGCCTGTGGATACCCAAACGAGATCGAGGTGGGGAACGATTATGATCAACTGCCCACCGGAGCCCAAGCCGCCGAACGCATCGCCTCTGAGCCGCCAGAACTGGTAGCCATAGCCCGGGTTGCCCTCGCTGTTGGATCCCTTGGTTGCGGTATCGACCTGCTTTTTTGTCGCCGCATCCACCCAATGTGCGGGGACGACCTGCTCACCGTTCCACATACCGCGCTGCAATATGAGCTGGCCAAACTTCGCCATGTCGATTGTTTTGCAATGGATGCCGCGGCTGCCGGTGTTGATGCCCATTGCGTCCTCCTGGCAGTAGATGCCCTCGATGCCAAGCTTGTCAAACAGGCGTGGCTTTAAATACTCCATCATCTTCATGCCGGTGGCTTTTTGGACGAGCGCACACAGGGTGTGCGTCGCGGTGGAGTCATAGCCAAACAGCGTTCCCGGACGGACCGGCGGCTTGGTCATTAAAAAGGACTTCACCCAATCAGGCCCTTTGCGGTCGGTGGCATAGGGATGGCCGCTGCGCATGGTCAAAAGATGTTCGACGGTGAGTTCACGCGTGTATTCATTCACCTCAAAATCGATCTTTTCGGGGAAAAGGTCGACGACCTTATCGGTGAGCTTGAACAGTCCTTCTTCGATGCAAAAGCCCACGGCAATCGAGGTAAAACTTTTGCTCACGGAATAGATGATGTGTGTTTCGTCCTCTTCGTGCGGATTCCACCAAGCATTTGTGACGATTTTTCCGTGGCGCAGCAACATAAAGCTGTGCATCTGCATCTTTGTGGCGATGGCTTCACGGTAAAAACGCTCAATCGCTTCGCTCGGGATACCCATGGATTCCGGGGTAGCATGGGTCAATAGTTTATCCAACACAATCCCTCCCTGCATTGTTATTGCTCGCCGTGTGCGACGCAAAAAGGACCTTCGTATACAGGAAAACACAATCCGCCCTTGCGGTCAATTGCTTTTTAATGAGTTTATGTTAAAAAGCAAAAGGAGGACCGGATGTACCGGTCCTCCTGCATGGCTTGAACGCTACGACAGCCTTTGCTTGAAATCCTCGTATCCGAACGAACGGACGATTTTGTTCTTCCCATCCAGCGTGTGGATCGCGATGTGCGGGAGCTTCATGCCGTTGAAGGTATTGTTCTTGACCATCGAGTAGTGCGCCATATCGCAGAAGACGAGCTTGTCGCCGATCTGAAGCGGTCTGTCGAACGAATAGTCGCCGACGATGTCCCCCGCAAGGCATGTGGGTCCTCCGAGACGGTAGGTATATTGCTTTTCGCCGGGCAGCCCTGCTCCTATGATCTCGGGACGATACGGCATCTCGATCACATCCGGCATATGACACGCTGCGGACGTGTCCAGGATTGCTATGTGCATTCCGTCGTGCAGAAAATCGAGAACGCTCGCCACCAGATATCCGGCGTTCAGCACTACGGCTTCGCCCGGTTCCAGATACATCTGAACGCTATACACGTCACGAAGACGCACCAGTTCCCGCACGAGCGTCTTTACATCGTAATCCACGCGCGTGATGTGGTGCCCGCCTCCGAGATTCAGCCATTTCAAAGAGTGCATATACTTGCCGAATTGCAGCTCAAGCGCCGCAACGGTCTGTATCAGCGCGTCCGCGTTCTGTTCGCACAGCGTGTGCATGTGGAATCCGTCAAGGTAAGGCAACAGATCAGGCTCAAAGTTCTCGATGGTCGTGCCAAGCCTGGAATGCGGCGAACAGGGATCGTAGATCGCATGCCCCTGGGTGGAGCACTGCGGGTTCAGCCGCAGCCCAATGGAACAGTCAAACGACTTGGCTCTGTCATAAAAGCGCCTGAGCTGCTGCGGCGTGTTGAACACAACGTGGTCGCATAGGTGCGCTATCTCGTCGAACTCCTCATCCTTATATGCCGGGGAATATACGTGGTTTTCCTTTAAAAAGAACTCCGCCCCGAGCTTTGTCTCCAAAAGCCCGCTGCACGCCGTGCCATACAGCGTTTGAGCAATCAGCGGGTACAGCGAGAACATGGAGAAGGCTTTCTGCGCAAGCAGTATCTTGCAGCCGCTTTGGTCCATGACCTTCTGCAGCACGCCCAAATTATCTGTGAGTTTGCGCTCGTCCACCACGTAGCACGGGGTGGGGAGCGTTTGCATCCAGGCTTCCATCAGTCCACCAGCACGGGATTGAAATCTTCCTCCCACGGGAGGCCCCACTTGTTCAGTGCTTCCATGAACGGATCGGGGTCGAACTCCTCGACATTGAACACGCCAGCGCCCTGCCATTTGCCGGTGAGCACCATCATCGCGCCGATCATCGCCGGCACGCCCGTGGTATAGCTGATCGCCTGGCTTCCCACCTCGCGGTAGCATTCCTGGTGGTCGCAGATGTTGTAGACGTAATAGGTGCGCTCCTTGCCATCCTTGAGGCCACGGAAAATGCAGCCGATGTTCGTCTTGCCGACGGTACGCGGCCCTAAAGACGCCGGGTCGGGCAGCACTGCCTTTAAGAACTGCAGCGGAACGATTTGTATTCCCTCGAATTCGATGGGCTCAATGGACGTCATCCCGACGTTTTGCAGGCAGCGAAGATGCGTCAGATAGCTCTGCCCGAACGTCATGAAGAAGCGGATACGCTTGATTCCCTTGATGTTGAGCGCCAGGCTCTCAATCTCCTCGTGGTGCAACAGGTACATGTCTTTCTTGCCAACGCTTTTGAAATCGTATTCGCGCTTGATTTCCATCGGCTCGGTCTCCACCCAGTGCCCGTTTTCCCAATAGCTGCCGTTTGCCGTCACTTCTCTTATGTTGATTTCAGGGTTGAAGTTCGTGGCAAAAGGATACCCGTGGTCTCCGCCGTTGCAATCCAGTATGTCTATTTCATGGATCTCATCAAAGTAGTGATTCTGCGCATAGGCGGAGAAGATGCTGGTGACGCCCGGGTCAAACCCGCATCCCAGAATCGCGGTAATGCCCGCCTGTTTGAAGCGATCGCGGTACGCCCACTGCCAGCTGTATTCGAACTTAGCGGTATCAATGGGTTCGTAGTTCGCCGTATCCAGATAATGCGTCTTGGTAGCAAGGCACGCTTCCATGATCGTCAGATCCTGATAGGGCAATGCGAGGTTCATCACGATATCCGGCTTGTATTCGTTGATGAGCGCTACAAGTTCGTCCACGTTGTCGGCATCAACCTGTGCCGTCGTGATCTTCGTCTTTCCGCCGGAAAGCTTGTCCTTTAAAGCGTCGCACTTGGATTTTGTGCGGCTCGCAATGCAGATGTCCGTAAAGACATCGGAATTTTGGCAGCACTTGTGGACGGCCACGCTTGCCACGCCGCCCGCCCCAATGATCAATGCCTTTGCCATGATGTTGTCCTCCTCTATATCATTTCGATTTACTTTATTTCAAGTGAAAGAAGCAATTCCCGCAGTATCTTCAATGCCACCGCTGTCGATGCGCCGCTTTGGTCGTATACGGGGCACAACTCGCAGATGTCGCAGCCGACGATGGTAAGCTTGCAGCATGCGTATACCGCATCGAGCAGATCCTTGAACCCTACGCCGCCTGCTTCCGGCGTTCCCGTTCCGGGAAATACGGAGGGGTCCATCACGTCCAGATCCAGCGAAAGGTATATCGGTCGACCGGAGAGCTCCCGAATGACGTCGCTCAAACCCGATAAATCGAATTTATGCATGCGAACATGCGACGGCGCCCAAACGAATTCACTCTTATCGCCGGAGCGAATTCCAAACTGGAAGACCCTCCCATCGCCCAACACGTCCCATACCCGCCGCATAACGGTGGCATGGGACAGCTCCGCACCTAAATATTCATCCCGAAGGTCCGTGTGCGCGTCGAAGTGCAGCACGCAAAGGTCGGGGTATTTTTTGGCGGCGGCTTTGATGGCGCCAAGGGATATGAGGTGTTCGCCGCCGATCATCACGGGCAGCTTGTGAGCGTCAAGCACGGTTTCGGCATACTCCTCTATCGAAAGCAGCGCCTTTTTGGAATCGCCGATGCAAAGTTCCAGATCCCCCGCGTCGCAGACCGAAATATCCAAAAGGTCTTTGTCAAGATAGGGGCTATAGGTTTCCAATCCGAACGATTCGTTTCGCATGGCATCCGGTGCAAAGCGCGTGCCGGGGCGAAAGCTGGTGGTGGAATCAAACGGTGCGCCGAAGAGAACGATGTCCGCTTCCTCGAAGGATGGCTCAAAGCCAAACATCGTTTTCATCGCCTTCCACCTCCTTGATCAGATCCTCCACATAGGTGGGCAGCGCAAACGCGGCCTTGTGCAGGTTCGTGTTGTAATAGCGCGTCTGGATGTCAAACGACTTCCACTTTTTCGCATCCATATGCCGCACGGGATGGTATTTCTTCGTGGAAAACCCGAACAGCCAGTGCCCCGACGGATAGGTCGGTATATGCGCCTGGTACAGGCGGGAGAGGGGAAAGCTCTGCACGATGCGTTTGTGGATCTGCCGCACCGCGAGCGCGTCCTCAGGGTAAAACGGGTTTTCGTGCTGGTTGACGAGTATGCCGTCGTCGTGCAGCGCCTTAAAGCAGTTGCCGTAGAACTCCTTGGTGAAAAGCCCTTCGCCCGGGCCGAACGGATCGGTCGAATCGACGATGATCACGTCATATTCGTCCGAAAAACGGCGGATGAACCGAAGCCCGTCCTCGTAGTGCACCTTTACGCGCTTATCGTCAAAGCTGCAGGCGACAAACGGCAAATATTGCTTGCACACGTCCACCACATCCCGGTCGATTTCGACCAAATCAATGCGTTCCACATGCGGATAGCGGCACAATTCGCGAACGGCTCCGCCGTCACCGCCGCCGATGATCAAAACGTTCTTGGGGTCGGGGTGGACGGCCAAAGGCACATGCACGATCATCTCGTGATAGATGAATTCGTCCTTTTCCGTGAGCATCAATACGCCATCGAGCACGAGCATGCGCCCGAAAGCCACGGATTCAAACACATCGATGCGCTGGAATTTGCTCTCCGACGTGTGCAGCTGCCTGTCCACATCGATGGCAAGCCCGACATTCGGAGTATGCTGTTCGGTGAATACGAGTTGCATGCGCGTTTACCTCCCTTTCAGCACTTTCAGATATTCTATGCTGCTATCCTCCGGCCCGGTCAGCGTGCCGCCGTGTTCCTTCATATAGCGTATATAGCCCAGTATATCCTTTGTGATGCGCTCGCCCGGCGCCAACATCGGTATGCCCGGCGGATAGCACATGACGTTCTCGGCGCAGATATGGCCTGCGCTCTGTTCGATCGGCAGCACCGCAGTGTCGGCATAAAAGGCCTCCTGCGGCGTGCAAACGACTTCGGGGCTCATATATTCGAGTGGGATCAGCGTAGAGCGTTCCCGTTTATACCTGCGGCGGATCTCCGAAAGCGCGCTGACCAGCCGCTCGATGTCCCGTTCGCGGTCGCCAAGCGACAGATAGGCCAGTATATTTCCGACATCGCCGAACTCAACCTGGATGTTGTACTCGTCGCGCAAAATGTCGTATACTTCAATGCCTGCGAGTCCAAGATCCAGCGTATTGATGGAGAGCTTGAGCGGATCAAAATCATACAGCGAATCGCCGTTGCACAATTCGCGGCCGAACGCGTAATAATCGCCGATGTTGTTGATCTCCTCCCGTGCGTACTCCCCAAGCTCATACACCCTCTGATAGAGCTCCTTGCCGTGCAGCGCCAGGTTCTTTCTGGAAACATCGAGGCTTGACATCAGAAGGTAAGAGCCGCTGGTGGTCTGCGTCAGGTTGATGATCTGCCGTACGTAGCCCATGTGCATTCGCGGTCCGAGCAACAGGAACGAGCTCTGCGTCAATGAGCCGCCGGACTTGTGCATGGAGACACCTGCCATATCGGCGCCCGCCGCCATCGCGTTTATCGGCATGTTGTCAGCGAAATAGAAGTGCGTGCCGTGCGCTTCATCGGCGAGTACGGCCATATTATGCGCGTGCGCCAGCTTTACGATGTCGGCAAGGTCGGAGCAAATGCCGTAATAGGTCGGGTTGTTCACCAGCACAGCCTTGGCGTCGGGGTTTGCCTTGATGGCGGCTTCGACGTCTTGCAGTGACATGCCAAGCGCGATGCCCAACCGTTCGTTAATCCGTGGATTCACATAGACGGGCACTGCGCCGCAAAGTACCATTGCATTGATAACGCTTCGGTGCACGTTTCGCGGCAAGATCAGCTTATCGCCGTGCTTGCAGACGCTAAGCACCATGCTCTGCACGGCGGAGGTCGTCCCATTTACCATCAGGAAAGCAGAAGCCGCGCCAAAAGCATCTGCTGCCAAAATTTCCGCCTCCCGTATCACGGAGACGGGATGGCAAAGGCTGTCCAGCGGTTTCATGGAATTCACGTCCGCTTCCAGGCACTGCTTTCCCAAAAAGGCAAGCAATTCCGGATTGCCGCGTCCCTGCTTATGCCCGGGCACGTCGAACGGCACGACCCGCGCGGCCTTGTGGGCCTGCAGCGCCTCCAAGATAGGCGCTTGGTGCTGATCCAATTTCATAGGCGCTCTCCTTCATCGGCTTACAAACATTAGGTTTTTCAAGTTTGCGCTCCGCCTTCCATCAATCTGTTGGCAAAGTCGCTTTATACTCTATGCAGCCACGTTAGCCTTGCCGCATACGCCAAAACCCTGTTTTGCGGTTATCGTCGTAAGGCATCGGGAATCGATGGTGTAAATTTATCTTCTCTTATGAAGTCTGTATTTCTTCAATACACATTCTTGCAGGTGAAGATATCCGTCATCTCGCGGCGAAGGCTCTCGGTGATGGCCTTGCGCTCGGCTTCGGGAAGCTGATTCGCATTGGTCTGGAACAGATAGTTCTGCAGGTCCATCTGACGGCGCAGCATCTTCGTGTGGAACAGGTTGGCCTGATACACGTTTATGTCGATCGTGTCGTACTTATCCAGCGTCCTGGGATCGATATACTCCTGTATGGAGTTGATCTTGTGGTCGATATAGATCTTTCTGCCGCCCACGTCGCGCGTAAATCCGCGAACGCGGTAATCCATTGTTATGATATCCGAATCGAAGGAGCCTATCAGGTAATCCAGCGTCTGCAGCGGCGTAATCTGCCCGCAGGTCGCCACGTCGATATCCACGCGGAACGTCGCGATGCTGGTCTCGGGGTGGTATTCCGGATAGGTATGCACGGTCACATGGCTCTTGTCCAGGTGTGCGAGCAGCGTATCACCATATCCCCTTAACCCCGACATCGCTTCCTCGGCGATCAAAAACGTGACGCTGGCGCCCTGGGGGTCATAATCCTGTTTGGAAATGCTTAAAACCTGTGCGCCGATCATGTCGGTCAGATTCGTCATGATCGTGATCAATCTGTCGGCATTGTATTGCTCGTCGATATAGGCGATATAATCGCGCTGCTCGGAGCTGCTCTTTGCATAGCAAACATCGTATATGTTGAAGCTCAATGATTTGGTAAGGTTGTTGAACCCGTACAGTTTCAGTTTGGTCTCCAAGGCTCTCCCTCTTTTCAGGCAAAGTAAAAAACACCCAAGCAGACGCTTTGACGCATCTTGCTTGGGTGGTCAATCCAGAAAACCGTATCTGTCTGGCATAGCATTGCGACGACAGATGAAGGTTTGGAGGTTAGAGTCTATATAGCAAGGAATTACTTTTACTACTCTTATTGATTGCTTCACAAGCGTGATGTGCCATAAGCACACGGCTATTAAGTAGCCAACTTATAAATTTGAGCATTCGCCCAACCAATAAGGCAACCAAGTTGCCTGCGGCTTATGATCCGGCTGTCCGCATGGCCCCAACCTTTTGTTTGCACAAAAGATGATCAAGTATTCATTGCTGGCAGGTATTCCCACCTGAAAGGCTCTTTCCTCACGCCTAACAAGTTCGGATTATAATATGATATGCAGGCAATTGCAATAGCTTTTTTAGGCAATTTAGAAAGCGCTTCAGGGCGGTTTTCACCGGTTAGAAGAGAGCGTAAAAAGAGCCCGGGCAAAGCTTGAAGTTCGAGTGGCGTTTAGCATGGAAAACTTAATCGGAGCGGCCGCTGCGTTGTCATCCAAAGTCATCTATGGTATATTGAAAACAACGGTTTTTCAAGTCGAATCTTCAAAAGAGGTGACCGAATGGAACAGGCACATGTTGAAAAAATTCTGAACCAGGTGCTCAAGGATCTGTTTTATAAAATCCTTCGCATCCAGGAGAGGGATGTTGCGGTTGCCTCCAACAGCCAGCTGAGCCGGACGGAGATGCATATATTGGAAATCGTGGAGGATGTGCCAAACGTAACGCTCACGCAGATTGCCGAAAAGCTGGGCATCACCAAGGCCACCGCCAGCGTCACCATCGCGAGACTTGAGAAGAAGCGGTATTTGGAAAAGGTCCGGCTGGATGAGGACAAACGCAAGAGCCTGCTGAAGCTGACGGAACGGGGCATGGTTTGCTATGACAAACACAGGCAATTTCACGACAGCATGGTGCAAAGCCTGTTATATGAATTCAAAATCGAGGAATATCCGACCGTCATCAAGTCTCTGGAGGCGCTGCTGCAGTTTTTCAACAAAACGGACAAGAGCAGGGCTCCAGCGCGCCCCTGATACCAATTGTTTTGCGCTTTACCACAAAGCTTTTTGATGAAGACCATACCATCGCATTGTATGGCACAAGACCGCTTTGCGCCAAGGGTTTCGGGCGGGTTGACAGAGACCATGGCAAGTGATAACATGCTCATTATAGAAAATTGTTAGTAATACTAACCTTATAAAATCAAGGAGATTGCTTATGGATATCGAAACGATCTTTGCATTAATCGATAAAGCCCAGGCTTCTTCGTTTGACCGTATTGAGATACAAACGCAGGATTTAAAGCTCAACCTCTACCGTCAGTCGCCCGCAGCGGAAACAGTATCGGACGAATCGCAAGCGGTACAAGGCCAAGCGCTGTCCGAAATGGACATCAAGCAGGCGGAGCCCCAGGTATCGCCGAAGGACATCGTGCACGCGCCGATCTCCGGCGTGTTCTACCGCTGCAAGGATCCGCAGTCCCCTCCGTATGTCGAAGTCGGCAGCCATGTCTACAAAGGGCAACCTCTGTGCATCATCGAAGCGATGAAGACCATGAACGAAATATGTGCGCCCAAATCCGGCGTCATCGAATACATCTATCCCAAGAACAATGAACCTGTAACTTCCGGAGACGCGCTTTTCGCATTCGCAAAGGAAGGTTGACATGGGCGTTGTACTTGTTGCAAGCCGCGGCGAGATGGCGGTCCGCATCATCCGTACCTGCAAAAAGGTAGGGCTTAAAACCATAGCGGTGTATGCGCAGAACGACGAGCAGAGCCTGCACGTCAGGCTTGCCGACCAAAGCGTCTGCATAGGCCCGAGGAATGCTCAATTGAGCTATCTGAACATCAAGAGCATGCTGGCGGTGGCAAAGGCATATAATGCCGATTACATCCACCCCGGTGTCGGTTTTTTGTCGGAGAACGCGGAGTTCGCACAGGCATGCGAGGAAGAGAACATCCGTTTTGTGGGGCCTACGGCGGAGTGCATGCGCATCATCGGCGACAAGCAGGCTGCGCGGGAAATATTCGAGGAGAACGGATTTCCCGTCATATCGGGATCGGAATCAACGGTGGATACGCTTGAGGCCGCGCTCAAATCAGCGCAGGCAATAGGATTTCCGATGATGATCAAGGCTGCCAAAGGCGGCGGAGGAAAGGGGATCCGCATCGTATCCGACAGGGAATCGTTTGAACGCGAATACCCGCTTGCGCGCGCGGAAGCCCAACAGGCGTTCGGCGACTCCTCCGTTTACCTTGAAAAATATATTCCCGACGCACGGCATATCGAAGTGCAGATTCTGGGAGATACATACGGCAATATTATCCATTTGGGTACGCGCGAATGCAGCCTGCAGCGAAAGAACCAAAAGCTCATTGAGGAAGCGCCGGCGCCGTTCGTGGAAAAAAGCGTGTTGAAGGCCATAGAGCAGGCGGCCGTTGGCATGGCGCGCTGCGTCGGATATCAGAACGCAGGCACCATCGAATTTTTATTGGGCAGCGACAATACATTCTATTTTATGGAGATGAACGCGCGGCTGCAGGTAGAGCACGGTGTTACAGAGTGCATCTATGGCATCGATCTGGTCAAAGCACAGCTGCAGGTCGCGATGGGTCACCGGTTATCCATTTCCCAGGATGACCTGATTGCCAGAGGGCATGCAATTGAGTGCCGCATCAACGCCGAGGACATAGCAGAGAATTTCCGGCCGTCTCCCGGCAAGATCACAGGGCTGACGCTTCCCTGCGGCATTGGCGTACGTGTGGACACAGGGTATATGGCGGGAGACGAGATCTCTCCGTTTTATGATTCGATGGTCATGAAGGTCATCTCCTATGCCGACAGCCGGAAGGAAGCCACGGCTTTGGCCGATATGGCGCTTTGCGAGCTGGCCATTGTCGGCATACACCACAACGCCGCGTTTGCGCAGGCGATCTTGCACGATGGCGACTTTATAGAAGGCCATGTGCATACAAAATGGATTGAGCAGACCTTCCTGCCACGATTTTTGCGGGGGACAAAATGAACCTGTTTACAGAGCAAATAGAGCAAAATGAATCGGCGCTTCAAAAAAGCGACGATCTTAAGCATCTCCGTTGTCATGTGTGTGGCAAGGAGATGCTCATGGACATCGTGCGCGCCAACGATTCCGTCTGTCTTTTCTGCGGCAACCTGTTCCGCCAACCGGCGTACGACCGCATCGACAGCATTGTGGACCCCGGCTCCTTCATCGAGATAGAGCGGGAAGCGGAAAGCGCCGACCCGTTGTCCTTTCCGGGCTACAAGACCAAAATCGAATCGGAAAAAAACAAGTCCGGCGCGCAGGAAGGCGTGGTTATTGGGAAGGCTACCATCAAGGGATACCGCACGGCGCTTGCCGTGATGGATTCCTATTTCATGATGGGAAGCATGGGTACCGTCGTCGGCGAAAAGATCGTCATTATCGCCGAATTCGCCACGCGCAACCGGCTGCCGCTGATCATCTTCTGTGCATCGGGCGGCGCGCGTATGCAGGAAGGCATTCATTCACTGCTGCAGATGTCAAGGACGACGATTGCAATTGCTCAGCACGGTGAAGAGCGTCTGCTTCATATCAATGTGTTGACGCACCCGACCACCGGCGGTGTCACCGCCAGCTTCGCGATGCAGGGCGATATCACATTGGCCGAGCCGGGTGCCATGATTGCGTTTTCGGGGCCCAGGGTCATCGAGCAGACCGTCAACCATAAATTGCCGGAAGGCTTTCAGACGGCGGAGTACCTGTTTGAAAACGGTTTGATCGACCGCATCGTGCAGCGAAAGGACATGCGCGATACGCTGGCACAGCTTCTGGCGCTGCACAGCGATGAGGAAGTGCGTATAGAACGAAGACATATAGGCCGGGAACGAGCCAACAAGGGGGCTGAATGATATGATGGATCAACTCGAGCGCCCCTGGGACAGAGTGCAGAACGCCCGTAAGCAGAACAGGCCTCAGGCGATGGACTTCATCAACAAGCTGTTCCGCGGCGCGTTTGAAATCAAGGGAGACCGCTGTTATGGCGACGATCCTTCGATCATCACGGCGATCGCATGGTTTGAAAACAGGCCGGTTACAGTAATTGGCCAGCAAAAGGGACATACGCTGGAAGAACGCATACAATTCAACTTCGGTATGCCAAACCCTGAAGGGTACCGCAAATCCATACGCACGTTAAAACAGGCGGAGAAATTTCAGCGGCCGGTCATCTGCTTGGTGGATACACCGGGCGCATTTCCGGGCATAGAGGCCGAGCAGCGCGGGCAGGGCATGGTCATTGCCGAGCATTTGAAGACGATGGCAACGCTGCAAACGCCGATTATCTCCATCATCATCGGGGAGGGTGGCAGCGGCGGCGCATTGGCATTGGCTTTGGCGGATAGGCTGATCATTCTCGAGAACAGTTATTTCTCGGTGATCACACCCGAGGGCTGTGCTTCCATCCTGTACAAAGACAGTTCCTTTGCGCAGGAGGCGGCGGAAAACCTGAAACTTACCGCCGGCGATCTGCAGCAATTCCATATCGTCGACCATATTGTCAAGGAGCCGCAAGGGTACGACAGATGGAATATGGATGCCTGCGTGAACGAGATAAGAAAAGACATCAAATCGGCTCTGAGCCGCATGTCGGGAATATCTCCCGCCAAACTGGTGGAGAAACGGCATGAAAAATACCTTAGGATGAGAGGAATCTAACGATATGAACGCGTCGGTTCGAATAACGGGTTTGGCCAACAGTTTGCCCAAAACCGTTGTCACCAACGATGATCTAGCAAAGCTGGTGGACACCAGCGACGAATGGATCACCAAGCGCACGGGCATCCATACGCGGCGCATCGCAGACGAGGAAACTGCACTGTCGCTGGGCGCGGACGCCGCGAGAAAAGCGCTGAAACATGCGGGTTTGGAACCAAACGACATCGGGCTGATCGTGGTGTGCACCATTGCATCGGAGTGTGTGACGCCGTCTTTGGCATGCATGATCCAACGGGAACTTGGCATAGACAATTGCGCCAGCATGGACATTTCGGCGGGATGCACCGGGTTCGTCTATGCGCTTGTGAGTGCGGCAAGCCTGATGGAGACGCTTCAGGTAAAAAACGCACTGGTGGTGGCAAGCGAGATCATGTCAAGCGTCATTGACTGGACGGACCGGAGCACCTGCGTTCTGTTTGGAGACGGAGCGGGCGCACTTGTTCTTTCCCAAAGCGATACGCCGGGCATCCATTGCCCGATCCTCTGCGCCGTTCCGGATATCGATCATGCGATCACGCTCAAACGAGAGGGAAGACAAAACCCGTTTTTGAGCAAAACAGTCGATGCAAAGTCCGAATATCTGCAAATGAAGGGCAAAGAGGTCTTTACGTTTGCTACGGACGCGATGGAAAAAACGCTGTTGGCCATGCAGGAGTGCTGCAAGGACAAGCCGTTTACCAAGGTCATCCCGCACCAGGCAAATGCAAAGATAATCGATTGCGTGATACGCAACACGAGTTTCACCAAGGAGCAATTCTTCATCGACATCGGTGATTTTGCGAACACTTCATCCGCTACCATCCCCATCGCCATGCAGGACGCCTATGAGCGCGGCTGGCTTAAAAAAGGCGACCGCGTTGCACTTGTCGGCTTTGGCGCGGGGTTGACGTACGGCGGTGTTGTGATAGATTGGGAATTATAACCTTACCTTGAACAAAAAAACAGGAGGCAATCATCATGCAAAACTTCCAAGAAAAGATCGCTGACAAACTGGTCGAACAGCTGGACATCGACCGCGCAAAGATCACCCCCGATGCCAGGTTCGTTGAGGATCTCGAAATGGATTCGCTCGACATGGTGGAAATGGTGATCGGCGTAGAAAAAGAGCTTGGCGTTCAGATCGACAACGACGAAGCCAAGGATCTCAAGACGGTCGGCGACTTGATTGCATATCTGGAAAAGAAGCAGAATGCCTAAATTCGACCTTTGCAAGCTTCTGTCCATCGAGTTTCCGGTGATACAGGGTGGCATGGCATGGGTATCCGACGCTAACCTGGCAGCCGCCGTCTCTATGGCGGGAGGGCTTGGCGTCATAGCCTGTGGCAATGCCCCGCCGGATTGGGTGCGTGAGCAGATCCGCCTGGTCAGAGAAAAGACGGATAAGCCGTTTGGCCTGAATGTCATGCTGTTGAGCCCGTACGTGGAAGAGGTGGCCAAACTTGCGGCCAGTGAACGCGTTCCCGTGGTGATTACGGGCGCCGGAAACCCCGCTGCTTACATCAAGCAATGGAAGGCGGCAGGGATACTTGTCGCACCGGTCGTCGCCTCAAGCGCTCTTGCGGTCATGATGCAGCGCATGGGGGCCGATTTCGTCATCGCCGAAGGCTGCGAGGCAGGCGGGCACATCGGTGAGTTGACAACGATGGTGCTCGTGCCGCACGTGGTAAGCCATGTGGATATTCCCGTCGTGGCTGCGGGCGGCATCTGCGATGCAAACACGGTCGCAGCGGCGTTTTGCCTGGGAGCTTCGGGCGTGCAGGTGGGTACCCGGTTCATCCTGGCACAGGAATGCAGGGTGCACGACGAGTACAAGCAGCGCGTCATCAAAGCCAAGGATGTAGACAGCAAGGTCACAGGCAGAGTAACCGGACATCCGGTTCGCGTGTTGAGAAGCCCGCTGGAGCGGGAACTTGCGCGCGCCGAATACGAGCCGGACGGGGCGAAAAAGGTGGAGAAGCTCGGCGAGGGTTCGCTGCAGCGGGCCGTCGTATATGGCGACGTAAAGATGGGATCCTTCATGGCCGGTCAGAGCGCCTGCCGGGTGGATAAGATACAGACCGCCCGCGAGATCATCGAGGAGCTGTTTGACGCCCATGCGTTTTCCGCTATCTCGGGTGATATTGCCGCGGTTTCAAAGAGGTTTTTATGAAGACAGCGTTTTTGTTTCCGGGTCAGGGCGCGCAGAGTGTTGGCATGGGTGCTGATCTGTACCAAACCAACAGCGATTATAGACAGGTGTTCGATGCCTGCTGTGAAGGCTCGGGCCTTGATTTAAAGGCTGCGTGCTTTGAAGGCAAAGGTCTTGAGGACGGCGAAGTCGTCCAGCCTGCTATCCTTGCGCATTCGATGGGGCTATACAACGCCCTCATCCAGTCGGGCGTGCAGGCGCAGGCATATGCCGGGCTGTCGCTTGGCGAATACAGCGCGCTTGCCGCAGCGGGTGTGTTGCATGTATCCCAATGCGCAAAGCTCGTGCAGGAACGCGGCCGCATCATGGACGCGGCATTCCCCCAAGGGTCCGCCGGGATGCTCTCGGTCATCGGGCTTGGCATAGAACAGGTGGAGCAGATCATACAGGGCGTGCCGGATACATATGTTGCCAACCACCTTTCGGAGCAGCAATCCGTGGTGGCAGGCTATCTGACGGATCTTCATGCGCTCAAACAGGAATTCGAAAAGAAGGGCGCAAAGATGGCCGTGCTGTTGAACGTACGCGGGCCTTCGCATGCACCGTTGTTGGATTCGGCTTCCGACGCGTTCTATCGTGTTTTAAAAGGTGAATCGTTCAACCCGTTGGGCGATGCGGCAGTATACTCCGGAGCGCTTGGCGCGCCATATCCAAAGGGCGCCGACATAGCGGAAATGCTCAAACTGCAAATGCGCTCCCGGCTACGCTGGCATGAATGTGTGGAGCACATGATCGCCTCCGGCGTGACGCGGTTTGTGGAGGTTGGACCTTCCAACGTGCTCTCCAAGATGCTCAGCCGCAGGGTTGGAAAAGACATTATCGTTAAATCGGTACGCGACGCGCAGACGCTCGCGGCATTTTTAGAATCTAAGGGTGATTGACATGGGTCTGACAGCTTTGGTTACGGGCGCGTCCGGCGGCATCGGAAAGGCTATTTGCCTTGAGCTTGCCGGAAACGGATTTGACATTGCGATCCATTGCAACAGCAATGTGGCTGCGGCGCAAGAGATCGCGCAGCAGGTGCAGGCATTGGGGCAGAATGCCGCTGTCTTCACGGCGGATTTAAAAGATCCCTCGCAGTGCCAAAAGCTTGTTGACCAATGCGTTGCCGAACTTGGCTCGCTGTACGCGCTTGTGAACAACGCCGGCATTGCGGATGACGGACTGTTGATGCGCATGACCGACGATCAATACCATGGTGTGATGAAAACCAATCTGGACAGCTGCTTCTACATGATGCGTGCGGCGTTGCCGGTACTCTTGAAGGCCCGCAAAGGGCGCATCGTGAACATCTCCTCCGTTGTGGGACTCATGGGCAACGCGGGGCAGGGGAACTATGCTGCGGCTAAGGCGGGCATGATCGGCATGACGAAATCGTGCGCGCGGGAAGTGGCTTCACGCAGCATTTGCGTAAACGCGATCGCACCGGGTTTTATCGAGACGGCAATGACCGACAAGCTCTCCGATGACATCAAACTAAAAATGAAACAGGCGATTCCGCTCAACCGCTTTGGCAAGCCGGAAGAAATCGCCCATATGGTTGGCTTTTTATGCAGCGATCACGCCTCTTACATCACCGGCCAGGTGCTGGTGGTGGACGGCGGCATGACCATGCAGGGATAAGGGAAAGGGGAAGGATTATGCAGCACAAGGTGTGTATCACCGGAATGGGAGCCGTTTCGCCCATAGGACACAGCGCGGAGGAATCGTTTAAGGCTGCTGTCAATGGAACGCTCGGCATCGACCACGCCACGAGCTTCGATGTGGAGCGCACCGGCATCCATGTGGCGGGCGAAGTGAAAAACCTGGATATGACGGGCTACATAACCGGACGTGAAGCCAAGCGCATGGCACGGTTCACGCAGTTCGCGATCGTGGCGGCGCTCCAGGCGTGGAATCAGAGCAAGATGGAATCATCGGGCTTTAATGCTTCGCGCGTAGGCGTAATCATGGGCAGCGGCATGGGCGGCATTGACGTCATCTGCGAGCAGCATGATGAATTGATCCACAACGGTCCAAGAAGCGTATCCGCCCTGTTTATTCCAAAAGCCATCATCAATACCACACCGGGCCTCATTGCGATGCGACTCGGGCTGCACGGTCCTTGTTACAGCGTTGTGACAGCCTGTGCTTCGGGTTCCGATGCACTTGGGCAGGCGTATTACGCCGTAAAGGAAGGGCGTATGGACGCGGTGCTCGTTGGCGGCGCAGAAGCCGCGATCACGGAGTTGTCCATACAGGGCTTCCACCAAATGACAGCGCTGACCGAAAGCGCTGACCCGAAACGTGCCTGCATCCCGTTTGATAAGGACCGCCAGGGCTTTGTCATGGCTGAAGGCGCAGGGTTCATGTTGCTGGAGAGCGAAGAGCACGCCAAGGAGCGCGGTGCGAATATCCTTGCCGAATTTGCGGGCTATGCACAGACGTGCGATGCCTACCATATAACAGCCCCGATACCCGAAGGTCTCTACGCCGCTCAGGCGATGCGTCTTGCGATAGAAGACGCAGGGATACAGCCGGAAGACATCGGATACATCAATGCGCACGGCACGGGCACACCGCCCAACGATGCCAGCGAAAGCGTGGCGATCGAGCGCTGCTTTGGAGATCATGCCAAAAATGTTCTGGTCAGCTCGACCAAGTCCATGACGGGGCATATGTTAGGCGCAGCGGGCGCCTTTGAAGCGATCATCGCCGCCTTTGCGGCGAATTCCGGGATCGCCCCTCCCACCATCGGCCTTGAGAACGAAGGGGAAAATTGCCGGCTTGACTATGTGAAGGGCAAGGCCAAGGAATTCAACTCGGCTTATGCGATGTCAAACGCATTTGGTTTCGGAGGGCACAACAGCTCTCTTATCATCAAAAAAGGATAGGGGTTAGGGTTCAACATGTTGGGAATTGAGGACATCAAAAAAATTCTGCCGCATCGGGAACCGTTTTTGATGGTGGATCGCGTGGATGAACTGGAATCCGGCGTCAAGGCCATAGGTGTCAAGGCAGTCAGCGGCAACGAATGGTATTTTATGGGGCACTTTGCGGAGCAGAAGGTCATGCCGGGCGTGCTGATCCTCGAAGCAATGGCGCAATTGGGCGGCATCACCGTTTTGTCGCTCGAGCACATGAAGGGCAAGATAGCCTTTCTTGGCAAGATCAAGAATGCGCGCTTCTACACCAAGGTTGTTCCCGGTGATGTATTGAAGCTGGAAGCCATCATCGGCACGCTAAAAGACAACATCGGCATCGGCGAAGGCAACGCATATGTAGGCGACAAGATCGTAGCGAGCTGCGAGTTCGTATTTTCCATCAGCGATCCTGCTTAACAGAAATCCATAGAGAATGCATCCTATGTGGGGCACAGCATTGTGCCCCATCCTGTTATTGCTGTTTTAAAGCCGCTCATTTTCTACAATTCGCGATAAGGAAACCTTGCAAACAACGTTAAGAGATGACATAATACTGATATCGGGCGAATTGTATGCCTTTGAGCACGGTTCGTATCATTCTGTGATGGGGGTTCTACCATGAAAAAGAAGGTTTTTCTTGTCATTCTTGCGGCATTGATGGTGCTGACGCTGTCCGCCTGCAGCAAAAATCCCATTGAGGGAAAATGGAAGTATGTCTCGGGCGAAGCGGAGGCGCTTTCCCAATATGGCGAAAACTTTAGCATTACGTTCGCCGGCGGCAAAATGACGTTCGATATCGACTTCTCCAAGATGGGGTTGACAGGCGAAGCTCTTACCGCTGCGCAAGCCATGATGAAGGCGATCACGATCACCTATAAGATCAAGAGCGCCACAGAAATCGAAATGACGGTCTCCTTCATGGGCCAGACGCAGACACAGACCGTACAGTACAAGATCGAAGGCAACAAGCTGACCTTTGACGGCGCTGTTTTCCAGAAGCAGTAGGAAAAATCCGAAGAGCTCAGGCAGGACCCGTTCGATGAAGCGGAAAATCGCAGCCATAGCCCTTGCGATAGTGATGGTGGCAACGCTGGCCTCATGTGGCAAAAAGGGCATTGAAGGGACTTGGAAATACGTCTCCGGCGACACGGCCGTGACGGATGGGATAAAGGTTCCCTATAGTCTGACCTTTCAAAAGGGGAAGCTCGCGATAGACGTGGATTTTAACAGCGCTGGTCTGTCCGAGTCCGATGCGGCGTTTGCCAGGCAAATGACATCGCTAGCGGACATCAAGTATGAAGTCTTAAGCGACAAAGAAGTGCGGATCTCCGTTTCGCTTGCCTCCATCGGGTACAGCGAAGTAAAATCGTATTCGTACCAGGTCAGTGATGATACGCTGGTTTTGGACGGCGCAACCTTCAAACGGCAATAAGGCTTCGTATATTACTAAGTGCCATAAGCGCAGACAATAGTCTGCGCTTTTTGCTTAGAGAAATAGACTCATTTCGCAAAGCGCGTTTCTATCTCTGCGTAACGCTGGGCATTATCAAGCTCAAATCCCGATTCGGGTTGCAGAGTTTGGCGCGGTGTGCTAACGTAATTGCATCGAAAGGGGTCGTTGCATGAAACGAGTATATCGATGGATCGCCTTGGTACTATTCGCGGGTTTACTCTTTGGATGCTCAAGGCAACAAGCCACAAAGCAGAGCACCGAACCGTTTTCCGCGCAGGATGTCAGCGCAATCCTTACGGGCAAGAATACGGTGGCCGATTATATCAATGCAATCAAACCGGAAAATTACAGCTGGGCGTACCTTGGAAACGAGGCGAAGCAGACGCAGCTGACCATACAGAGCAAAGGCGGAAACCTCATCGTCTGCGTTTTGACGAAGGATGGCACCATTGGCGGGGATTCCGACGGAGAAGCCACAACGTTGCCGGACGAGGTCAAGGCCCTTGCCGCCACGGTGACCGGCATCGAGTGGACCAGCAAGGAGTATGGCATCCCCGCGATACGCGGCGTAAACATCGGCGATAGCAAAGAGAAGGTGCTTGCAAGCTATCTTCGCAAGGGAACCGACAATACGATGTATACCATCAAGGACCTGAAGGCGGAGGCGGATGAAAGCTGGATTGCCGACTGGGCGTTCGTCGGCGGGCGGTTTATTCCCAAGGGTGGCTTTTACGACTATGATACGTTGGAATACGGCTGGTGCGAGCTCAAGGATGCAAAAGCCTGGAAGCTGTATTACAGCCTGTCTTATCAGATGGAAAACAACAAGGTACGGGGCATCACGCTCTACATCGAAGGGGACGAAACGGATACGGGCACAGATACAAACGCCCAATAAACAGCAAAAAACACATCAAAGCGGGGCATGCCCCGCTTTTTGTTTGCGGATATTTGGCTATGGCCCTGCTACGTACGGGGATCGCGCTTGAATGCGATGACCCCCGCTATCATCAGAACCAGCCCAATATATTTTCCAAAATGAAAAGGCACTTTTTCCGCTCCCAGCAATCCAAAGGCATCGATAAGCGCCGCTATAAGCAGCTGTGCGATCAATATGACGGAAACGGCAAGGGTGGGGCCAAGCTGTTTGATGCCCACCATCACGGACAGCGTGATTACAAGGCCAATCGCACCGCCCAGCCAATATATCTTGCTGACATTGGGCAGCTCTTTCAAATTTCCTTTTCCTGCGATCCACAACGCAATCAGGGAAAGCAGAAATGCCGTTCCCTGCACAAAGGCATTGGAACCATACAACCCGATACGCTCGCCAAGGCGCGTGTTCATCACGCCCTGCACGCTCATGGCGGCACCCGCAAGGATGCTCATGAGAAGACCGATCAAATGCATCACCTCCCGGCTAGTATGAACGGTAAAAAGCAGTCTGATGCGTATGTTTTCACAAGATTTGGCGGATCTTGACGTATCCTGGGGATGCTCCGACAAGCGACGAAAACCGCGCAAAGGGGTTGTTACAATAGGCATTACCGATTCGGAATGTGTATTCTCATAATGCGGTATTGCGGCGTCTGCATTCGTTTTCTGCGAACAAAAGCAAAAGATGTTTCAGAATGGGCATTTGCCAATATTGAATAGATCACCGATTTATTCGACAAGCCGACAATACCCTCTACCAACAAATGAGGGGGATATGGGGCATGCAGAGGGCGCAGCGCTTGGCCGGTTTATCGTTGGAGTCGGTCTTCATAATGTTCGTTTCGGCGGTTACAGGTATGCTGCTGATTCAGATACGCGTGATGGGCATTCTGGCACCGTTTGCCGTAGCATACTGTGCGGCTTTGTTCCAAAGAGGAAATGCGGGCCTGTTTGCGGCGCTCGGCAGCGCTTTGGGTCTGCTGCTGCCCAACCTTGGGTTGTCCGCCATCACTGCCTGGACAATAACGGGCCTGTCAATCGCAACTGTGGCCGCGGGCCTTTACGGCTACCGTCTCAAAAAGAAACTGCATAACACATTGTTCTTTACATTTTTGCTTACGGGAGTCCTCAACAGCCTACAAAGCCCTTACATGTTTCTGATAGCGATCCTGGACGCCATTCTTGCCGTGATCCTCCGGCAGGTTTTCCTTGTTGCCCTCGACGGATTTGCCCGCATCGCGGACAAGCGTCCCTTATCCGGCGCACAAACGATTTCGCTTGGCGTGCTGGTATGTTCCATCGTGATGGGAACCGCCGGAATAACGGTGTTGAAGCTAAACCTGATGCATATCCTCATCGCAAGCATGTGTATGGTGCTCTCGCTCTGCGTGCCTGCAGCTGTCTGCGGGTGCTTTGGCATTGCGGTAGGATGCATGGCGGCGCTGTGCGGCGGTGCCTCCATCCAGATCGTCAGCAACATAGGACTTTGCGCCCTGTTGGGCGGCATAAGCGGCAGGCTTGGAAAATTTGGTGCAACGGTGGGCTTCTTGCTTACAAACGCCCTGTTCACGTATTATTTTCAGGCGGCGGCTCTGTCGTTGCACCTTGGCGAAGCGATGATAGCTGCGCTTATTTGTGTTCTTGTCCCGCAGCATTATATCGACATGTTGTGTGCGCTGGTCTGCCACCAGGTTGCATCCGCCGGAACAGCAAGAGCCCGGATGGTCTCCTATGACGCCTCACAGCGCATCAAGGCAGTGGCAGCGGCGTTTGAAAAGACATCGCATGTCATGGCAATACAGAATGTCGACAAGCCCAATGTGCGTATGGCACAGCGGCAGCTGGATATGGCCGCGCAGGAGCTGCATCGAACCGCCCGTGTCGTGGAGAAGGCCGAGACGTTTGATACCACAACGGAAAGGGCGGTGGCGCACCGCCTGATGCTCAGTGGCTTTGAGCCATTGGGCGTAGCGGTTCAGAAAACAAAAGACAATCTTCTTGTGCGCGTGGACATGCAGGGGTGCGCAGGCAAAGGCCTGTGCCAGTCGACAATACGGCGGGCGGTAAGCGATGCGTGCGGCGCGCCGATGTCACCGCAGCAGTCGGCATGCCATTCCCCCAATAAGCGTAAGTGTATTCTCAAATATGCAAAGGTACAGCCTGTTACCATCAAAGGCGGGGTTGCTACATCCAAACGCAAGGATTCGCGGGTATGCGGCGATGTGGTGAGTTCCTGCAAATTGAGCGGCGGCCGCGAATTGTTTTGCCTTTGCGATGGAATGGGCAGCGGCGAGACGGCGCGCGAAGCCGCCATCATGGCTGTGGATCTGATCGAAAGCTATTTTGAAGCGGGCTACTCCCAAGACCAGGTGCTCATCACCGTGAACCAGCTTTTAACGCTCCGGCAGAGCGAGGTGTTTGCGGCAGCAGATCTGCTATTGATCGATACCGAGCAGATGCAGGCAAAGTTCATCAAGACCTGCGCAGGACCTTCGTTCCTGATGCGCGATGGGGCATTGTCGGTGATCGAGATGAGCGCATTGCCGATGGGTGTGCTCGACAACGTGCAGCCTGCGGTGATGGAGCGCAAGATAAAGCCCAACGATTGCATCGTAATGGTGTCCGATGGCGTTTCCGATGCAATGCAGGGAGAAGACGTGCGGAAGTGGTTAACAGCGGCGCTCTCTGAACCGGATGAGAGCCGCGCGGCAAACGCCCTGGTGGATATGGCGCTCAAGAAGATGGGCAACACGTACGACGATATGACGGCGATCGTGCTGCGGGTTGTTCGGAAGTCCTGATAACGATAACGCAATACATCTGCGGAGAATTTGTCGCAAGCCGACAATATTCTCCGCTTTTTTGTGCACAAGTTGCGCTGAATGAAACTTATGGGTACAATGACATTGGTAAGGAGGAAATCCATGCGGGATTTGGTCCGTCAAACGCTGCTGCAATACGATATGATTCAGCACGGCTCGGTTTTGGCTGCCGTATCTGGCGGGCGGGACTCCATGGCGCTGCTGCATGTGCTGCATTCGCTGCACAAGGAGATGGGATTTCGCCTTTCTGCGGTGCACGTCAACCACCACCTTCGCGAGGAATCCGATGCGGAACAGCGCCTTGTGCAGCAATTTGCCAAAACGCTCGATGTGCCGCTCGCCGTTGTGGACCTGTTCATCGACAGGGATAAAAAGGGCGGCGAAAGCATCGAGATGGCTGCGAGAAGGCTGCGTTATGAGGCTTTTGTAAATGTGCTCTCCGCGATGCCGGAAAATGCGGTGTGCGCCACTGCCCACCATCAGGGCGATCAGGCGGAAACCGTACTGATGCATCTTTTGCGCGGCAGCGGCACGAGAGGACTTGCGGGCATCCAACCGGTACGCCTGCCGTTTGTCCGCCCCATGCTGTTCGTTCCTACCGGTAAGATAGAAAGATATATTGAAGAGCATGAAATCACATATCTCGACGATGCAAGCAACCGGGACCTGCGTTTTCTTCGCAACCGCATACGGCATTGCTTGTTGCCCGAACTTATGGAATACAACCCCAATGTGCAGCGTGCTCTTGCATCAACCGCAATGGCGGCGCAGGAAGACGACGGATATCTGTGCGGGCTGGCAGCGGAAGAAAAGGGAAAATTGAACTATCAGAGCCTTCCGAACCTTGCTGTTTGGATGCAGCGGGACAGGCTCGGTTCTCTTCCCATCCCACTGCAGAAGCGCATCGTGCGCATGGCGTTGGAGGAACTTGGCATCTTCCACTTAGAGGAAGGGACTTTACAGCGGTCATTACAAATTGTACAATGCGGCGGTACGGTACAGCTGCAAAAGGACGTTTTTATTCGGGCTGGGCATGATTTGCAGGTCTATCGGCAATTTAAGCCGGAAACAAAAGCGATGACCCTCAAGCAAAATGAGACATGCCTTCTTGGACCGTTTGCCGTTTTTGTCGAAGATGGCATGCAATGCGGCAGAAACGCTCTTTGGTCGGTGACGCTTTGTACCGAATTATTATTAGAAGACCTTTCCATCCGGACGAGGCAAAAGGGAGACGCAATCGCCTATGAATATGGGCGCAAGAAGCTCAGCGATGCGTTTATCGAATCCCACATGCCGTTTTGCCTGCGAGATCATCTACCCGTGCTGCTCACAGGAGATGAGATCATCTGGGCGCCCGGCTTGCGCGCAGCGGCGCGGTTTGCCGATAACGGCCAGGGAAAAAAGCGGATTACAGTGCTGGTGGACAAGGCTTGACGGAGGGTTAGCGTATGAATGGCATCAAACGAATCCTGCTCACCAAGGAACAGATTGAGCGTAAGGTTGTGGAGCTTGGCGCACAGATCTCGCAGGATTTTGCAGGCAAAGAAGTCATTGTCGCCTGTGTCTTGCGCGGCGCATTTGTGTTCTGTGCAGACCTTGTGCGGCATCTTGACTTCGATTTGTCCATCGAGTTTCTGGAAGCCAGCAGCTATGGCCAAAGTAGCAATACGAGCGGCAACGTACAGATACTGCGCGATTTTGAAGTGGACATCAGCGGCAAACACGTTTTGCTTGTGGAGGATATCGTGGATACCGGACTGACACTCTCCCGGTTGAAAGCGATGATGCAGACAAGGCAGCCTGCCACGCTTAAGATATGTACCCTGTTGGACAAGCCCGACAGGCGGAAAGTTGAAATGCAGCCTGACTATTGTGGCTTTACCATTCCTGACGAATTCGTTGTCGGTTATGGGTTAGACTATGCCGGACGCTATAGAAATCTTAAGGACATCTGCATTCTGGATGCTTGTGTGTATGCAAAATAAATGTTCATAGCTTGAAGCCATAAAAGGCTTTGTGGTATACTATATCTTGCCGTTTTTGTACGGCTTGATTGATTTCGTAGGAGGATCACGGTGTTAAAAAGACTGTTACGCGGCCCCGGTTCCTATGTTTTGCTGATCATCATCATCCTGTTGGTGGTAACGGCGATCCAGGGTCAGCCAACGGACAATCGGGACGTGGATTATACCCAATTCATCAAGATGGTGGAAAAGGGTGAAATAACGACCATACATGTCATAGGCATCGATGCCTATGCGCTCAAGAGCAATACGGCGATTACGAAGGATCGTTTCCCGAAGGACTACGACGTATATACTAGGCTCCCAAGCATCGATACGTTTATGCGGGAGATGGAGCTGCTCTTCGGAACGAATCCTCTGGATCACGGCGTCACTCTGACATTCGAGCCCCAGGAGGAGCCCAGTTGGCTTCTGACCACCATGCTGCCGACGCTGTTGATGTCCTTTGGCATGTTGGCGGTGCTGTGGTTTATGATGCGCGCGCAGGGTCAGGGGAACAACCGCGTCATGAACTTTGGACGTTCCCGCGCCAAGGTGAATACCGATATGCGCACCCGCAAGACCTTTGCGGATGTGGCGGGAGCGGATGAGGAGAAGGAAGAGCTCGCCGAAATCGTGGATTTCTTAAAGGATCCCAGGAAATATTCGGAGCTTGGCGCCCGCATTCCCAAAGGTGTGCTGCTGGTAGGGCCTCCCGGGACGGGCAAGACGCTGTTGGGCAAAGCGGTGGCGGGCGAAGCCGGTGTGCCGTTCTATTCGATCAGCGGCTCGGACTTCGTGGAGATGTTTGTAGGCGTCGGCGCCTCCCGCGTGCGCGATCTGTTTGAAACGGCCAAGAAGAATGCGCCCTGTATCGTGTTCATCGATGAGATCGACGCTGTAGGAAGACATCGCGGCGCCGGTATGGGCGGCGGACACGACGAGCGCGAACAAACGCTCAACCAATTGCTCGTGGAGATGGATGGGTTCACCGAGAACGAGGGCATCATCATACTGGCGGCGACCAACCGCCCCGACATCCTCGACCCCGCGCTGTTGCGACCGGGCCGGTTTGACCGCAGGGTCACCGTTAACTACCCCGACATCAAGGGCCGTGAGGAAATTCTCAAAGTGCATACCCGCAATAAGCCGTTGGCAGAGGATGTGGATCTCAAGGTGCTGGCGCGCCGTACGCCGTGGTTCACAGGCGCAGACCTCGAGAACGTGGCCAACGAAGCGGCGATTCTCTCCGCGCGGCGGTCTCACCAGCGCATCAACATGCAGGAAATGCTCGAAGCGATCACACGCGTGCAGATGGGTCCGGAAAAGAAGAGCAGCGTCGTGACGGAAAAGGATAAGAACATCGTGGCATACCACGAGACCGGGCACGCGATCGTGGCGCACTTCCTGAAAAACTGCGATCCGGTGCACGAGGTTTCCATCATACCGCGCGGGCAAGCGGGCGGCTATACCATGACGCTGGCCAACGAGGAAACGCATTATGCCAGTAGAAGCAAGATGCTCGACGATATCACCATGAGCCTTGGCGGACGGGCTGCGGAAGAGATCATGCTGGGCGAAATAACCAGCGGTGCGTCGTCCGATTTGAAACAGGCGACAGCGTTGGCGCGGCGCATGGTCGTGGAGTACGGCATGAGCCAAAAGGTCGGCAATATCTTCTACGGCAGCGAGCATGAGGTGTTCCTGGGCAGGGATTACGGCCAGACGCGCTCGTATTCCGAAAGCGTCGCGTCTACGATCGATGAGGAAGTCAGAAATATCATCAACAGCGCCTATTCGATTGCCAAGAGCATCGTCGAGAAGCAGCGGGATAAGGTCAACAAGGTCGTTCAAGCGCTGATGGACTCGGAGAAGCTCGACAATGCGGCGTTCGAGGCGATCGTAGGACCCCGTCCATTCGAAGGCCCGAAGTCCAATGCACCGGCATTGGGCGGCCCATCGCATGCGCAAAGCCATGAGACGGCGCAGCCGACAATGCGGGTCACGCAGATCCTCCGGATGGCGGAAGAATAAAAGAGTAAATGTAAAGGCGCACCCGAAGGTGCGCCTTTTTTCTTTTATCGAACTATTCAATATCGGGTTTCACATCGTCCGCGACGGGGCAAACATACTGTCCGCCGGTGGCAGCGATATATTCCTCCCGTGCGCGCTTTAACAGATCCCCATCGTACAGGCAGCAGACACCGGCCAATGCCAACGCCTTGCCGGCAGCGAGCAATCCCTTGTGCGCGATGGAGGAACCGCTCTGGGAAGTGACCTGCCAGGAATGCCCGGGCGTCCCCACCGCCCAGCAGGCTGCGTTCAACTGCGCAGTCGGCGTCGCATAGCTTGTATCGCCCACATCCGTGGACCCCGGCAATACGATGCTGCCGCTTCCATAGGGGAGAATGTCCTCTATCAGCACACAGTCCTTAACATTCTTCGCAGCTTCCGGGGTGGATGCATTGGCGATGGTAGCAAGCGCCGCTTCCTTCTCTGCCTCTGAAAATGTAAATTGCTTTGCCAAACTGTAGTCCGCATCGTCGAACGCGGGCCCGCCGGTATTTTTAAAGCAGTCGAGCAGCAGATGCCCCAGCACGTCGTTTGGAACATAATCGCACAGCGCTTCGCTGATCTGCATTTCCATGCGCGTTTCCGTCATCAGGGAGGCGCCCTTTGCTATGTTGTGCACGCGCTCTGTCAACTCCAAGGCCTGTTTCACGCGCGGGGCGCGCACGAAATAGATCAAGCACGCGGTTTCCTGCACCACATTGGGGGCGGTACCGCCCACATCGCGGTAGGCATAATGCACCCGGCAGTCCAGCGGCATATGTTCGCGCATATAGTTCACACCGACGTTCATCAGCTCCGCCGCATCAAGCGCACTTCGGCCAAGATGCGGAATGGCGGCTGCGTGGGCCGTCTTTCCGTAAAACCGGAAGAAGACGCTGATGTTGGCAAGCGATCTCTGGGCAAATATACCGTTGTGCGCGCCTGGGTGCCAGGTGAATGCGGCGTCCACATCGTCAAAGTATCCTTCGCGCGCCATGAACATCTTGCCGCTGCCGTATTCTTCGCCAGGGCAGCCGAAATACTTGACGGTGCCTGAAACCCCTGTCTTTTGCAGGTGCTCTTTCAATGCTACTGCTGCCGCCATCGAACCCGCACCCAATACGTTGTGCCCACAACCGTGCCCATTGCCTCCCGAAACGACCGGTGCCTGCCAAGGCACGCCCGCTTTTTGGCTCAGCGATGACAGCGCATCGTATTCGCCAAGGTATGCAATTACGGGCTTGCCCTGTCCATAGGTGGCAACAAACGCGGTCGGTATGCCCGCAATGCCTTCCTCGATGGCAAAGCCTTCCGATTGTAAGGCTTCGATGAGTATCTTTGCCGATTGATATTCCCGAAATCCGGTTTCAGACGCAGCCCATACCGCGTCGTTGACCTTTGTAAACAGGCTTGCCTTTTGGTCGATGGACCCACAAATCTGCTCCTTGTATTTCTCCATCCTTACACCTCATCCATATTCTTTAATTCCTCACGGACGTACGCTATCTGCTGTTTTACACATACGGGAGATGGCCCGCCCAACACGTCGCGGCCGTTCACGCAGTGCAACAGGTCGATGGCGTCATACACATCCGTTTGGAACAGAGCGCTAAATTGCTTGTAAGTATCCAACGGGAGCGAATCCAGCGTCAGATCGTTGTCTATGCAGTAACGCACAAGTTCGCCCGTGATCTTATATGCGTCACGGAACGGCATGCCTTTGTTGACAAGGTAGTCCGCGCAATCCGTCGCGTTCAAAAAACCGCGCTTGGTCGCGTCCAGCATGCGCTTCTCGTTGACTGTCATGCTCAAAAGCATCGGGGTGAGCGTGGAAAGGCACAGGAGCACCGTGTCCACGGCATCAAACACCGCTTCCTTGTCCTCCTGCATGTCCTTGTTGTAGGCAAGCGGCAGCGATTTCATCATGGACAACAGCGTCGTCAGATCGCCTATCACACGACCCGTCTTACCGCGAATCAACTCAGCAACATCGGGGTTTTTCTTCTGCGGCATGATGGAAGAGCCGGTGGAAAATGCGTCGGAGAGCGTAATGAATTGGAATTCCCATGAGCACCAGAGAATGATCTCCTCGGCCAGCCTGGATAGATGCACCATGAGAATACAAAGTGCCGACACAAGCTCCATGCAAAAATCCCGGTCCGATACGCCGTCCAGGCTGTTTTGCGTCACTCTGGAAAACCCCAGCAGCGCTGCGGTCAATTCCCGGTCGATCGGGTGTGTGGTGCCCGCAAGCGCGCCGCTGCCAAGCGGCATGCTGTCCATGCGGCACCAGCAATCACATAGCCTGTCGATGTCCCGCAGCACCATCTGTGCATAGGCCATCATATGATGAGCAAACGTGATGGGCTGCGCGCGCTGCAGATGCGTGTATCCAGGCATGATGGTCTGCGTGTGCTTATCCGCGATCGTACAGAATGCACGGCACAGATCCTTCAATTCCGATTCAATTTGGTTTATTGCGTCAAAGAGCGTGAGCCGTATATCCAGCGCCACCTGGTCGTTGCGGCTGCGCGCCGTGTGAAGCTTTTTGCCCACATCGCCCAGGCGCTTGGTTAATACGGCCTCCACAAACGTGTGTATATCCTCCGCTTTGGGGTCGATCTGCAGCGTTCCGTTTTGCAAATCCGAAGCGATCCCTAAAAGCCCTTTTACGATGGCTTCGCTCTCCTCGTGCGAAATGATGCCCGTCTGCCCAAGCATGGTGGCATGTGCGATGGAGCCGCGGATATCCTGCTGCGCCATACGAGAATCAAAGGCGATCGAAGAGTTGAAATCATCCGTCCGGCTGTCCTCTTCCTGGGAAAAGCGCCCTGCCCACAGTTTCATACTAACCCCTCCGTTCAGCCTTTGCGCTTTTCATCCAGCAGCGCCTTTACCTTGATGGGCAGGCCGAACAAGTTGATGAATCCCTTCGCATCCGTCTGATCGTACACTGCGTCCTGTCCGAAGGTGGCGACTTCTTCATCGTAGAGCGTATAGGGGCTCGTCATGCCCGCGGGAATGATGTTGCCCTTGTAGAGCTTCAGCGTAACGATGCCTGTCACACTCTTTTGGGTCTGGTCCACAAAGGCGCTCAAAGCCTCGCGCAGCGGTGTATACCACTGGCCGTTGTATACGAGCTCCGAGAAGCGAATGGCTACCTGGTGCTTGTAGTGCAGCGTGTCGCGGTCAAGGCACATTTCCTCGAGCTTCTCGTGCGCCTTGTACAGGATGGCGCCGCCCGGCGTCTCGTACACGCCGCGGCTCTTCATGCCGACAAGGCGGTTTTCCAGCAGATCGAGAATGCCGATGCCGTGCAATCCGCCAATTTTATTCAAAGCTTTGATCAGCGCAACGCCGTCCATCTTTTCGCTGTTCAGCGATACCGGAATGCCGGCTTCAAACCCTATGGTGACATAGGCGGGCACATCCGGCGCCTTTTCCGGCGTGTTGGAGAGCTCGAGGATCTTGTCGTATAAAGGTTCGTTGGCCGGATCTTCAAGGTCCAGGCCTTCGTGCGAAAGATGCCAGAGGTTCTTGTCCTTGCTGTAGTTCGTCTCTCGCGTGATCTTCAGCGGAACGTTATGCGCTTCGGCATAATCGATCTCGTCGTCGCGGCTCTTGAGTTCCCATTCACGCCAGGGGGCGATGATGGCCATATTCGGCGCAAAAGCTTTGATCGCAAGCTCGAAACGGACCTGGTCGTTGCCCTTTCCGGTGCAGCCGTGGGCAATCGCGTCAGCGCCCTCTTTGAGTGCGATCTGCACGATGTGCTTGGCGATGATCGGCCGTGCGAAGCTCGTGCCCAACAGATAGGCATTTTCGTACTTTGCCCCCGCCTTGAGCGTGGGGAAGATATATTCGTTTACGAACTCGTCTGTGATGTTTGCGATATAGAGCTTACTGGCGCCCGTTTTGATGGCCTTCTCCTCCAGGCCTTCCAATTCGTCTCCCTGTCCCACATCCGCAGCCACCGCGATGACTTCGCAATGGTAGTTCTCTTTTAACCACGGAATGATTACCGACGTGTCCAAACCGCCGGAATATGCCAGCACTACTTTTTTGAATGTTTTTTGCATGACAGCCTCCTATTGTCCTGATAGCCTTTTAGCAGGCAAAGTCCTTTACACTATTTATGCACATGGCAGCGGTTTCGTCAAGTGGATAATGAATATTCATGCATTATATGCATTAAAGATTCAAACATCATGCAAGAAACATTCATCGAATGAGAATTTTTTCTCTATCATTACCGTAGGATTCTGCCAAATTTCTTGAATGCATTCAAGTAAAATGATACAATATGGGCATCAAATTTCGATTGCATAAGGGCAAACCGGAAAGGTGTGGACAGAAGATGGTTTATAGCGGCGATGTAAAGATCTTTGCGGGGTCAACCGGCAAACCGTTCGCGCGAAGGATGTGTGAATACCTTGGCTGCGAATTGGGAGACAGTGAAGTCATAACGTTCTCTGACGGAAACATCTTTGTACGCGTGAAGGAAACGGTTCGCGACAAAGATGTTTATGTTGTACAGCCCATAGGTTTGAATCCAAACAACGAATTTACGGAAGTATTGTTCTGGATGGATGCCTTAAAACGGGCCAGTGCGAATTCCGTCACCGCTATCATTCCGTATTTTGGCTATGCCAAGGGCGATAAGAAAGACGAGCCGCGCGTATCCATCCGCGCCCGTGTTTGTGCCGATTGCATCGAAGTTGCCGGTGCCGACCGAGCCATCATCATGGACCTTCATGCCCCACAGGTGCAGGGTTTCTTCAGCAAGCCCGTCGATCACCTCTATGCAAGGCCGCTTCTGTGCGAATACATCAAGAAACTCGGTTTGGTGGACAACCTTGTCGTGGTGTCCCCCGATGCCGGATTTGCCAAGAACGCCCGCGAGTATGCGGATTATCTGGGAACTTCTGTCGCAATCGGCGACAAGACGCGCGTTGCGCATGACGAAAAAGCGCAGGTGTTGGAAGTCATCGGCAATGTGGAAGGCAAGAACTGCCTGATCGTGGATGACTTTACGATCTCTGGCGGCACCATCGTGGAGATCGCCAACGCCGTCAAGGCCAAGGGCGCCAAACACATCTATGCTTGCCTAAGCCACATCCTGATCCGTGAAAAGGGAATCCAAGCAATCGAAAACAGCCCGGTGGAAATGATGATCTCCACCGACTCCGTGGAGAACACCTTCATCCGTGGTCATGAAAAGTTCAAGATCGTCTCGGTAGCGCCGTTGTTTGCCGAAACCGTGCGCCGCATCAACAGCCGGCAGAGCGTTAGCCCGCTGTTTACCAAGATGCCGATCCAGGTCCTCAACCAGCTGTAAACCATACAGACAATGATAAGCTTATGACTTTGTCGATACTCTACAGCGGGCTGTGTACAGCCCGCTTTTTGTTTGTCCTTCAAAACCACACGCCTGCGTGTGAGAAAGAATAGAAGCAGAAGCGATGAGGTGAAATAAGCGAGAAAAATGAAAAATTAGGGGGAGCGCCAGCCCGTTTGATATTTAAATGCCAGTTGATAGAGCTTCGTCATTTTTTCAGAAACAGCGATGTGTCATTATTATAATGGACAGAACATCATCTGCAGACTATACTGTGTAGATACACAAGTGCTTATACACACTATGCAATTGGAAATTCCTTTTGAAAGGAGTGCCGTTATGTCAAATATTGAACCTGTGCACAGCCCATGCTATTGCATCAACTTTCGCCGGGCGGCAAATATTCTGACAAAATATTATGATGAAGGATTTGCCCGGATTAACTTGACGGCGAATCAGTTCTTTCTGCTCAACAGCATTTTTCAGCTAAAATCCTGTAATAAAAGTGAGCTTGCCGGGTATACCCGGCTGGATCGCACGACCATTATCAGAAATCTGGAAATATTGCTTAAAAAGGGATTGATTGAACAAATACCGGGTGAGACAAACAGGAACAAGGTAATCCGGCTCACCGAAAAAGGAAATTCATCCATAACAGAAGGAAGTGAAATATGGAAGCAGCTGCAAAGCGAGGCCAAACAAAATCTTGGCGAAGAAAATATATCCATCTTATGGAATGTATTTTCAAATATTGAAGCATTAGAGCGTGAGTAACAACAAACAGAGGAGATTGATTATGGAGTTTGATACGAAAATCAAAATTGTTTTAAGGGATGACCTCGAAATGTGGCAGGAGTTGAATGTGACAGCATTTTTGATGAGCGGAATTGCCGGAACGCAGAATATCATTGGACAGCCTTATGTTGACAAAGATAATGTCCAATATTTACCCATGTCACAGCAACCGATTATGATACATTCGGCTACCGGGGAGCGTATGAAGGAATTATTGCAAACAGCTCTGACTAAGGAGGTGGTCATTGCAATTTTTACCGAAGAGCTGTTTATGACCTTTAATGACGAGGATAACAGAGCCATGGTTGCACAGCTCAAAACCGAAGAACTGAATCTTGTGGGAATCGCAATACGGGGAAAGAAAAATCAGGTAGATCGATTGCTCAAAGGTTTTGATTTGCATAAATGATAAAATGCGGTAGGAAGAACAGAGGATAACGTTAAATGAGAACCAATCGGAATAAAGTTATTCCCCATATAGGAATTGTGGCCACTGCGTGTCTTATGTATGCGGTAAGCGCCGGACTTCGCAGCGTTTACGGTATTATGCTCGGTACGATTTCAAAGGGAACAGGTATTGCATACGCTGCGGTCAGTTTTGTGATTGCCGTCGGTCAGCTTGTGTTTGGTATCGCCCAGCCCGTTTTCGGCATTATAGCACTGAAAAAATCAAATTCTTTTGTCCTTGCATCAGGCTGTATTCTGATGGCATTGGGACTTGCTATGATCCCATTCTGTACGACTGACTGGATGCTGATGATGTTTTTCGGGATTCTGTTGCCTGTTGGTACAGGAGCGGTATCTTTTGGTATTATTATGGGAGCCATTACGCCCAAGCTCGGTGAAAGCCGGGCCGCTGCCGCAGCTGGGTTTGTCAACGCAAGCAGCGGGGTGGGAAGCATTGTCTTTTCTCCGATGATCCAGTCGTTATTTTCTTCGGTCGGATTGAAAATCACAATGCTTTCGCTGGGGCTTTTAGCCGTTATATTGGTTCCAATTGCAATACGGGTTAGCGGAACAAAAAAAGGAGAACACAGTGTTGCGGATAATAAAGCCGCTGAAGGCAGCGTCATTGATCTGCTGAAAGGGCAATACACAGCAAAAGTTACCTGTTCTTGATGCTCGGATTTTTTACTTGCGGTTTTCATATGGCTATCATCGAAACGCATTTGTATTCACAGATTTTATCTTATGGCATTACGGTTTCGCTGGCAGCGGCGGCCTTCTCGGTATATGGTTTCACTTCGGTGACCGGTTCTCTTTTCAGCGGTTATCTTAGCAGCAGATTTAGGGTGAAATATGTGGTTGGCTCTCTTTATGGAAGCAGGGCCATCATGATTCTGACCTTTTTGCTGCTGCCCAAAACGGCTCCGGTGATATTTGGGTTTGTAGTCCTTCTCGGCCTGATCGGGGCCGCAACCGTTGTTCCCACCTCCGGCCTTGTCAGCAAACTGTTTGGCTCGAAAAATCTCGGCACATTGTTTGGTTTTGTCTTTCTCTGCCATCAGCTCGGCAGCTTTTTCAGCGCATGGCTGGGCGGCAGATGTGCGGCTACGGGCAGTTACCTATTGATATGGAGCGTAGGCGCAATTCTATCTCTTTGTGCCATGATTGTCAGCTTTTGTATTGTCGAACCCAGCAGACAAAACAATTAAGCCGATTCCAATAGTTCAAGCAAATAGCAAAGCCAAGCGAGGCAGTCAACTGTCATGATGAGCTGTACTGACGCACCGCTGTTGACAGCCACGCCCGTCTTTGCTTACAGGCAATCAGAATCCCACCTTGAAGGTGGGGTTCTGATTTTGGTCACACTTGCGAGATACACGAAAAAACATTACAATAGGGTTGGATTTGTTCGTCTTTTATCAGTTCAACCATCATTGCACAATGGTCAATCTCTTCGGGCGGCTGACATTCGCCGTAACTCGATTCTGCAAGTTTATATAGATCAGCTGTTTCATCGTTGCAGACAATCGGGGAAACCACGTTTATATCATTGCCAAGAAAATCAATCCCCTGATTACCGCCCCAAGAATGTGATTTTCCACCGGAGCATACAGTGGCAGAGGATCCGATGTCGTTGCGCCGGCTTTGACGCCGCGCTTTTTAATCTGAAGTTTATGCGAAGGGGTGAAGCAGATGGAAAAAGACAAGCTTGTGAAAACCATTGAGGAGCATGCGAACAACATGCGCCGTACCGCGCTAAAAATGACATCGTCAGCCGGAAGCGCGCATGTCGGCCCTGCGTTGTCCGCCATGGAGATTTGTGCCGCGCTCTACTTTGGCGTGATGAACCACGATCCGGGAAATCCGTGTCTTACAAACCGCGACCGGTTCATCCTGAGCAAAGGGCACGGCGTGCTGGCGCTTTATGCCGCGCTGTTTGAATGCGGGTATATGGACGAACAGACGATTTTCACGTTTGAAAAGGCCGACACCCATCTCGCAGGGCACCCGTGCGCAAATGGGGTGCCTGGCATCGAATTTCCAACGGGCTCGATGGGACACGGGTTGTCCGTTGGCTGCGGTATGGCGTTGGCTTGTAGAATCACCAAGAACCCCTACAACGTCTATGTCGTCACGGGCGACGGGGAACTCGACGAGGGCTCCAACTGGGAAGCGATCATGTTCGCCGCCCAGAACAAACTGTCCAATCTGTGCGCCATCGTGGACGCAAACGGATATCAGCACGACTCGCTCTGCCGTAATGTGATGGAAATAAAGGACATCGCAGGCGTGTTCCGCGCTTTTGGCTGGAACGCGATGGAGGTCAACGGGCACGATGTCAAAGCGCTTCTGGATGCGTTTGATACCATCGACCGAAAGAATGAAAAGCCCACCGTGATCGTCGCCCATACAATAAAGGGCAAGGGCGTGTCGTTCATGGAGAACAACAACGCGTGGCACAGCTCTGCGATAAGCCCGGAACAGTTTGCCCAGGCGATACAAGAGCTGGCATAAGGGGGTGCAAACATGCTGCAGATCAATCCTCAGAGCATTTTGGAGTTGAACCGCACACAGACATACCGCACGATATGCACGCTTGCCGTGACCGACGCCGCGGAACTGGACGAGAGGGTTGTTTATGTGGTGGCGGATCTCGGGCGCGCGATGCAGGGGCAGGTATTCTACGAAAAATATCCCGACCGCTACGTACAGGTTGGGATCGCGGAGCAGAACCTGATCGGCGTTTCAGCGGGCCTTTGGGCAAGCGGTCTGATCCCTTTTGCGACAACGTTTGCCCCGTTTGCGACGCTGCGGTGCCTGGAGCAGATCCGGGTAGATTGCGCCTACGCCAACGCCAATGTGAAGATCCTGGGTACGGAAAGCGGCGTCTCCATGGGCCATTTGGGCGTGACCCATCTGGGTTGGGAGGACCTGGGCGTCATGAGGCCCATTTCCGGGTTGACCATTATAAGCCCTGCGGACGGCGTCGAACTGTATAAGAGCATCCTTGCCGCCAAGGACTATGACGGGTCGGTGTATATCCGCGTTCCGGGAGGAAAGATGTTGCCACAGGTGTACGCGGAGGAGTATGATTTTTGCATAGGTAAATCGATTCTCATGTGCGACGGCAGTGATGTAAGTATCATCGCGACCGGCTCTGCAGTAAAACCGTCTCTGTTGGCTGCACAGAAGCTTCGGGAGATGGGTGTGCATGCCGCGGTCATCAACATGCATACCATCAAGCCCCTGGATGATGAAGCCGTACGCTGTGCCGTCAATAAGACGCGCCGCGTCGTGAGCGTGGAGGAGCATTCCATCACGGGCGGGCTTGGCACGGCGGTTGCGGAGGTGCTGGCCGAATACGGCGCAGGAAAACTCTTGCGGATCGGCCTTCCGGATGCCTATCCGTCCACTGTTTCCCCGTATCAGGCGATGTTAACAAGGTACAAACTGACGGTTGACGGCATTGTGGACAGCATCCTGGGATTTCAATCAGAGACATATGCGCTCTAATCGCGCAAAATTGCGCAACGACAGGGAAGAAACAAAAGAAAAAGGTGGAGGAAACATGCAGGAAAATCCGTTACAAAAATTGTACTCGCAGGGGCAATCCGTCTGGCTGGACTATATTTCAAGGCAGCTCATCGCATCCGGGAAGCTTCGGTCCATCCTTTCACAGGATTCCGTGGTGGGCATGACGTCCAATCCGACAATCTTTGAAAAGGCCATTGCGGAAAGCCACGATTATGACGGCGAGATTCGCACGATGGCGCAACAGGGCATGGATGCTCTTGCGATATACGAGAAGATCAGCCAGCAGGACGTAAGATCTGCTGCCGACGAGTTTTTGTCCGTCTATCAAAAGACAAACCGCAAGGACGGGTATGTGAGCCTTGAGGTGAATCCGCACCTTGCCTATGATACGCAGGGCACGGTGTTGGAAGCGCAGCGGTTCTACAAAGAGCTTGACAGGCCGAATGTGATGATCAAGGTCCCCGCCACCAAGCAGGGTTTGCCAGCGATCGAACAGCTGACAAGCGAGGGCATCAACGTCAATGTAACGCTGATTTTCAGCGTTGTCCGGTATAAGGAAGTGGTAGACGCATACGTTCGCGGCCTTGCGAAGCGTGTACACAACGGCCATCCCATAGACGGCATCCATTCCGTCGCGAGTTTCTTCATCAGCCGCATCGATACATCGGTCGATTCGGCTTTGGAAAAGATGGCAAAGAACGGCAACGCTTCTGCTGACAGTTTGATGGGTCAGATCGCGGTATCTTCCGCAAAAGCTGCCTACAGGATGCAAAAAGAGATATATTCCGGCGAAGACTTCCGACAGATGCTTATAAAAGGAGCCAACGTGCAGCGGCTGCTCTGGGCGAGCACGAGCACCAAAAACCCGAAGTACAGCGATGTGAAGTACGTGGAAGAGCTCATCGGTGCCGACACGGTGAACACCATCCCCAACGAAACGCTGGATCTGTACCGCGATCACGGCCGGCCGGAATTGCGCCTTGATCAGGGGATGGACGAGGCGCTGCGCAAGCTTGAGCAGCTGAAACAGGCGGGCGTTGACCTGGAAGAGATCTCGGAATTGCTTGAAAAGGACGGCGTTGACAAGTTCAACAAATCGTTTGACGACCTGCTGTCTGCGATCCAAAAAAAGATGGCGCAATAAGGGATCAAAACAAAAACCCCCTGCTCATGCATTGAACAGGGGGTTTATCCATAAATGAGCCTTATGGTTTAAGAGCAGCTTCCACAACAGGCGCGATCGCTTTCCGATTGGTGAAATCCACGGCTTTGCCATAGGTCGCCAGTACACCCTTTGTATCGTCGTTGCGATCCTCGGGTTTAATGCCCTTTAGCTTTTGGACCATCAGATACATCATGATGCGGTGCCTCAATTTCATCTTTGGGTAATTCAAGCCTCCGCGAAGCAGAAAAAACGGAACATCGTGCATTTCTGGTATCAGATTTTTCTCCTTGATTTCCGCAATGGCTTCCTCGCCTTTTAACGTGGCGCCGACGGCGACGACGATCAACCGCTTCTGCTTTAGTTTTTCATAATTCTTTTTGATGAACCGAAATCCCAACATGCCGCCCGCATACAGACCGCCGCAGTATACGATGGTGTCATAGGAGAGCAGTACTTCAAGTTTCACTTGCCCGCTTTCAAACAAATCGGCCTTGGTATCCTCCGCGATCCAGCGTGCGTACTTTTCCGTGGTTCCGTAATTGGATTTTAAAACGACAGCTGTCTTATGCATGGGCATCATCCTTTATATTTTTCATAGGAAAAGGCATCAGGTTGTTTCCCGGTGCCTTTTTCATACCATAGCTTGCTATTCCCTTTACAGCGCCTTGGGGCCTTCTTCCCCCAGAACCTTCCAGACATGCTGGTTGATGTCGCCGCTTCCCACCATCAGCACGAGATCGCCCGGCTGCCAGCGCTCGCGTAAAAATGTGCCAATTTCCTCAAACGTCGGGATATAGTAGGCTTCCTGCCCGTGCTCTTTGGCTGCCTCCACCATCTGGCTGCCGTGTACCAGCCCGGTATCCAATTCACGCCCGGGAAAGATCTGCGCCATGATGAAGCAGTCTGCGGGCGAGAACGCCTCCACGAACCGGTCGAAGAACTGGTGGGCGCGCGAGAACGAGTTGCATTGAAACACCGCCCACAGCTTTTTGTGCGGCACGTACTTCGCCGCTTCCATACAGGCCTTGACGGCGGTCGGGTGATGCGCAAAATCGTGGTACACGTTGACGCCGTCCACCTGGCCGTGGAATTCAAAGCGGCGTTCTGCGGCATGGTATTGCGCGCAGGCCTCTGCAATCACGTCCATCGGCACACCAAGATGCGTTGCGATTGCCATCGCACAAAGCGCATTTGACACGTTGTAGTCGCCCGGCAGGTTCAAATGGATACGCTGCAGCGGTTCGCCGTTGTGCACCGGGATGAAGTTCGAAAAGCCGTTGTCGTCATATTGGATGTCCTCGGCAGTCCAGTCGGCGTTCTTATCAAGGCCGTACGACATCGTCTTTCTGCCGCATTGTTTCATCAGCTTCACCACGCGTGGATCGCCGATGTAACCCACCATCAGACCGTCTTCGGGCAGCAGCGCCACGAACCTGCGGTAGCTCTCCTCCGCCTGGTCGATGTCCTTGAAGTAGTCCGGATGGTCATCGTCGATGTTGTTGACCACCGCGATGGTGGGTGCGAACTGCAAAAAGCTGTCCACGTACTCGCACGATTCCACCACCATGATATCGCCGTTTCCCAGCCTTGTGCCGCCGTCACCAAGGTAATCCAACACGCCGCCGACGTGGATGGTCGGATCCTTGTCGCCCAATAGCAGCATCAGCCCCAAAAGGGACGTGATGGTCGTCTTGCCGTGGCAGCCGGAGACGCCGACGGCGACTTTGTGCATTTTCATCAATTGGCCAACCAGCGCCGCGCGCTCCATCAGCGGGATGCCGTGCTTTTCTGCATAGGCGTATTCGATGTTGGTCTTGGGCACCGCGGCGCTGAACACGACGAGGTCAGCACCTTCCACGTTCTTTTCGGAATGACCTATGGTAAACGGTATGCCGCTGTGTCTTACGTACGGTGTAAAAATGGTGGTCTTCATATCCGAGCCGGTGACGATAAACCCCGAATCGCGCAAAATCGTGGCCAAACCGCACAGGCTTGCTCCCATGATGCCGATGAAATGCACGTGTTTCCCCTTGTAGTCCTGTAAATTGATGGAAGACATGCCAATCGCTCCTTTTCCGCACCTTCAATGTATGAGGCGGACCAACGACATTATACGCGTAATCGCTTATTGGCGCAACAAAACGGAATGCTTCAAAATAACCGCGACACTTGACACCAAACAAGATGGCATCATACTATGGGAAAAGAGTATGGTTGAATATTTGTTTTAAACCGTTGGTTTTTATAGGAGGGATTGGATGAATTCCTGTCTTAGCATTGTGATGGCGGCAGGGGAAGGCAAGCGTATGAAGAGCAAGCTTCCCAAGGTGTTGCATACCGTCTGCGGCATGACGCTAATCGAGCGTGTGCTCTCTGTCTGCCCGGAAGGGACGCCTTGCGTCATCGTAGGACATGGGCGCGAAGAGGTCATGAAAGAAGTGGGCGATCGCGCGTGGTATTTTGTGCAGGAACAGCAGCTTGGCACGGGACACGCCGTGATGATGGCAAGACCCGCGATGCAAGGGCATACCGGCTACACGCTGGTGCTCGCCGGGGACATGCCGCTGTTGACGGTGCAGACGATACAAGCGCTTGTTGAGGCAGCCAAAGGGCATGCGGCTTCGCTTTTGACCGCCGTGGTGGATGATCCCACAGGCTACGGCCGCATCGTTCGAAACGAAGACGGCGAAATCTGCGGCATCGTCGAGCACAAGGACGCGACGGCTGCGCAGAAGTTGATACGGGAGATGAATGCTTCGGTATACTGCTTTGACACGCAGAAGCTCTTAGCGTGTCTGGATGAGCTCGGCTGTGACAACGTGCAGAACGAATACTACCTGACGGATTGCATCGGCATGCTGGTGGAAAAAGGAGAATCGCTCACCGCCGTCAATGCGCCGGTGGACGAGTGCCTGGGTGTAAACGACAGGGTACAGCTCGCGTATGCCGAAAGCGTATGGCAGAAACGCATCAATACAAAGCATATGCTAAACGGTGTAACGCTGCGCGACCCGCAGCAGACCTATATTGAGGACAGCGTTGTCATCGGCAGCGATACAGTGATCGAAGCGGGCGCAGTCCTCTGCGGAAATACCGTCATCGGCGAGGGCTGCCATATCATGGGCTGCACGCGCATGACCAACGCGGTGATAGGCGACAATTGTATCATCATGCACAGCATGTTTGCCGACTGCACGGTGGGAAATGATGTGCACATCGGCCCGTTTGCGAACCTCCGTCCCGACACGGTTGTGGGAGATGGCTGCAGGATCGGCGATTTTATGGAGCTTAAAAATGCCAAAATCGGCACCGGGTCCAAGATGGCGCACCTGAGCTATATTGGCGACGCCGTGATGGGCCGTGATTGCAACGTCGGCTGCGGCGTGACATTTGCAAACTACGACGGCAAGGAAAAATATAAGACAATGGTCGGCGATAACTGCTTTTTGGGCTGCAATGTAAACCTTGTGGCGCCGGTGGAAGTCGAAGATGGCGCGTACATCGCCGCGGGCACCACCGTGACCAAACGCGTTCCCAAGGACGCATTGTGCATCGGCCGCGTCAAGCAGTCGGAAGTGTTGGATTGGGCCAAAGTGCGCCGTGAGCAAGGACGGTTAAAATAGACGATGAAGCTGATTTTCGGCTTGGGCAACCCCGGCCCCGCCTATGAAAAGAGCCGGCACAACGCTGGGTTTTTAGCGCTGGCCGAGTTGTCCAGGCGCTTGAACATACCACTTATAAAGAAGAAGTATGACGCCAGGTACGGGGAAGGGATAATAAACGGCGAAAAGGTGCTGCTGATCGAACCGCACACCTTCATGAACAAAAGCGGAAGCTGTGTTCTTAACTTCGCTGCCTTCTACAAAGTGCCGTCGCAGAGCATTCTGGTCATCTACGACGATGTGGATCTGCCCTGCGGCGTCATTCGTATACGGGAGAGCGGAGGAGCGGGCACCCACAACGGCATGCGTGATATCCTCGTCAAGATCCATACGGAGGATTTCCCGCGCGTCCGCATCGGCGTAGGATCTCCACCTCCCTCTTGGGACATCGCAGACTATGTGCTAGCAAAACCGCAGGGCGAGGAGGAAAAAACCTTTTTGAATACGACGGCGCTGGCTGCCGAGGCGGTACACCACGCGCTGCTTTACGGTGTGCAGAGTGCGATGAGGTACAACGGGACGAAACCGAATGGATCAGAACCCGATCCTTCTAACTAGTGCTTTACACTTGTTTGATCCATCGATTCCCGAAGCCTTGATGACATGCTAGTCAAAAGGCAACCATATTATGTGAAAAGCGAATAAAGAGTAACACCGCCGACCGCATATACTCAGGCGTAGTAACATCCCGCTGACAAACCTTTTTGTCAGCGAGCAGAAAAAGGAGCTTATATGGACCAACACGAGCCGGCCTTGCATTGGGCGTTGTCGCCCATAACGGAGGACGGCACATATAAGAGACTGCTGCAGGCGATACGGGGGGGAGAAAGCTCTCTCCCGGTTTTTGGCATGCCCGAAACCGGAAAGGTACCGCTTATAGCAAGCCTGTTTTTACAGCAAAAATCCAATATTCTGGTCGTGTGCGCGAGCGAATTTGCGGCCCAGAAGTTCTATTCCGCGATGTCGCGTGCCATCGGCGCAAGTGCGTATTATCTGCCGCCGCGCATGGTGCACCTCTCCAAGGCGCGGACGTTGGATTTCAAAACGCAGGGACTCAGAGCCACCGCCTTGTATGCCTTAAACGGGAAACCTTCGGTCGTAGTGGGTTCCGTTGACGCCGTACGCGCCAGATTGTCCCCCGCACAGGTGTTCTTCAGCCGGGGTTTTTCGCTTCATAAAGGGCAGCGCATACAATTGGACACATTGACGGACGCCTTGGTAAAAGCGGGGTATCTGCGTGCGGAATCGGTGGAGGAATACGGGCAGTTTGCGGTACGCGGCGGCATTGCGGATGTGTTCCTGCCCAACGCGGTTGCATACCGGGTGGATTTCTTTGGCGACGAGATCGATACCATTCGGGTGTTGGATCCTCTTTCCCAGCGCAGCATGGCGGGCGTGGATGTGATCGAAGTGCCGCCTTGTGTGGAAACGCCGCTATCGGACAAAGACGCGAAAGAGCTGTTGATGCGCATCCGCCAGACGGCGCAGACCGCAAAAAATGACGCATACCTTCGTTTGATGCAGCTGTATGCACAGATCGAACAGGGGGACTACCGCAGCGCGTATGAGGTATTTTCACTCGGCATGCCGGAAGTGAGCGCCGCGGATTACCTGAAGAGCGGCGATATGCTCGTTTTCGACGAACCGATCCGCCTGATGGACGCGGCAGCGAGCACCGATACCGACATTGAGCTTTCAATCAAAGAACTCGTCCAGAAGGACAATGCCCCCAAGGGCTGGGAGCGCCACCTGTTGCCGTTTTCACAGGTGCGCGTGCCGCAGGGTGTGTTGTTCATGCAGGCTTCGGCAATCTCCCATACGGGTCAGGAAGGATTCTCCTTCGACATTCGCCCCGCGCAGCAGTTCCATGGCCGCATAGACCTGTTGTGCGAGGATCTGGATCACAGGAAGAAGAACGGCTGGCGCACGATGATCCTGTTGCGCAACGAAAGACGCTGCCAGAGTCTGCACCAGTCGCTTTCCGAACGCGGGGTGTTTGCCACGCTGCAGTTTGAGCCAGACCGGTTTGCGAACCGGGGCGAAGTGCTCATCGCGAAAAGCCCGTACGGCGCAGGCTATATCATGGAACGAAGCCGAACGGTCGTGTTATGTGAAGAGGAGGTTTTCCGCAACGTCGCCCAGCCGCAACGGCAAACGCAGCGATTGGCGCAGGAGGCGATTGCGCTCAAGGAAGGCGAATACGCCGTCCATGACGTGCATGGTATCGGCATCTACCGGGGGCTTACCACCATTACCGTGGAGGGACGGCCCAAGGATTTTATGCTCTTGGAATACCGCGGCGGCGACAAGCTCTATATACCCGTCGACCAGATAAGCCGCGTGCAGCGATACATCGGCTCGGACGACTCCCCGCCCAAGTTGACCAAGATGGGCGGTCAGGAATGGGAAAAGGCAAAGAAGAAAGTCTCCCAGGGCGTGAAGAAACTGGCGCAGGATTTGGTTTCACTCTACGCGACACGGCAGGCTTTAAAGGGATATGCATTTTCGCCCGATACTGTCTGGCAGCAGGAATTCGAGGAATCCTTCGAGTTTGACGAAACCGAAGGCCAGCTGCAGAGCGTGGAGGAGATCAAGCGTGACATGGAATCCACCCGCATCATGGACAGGTTGCTGTGCGGCGACGTGGGGTACGGCAAGACGGAAGTGGCGATGCGTGCCATCTTCAAGTGTGCGATGGACGCCAAACAGGCGATGATATTGGTGCCGACAACGGTATTGGCGCAGCAGCATTTTGCCACGATGTCGGCGAGATTGGAAGGATATCCCATACGCGTTTCTGTGCTGTCCCGCTTTACGCCCAAATCCGAACAAGAGCTGATCTTAAAGGGATTTACAGAGGGCACCGTCGACGTATTGATCGGCACGCACAGACTGTTGAGCAAGGATATTAAGCCCCATGATCTGGGCCTTCTGGTGATCGACGAGGAACAACGCTTTGGCGTCGGGCATAAAGAGACGATCTCCGACATCAAGCGCACTGTGGACGTGCTGACCATGACCGCAACGCCGATTCCAAGAACGCTCGAGATGTCACTGGTGGGCATCCGCGATATGTCGGTGATACACACGCCGCCGGAGGAGCGCAAGCCGGTCGAGACCTTTGTTGGCGAGATGAGTGAAGCGCTTTTGAAGGAAGCGCTCACCCGCGAACTCGCACGCGACGGACAGGCGTATGTGCTCTACAACCAGATCAACCGGATGGAGTATCTCTGCGAGCAGGTCCGCTCTTTGATCCCCAGCGCTAGAATTGCAATGGCGCATGGGCAAATGGCCGAAACGCAGCTGGAGCGCGCGATGCTGGCCTTCTACGAAGGGGAAGCGGACATTCTGGTCTGTTCCACCATCATCGAAAACGGGCTGGATATCCCACGCGCGAATACGATGTTCGTACTCGACGCAGACAGGTTGGGATTGGCGCAGCTCTATCAGCTACGCGGCAGAGTCGGGCGAAGTGCGCGTTCCGCATACTGCTATCTGACGTATCCGACGCAAAAGCAGATCACCGAGACGGCGGAAAAGCGGCTGGACGCCGTTCGTGAGTTCACCGAGCTGGGCTCTGGGTTCAGGATTGCGATGCGCGACCTAGAGATACGCGGCGCCGGCAACTTATTGGGACCCGAGCAGCACGGCCATATGCAAAATGTCGGATACGACACGTATTGCAAGCTGTTGGCGCAGGCGGTAGCCCAAGCCAAGGGCGAAGAAGTACGCGAACGGGTGGATACGGTGGTGGATATCCCGCTGACGGTGCATATCCCCGAACGATACATCCCATCCAAGAGTCAGAAGGTGGATGCATACCGCACCATTGCGGCAATCGAGAGCGATAAAGACGCAAAGCGCGTTCTGGAATCGCTAAAGGATCGCTACGGCAGACCACCGCAGGAAGTGCTGGATTTGATTTCCGTTTCGCATCTGCGTTCTCTGGCAAACCAGCTTGACATCCAGAGCGTGATGGTTCGCACAGACGGCGTGCGCATGCGCTTTCATCCCAAAGCCCTGCCCGATGTTCCATGCCTGCTCAGAGCCATCAAGCAATACGGTACCGGCGTAAATCTGACGCAATCCAACCCGCCGATGCTTCTTATCAAGCCCAGGCGCGGAGACGATATCAAGCACATGATGCAATCCGCCATCCGGTTGCTTGCCTTTGCGCAGGCGGATGATTGCGATAACAATGTAAATGCGATATAATAAAAGCCTTGCTGAACAACGGGAAAATGCCAAAGCATGTATCATCCATTCGGACGAATACCAAAAGGCGATATGACCGAAATGCAAAGGAAATACGCAAGTCGACGCGGGGAGACCCGTGTTTAAGGAGAGACCAGAGATGAAAAGACGGATATTGGCGTCGCTGCTGGCAAGCCTGATGTTCTTGACGCTGACGGGGTGTGAATTGATCACCGTCAACCGCGCCAAGGATAAGGCACAGGTTGTGGCCAAAATCGGTGATGTCACCATAACCAAGGCGGAACTCTACGATGCGATGCAGGCGGATTTTACATCGCAGGGTTATGACATCAACCTATGGGATGAAAATATGGATAGCAAAACGCGCACGCAGGTGGACAGCTATCTGAAATCATATCTCGACGATTATGCGAACAGCAAGCTGATGAGCATCATCTGTGAAAAGGACTATCCGTTGACCGATGATGAAAAGAAGGAAGTGGACGCAAATGTCACTTCCTATATCGGCTATATCAAGCAGATTCTAGGCTACGATGAAACCAATCCGAGCACCTATACCGGTGACATCGAGAAGGATGTGGATAACTATCTTGTAGCCATGGGGTCATCCCGCACGAAACTGGCGCAGATGCAGCTTCAGAACTTCGAGTATACCAAGGTCAAAAACGCGCTGATGAAGGACGTGCAGGCGACCGAAGAGCAGGTGCAGACAAAGTACAATACGGATGTGCAATCCCAAAAGGATGCATTCGCCTCTGGCGGCAACTCCAGCTATGAGACGGCGATCACGACGGATTCGATGGGCGACTATACTCTATATAAACCCACGGGGTACTCCATTGTAAAGCACATCCTGCTGACGTTCAGCGATACGGACGCGGATGCATACGATAAGGCAAATACCGCCGTTTCAGACGCACAAACGGATTATAACGACGTGCAGACGAAATACAATACTGCAAAAACAAACGTAGAGACGGCGCAGAAAGCCATCACCGACGCGCAGGCCGCCCTGGCTACGGCGCAGCAAAGTGGCGACCAGACGTTGATTGCGCAATACCAGAAGACCATTGCGGACAATACCGAAACCGTTAAAACGCAAACAACGGAGATGAACGCGCAAGCGGCGCTGCTCGTTAAGATGAACGATGCGCTTAAAAAGGCGCAGGGTGATTTCGATGCGCTCAAAAAGACGCTGTTGAAGCACCAACAGGCGAAAATCAACACCATCATGCAGAGGTTGAAAAACGGCGAAACGTTTGAGAAGCTGATGGCGGAATACAACAAGGACGACAACGGCGCAGACAGCGGCTCCATGCCCGGTTTGGGCTACGTCATTAGCCCGGACAACACGACGTACGAAGCGGCGTTTGCAAGTGCAGCGTTGGCGATGACCACGCGCGGACAGACAAGTGATCCGGTGATGACACCCTATGGCGTGCACATCCTCTATATGATCTACACACCGCAGGAAGAAGTGGTTATCCCCTTCGACGTCGTCAAGAGCGCCGTGAAGAAAAAAGCGGACGAGACGGCGGTATCCGACGCGTGGAAAGCGAAGCTCACCGAACTTCGCAAACAATACGGCGTGCAGACCTGGCCAAGCCGCGTCACGTATGTCCACGAGCAGATCAACAAATAAAAGTTAAAAAAATCAAAAGGAGGGAGCGGGTCACGCTTCCTCTTTTTAATTGAAAGACTCGTACTTGGTTCCAAATCCCTTTTCAGATACTGGTTTACAATGCAGGCAGAACCTTGCATAAAAAAAATCGGCATTCAAATACTAATCCCGCAATGAGTCTGGCACGAGCAGGAGGCATGAACTTGAAAGCAACAGGCATTGTACGCCGGATCGACGAACTGGGACGTGTCGTTATTCCAAAGGAGATACGCCGCACGATGAGAATTCGCCAAGGTGATCCGTTGGAAATCTTTACAGACAGAGACGGGGAAGTGATCTTAAAAAAATATTCGCCCATTGGTGAGTTGGGCGAGTTTGCGAACGAATATGCGGAGGCCCTTTACAAAGCCCTCGGGCATACCACCATTATCTGCGACAGGGACAGTGTCGTGGCGGCTTTCGGACCCGGCAAGAAGGACTATGCCGATAAATCCGTATCCCCCCAAATGGAAGCCGCAATGCAGCGCCGCATGGCGTTTGTGTTGGGGGATGGCGAGACACCCGTGTCGATTGTCCGGGATGAGGACATGAGCAAGAGTTACCACGCCCAACTGATTTGTCCCATCATCAGCGAAGGGGAAGCTGCGGGTGCAGTGGCGTTGCTCAGTTCACAGCCCAACATCTCTTTCAGCGATGCGGAGTTGAAGGTAGCCCAGGTTGCCGCAAGTTTTTTGGGCAAGCAGATGGAACAATGACGCGATGACTTAATACAGCAAAAAGATCCTTTTTTGGCGGCATGTTAATGCCGCCGTTTTATTTTATCATCGGGATTGCTTGATAAATCGGTTTTTTTTCACTACTATATATTTCATATCCAAATGGTAATTTTTCGAATGGTATGGGGTTTGCATGATCGCCTTTTTGAAAAAACAACGATATGTCGCATCAGTAGTCATCCTCGTGATCTCAGCTTTGGCTCTGTTGAGTCTGTTCGCCTTTGTACAGATTCCGGATGGATACAACGGGCTCAAAGGATTTATCAAATGGGCATACACGCTGGGTGTGATGTTGCCTTGCTACGGCGTCTGGTGCGGTATTTTCCTATTGATCGGCGGTGTCAAGGGGTTTGTCCATGGCGCGTATTATGGCTTCTGGATTGCGATGCCGCTGACAGTCGTCACCTTTTTTATCATAGTTGTAGGCATTGCAATTCCCAGCTTTGTTTCCACCGCTATTTCTGTGGTGCCGATGCTGTTGCTGCAATCCTGGAAGGAAGGCTATATAGCAAGGCATACCGCTTTTGCGTCAAACGTGCAGCCGCCAAAACAAGCGGACGTTGCAGGGAAAAACGATCGCCGAAGCACTCAAGCCGCAAAGGACAAAATTGTACATCGGATCGTCCTATTCAGTTATAAGAATGGCCTGCAGCAAATCCTGTTCGATTATTCGCTGTACCCGCCGCCTGCCAGGCAAATTCGCAAGGAATTCAAACGATACCTTGACATTTCGTTTGACATGGCAGGGGAAAACGCACCGGATCAAAAAACAATCAAAGCATTGAATCTGGCCATGAAGCGGTGTGAAGGCTGGAGCAACGACGTCGCATTTGCCGGCAGCGTGCTGGACTACTCGGAAAAGACCGTCCACATTTACCTGTATTATCATCCGAGGACCGGGTACCTGCTCCATCGGAGAATGCAAAAGCTGATAAGGCGATATGGAATCATCCCTCGCTTTGAATCCGTTATCGACGAATCCTGGAGCCTGTATACCGGACGACTGCTGCCGGATGAATACACGCTTCACAGGCTGCAGAACGAACGCATCTCGGATGGGTTACAAAGAAGAGGCGTTGATATCAGCGCCCTGCACAATATTTGCTTCAATCTGAGGTTTGCAGCAGACGCCTCCATCGCCAGCGCAAAGGAACAGCTCGTGCGCAACGGGTATGAAATACGCAGTGAGGCGACCGACGACGAGGGTATCCTGCTGACCGTTGAGCGGAAGGCAAGGTTGGGTATCGATACGCTCAACGCGCTGACGGATTGGCTTATCGCCACTCTGCGGCCGCTTTCAGGCCAACTGTCTCATTATGATATTGAGCCATTGGCGTAAGAAAGGCGATAGTATGTGAGGTTTGCCATTGCTCCATTGGAGCGCCACCGTTCGTTTGCGCAATCAAGGGGTATTTGTTATAATTACGCCGCACGGCGTAATTTCGTTGCTCTCTTTTTCGTTTCGGCATCTGACTAAATCCCAACGATTAAGTCGGAAAGCCATACAAAGCGGAGCCTGAATAAGTCCTGACAACCTGGTAACGGTTGAGAATTGACGAAGGCGGATGCACTTTGGTAAAAGGCAGGCAAACGTTCGCGGGCGGCGCTGCAATATTGGGCATAACCGGGCTTCTGTGCAGCGCACTGGGGTCCGTCTACCGCATCGTTCTGGCGCATGTTATAGGCGATGTCGGCATTGCCTATTACCAGATAGCGTATCCGATCTATACCTTTTTATCGGTGGTTGCCACTGTCGGCATTCCCGCCGCGATCTCCAAACAGATTTCCACCTTGATGGCCAAAGATGATCTCAAAAACGCACGCGCGTTTTTTATCACATCGCTGCAGACACTTTGCCTGGGCGGTCTGCTCGCATCCGGGCTGCTGGCGCTTTTGAGCGGTCTTGTGGCGGGTGTGCAGGGCGTTCCCGATGGCGGCATCATGGTGCAAAGCGTGGCGCCCGCACTGTTTTTCTCCTGTGTTATTTCCGCATTCCGCGGTTACTTTCAGGGTATGCAGCACATGGAACCGACCGCGTATTCACTTTTGATCGAAGAGATCGTCAAATCCGTTTTCGGTTTTGTGCTGATGATCGTGTGGCTTGCTCATGGCAGCAGGTTTGGGGCCATGGGCGCTCTTCTGGGGATTCCCATTGCGGAGGCGGCGGCGACGCTGTATCTGGGCATCCGGTATCTGCGCCAACGCGACGGCTTCTTAAGGCAGGTAAGGCAGACACCGCAGGGTTACGGGCTCATTCCGGCGCGGGATCGATTGAGAGTGCTGTTCAAGCTGTCCGTTCCCATTACATTGAGCGCAGCGGTGCTTCCTCTGATCACGCTGCTGGACAACCTGATGGTCATCAATGTGCTCAAATCCAACGGATTCTCACAGATCATGGCTCAAACACGTTTTGGGCTTTTAACCGGGATTGTGGCGCCGGTGGTATATGTGCCGATGGCGCTGGCAAACGCGCTGCAGATGAGCCTGGTGCCATCTGTATCCGCAAGCGCAACGCTCAGAAGGTACCATGAGGTAGAGCAGCAATCGCGCGTTGGCGTCAAGCTGGCCATTCTGCTGGGCCTTCCGTTTTCCATCGGGCTGTTCCTGTTAGGTCCGCCTCTGCTGCAGGCTCTCTTTTATAGGACCATGACGGACGAGAGCACGCTGATGGCCGCGACCGCTTTGGTGCGTACGCTTGGAATCGCATTGTTCTTCCTGATGCTCGCTCAGACCACCAACGGCATCCTGCAGGGCATGGGGGAAATGCCGTCGCCCCTTAGACACCTTTGGCAAGGAGCGTTTATCAAGCTCGTATCCAGCTATCTGCTGATGAGCATGCCGTCGGTGCACATCAATGGCGCTGCGATCGGGACGTTCTTATGCTTTTTGTATATCGCGCTTAGCAACATGTACAGCATAAGCAAAATCCTGCGCCGCCCGCTCGATTTGGGAAAAAAGCTGATCGCCATCATCGTTTCGGGCATATTGATGGGCATACTGGTATGGGGCAGCTATCAATTGTTCCGGCTGTTCCTGCCGTTCTGGCTTTGTGTCATTGTTGGCATTCTGCTCGGCGTCGCATGCTATTCGTTTTTGATACTTCGTCTGCGCGCGATAGGCCCGGAGGATTGCCGTTTGTTGCCGGGCGGGTTGGCGCTTGATTCCCTGATGCATCGGATAGGTTGGTGGAAATGATGAAACTCTCCGTCGTGGGCCTGGGACCCGGGCCCTTTTGTATGATTACGCAGGCTGCGCTTTTTCGCATGCAGCAGGCGGATATTGTGTTCATTCAAACAAAGCGACATCCTGCGGTTGAAGAGCTTTTAAAACTTGGCGTCCGGGCGGAGTTCCTGGACGACTTGTATCAGCAAGCTTGCGATTTTGACGAACTCAACGCCGCTGTGGCGCAGCGCATTCTAGCAGAGACCAATGGGCATACGGTGTTTGCCGCCAGCGGACAGGGCCTTATCGGACAAGCTGCCACTCCGATCCTGCTGGAGGAAGCCAGAGTACGGGGAATCGATACACAGATCATACCGGGGATTGGCTATGAATCTGCGATCGCTGCGTGCCGCCTGGATACTTCAAACGGATATAGCGTATACATTGGACCGGTCCGGTCGGAGATCCTGGACAGTGCAAAGGCAAACATCATAGCCGATATGGACAGCAAGCTTCGGGCTTGTGAAGTGAAGATTTCACTGATGCAGCGGTATGCCGACGAAATGACTGTCTATTTTGTGCAGTTTGAAGACGGCGTGCAAAGATGCATTCCGATTCCGCTCTCACAGCTCGATCGCCAGATTGCATACGACGCGTCTACATTGGTCGTGGTACCACCGCTTTCCCTTATGGAACGCCCCCGCTTTACGGCGTATGACCTCATGGAAATCTGCAGGATTCTGCGATCCCCCGACGGCTGCCCGTGGGATCGGGAACAGACGCATCACTCCATTCGCCGCAACATGATGGAGGAAGCGTGTGAAGCGATGGCCGCCATCTCTGAGGGCGATGATGAACACCTGTGCGAGGAGCTTGGCGACGTGCTTTTGCAGATTGCACTCCATTGCGCGATGGCGGAAGAGGAAGGGGCATTTGACCTCACCGGCGTGACAACGGGCATCTGTCAAAAGATGATCCGCAGGCATCCGCATATCTTTGGTACCGTGGAGGCCTCCACCTCAGAACAGGTGCTGCAGAACTGGGAGTTGATCAAGGTTAGGGAGCGCAATGGCACACCGCAGAATCCGTTGAAGAAGATAGGTGAAGGCCTTCCATCCCTGATGCGTGCGCAGGAGTTGCAGAAAAAACTGCGCGGTGCCAACGCACAAAGCGTACAGCCGCAGGAAGAACTCTTTTTAGCACTCAAGGAATTGGAAAATAAGGATCTGGATATAGAGCAACAGGAACAGAACGCCGGCCGGGTATTGTGGGCACTGTGCGAATGGCTTTTGCAAAGGGATATTCACGCTGAAACGGCGCTGAGCGACGCCTGCTCAGCCAAGGTGGCGAACTTTCATTCGTAAAAATTGTGCGAATAACGTCAAAATCTGTCGAATTGCAATGTTACGCAAAAAAAGTCTTGACAAAAGCCCCATGATTTAAGAAAATCTGACTGGCAGACAAGCCGTAAAGCTTGTGTCGCAATAAAAGGAGGTATCTCTCATGAATAAAGCTGAATTGATAGCACAGGTTGTTGAAGCTACAGGCTTGAGCAAAAAGGATGCTGAAAAAGCGGTCACCGCAACGATCGGAAGCATCACCGACGCACTGCAATCCGGACAAAAGGTGTCCTTGGTAGGCTTTGGAACGTTTGAAGTCCGCGAGCGTGCTGCCCGCAATGGCATCAACCCCGCAAGCAAGCAGCCCATGAAGTTTCCGGCAACCAAGGTTCCCGCTTTTAAGGCAGGCAAGTCCCTTAAGGATGCGGTGAAATAAGGTACAAGTAGGCGGCTGTAGCCGCACACATCCAAGAAAGAAAACGAATTTTATGCTGGCCGCCGACAAAGGCGGTCAGTTTGTCTTATATGGCCATACACATGGGTCCGCAATGAGTGCATGTAGGTCAAGCAGCCGTCCGCTATGATAAGGAACATCCGGCCGTTCTGCCTGTGCATTTTATGCTATAATGGGACAAATGGAGGAACGATATGCGAATCGACAAGTATCTCAAAGTGGCCCGCATCATCAAGCGCCGCACCGTGGCGCAGGAAGCCTGTGACGCCGGGCGCGTGATGATCGGCGGGAAAGTGGCAAAGCCGGGAGACCAGGTGAAAATTGGCGATATCATCACAGTACGGACGGGTCAGAACGTCAGCCGCTATGAGGTGCTATCGCTTGCAGAATCCACAAAGAAGGACGACGCCATAACATTGTTTAAGACATTGGAGGGCAACGATGAGGGTCGGCATTGGGTTTGACGTGCATGCGTTCCAAAATGGGCGACAGCTTGTGCTGGGCGGCGTGAAGATCCCCTATGAGAAAGGGTTGGACGGGCATTCGGATGCCGATGTTCTCACGCACGCGGTATGCGATGCGCTTTTGGGTGCGGCCTGTATGGGTGATATCGGAAAACATTTCCCGGATGATGACGACGCATATCTGAATATAGAGAGCCTGAAACTTCTCAGACGATGTGCCGATCTCATTTACGCAGCGGGATATACCGTTGAGAATGTCGATGTTATCGTGATGGCACAGCAACCGCGCATCGCACCGTATCGGGAGCGGATGCAACAAAACTTGGCGCTCTCGCTGGGCATCAACGCAAAGCGTGTCAACGTCAAAGCGACGACGACGGAAGGTCTGGGATTCGTCGGTCGCGTCGAAGGCATAGCGGCCCAGGCAATATGCCTGATCAAAGAGGTATAAATGGCGCGAAGGGACCAACGAATTTTCAAACGCAGGCGGTTTACACGCTATAAAGGGAATGCGTTATGGCCGGTTTTGATGGCAGTGCTTTCCCTTTGCGGGTTATTTTTATTGTACCTGTTTATCTTTAAACTGGCGGTGCCGTTCGTGGGCTCTTTGTTCAAAGATAAGCGTGAGGTGATCATGCCGACCGCCACGCCCGAACAGATGGGCGATTTGAGCACGCGCATCCGGGAGGCGCTGCTCAACGCCAAGTTTAAGAATATCAGCTACCCCGTAATACTGGGAGATGATATCTTTTTTGCGGCGGGAAGCGACAACGCGTCGAACCCGAAGCTGGACAAAATCTATGTCGCCAATGCGCAGACCTCCAATTTTTCGAGCCCGGGTCCGCAGCTGCTTGAAGGCATCGCAGAAGCGGAGTGTGGCTATATCCTTCATTTGGACGTAAACGCTTCTTACATCGTGTATTTTGACGGCTACAGCACCGGCGGCGGCCTTCTGAAATTGTACGACCGGAACACGAAGCAGACAAAGACCCTGTATAAAGTCGATTACGGATATATCGACCCGAAGCTGAGCGGGGCCAAATGCGTGTTTTTACTGCGCGTATCGGATTCCGTACAAAAGTTGTACAGCATGGACGTCGTAACGGGTGAAACAACAACACTGCACGTGTTTAACAACTCTCCTTTAGGAAAACTCGAGCCGGGTGTCAGCACGAAGGATGTTGTCTACGTTGCGGAAAATCCGACGATGACCGACAGCAACCGGTATAACCTGATCTATATCCAGTCGATTAATGGGACACAGCAAACCTTCGATCCGGGGCTTTACGCGTATTCGCCCGTGACCAACGGGACGGCGATCGCATTTACCGACAGGATGCAGGGCGGCGCGCTGTATTTGAGCGTTAATGGATCGATGCAGAAGAAAATTGCTGAAAACGTTACCGGCTATGGGCTTGCCGAGCACTTTCTGGCCTGGTGCGAACAGGGACGCATCTACGTCTATTTTTGGCAGCAGGACAAGGTATACCAGGTAACCAAATCTGGGGAATATGCGATGCTGGCAAGTGTTTCCGCCCACGCGGTCACATGGTTTGACATCACCACACCGGTTCGGGAACGCGATATTTTGAAATTCGCAGTATTGGACTGATACGATGGCAAAAGCAAAAAAAGCGTACGTTTGCGCACAGTGCGCAAACGCTAAAATCCAATTTATGGTATTGGGCTGATATCGATGGCAAAAGCGAAATTGGTATATGTTTGCGCACAGTGCGGATATGAAAGCAGCAAGTGGCTTGGGAAGTGTCCCGGCTGCGGTGAATGGAATGCGATGGAGGAAGTCGTGTCCACCCCCGCTGCCGCGAAATCAGCGTCTTCTGCAAGGGTTTCCAAAGTTGTGCGCATGAATGAAATCGACCTCTCACAAACGCCGCATGCTCCGGTTGGTATTTCCGAGCTGGACCGCGTGCTGGGCGGAGGGCTTATCGAAGGCGCCGTGGTACTGGTGGGCGGGGAGCCGGGTGTGGGAAAATCCACGCTGCTGCTGCAAGCCGCGGAGCTAGTGGCAAGAAGCGGCAGGCCATCGCTGTATGTGTCCGGAGAGGAATCCGCCCGCCAGGTCAGGATGCGCGCAAAAAGGCTTTGTGCGACATCGGACAACCTATATATGCTCTCGGAAACCGACATAGACGCCGTCTGTGCGGCAATCGAAGGATTTTCGGCACCCTTTGTCATCATCGACTCCATCCAGACCATGCAAAAGGATGGCGTCAATTCCGCCATGGGCAGTGTGTCACAGGTGCGCGAATGCGCTGCGACGGCGCTGCGCATAGCCAAGGAGAGCGGCGCCATCATCGTGTTGGTGGGGCATGTGACCAAGGAAGGCAATATAGCGGGGCCCAGGGTACTCGAGCATATGGTGGACACGGTGCTGTACTTCGAAGGCGAACGGCAAATGAGTTTCCGCATCCTCCGCGCGGTAAAGAATCGCTTTGGTTCGACCAATGAGATAGGCGTCTTCGAGATGACGGGACAGGGCATGCGAGAGGTGAATAACCCCTCGGAAATGCTGCTTTCCCGGCATACGCGCGGCGTGCCGGGCGCTGCCGTTACGTGCACGCTGGAGGGAACGCGGCCTGTGTTGTGCGAGGTACAGGCGCTTTGCAGCATGTCGCCCTATGGGCAGCCGCGCAGGATGGCGACGGGTGTGGATTACAACCGCATGCTGCTGATGATCGCGGTGTTGGAACGAAGCGGCGGAATCGCACTGTATAATCGTGACGTATATACAAACGCTGTGGGAGGGCTCAAACTCAATGAGCCGTCTTGTGACGCGGCACTGTTGGCAGCGCTTGCGTCCGCAGCTTCCGGACGGCCACTGCAGGAGGATCTTGTCATCATCGGCGAAGTGGGGTTGACGGGGGAAATACGCCCGGTATCCCAACTGGACAGACGCGTTTCGGAATGCGCCAAGATGGGGTTTACCAAGCTCGTGGTTCCCAAGGACAGCGTGAAGAACGCCAAAAAAGCCGGGGTTGCGTTCTTGCCTGTGGACAATGTTGCAGATGTTCTGCGCCTCGCGTTGTTGCCTGCGATAGGTATCCAAACGCCACAGTATTGCGCAAGCGGAAATTTGACTGACATGAACTCAAATGTGTGATAAACTGGAATTGCCTGATAAACCGTTTGGTCATGCCTCTGGGAGAAATGGAGGAACAACCGTGTTTGGTATAGGCGATGGCATCGCATATCCGATGCATGGCGCCGGATATGTCGAAGCGATCGAATCCAAAGAGATCCTCGGAGAGAATAAGCAATACTATGTGCTCCGGTTTGTCACAATCGGTGCCAAAGTGTTGGTACCGGTCGATGGGGCTGAAAAGAACGGCCTTCGCGCGTTGGTTTCCAAAGCGCAGGGCGAGACGGTGCTGTCCTTTTTGCTGCAGATAGAAGAGGACGATAGAAATAACTGGAACCGCCGCTATCGCGAGAATCTCGAGAAAATCCGGACCGGGAACATCTATGACACGGCATTGGTCGTTCGAAGGCTCAGCTGCCGCTATCGGGAGCGTGGGCTGTCAGGCGGAGAATTGAAGATGCTCCATACAGCGCAGAAGCTGCTGGTTGGAGAATTGATGATCTCCATGGGCATGAGCGAAATCGAAATGTACGAGCGCATTGAGATAATCATCTAAGATGCAGTTGGACTGCATCTGATGCGAAACAGATTCCATCGGGCTTTTAAAAAAAGGAGGTGAAGAGATGAACAAATTGGCTCGAACATTGATGACACTAATTGGGGGCGGCGTGGGTGTCGGTTTACTGTACTTGGTATTCTCGCTGCTGGCGACATTGGGTATAACCAACGTCGAGGCGTCCGTATCCGGGAAAATGCTGGGCGTGTTCTACGGGCTTGCTGCGGTCGTTGCGATGGTGCTGTTCTTTTTCATCGCTCCGCCGTTGTCCAGATGGACGCTGTCCACGATTGCCAAAATCGAAAATCGGCTGACACAAGTCCCCATGTTGGATGTGCTTTTGGGTATTGCAGGCCTTACGATTGGACTCATACTTGCTTTTTTGCTTTCCACACTGATTAAAAGCATCCCAATTGCATGGATTTCCATTCCGTTGACACTGATCGTCTATATCATCATGGGATATCTGGGTGTAGCCGTTGCCATCAAACGCAAACCGGAACTGCGCCAAATGGGACGAAGACCTATTATGGCCATGGATGAGGCGTCGGACGAAACGGATTTGGAGCAGACGGGTACGCTGACGATAAAGAGGAGAGCAGAAAGATCGGCTACGGACCGCAGCCTGCGCAACATTCCGCCGAAGGTGTTGGACACATCGGTCATCATTGACGGACGGATCTATGACATCGCCAAGACGGGCGTGCTGGAAGGAAGGTTGATCGCACCTTCGTTCGTGCTGCAGGAATTAAGGCACATCGCCGATTCTGCGGACACATTGCGCCGGCAACGCGGCAGGAGGGGCCTTGACATCCTCGAATCCATGCGAAGTGAGCTCAACCGCCTGCAGGTCGTGGATAAGGATTACGACAATATGGAAGTGGATGAAAAGCTCATCGCACTTGCCAAGGATATGAAGGGCAAGATCGTCACCAATGATTACAACCTGAACAAGGTCGCAACGGTCAAAGGTGTGGAGGTCATCAATATCAACCAGTTGGCAAACGCCTTGAAACCGGCCGTGATGCCCGGCGAGGAGATGACGATCCAGATCATCCGCGCTGGCAAAGAGCAGGGGCAAGGAGTTGCCTATCTGGATGATGGTACCATGATCGTGGTGGATGGTGGAAGGGATCACGTAGGCCTTACGGTAGACGTGGTGGTGACCTCGGTGTTGCAGACCGCTGCCGGACGCATGGTCTTTGCCAAGATGAAATGAGAAGGACGGAAAACGCCCGCCTAAGGCGGGCGTTTTTTTTGATGCGTCAGCTACAAGACTGCATCAAAAGGGGGATCTAGCAAACGGAGGGGGTAAGCCCTGTTCCGATAAAAAAGAGCGGCGCTAAGCAAGCCTTTTTCACCCCAATTGTATGCTTTCACGGGGAAGCTGACAGTTGAGGACAAGCTCTCTGCATAGCCAATTGTACCGATAGAAGGGTATGGTATAATTATATATGGTAGGGTATGGGAAAGCTGAGGCATCCGTATATAACTGCGCATTTCGGATACAATAATTAAGTGGCGAAAAAACGGGAAAAGAAAAAAATCCGCCCTTGACTTTGGCGGGTGGAAATGGTATCGTATTAACTTGCATCAGTACCCACTGAATGGGAGCAACCGACAAAAAACAAGCGAGCAATTCCGCCTATTTTCAGCCACATTATAGCGCGCTTTTCATGCGAATGCAATAGGTTGGCACCTTCGGTCGGGATGATAATGGATTGGGAGTGAAGCTTTACAATGGTTCATGAAATCCTTCTGGGCAAGCGAAAAAAGATGAGTTTTTCGCGAATCGATGAAGAGAAAATTCTAAAGATGCCTGACTTTATCGAGATTCAAAAGAACTCCTACCGCCAGTTTGTATCCGAAGGCCTGAAGGAAGCCTTTGACGACATTTCCCCCATCACCGGCTACTCCGATAACCTGGTTCTAGAATTTGTCGATTACACATTGGATGACAACCCCAAATACTCCGTGGAAGAATGCAAAGAGCGCGATGTGAACTACGCCGCGCCGCTTCGTGTTACCGTACGCCTGATCAACCGTGAATCCGGCGAGGTCAAGGAGCAGGAAGTGTTCATGGGTGACTTCCCCATCATGACCGAACAGGGCACGTTTATCATCAACGGTGCGGAACGCGTTATTGTAAGCCAGCTTGTCCGTTCCCCGGGCACTTATTACAGCCGCAGTACCGACAAGAGCGGAAAGATACTCTATAGCTCGCAGATCATCCCGAACCGGGGCGCCTGGCTTGAATATGAGACGGATGCCAACGACGTGATGTGGGTGCGCGTGGATAGAACGCGCAAACTGCCCGCCACCGTGTTGATGCGCGCGCTCAATTGCGGCACGGACGAAGAACTTCTGGAGAAGTTTGGCGAGGAAAAGCTTATCATTGATACCATCCGCAAGGACGTTGCTAAGACGTCTGCGGAGGGCGTGATAGAAATATACAAGCGCTTGCGTCCGGGTGAACCGCCGACGGAAGAGTCCGCACGCAGCCTTTTCAACTCCTTGATGTTCGATCCCAAGCGCTATGACATGGCGCGCGTGGGACGCTATAAATTCAACAAGAAGCTCAGCGTTGCCTCCCGTATTGCGGGACGGACGATGAGCCGCGACGTTGTAAATCCCTACACCGGCGAGGTGTTGGCCAACGCCGGCGATAAGCTTTCCCGCACACAGGCGGAAGCCATTGCCGCATCCGGCGTAAACGAAGTGTACGTCGTAGTCGAGGATGGCGAACTTAAGGTGTTCGGCAACCACTTCGTAAATCTTTCCCCGTTCTGCGGGTTTGATGTGCGCGAAGTCGGCATCAACGAAAACGCGCATTTCCCTACATTCTGGAAGTTGTATAAGTCTAAGGACAACTGGACGGAGCAGGAACTCAAAATAGCGCTGCGCGAGAATCGCGATACGATTCTGCCCAAGCACATCCATAAAGACGATATACTCGCAAGCCTTAACTACATGATATGCCTGTTCCACGGGGTAGGTACCGTAGACGATATCGACCATTTGGGCAACCGCCGCCTTAGGTGCGTTGGCGAGCTGCTGCAGAACCAGATCCGCGTCGGCCTATCGCGGCTGGAGCGCGTGGTGCGCGAACGCATGGCCATCCAGGATATGGACGTGGTAACGCCAAGTAACCTGATCAACATCCGCCCGGTGTCTGCCGCCATCAAGGAGTTCTTTGGCAGCAGCCAGTTGAGCCAGTTCATGGACCAGACCAACCTATTGGCTGAACTCACGCACAAGAGAAGGCTTTCCGCCTTAGGCCCCGGCGGTTTGAACCGCGACCGCGCCAGTTTTGATGTCCGCGACGTGCACTTTAGCCACTACGGCCGCATGTGCCCGATTGAGACGCCGGAAGGTCCGAACATTGGCTTGATCGGCTCTCTGGCAACCTACGCGCGCATCAACGAATACGGTTTCATGGAAACGCCGTACCGCAAAGTCACGCATGGCGAAGGCATCGTCACCGATGAAGTTGTCTATCTGACGGCGGACGAAGAGGATAAATACACCATCGCGCAGGCAAACGAATCGGTGGATGACAACGGGCGCTTTCAAAAAGAGCGCGTGACCAGCAGAAGGCGCGAGGAGATCATCGAGGTGCCGCGCTCCGAAATTGAGATGATGGACGTTGCGCCAAAGCAGCTCGTTTCGGTAGCTACCGCCATGATCCCGTTTTTGGAAAACGACGACGCCAACCGCGCGTTGATGGGTTCCAACATGCAACGCCAGGCCGTACCGCTGTTGAATCCCCAGGTTCCGCTTGTCGGCACCGGCATGGAGCATAAGGCGGCCATGGACTCCGGCATGATCATCATAAGCAAGCGTGACGGCGTGGTGAAGGACGTTTCGGCAGACAGCATCACCATCCTGGGCGACGACGGCGAAGTCGATAAGTTTAAACTCATCAAATTCACCAGGAGCAACCAAGGCACCTGCATCAATCAGCGCCCGATCATCACAGCAGGCGAGCGCGTGGAAAAGGGCCAGGCCATTGCGGACGGCCCAAGCACGAGCCAGGGTGAGATCGCGCTTGGCCGCAACGTGCTGATAGGCTACATGCCCTGGGAAGGCTATAACTACGAAGACGCTATCCTTCTGAGCGAAAAGCTCGTGAAGGAGGACGTATACACCTCGATCCATATCGAAGAGCACGAATGCGAAGCGCGCGATACCAAGCTGGGACCCGAAGAGATTACCAGGGATATTCCCAATGTCGGTCCCGAAGGATTGAAGGATCTCGACGAGATGGGCATTATCCGCGTGGGCGCCGAAGTCACTTCCGGCGACATACTCGTCGGCAAGGTTACGCCTAAGGGCGAGACGGAGCTGACCGCGGAAGAGCGCCTCTTACGCGCCATATTTGGCGAAAAGGCGCGCGAGGTCAGGGATACGTCGCTTAGAGTACCAAACGGCGTCGGCGGTATCGTGGTGGACGTGAAGGTGTTCACAAGAGAGAACCGCGACGAGTTGCCGGCAGGTGTCAACGAGATGGTACGCGTGTACATAGCGCAGCGCCGCAAGATAAGCGTCGGCGACAAGATGGCCGGACGCCACGGTAACAAGGGAGTCATCAGCCGCATACTGCCGGAAGAGGATATGCCATTTTTACCGGACGGCACGCCGCTCGAGGTCGTGCTGAACCCGTTGGGCGTGCCAAGCCGTATGAACATCGGACAGGTGCTCGAAGTGCACTTGGGTCTGGTGGCCAAAGCCCTTGGCTGGGAAATGGTGACGCCGGTATTCGACGGCGCAACGGAGATTGAGATCGAGGACCTGTTGGAGCAGTCGGGATATCCGCGCCACGGCAAGATCGAACTTAGGGACGGAAGAAGCGGCGAGTCGTTCGAGAACCCCGTCACGGTGGGATATATGTACTTCTTAAAACTCGCACACTTGGTGGACGACAAGATCCATGCGCGCAGCACCGGCCCGTATTCGCTTGTCACGCAACAGCCTTTGGGCGGCAAGGCGCAGTTCGGCGGCCAACGCTTCGGTGAGATGGAAGTATGGGCACTCGAAGCCTATGGCGCGGCGCACACGCTGCAGGAGATATTGACCGTCAAGTCCGACGATACCGTCGGGCGCGTCAAGACATACGAGAGCATCATCAAGGGCGAGAACGTGCCGGAGCCCGGCATCCCAGAGTCCTTCAAGGTGCTCGTCAAGGAACTGCAAAGCCTCGCGCTGAACATCCGCGTATTCAGCGACGATCATATGGAAATCCAGCTCAAGGATTCGCAGGACGAAGAATCCGATTTGGTCGAAATGCACAGGCCGGATAGGCGGCAGGGATTGCTGCGCGGCGACGATTATCTCTTGGCTTCCGACAAGAGCGTTGACGGCGACGAGTCCGAACTCATCGTAGACGATGCATTCGACCTTGCGGGCGTCCACGAATTCCGCATTGACGACGATCTGTTGGATTTGCCGGATGACCCGTTTGTGCTGGATGAGGAAGAGGAAGACGATCGCTAATCGCGGAAAAAGGCCTTGCTGAATCGTACATAAGAAAGTTTATTCAGTAGGCCCCAAAATCGAGGAGGGTTTCGTTCATGGTAGAATTGAACAACTTCGACAGCATACAGATTGGACTTGCTTCACCTGAACAGATATTGGAATGGTCCTACGGCGAGGTCAGAAAGCCCGAGACCATTAACTACCGTACACTCAAACCGGAAAAGGACGGCTTGTTCTGCGAACGCATCTTTGGGCCCAGCAAGGACTGGGAATGCCATTGCGGCAAGTACAAGCGCGTCCGCTATAAGGGCATGGTCTGCGACAAGTGCGGCGTGGAGATAACCCGCGCCAAAGTGCGCCGTGAGCGCATGGGGCACATCATACTCGCTGCCCCTGTAAGCCATATCTGGTATTTTAAAGGCATCCCCAGCCGTATGGGCTTATTGTTGGATATGTCTCCAAGATCGCTGGAGCGCGTGCTGTATTTCGCGGCGTACGTCGTGACCGATCCCGGCAAAACCGATCTGCACTACAAACAGGTGATTACAGACCGCGAATATGCGGATACCGTGAAGAATTTCGGCGAAGGAAGCTTCAAAGCGGGCATGGGCGCCGAAACGGTCAAGACGCTTTTGAAGGCCATCAAGTTGGACCAGGAGAGCGAAAGGCTCCGCCAGGAAGTTTCCGACAGCAGCGGACAAAAGCGGCTGCGTGCCGTAAAACGGCTCGAGGTCATCGAGGCGTTCCGCAAGAGCGAGAACAAGCCTGAATGGATCATACTTGACGTCGTACCGGTCATCCCGCCGGAACTTAGGCCCATGGTGCAGCTGGACGGCGGCAGGTTCGCGACAAGCGACCTGAACGACCTCTATCGCCGCGTCATCAACCGGAACAACCGCCTAAAAAGGCTTTTAGAATTGAAGGCTCCCGATATCATCGTGCGCAACGAAAAGCGCATGCTCCAAGAAGCGGTGGATGCGCTGATCGACAACGGCCGCAGAGGCCGCCCCGTGACGGGACCGGGCAACCGCCCGTTGAAGTCCCTGTCCGACATGCTTCGCGGCAAGCAGGGGCGTTTTAGGCAGAACCTTCTGGGCAAGCGCGTCGACTATTCTGGAAGAAGCGTTATCGTCGTAGGCCCCGAACTGAAGATGTACCAGTGCGGCCTGCCCAAGGAAATGGCGCTGGAGCTGTTCAAGCCGTTTGTGCTCAAAAAGCTTGTGTCCGAAAACCACAGCCACAACGTCCGCCAGGCGAAAAAGCTGGTCGAGCGCGGAGATTCCCGCGTGTGGGACGTGTTGGAGGATATCATCAAGGAGCATCCGGTTCTTCTGAACCGCGCCCCCACATTGCACCGCCTGGGCATTCAGGCCTTTGAACCGGTGCTGGTAGAAGGCAGGGCACTGAAGATCCATCCGCTGGTCTGTACCGCCTACAACGCCGACTTTGACGGCGACCAGATGGCCGTGCACATCCCGCTGTCCGTGGAGGCGCAGGCGGAGTGCCGATTCCTGATGCTCTCCGTGAACAACATGCTCAAACCCCAGGACGGCAAGCCCGTCGTGTCGCCGACGCAGGATATGGTCATGGGCATCTATTATCTGACCCTTATCCATCCCGGCGAAAAGGGCGACGGAGCGCTGTTTAGTAATGCCGAAGAAGCCATCATGGCCTACCAGACAGGCAACGTCTCGCTGCAGGCGCCCGTCAAGGTGCGCGTGAGCGGGATGTTCGAAGGCCAGAAGATCACCAAGATACTGGATACCACCATCGGCCGTATCATCTTCAACCAGAACATTCCACAGGATTTGGGAAGGGTCGACAGGACAAACCGGGAAACGTTCCTGGACCTTGAAGTGGATGAAACCGTCGACAAGAACGGGCTGACAAGGCTCGTTGACGATTGCTTCCGTGTCCATGGCGCAACGCAGACCAGTATGGTGCTCGATGAGATCAAGCGCATGGGCTTCTACTATTCGACAAGGGCGGCCGTTACGGTCAGCGTGTACGACATGACGGTGCCGGAAAAGAAAAAGGAATTGTTGGCCGAGGCAGACAGCCAGGTATTGAAGATCGAAAGCATGTATGCCCGCGGTCTGCTCTCCACCAATGAACGACGTTCCCAGGTCATCGACGTCTGGGATAAGA
>CAZHNN010000006.1:0-6025 GCA_964533965.1 uncultured Clostridia bacterium | reverse complement strand
CAACTTCCGGCGCGAGAGGATCTACAAACCAGATCCGTCAGTTGGCAGGCATGCGCGGTTTGATGGCGGATCCAAGTGGTAACATCATCGAGCTGCCGATCAGGGCAAACTTCCGCGAAGGCCTTACGGTGTTGGAATTCTTCATCTCCAGCCACGGCGCCAGAAAGGGCTTGGCAGATACGGCGCTTCGTACGGCCGACTCAGGATACCTGACAAGGCGTTTGGTCGACGTATCGCAGGAAGTCATCGTGCGCGAAGACGACTGCTTTGCGGGGCTCGGCGAAGAAATCAAGGGCATCGCGCTCTCGGACATCAAAAACGGCAACGAGGTCATCGAGCATCTTGAAGACCGGCTGCCGGGGCGCGTGGTGGTGGAGAGCATCAAGCACCCGATCACGGGCGAAATCATCGTCAAAGCCAACGATATGATCAGCTTCGCCAAGGCAAAACAAATCGTGGAAGCCGGTATTCAGAACGTTGTCGTTCGCTCGGTGCTGACCTGCCGCGCACGGCATGGCGTATGCAGCAAGTGCTACGGCTCGAACCTTGCCAACGGCCAGCTGGTAAACATCGGTGAGACGGCTGGCATCATCGCCGCACAATCCATCGGCGAGCCCGGCACGCAGTTGACGATGCGTACATTCCATACGGGCGGCGTGGCATCGGCTGAGGATATCACACAGGGCTTGCCCCGCGTAGAGGAGCTCTTTGAGGCGAGAAAGCCGAAAGGCCAGGCGATCATCACGGAGATCTCAGGAAAGGTGGCCATCTCCGACAACAAGAAGCGCCGCGAGGTGAGTGTAAGCAACGACGAGGGTGAGAGCGAGACATATCTTATTCCGTTCACCTCCCGTTTGCGTATTAAAGACGGCGATGTGTTGGAGGCGGGAAGCGAGTTGACCGAGGGTCCCGTCAACCCGCATGACATATTGAAGATCAAGGGTATCCGCGGCGTACAGCAATACCTCGTCCGCGAGGTACAGGCGGTGTACCAGATGCAGGGCGTTTCGATCAACGACAAGCACATTGAGGTCATCGTACGCCAGATGCTGCGCAAGGTACGCGTTGAAACTGCCGGTGATACCGGTTTGTTGCCCGGCGAATTGGTGGACGTGTTCCGCTTCGAGGAAGAAAACGAGCGCGTTATGTTGGAAGGCGGCGAGACAGCAAGCGCCAAGTACGTGCTGATGGGCATCACCAAGGCCTCGCTGGCAACGGATTCGTTCCTCTCCGCGGCATCCTTCCAGGAGACGACCAGGGTATTGACCGAGGCCGCCATCAAGGGCAAGACCGATCCGCTGTTGGGTTTGAAGGAAAACGTCATCATCGGCAAACTCATCCCCGCTGGCACCGGTTTGCGCCGGTACCGCAGCATAGAAGTGAAAAAGGAGAACACGCGTGACTACGCGATGGATATCCAGAACATCACCGAATCGCTGCAGGACGATCTGTTGGACGTCATTGATCTGGATGACGAGCTGCTTGACATTGGAATGGAAGATATACAGGCATGACCCAATCGCGCTAACCACTTGATGTGGTTAGCGCGCTCTTTCGATAAGCTTAAAAGACTTCTTTATAGACGGTGACACAATGATTTCCCATGCCTTTTGGCAGGTGCGTCAAAAGGCAAAAAGGATTGAACAGCGCACAAAGCGCATCGTCCGTTTGAGTACAGGCGGTGCAAGACTCGCTGACAGCCAGCGAACCAAAGAAGGAGATAGCCACTATGGCACTGGTACCGGAGTTACAGGATCACGGTTGTTCTTTGCGCGGAAATGTCATTTGCAAGTATGTCAAAGGAGAAGTTGTGCGGTGCGCCGACTGCGAATACAAGAAACTGACGGACAACGGGCGCATGCATGTGGCTGTCGATTACTATAAGGCGGAAAACGTTCTGGACAATTATCCCCTCGTCGATCCGGAAGGGGAAGATTGCGCCTTGTGCAGGAGATCCGTTAAAAACAAGGCAACCACCAAAGCCTACTCCAAGATAACCAACAAGAAACTGGATGTAAGGCGTGATGTGGTGGGCAGCGGCGGATCCATCAACGGCGGTGAAATAGATATCATTGCCCCCGCTTGCCAATCCTGCATGAAGAACCTAAAGAAGATGAAGCTGTACCATTACGGCATCATTGCCCTTGCGGCAATCGCTGTCTGTGCGGCCACCGTGGCGATAAACCTGAGCTTTCCCGCCAGTAGCAGCGTGATGTCAATGTTCAGCTTTGTCGTCTGCGTCACCTTGGGTGTAGGCCTGTATATAGGCTCGATGCACCTGTTGGGTAAAGCCATGTCAAACAAAACCTATCTCTATGTATTCGATCTTCCGGCATTAAGGGGGTTCAAACAAAAGGGATGGTACACAAGGCGAGGCAGCAATACGCTGCCTACGATCTACGATAAGCCGCCGTTGGTACTCATCGACCCGCTCAGGCCCGAGGAAAGCATACCGCAAAAACAAAGCCACAGGCGCGCACGCGAAGAGAAAGCGTAACCTTCTTTTTCCTGCAAAATTGGCCGTTGACAGTGCCAAGCCGGTTTGCTACAATATTTTGGTGTCGCAGCAGACACTGTCGTGACCGACATTGTCATAATCGACGCGAACAATTTATGGAGTAAACCATGCAGACAGACAATACCATGTGCATCACAGGCTATCGGCAGGTGTTGCGCGCGTTGGATTCGGGAACACTTCTTTCGGCGCAGATCGCCGTGGATGCGGATCCCCAGATCAAGGAAAAATTGTTATCCGCTCTGCAGGAAGCCCAGATACCGTACCAGTTCGTGGACAGTAAACTCGAATTGGGCAAGCTGTGCGGCATCAATGTGGGCGCCGCCGTGGCGGGTGTGAAAAAAGCGTAAAATCCCTTTTCGGGTTGCTAAGGGATTTCAGTATACCCCGAAGGGGAAGGAGGATTTTGTATGCCGACAATCAACCAATTGGTTCGCAAGGGAAGGCAGAAAGTGGAATATAAATCCACAGCGCCTATCTTGAAACAATGCCCGCAAAGGCGTGGCGTTTGCACTGCCGTGCGTACCATGACCCCCAAGAAGCCGAATTCCGCGCTGCGCAAGATCGCGCGTGTGCGTTTGACCAACGGCATGGAGGGTACCTGTTATATCCCGGGAATCGGTCACAACCTGCAGGAGCACAGCGCCGTGTTGATCCGCGGTGGCCGTGTGAAGGACCTGCCGGGCGTGCGTTACCATATCATCCGCGGTGCATTGGATACCGCAGGCGTTGCAAAACGCATGCAGTCCCGGTCACTCTATGGCGCAAAGCGCCCGAAGAAGAGCTGAGGAGGAATGAAAGATGCCAAGGCGTGGTAACATTCCAAAGAGGGAAGTATTAAAAGATCCAATCTATCATAGCGTCGTCGTCACCAAACTTATCAACCAGGTGATGTACGACGGAAAGCGTGGCGTAGCGCAGCGGTGCGTATATGACGCGCTGGAGCTGGTCGGCAATAAATCCGGTCGCAATGCGATAGAAGTGTTCGATCAGTGCATGGAGAATATCAAGCCGCAGCTTGAAGTAAAAGCGAGACGTGTGGGCGGCGCCACCTATCAGGTGCCGATGGAAATACGCCCCGAACGTCGCCAGACGTTGGCCATCCGGTGGCTCGTCAATTTCTGTAGAGGCCGCAATGAAAAGACTATGAGCGAGCGGCTCGGGAATGAAATTCTTGACGCAGCCAACAACACGGGCAACACGGTAAAACGCCGTGAAGACACCCACAGGATGGCAGAGGCGAACAGAGCTTTCGCCCACTATCGCTGGTAACCTGATAACAGGTAGAATTTTCAAGCGAGCGTCCATCTTTCCGAAAGGGAAGGTGGACGTTGTACGCTTGCCCAAAACAGAAAAGGAGGGGAACACATGCCTAGACAGTATTCCCTTGAAAATACTCGTAACATCGGCATTATGGCACACATCGATGCCGGTAAAACCACCACCACGGAACGAATTCTCTTTTTCACCGGCAAGATCCACAAGATCGGAGAGGTGCATGAGGGCGCTGCCACCATGGACTTCATGGAGCAGGAGCAAGAGCGCGGCATCACGATCCAGTCGGCGGCCACGACCTGTTATTGGCGCGACAAACGCATCAACATCATAGACACACCCGGCCATGTGGACTTTACGGTCGAGGTGGAGCGCTCGCTTCGCGTTTTGGACGGCACCGTCGCGGTGTTCTGCGCCAAAGGCGGCGTGGAGCCGCAGAGCGAGACGGTTTGGCGTCAGGCTGAAGGCTACGGCGTACCAAGAATGGCCTATGTAAACAAGATGGACATCATCGGCGCCGATTTTTATAACGTTGTGCAGATGATGAAGGATAGGTTGAGCGCCAACCCGCTTCCGATCCAGCTTCCCATCGGCGCAGAAAGCGATTTTACCGGCATCATTGATCTGATCAAGATGAACGCGACGAGCTACGATGAAGAAGGCAATCCGATCGAAGGTCCGATCCCGGATGATATGATGGAGCTGGCGGAGAAATACCGCAGCGAATTGATTGAAAAGGCCGCGGAAACCGACGACGAATTGACCGAGAAATACCTGATGGGTGAAGAACTATCAGAGCAGGAGCTGATGGCCGCCATTCGCGCGGCGACGATCGCAGGAAAACTCGTGCCGGTGGTATGCGGAACAAGCTATAAGAACAAGGGCGTTCAGAAATTGCTGGATGCGGTTGTGGATTACCTTCCGTCTCCGCTGGATATACCTGCGGCAAAAGGTCTCAAGCCAGGCACCGACGAAGTAGCCCTTCGCGAGCCTTCGGATACTGAGCCGTTCGCAGCGCTTGCGTTTAAGATAGTTACCGACCCGTTTGTCGGCAAACTCGCCTATATCAGGGTGTATTCCGGCTCGATGACCAGCGGCAGCTATGTGTACAACAGCAGCAAAGGCCGCCGCGAGCGGATCGGCCGCATCATGCAGATGCACGCAAACCATCGGGAGGAAATAGACCAAATCTTCGCCGGCGACATCGCGGCGGTGGTAGGCCTTAGGGATACCTCCACCGGCGATACGCTGTGCGTGGAGAATAACCAAGTCGTCCTCGAATCCATGGAATTTCCTGAACCTGTCATTCGCGTAGCGATCGAGCCCAAGACCAAGGCCGGCCAGGAGCGTATGTCGATAGCGCTTGGCAAGCTTGCGGAGGAAGACCCGACGTTCAGAGCGTATACCGACCAGGAAACCGGACAGACAATCATCGCCGGCATGGGTGAGCTGCATCTGGACATCATCGTGGACAGGTTGCTCCGAGAGTTCAAGGTGGAAGCCAACGTCGGCAGCCCGCAGGTTGCCTACCGCGAGGCCATCACGAAGAAGGTCAAGGCCGAAGGCCGATATGTTCGCCAATCCGGCGGCAGAGGTCAGTACGGTCACTGCGTTGTGGAGTTCGAACCGCGTGAACCCGGCGCAGGCTACGAGTTCATCAACGCTACCGTCGGCGGCGTCGTTCCACGCGAGTATATCGGTGCAGTGGACGCGGGCATCCGCGACGCCAGCAAGAGCGGCGTGCTGGGCGGCTACGAAGTACTGGATTTTCGGGCCACGCTGGTGGACGGAAGCTATCACGAAGTCGACTCGTCCGAAATGGCCTTCAAGATTGCGGGATCCATGGCCTTCAAAGAAGGTATGTCCAAGGGATCGCCGGTGCTGCTCGAACCCATCATGAAGAACGATGTCGTCATCCCCGAGGAGTATCTGGGGGATGTTATGGGAAATCTGATAGCGCGCCGCGGCCGCATAGAAGGCATGGAAGCGCGCGGCGGAGCGCAGGTCATCAAATCCATGGTGCCGCTTAGTGAAATGTTCGGTTACGCCACCGAACTCAGAAGTATCACGCAAGGGCGCGGCGTGTTCACCATGCAGTTCTCGCATTACGAGGAAGCGCCGAAATTCGTATTGGATAAGGTCATCCAGAAGTAGATCTTAGCATAAGAGGAGGAGCAATTATGGCAAAGGGAAAATTTGAGCGCAACAAGCCGCATGTGAATATTGGCACGATCG
>CAZHNN010000005.1:78081-116832 GCA_964533965.1 uncultured Clostridia bacterium | reverse complement strand
CGTCAAGCAGTAGATGGAGATGATGCATAATGTCAGAGCAGTGGGTTAAATGGAAGCCAGTAAATGATTTATCACCAAAATATTATATAGAGTCAATGGCAGATGGTTTTGACGGGTTTATAATTGTACTGTCTGATGCAAGTGATGAAAAAAAGAAAGTTAAGGTGATATTTGAAGATTCAGTTCATGCCTACAGAAGTACAGATGAAAGTTTTAGACAAAACACTATAAATGTCCTTAACGAAATATATGGATTACAGTTTTATTCTAAATGGACATTGTTTAAAGTAGTTGATTCAGAGTATATGCAATGGTTATCAGAGCAATCATATAGTATTGTTGACTCACAGCCATTAATTCATTTTTCGTTTTTGGCAGTAGATTCAATAGTTGATGTCATTGCTGCATATGAACCTAAAGTTGAATTACTAAGATAAACAATAAAAGAAAAGTTCCCTTAGGTCATAATAATCAGTTAACGGTTATGAACTCGTCAATTAGTCTAATATATAAATCTCTTTTGACAAATGTGGTCAAGTGTCCATATCCACGTTCAGAATGTACTTCAGCGCCCTTATACAATAATTTCAGAAGTTCTTTTTGCCTATCACTGAATGAAGTATCATCTTCAGCCTCCAATATAAGGATTTTACCTTGCCAGTTATTAAGGAAACCATATTCAAATTTATAGTTATATGCAAAGTCCAGCATACTCTGTGAAGATGATATTATGCTTTCTTTGTTATACATTTTAACTATTTCCTTAAAATACCGCCTCCAGAACTTTTCTTCTCCCGCCATTTTCTTAGATAATCGCTTTAATTTCATGAATATCATACTTCTCATTACAAATGTAGGCAATGTACTAACTAACTTGATGGTTTTGTTTAGCTGGCTTATCGAGCTTTTGAGGTCCTCTTCAGGACAGTCCGAGGTGATTGTTGTTGTATGTGCAAGTACTAAGTTTTCTATTTTGTTGGAATACTTTTTCATATAGCATTGTGCCAATATTCCCCCAAATGAAACGCCGAAAATTGAAATGTGTTCTGCTGATTCCGCTTCAATTATTTTATTTATCCCTTCTACTAACTCGTCTATAGTGTTTGCTGTAGGGTATATGGGAGAAATAATTCTATGATGCTTTTCAAGACTCTGAATGTAACTGAACGCTGCTTCGCCTGTGCCTAATCCTCCAGGCAGTATTATAATAGTGTTCTTACCTTTGCCGCACGAATAGTATGTCCACTCTTTATCAAGGTATAATAATCTTTTTAAAATATGCTCTCTTCTAAATAACGTAAGAGCATCATACTGCGCTTTAAAAGAATTATTAATATTGCTTTGCTGCACAGCGTTCTTCCCCCTCTAATGATTTGATATACCTATCTACTGCCGTGTTATGTATGATTATTTTCGCTGCTACAGAAAGTTCGCATTATGGTGCAATTATTTATTTACTATACTATACAATTATACAGGACGCTTTATGAAATATAAATCTTCAAAATATTTCGTTATCATATAATATGTATAGTAATACTAAAATGTACACAGAGTATTTAACAATCAACACCTTTCGTAAAGAACCCAAGAGTGTTGGAGATTTTGATTTGTTTTCTAATCCTGTAAATTGGTTCTTTTACAATGTTTGTCTATTTGGGTGGATTTATTACTGGAAATGGCATATCGTGGTTTTGATAATGATACGCTCAATGATATAATGAATAAAGTCTTGTAAATTGATAGGACACCTGTTGACCCGACTGGTCTCAGAACGGGCAATCGGCTTTGTTGAATAAATCCGGGTGGGGAAATAACCATGAGCCATGAAGTTGTGCTTACGAACAAGGAAAACGTAGATTTTAAAAAGTTGATTAGGCTGTTGGACGAGGACCTGAACGAGCGGTATGGCGAATTGCAAAAAGCGTACGACAAGCTGAACCAAACCGTTGATGTGCGTCTGGTCGTCCTGGTATATCAAGACAGCGAAGCCGTGGCTTGCGGGGCTTTTAAGGAAATCGATCCATCTACGGTGGAGCTCAAGCGCATCTTTGTTTCAAAACCATACAGGAGCAGGGGCTATGCCAAAGTGATACTCAATGAACTGGAGCAGGCTGCCAAAGGCAAGGGATATAATCATGCGATTCTGGAGACTGGTGTCAAACAGAATGAGGCGATTGACCTGTATCAAAAAGCCGGATATGAGCATGTGGAGAACTATGGGCCGTACGTTGGAAACCCAAACAGCGTCTGCATGAAAAAGCAATTATAAAAGAGAATCACATGCAGTATGTTTTACCTTTGTAGGTATTTCTTCGCGTGGCTGACGTGATGACAAGCGGTGATTATCTTTTCAAAAGAATAGTAAAAACAAAATGATATAGCAATTGTAAAGCTGCTATGCTGTAACTATGACCGGAGGGTGGTAACATGGAAAAGATCGGGTTTATAGGTCTTGGCATTATGGGCAGACCGATGGCAAAAAATCTGCTCCGAAAGGGAAACGAGCTTTTGGTCAACGATGTTGACAAAAATGCCACTGCCGAGATCGTGAGGTTTGGCGGGGTTGCCGCCTTCTTAAAAGAAATCGGGGAACAATGCCGTCTCGTCTTTCTGATTCTGCCAAACGGTGATATTGTTAAAGACGTGTTGTTCGGTGATCAGGGGCTTTCGCGTTTTCTTCACGAGGGCAGTGTCGTCGTTGATATGAGCTCCGTTACCCCCGTTGAGTCCAGGTTTTGCAACGAGAAACTTCAGGAAAAGCGCATCCATTTTCTCGACGCTCCAGTAAGCGGTGGAGAGCCCAAGGCAATTGACGGAACGCTGGCTTTTATGGTGGGCGGCGAAGAAGACGTTTTTGTACGGATAAAGCCAACACTGTTGCAGATGGGAGCGGACGCCGTACTGGTGGGAGCAGTGGGCAGCGGTTCCGTAACAAAGCTGTGCAACCAGATCATCGTCAACTTGAACATCGCGGCGCTTGGGGAGGCAATGGTATATGCCACAAAGGCCGGCGTGGACCCCCAAAAGGTGTTCACAGCCATCCGGGGCGGATTGGCAGGCAGCGCCGTGATGGAGGCAAAAGCGCCGATGATGATCGGGAGGAACTTTGCTCCGGGGGGCAAGATATCCATCAACCACAAGGACATCAAAAACGTGCTTCAAACGGCGCATGAGCTGGACATACCGGTACCGATGTCCGCCCAGTTGTTTGAAATCATGCAATGCCTCAAACTTAGGGGATTGATGAACGAGGACCACAGCAGCCTTGTGAAGTATTTTGAGCTGTTGGCGGGCGTGGAAGTAAAGGGAGGAGAAAGATAAGATGGAGCGACTTGACTTCGATGTGATCAAACGGTATCCGGCTGTGGACAAGCAAAAGATCGACGAATTGTGGTTCGATGCGCTTAAACGCTTGAACCGGAAGATCGTCGTCATCGACGACGACCCCACCGGCGCACAGTCGGTACACGATGTGTATACCTATACAAATTGGGACAAGCAATCGTTTGTGGATGGGTTCATAGACGACATCAGCATGTTCTATATACTGACAAATTCCAGAAGCTTTTCAAGGGAAAAGACGCTTCGCGTGCACCAAGAGGTAGGCACAGCGTTGGCCGAGGCGGCAAAACAAACCGGAAAGGATTACGTTCTGATCAACAGGGGCGATTCCACGCTTCGCGGACATTATCCGCAGGAGACGGAAACGCTAAGAAGCGCGATCGAATCAAATTCACAAAAGCGGTTTGACGGCGAGATCCTCGTGCCCTTTTTCATCGAGGGCGGGCGGTTCACGATGGACAACGTGCAGTACGTGAAGGAAGGGGAGTTCCTGACCCCTTGCGGGCAGACGGAGTTTGCCAAGGATAAGAGCTTTCATTATATCAGCTCGCATCTGGGCGAATACGTGGAGGAAAAGACGGAAGGTCGATTTACCAAAGATAGCTGCACGTATATCAGCCTGGAAGACTTGAGGGCGGAGAACATAGCAGAGATTACAGAACAGCTTATGGCGGTAAAGGATTTCAACAAGGTCATCGTCAACGCACTCGATTATACCGATGTGAAGACGTTTGCGATCGCCTTTGTGGAATCTATGCTGCGTGGCAAGGAATTCCTGTTCAGAAGCGCTACCTCGCTGACAAAGGTCATGGGCGGGATTAGCGACATCCCTTTGCTTTCAGGGGACCAATTGAGAAGCCGGGAGAGTAAAAACGGCGGCATCGCGCTGATCGGCTCCCACGTGAACAGGACGACACAGCAATTCGAGACGCTCAAAAACAGCGGCAGGCCGCTCGTGTTCATCGAGTTCAATCAGCACCTCGTGCTCGTGGAGAAGGGGCTTGAAACGGAAGTGCAACGAGTGGTCCGGGAGGTCGAGACGAACATCGGAACGGGAAAAGATGTTATTGTCTATACCAGACGGGACCGGCTTGATCTGGATACGAATGACAGGGACAAGCAGTTGCATATTTCCGTCGAGATTTCAAACGCGCTGACAAGCATCATCGGGCACCTTAGCGTACGCCCCAAATTCATCCTAACAAAGGGCGGCAACACCTCCAGCGACGTTGCGATCAAGGCGCTTTCCATTCGAAAGGCGCTGGTGTTGGGGCAGGTCAAGCCCGGCGTACCGGTATGGTTGACGGGGCCGGAGAGCAAATTTCCGCAGATGCCGTTCATCATCTTCCCTGGCAATGTAGGGGATGCAAATACGCTGCTTGAAATCATTGAAATGATTTCGTAAAAGGCGATCAGGTTTTGATCTTGACTGTTTTGCAAATTTGATTATGTGCACTTGACAACTTGGGAGGTCAAATCATATAATTTTCTTCGTTAAGAGGGAGTAGTTTTTTTACAAAGTCAACATACTGGCAAGTGATTGCCTGGCTTTGTACCAAATACTTGGTAACGAGACTTTTAACATAACCTTGAAAATGGGGTTATGTTAAAAGTCTTTTTTTACAAAACGATGATGGAGGACAAGCATAATGTACTCAAATTTTGTTGCGTTCATAGTCTCTGTGGGCGCGGTTGTGTTGGCTGAGATGGGCGATAAAACGCAATTGTTGGCAATGGCATTTGCTACAAAGTATAAGGCTACAAAGGTGTTGATCGGCGTATTCTTGGCAACCGTGCTCAATCACGCCTTGGCTGTTGTAGTTGGTAACTTTATCGGCCGCTTTGAAGGAGCTCAAGTTTGGATTCAAGGAATTGCTTCGCTATCATTTATATTTTTCGGGCTTTGGACAATCAGGGGCGATAAACTGGAAGGCGAAGAAAACAGAACGACGAAATTTGGTCCGGTTGTGACTGTTGCCATTGCATTTTTTCTCGCTGAAATGGGCGACAAGACCCAACTTGCTACAGTAGCACTATCAACAAAATTTCCCGCGAGCCCTGTTGGCATATTAATTGGAACAACAACCGGCATGCTGATTGCTGATGGAATCGGAATTATAATTGGTGTTGTGCTATGCAAGAGGATCCCCGAAAAAACAATCAAGCTGATTTCTGCAGGAGCATTTATATTCTTTGGTTTTCTCGGTTGTTATCAAGTTGCTTCACAAAGAATGGGGCTCCCGCCCTTTACGATTATAATCGGCTTATTGATACTGGCGGTAATTACAGGAATCAGTGCATATTACCTCATTAAGAATAACAACCAGAATGGAAGAAACGTCATGCCTGGTAGTTGTGTTGCAAATAATGCAGTAAATAGAATTGAACAACTGCCTGAAGAGGATGATAAATGAGATATAAATCCGTGCAAAAATGAATACGATTAAGGATTGTTTATAAAAAGAGAAGAGGCCTTCCGGAAGCGATCCGGAAAGCCTTTTGTCTTTTGGTTATCTTGACCCCTACAATCAGAGTGCCTGTTCTCCGGTCTCTGAGGTGCGGATGCGAATGGCTTCCTCCACCGTTGTCACGAAGATCTTTCCGTCACCGATCTCCCCGGAATGTGCCGCTTTGATGATGACGTCAATGACCTTATCCTTGAGTTCATCCGGTACCACGATCTCCAGCTTGATCTTCGGCAATATGTTGATCTCGATTTCGGTAGCGCGGTACAGCTCCTTGTAGCCCTTCTGGCGTCCGGCGCCCATCACCTGCGAGATGGTGATGCCGCAGATGTCGATTTCGTTCAGCGCTTCTTTGACTTCTTCCAGCTTATACGGCTGGATGATCGCTTCTATCTTTTTCATGATAACCTCCTCAATCTAAGCCCATAAAGGAAGGATAGGCGGATTCGCCATGTTGTGAACCATCCAGTCCGTCTGCTTCCTCGCGGGCGGAAACGCGCAGCGTGGTAACAAAGCCCACCAATTTGGTGATGACAAAGGTGCCTACGACGGCAAGCAGGATTGTCACGCCGATTGCGATCAACTGGGACACAATCAGATGCCAGTCGCCAAACAGCAGTCCATTGTGAGGTACCGCGGAATTGACAGCCGTATTCGCGAACAAACCGGTTGCAATGCCGCCCCAGATGCCGCCGATACCATGGCATCCGAATGCATCCAGCGCATCGTCATAGCCGAATTTGTTCTTGATCACGCTGACGCCAAACCAGCAGATCGGGCTAACCAGCAGCCCAATGAAGATGGACGCCCAGATTGGCACATACCCTGCGCCCGGCGTGATGGATACAAGTCCCACCACAAGGCCTGTTGCAGCACCAAGCGCCGTTGGCTTACCGGATGCTTTTATCTCAAGGAACATCCACGAGAGCATTGCGGCTGCCGCTGCCGTATTGGTTGTCATAAACGCGTGCGCCGTAAGCCCAGTAGCGCCCAAGGCCGAGCCCGAATTGAACCCGAACCACCCGAACCACAGAAGCCCCGCGCCAAGCAGAACGAACGGGACGTTGTGCGGCACCGGCTTGACGATGCCGTAATTTTTGCGCTTGCCCAACAGGATGCAGGCTACAAGGCCCGAAACGCCGCTTGAGATATGCACAACGTTTCCACCTGCGAAGTCGATGGCTCCGATCGAAGCCAACAAGCCGCCTTTGCCCCATACCATGTGCGCAAGAGGGTAATAGATGAAGATGGACCAGAGCGTGATGAACAGCATCAGCGCAGGAAACCGCATGCGCTCGGCGATGGCGCCCGTGATCAACGCAGGCGTGATAATCGCAAACATCATCTGGAAAATCACAAAGACGAGGTGGGGAATGGTTTTAGCATAATCCGGGTTTGCGCTTGCCCCTACACCGTTGAGGCCAAACCATTTGAAGTTTCCGATGATGCCGCCCACATCCGGCCCAAAGCTAAGCGTATAGCCGATGAGCACCCACAGCACAGAGGCAATGCCAATTGTCATGAAGGAGGACATCATGGTGTTCAGGACGTTCTTCCTTCGAACGAGACCGCCGTAGAAGAATGCCAGGGCAGGGGTCATCAAAAGTACCATCGCGCTTGAGATGAGAACGTATGCGGTGTCTCCGGTATCGATTTGCATCGGGAGCACTCCTTTCAGATCTTTACAAAAAATAAAACCCGACGCTGAACGTCGGGTAAAATATACTTCGGTCGATTTCCAAAGTACCGCCAGCCGTTTCCAACAACGGCGAACCGGTTTTTGGGAATTCCTCTCGTACATTTCGATCCTGCGGGAAGATCGCTGTTTATAGTTACATAGAAAAAGGGCACTTCAACCAACAGGTGAAACGCCCTCGTATTCAACATGTCGCTATTCTAATATGCACAAGCCTCTGTTGTCAACGGATATTTTTATGGCTTGCTCAATGACGGACATCCAGCCTTAACATACTATATCGAACGGTAATCAATCAGTGACGCCGGTCTTGATGTAACTCGAAGATACCCGGTTGATCCGGGTATCCTCTTCATCTTTTGTGAAACCCTGGTGTTATGCCTTGGCTGCCATGAGCTTATCGACATAGCCCTTTATGGCACCGGGCTCGATGCCACCCGAATACAAGCCAAGAAAACAGAGCGCCAATAGGATATAGCCATAGACATCAACATCAACTTTTATATCGATATCGGGATTTCCGATGTTTTCGAATTCGAAGTTGAACTTTTGATCCTGTTCCTGATCCTGATCCTGGTCCACGTCTACGTCCTGCCGTTGACGCTGTGCCTGAGCCTGAGCCTGGGTAAACAACGGCGATACGCCGTTCCGGTTCCAGTTGGAGCTGGAACTTGAAGTGGAGCTAGAGCTGGAGCTAGAGCTAGAGCTAGAGCTCGACCTCCTTCTGCAACAACATCTGGACATGCAATTTACCTCCTGACGATTGCATGCTTTTATATTTATGACCGCATGCATGGTATGTTATGACAACATAGCGAAATGTGTTACAGAATGAATCTTCCGTTTGATTGGGGATATTTTCAGCGAACGGACAAAACGAAAACAGGGAACATACTATACACCACAGAGGAGGGGAGGAAATTGATCTTCATCAACAGCAGCAACACGAAACGCTTTGCCCAAATGCTTTTGAAGCGGCCCAATGCAGTGGCTAAGCTTTTGGGAGCGCCGTCCTATCCGTCCATAAAAGGAACAGTATCCTTTTATAAGGCTATACGGGGAATTCTCGTGGTTGCGGAAGTATATGGCTTGCCTCAGGCGGCCGGAAAATGCAGCGGTCAGATATTCGGGTTCCATATCCATGAAGGGACGAGCTGCACAGGGACCGCGGCAGATCCGTTCGCCGACACGAAGGGGCACTACAATCCCAACAACTGCCCGCACCCGTATCATGCGGGGGATTTGCCGCCTCTGTTTGGCAATAGTGGCTATGCCTGGAGCACCGTGCTCACTGACAGGTTTACGTTGCCGGATATCATGGGGCGAACGGTCATCATCCACCGGAAACCGGACGATTTTACATCCCAGCCGTCAGGAAATTCAGGCGAAAAGATTGCATGCGGCGTCATCGAAGTACCGTAAGGCAGCTCTGCTGAAAAAAGGAACAAGCGCCAAAAAGTTGTTGACAAAAACTTGGTCGTTGCATATAATCCAAACATATATAAAAAGCAGTGAAGAGGAAAAAGTACGATTCGCCTGTGCGTAAGAGAACTGTCGGTTGGTGCGAGACAGCCGCAACGGAATCGGAAACTCACCTTGGAGCGTTTGACCAAAACGTTTATACCGAGTAGGTCAAAACGGGTTCTCCCGTTACAGGGATGGGGCGTGTTGGCGCCCGATGAGTGGGGCTTTGGCCCAAAAAAGGTGGTACCGCGGAAGAGAACTCTTTCGTCCTTCTATTGGATGAAAGGGTTTTTTGTTTTTGTTTGAGGAGGATGCAACATGCCGGAATTGATCAATCATACGCTGGGACGGCTGCTGGAGGAAAAGGCAAGGGAATTCCCGCACAATGAAGCCGTGGTTTATCCGCTCGTGCACCATGTCCGTTTGACGTACCGCGAGTTCAACAAGCTATGCGATGACGTCGGTAAGGGTTTGATGGCGATCGGCGTCAATAAGGGCGATCATGTGGCAATGTGGGCGACAAACTATCCGCAATGGGTCGTGGCGATGTTTGCCTGCGCCAAAATCGGCGCGGTGTTGGTCACTGTGAATACCAACTATAAGAAGTTCGAGGCGGAATATCTGTTAAAGCAATCCGATTCGATGACGTTGATCATGATCGAAGGTTTCCGTGATTCGGACTATCTGGGGCATATTTACGAAATCTGTCCAGAACTGTATGAGTGCGAGCCGGGGCAGCTCAAGAGCGAGACGCTTCCGATGCTTAAAAACGTCATCTGCATTCCCCATGATGCGGCAGACAGGCACGACGGCATGTTCAACTGGGACGATCTGATAGAGTTTGGCAAAGTCATTCCCGATTCCGAACTCAAAAAGCGCAAGGATTCGTGCGATAAGAACGATGTGGTCATGATGCAGTATACGTCCGGCACCACCGGATTCCCCAAGGGTGTCATGCTCACGCATTACAACATCGTGAACAATGGACGCGCCATCGGTGAGTGCCAGGAATTTTCCCACAACGATCGTCTGTTGTTGCATGTGCCTCTGTTCCATTGCTTTGGGTGCGTGCTGGGTGTAATGGCGGCGGTGAACTACGCCGTTACCATGATATTTCAGGAATACTTCCATCCTGTCCGCGCAATGGAGATCATACAGATCGAAAAATGTACGGCGGTGTACGGCGTGCCAACGATGTTCATCGCGATGCTCGAGCATGAACGCTTCCGCGAATTCGATTTCAGATCTCTGCGTACCGGCATCATGGCGGGTTCTCCTTGCCCGGTCGAGGTGATGCGCCGCGTGGTTCGTGAAATGCACATGCCGGAAATCACGATAGCATTTGGGCAGACCGAGAGTTCACCCGTTATCACCATGACGAAGCCGGACGATTCCATCGAATTGCGCGTATCCACCGTCGGAACCGTTCAGCCGCACATGGAGGTCAAGATCATCGATATCATCACCGGGGAGGATGCACCGTTTAACACGCAGGGCGAAATCGTCACACGCGGCTATCAGGTCATGAAGGGCTACTACAACATGCCGGAAGAGACCGCGAAGGCCATCGACGAGGACGGTTGGCTGCATACCGGCGATTTGGGCACGATGGACGAGAATGGATATTTCAAGATCACTGGGCGCATCAAGGACATGATCATCCGCGGCGGGGAAAATATCTACCCCCGTGAGATCGAAGAGTATATCTACACGCATCCAAGCGTTCAGGACGTACAGGTAATCGGTGTACCGGATGCCAGGTATGGCGAAGAGGTAGCGGCGTATATCATCCTGAAGGAAGGTGCGAAGTTGGTAGCGGAAGAAGAGATGATCGCATATGTGCGCGAAGGGCTGTCCCGTTACAAATCCCCGCGCTATATCCGCTATGTTGACAGTTTCCCGATGACGGGCAGCGGTAAGATCCAGAAGTTCAAGATGCGGGAGATGGCCATCGAGGAGCTTGGCTTGCAAATGGAATCCAAGATCGAAACGGCATAATAACCAGACTGGCGGCAGTGAAAACTGCCGCTTTTTCAATAGTTGCTTAAGTCTGCTTTGGGGATACAAAGAGATCTTCTGCGTTGAGCCTGCTGCATGACCTATTTGTCCTCTGTTCCTTTTCTGTACGGCTTTGGAATTTATAACTATGGAGCAGCAATGATAAAAAACTATCGCGGATTTGCTGGGAATTCTGTATAATAATACAATACCAATGGAGCCTTTGGTGCAATGGGGAGGTAAAAATATGGCAAAAGCAGCTGTAATTATGGGAAGTGACAGCGATTTCGCAGTGATGCAGGACGCGGTCAAGACCCTTAAATCCTTTGGAGTAGCGGTGGAAGTACATGTGATGAGCGCGCACAGGACGCCCAAAGAAGCGGGAGAGTTCGCGCAGAGCGCATATGAAAACGGGATTGGCGTTATCATTGCCGCAGCTGGTATGGCGGCGCACCTGGCGGGTGCGATCGCTGGGCATACCATTTTGCCGGTCATCGGCGTACCGTTGGTGTCCGGTTCTCTGGGCGGCATGGATGCGTTGTTGGCTACGGTGCAGATGCCTTCGGGAGTACCGGTTGCAACCGTTGCACTAAACGGCGCGCAGAATGCAGCCATATTGGCGGTACAGATACTTGCCGCGGGCGAACCTGCGTTGTGGGACAAGCTAAAGGCACATAAAACATCCCTAGCGCAAAAGGTAAGCGAACGGGATCAGGCGGTTCGTGCTCAAGCGGACGCACTGTAAACGGAGGATAAGCGATGTCAAACAGTTATGCAAAGGCCGGCGTGGACGTAGAGGCGGGGTATGAGACCGTTTCCCGCATCAAGGGAATGGCACAAAAAACATTCGATAAAAACGTACTGGCGGGGCTTGGAAGCTTCGGCGGGGACTATGCCATACCCGATTCCAAGCAGATGAAAGAGCCGGTTCTGATTTCCGGCACCGACGGCGTGGGTACGAAACTTCGTCTTGCGATGGTGTTGGACAAGCACGATACCATCGGTATCGACTGTGTGGCGATGTGTGTGAACGACATCGCGTGCCATGGGGCGAAGCCGCTGTTCTTCTTGGATTACCTGGCTGTGGGCAAGCTGTATCCCGAACGCGCTGCGCAGATCGTCAAGGGCGTCACAGACGGATGCCTACAGGCTGGATGCTCTTTGATCGGCGGGGAGACGGCGGAGATGCCGGGCTTCTACGGAGAAGACGAATACGATCTGGCAGGTTTCGCCGTAGGCATCGTGGACAAAGCGGATGTGATCGACGGAAGCACAATACAGCAAGGCAATGTTCTCATCGGGTTGGCGTCTTCCGGTGTGCACAGCAACGGCTTTTCGTTGGTGCGGAAAATATTTCCCATAACACAGCAAGGGCTCAGCACACACGTTGCCGAGCTCGGGCAGACGCTCGGTGAGGCGTTGCTTAGCCCGACACGCATATACGTCAAAGCGGTGCACTCCGCTATGCAGCAGGCAAAATTAAACGGCATCGCGCATATCACGGGCGGCGGATTTATCGAAAACGTGCCGCGCATCATTCCCGACGGACTGTGCGCCGCAATTGAACTTAATAAATGTAACACCCCGCCGCTGTTCGATCTTATGGAAAAGCAGGGGCAGCTCAACCGCATGGAGATGTACAACATATTCAACATGGGAATCGGCCTCGTCGTTGCGGTTCCCAAAGCAGAGGCGGATAAAGCGCAGCGCGCATTCAACGAAGCGGGGGAAAAAGCGTACATCATAGGCCATGTGGAAAAGGGCGAAGAGAAGGTGAAGCTGCTGTGAAGCGCTTTACCGTGCTGGTATCGGGTGGCGGCACCAATTTGCAGACGCTGATCGACTGCGTTGAAGACGGAACGATCCCAGCTCATATCGCAAGCGTCATATCTTCCAGGAGCGACGCCTATGCCCTTGTGCGTGCAAAGAATCACGATATCCCAACGCGGGTCATCAGCAAGAAAAGTTGCGGGTCACAAGCTGCCTGCGACGAAGCGCTGCTAAAAGCGCTTCAAGAAGACCGGGCGGATTTTGTGGTGCTCGCCGGCTACCTGTCCATTTTGGGTGAGCAGGTGGTGCAGGCCTATTCCAACCGCATCATCAATACCCACCCGGCGCTGCTGCCAAGCTTCGGCGGAAAGGGATACTACGGGCTGCACGTACACGAAGCCGTGCTCGCCTATGGTGCGAAGGTTTCGGGTGCTACCATCCATTTTGTGGACGAGGGGACGGATACCGGGCCGATCATACTGCAGCAGTGCGTATCCGTGCTATCTTCAGACACGCCGGAAACACTGCAGCAGCGCGTTCTTAAAGTTGAACACGGGCTTTTGCCGCAGGCTGTCCGGTGGATGGCTGAAGGCAGGCTTCTGATAGAGGGCAGGAAGGTCGTTGTTAAGGGGGAAAAGGAATGAAAAAGAGGGCTTTTTTAAGCGTTTCGGATAAGACGGGCATTGTGGAATTTGCACGCGCATTATCTGAGCTTGGATATGAAATCGTCAGCACCGGCGGCACAGAGCGGGAAATACGCAATAGCGGCGTGGCTGTTACCAATGTGAGCGACATAACGGGATTCCCGGAATGCCTGGACGGAAGGGTCAAAACGCTGCACCCGATGGTGCACGCGGGTATTTTGGCAATGCGGGAAAACCCCGAGCATATGAAACAGATCAAAGAGCTTGGCGTAACGCTTATCGACGTCGTTTGCGTTAACCTCTACCCGTTCAAGCAGACCATGCTCAAGCCGGGCGTCAGCTTTGAGGAGTGTATCGAGAACATTGACATCGGTGGTCCAAGCATGCTGCGTGCTGCGGCCAAGAACCACCACGACGTTGCTGTGGTGGTGCATGCCGCCGACTACAACCTCGTCATTCGGGAGCTCAAGGAGTATGGCGCAGTCACCATGGAAACCAAACGTATGCTGTGCTATAAGGTGTTCTCCCACACTGCGTCGTATGACGCGATGATCGCGCAGTATCTGCAAAAACAGGTTGGTGCGGACATGCTGCCCGAAAGCCTGACGCTAACCTACGAGAAGGTTCAGGGCATGCGCTATGGGGAAAATCCGCACCAAAAAGCTGCCTTCTATAAAGAGGTGGATGCCCCCGCCTGTTCGCTCGCAAATGCTGTGCAGTTGGGTGGAAAAGAACTCTCCTACAACAACATCTCAGATGCCAACGGTGCTTTGGAACTGCTGCGCGAATTCAGAAACTTACAGGGCAAGGTCGCAGCGGTCGCCGTCAAGCACGCGAATCCCTGCGGCGTTGCAATAGCGGATAGCTGTTTTAAAGCGTATGAAAAGGCATATGCAGCAGACCCCGTTTCCATCTTTGGAGGCATTGTGGCGGTCAATGCTGAAATCGACGCTGATACCGCAAAAAAGATGGCGGAGATCTTTTTGGAGATCATCATCGCGTCGTCCTACAGCGACGAGGCGCTGCGGATATTGAAATCCAAGAAAAACCTTCGTGTGCTGCAGCTGCCGGGTCTCAATGCCGACCTGCCGAATGACACACTGGACATGAAGAAGGTTATGGGCGGCATGCTCGCACAGCAATTCAACCAGGGCTTTGCGGAAGAACTCAAGACTGTAACAAAGAGACAACCGACGGAACAGGAGATGGAACAGCTCCTGTTGGCGTGGCGAATTGTCAAGCACACGAAGTCCAACGGCATTTGCCTGGTCAAGGACGATGCCAGTGCCGGCGTAGGGCCGGGGCAGGTGAACCGCATCTGGGCGGTTGAGCAGGCGATTGAACACGCGGGCGAACGTGCCAGGGGCGCGGTGCTCGCATCCGACGCGTTCTTTCCGTTTGACGATTGCGTACAGACGGCGGCAAAGGCCGGGATCACCGCGATCATACAACCTGGCGGCAGCATCAAGGACGAGGACAGCATCAAAGCGGCCGATGCGGCGAACATAGCAATGGTGTTCACCGGCATGCGCCATTTCAAGCATTGAGGTGCACGATGAAGATATTGGTCATTGGCGGCGGCGGACGCGAGCATGCGGTCGTTTGGAAGCTGCATCAGGAGGGCAAACACGAAATCTTCTGTGCCCCGGGCAATGCGGGTATTGCGCAAATAGCGACATGCGTGCCGATTCAAGCTACAGAAGTGCAAAAATTGGCGGAGTATGCGCAACAGCAGGAATTCGATCTGGTGGTGGTCACGCCGGACGATCCGCTGGCGTTGGGGCTCGTGGACTTGCTTGAAGAGCGTGGCATGAAGGCGTTTGGGCCCAAACAAGCCGCAGCGCAGATTGAAGCGAGCAAGGCTTTTTCCAAGAACCTGATGAAGCAGTACGGCATACCCACGGCAACGTTTGAGGTATTCGACGATGCGCAAAAGGCGAAGGATTATGTGAAATCTCATCCGCTGCCTGTCGTGGTCAAGGCGGATGGGCTGGCGCTGGGCAAAGGCGTGTTCATTTGCGAAACCTTGGTAGAGGCCCAGAGCGCCGTCGATGAGATCATGGTGAAGCGAGCATTTGGCGAATCGGGGACACGTGCGGTCGTGGAAGAATTCATGATTGGACCCGAGGTGTCGTTGTTATGCTTCTGCGACGGAGAACACATAGCGCCTATGCCCGCGGCGCAGGATCACAAGCGTGTCTATGACCAGGACAAGGGACCAAATACGGGCGGTATGGGCGCATTTGCCCCCACGCCTACGCTTCCGAAGGAGCTTCGGGACAACATCCTGCAAACGATTGTCCTGCCCACTGTGCGCGCGATGAAGCAAGAAGGCAGGGAATTCAAAGGAATTTTGTACTGTGGGCTGATGCTGACGCCAAATGGCCCCAGGGTGCTCGAATACAACGCACGCTTTGGCGACCCCGAAACGCAAGCCATATTACCGCTAATGAAAACGCCGCTGACGGAAGCACTCATAGGCTGCATAGACGGAACGCTGGACAAATGCAACATCGAATTTTCCGATGGTGCCTGCGTGTGCATCGTGGCAGCATCCGGAGGCTATCCGCAGAGCTATCAGAAGGGATTTACGATCTCGGGGATAGAAAAGTGCGAGTCTTTGGGCGCGATGGTTTTCCATGCGGGGACGGATACGAAGGACGACATGTTTATCACGAACGGCGGACGCGTTCTGGGCGTTGTGGAGTGCGGCGATACGCTGGCCGAAGCCATTGCGAAGGCCTACCGCGCGATGGATGAAATTGGGTTCGAAGGCAAGCACGTGCGATGCGATATCGGCGTGAAACCATAAACGCGACCAGTACTTTGATTCCTGATTATTTTCAAAGCCGGAGTGCACAGACGAGCAATCCGGCTTTTTCTTTTCAAAACGGCGTTTTGCCTTGGATTATCGACTTGTCGAAATTTCTGTGATACACTAAACATAGATGCACCAAGGTCCATATACTTTCCTTTAAGGAGGTTGCTATGGCACAACTTTCTTGCGTACGCATCGATGCCCACCTTGTCCACGGACAGGTAAGGAACCTCTGGCTCAAGCTCTTTCCATCCAAACTCATCGTGCTTATTGACAATTCCATTGCCTCCGATCCGTTTCTGATGCAAGTACACAGCATGGCATGCCCGGTGGGCTGCAAACTGTTGGTGCTCTCCACATCGGGGGCAGCGGAGCAATGGAAGAAGAATCAGTTCGGGCCCACAGGGCCGGTATTCGTAGTGATCGGCAGCATCAAAACGGCACACGAAGCGTATATGAAGGGGTTTGATTTTCCCGAACTGATGGTGGGATGCCTTTCCGGCACCACCGGCAGCGGCCCCACGAGAGATCCGCTTGCCGCCAGCGAAGAGGACAAAAAACTGCTCGGTGAACTCGAAGAGAATGGCTGCAAGGTATCCTTCCAGAACATTCCCGCGGAATACTCGACTTGAACGATAAAAGGGAAAACCAAAAGGTTTTCCCTTATTGTTATAAACAGATCTTTCCTACCGGAAATTTGCTTGTTTCGGCTTTCTAGCTATCGCCTTCGCCTTGCAGCGGATCGGCATAGCGAAGGAGCTGGCCATAAACTTCGGGCGCCGCTTCCGTCCATCTATTGCAAAGGGAATGCGCCTGTTCCAGCGTTGGAAGGTTTACGCTGATCTGCATAAGCAGAATGCCGCATTCGAAAATGCGCAAATCCGCAACGTATTGGCCGCGTTCCAGCTTGTGGTAATCGCCCAGGTACATCACGGCCATGCGCGCCTTTTCTCGCATGCGCTGCGCGTCCTGCTCCAGGCGGTTGCGCTGGGAAAGCGGGATCTCGCGATACAACTGCTCCAATGTCTTGATGCCGTTTTCGGTAATCTCATACCGCCGTTCCGACGTAAACACGGCGCTGACCTTGATGAGTCCGGAATTGTATAGATCGGAGAGCGCGGATTGTAGAGGGAAATACGAAATCCATGGTTCGCAGAATTCCCACAAGTCCTCTCGGCTGACAGGCGAGCGCGTCTGCTCGATGAGATAGAGCAGTTTCAGCTTTTCCATGGGCAGTTTGACCGACATTTCGCATTCCTCCCGTTTCATGATATCGGATTAAAGCTGCCGTTGCAAGCATAGGATAATGCGGGAATACGCTCGCCAATATACAAGCAGACCGCATCGATGTAATGGAAAAAGATAGGTTTTTGATCCACTGTAGCCTGAAATTAGGGGTTGCAAAGTAGTCGAATATCTGTATAATAAAACATGCGGTTCGCGGGGGCGGTTAGCTCAGTTGGCAGAGCATCACGTTGACATCGTGGAGGTCGCTGGTTCAAGTCCAGTATCGCCCACCAGCATTCCGTTCCTGTGGTGTTCGTAAGCTCTCTATTTTAAACCCACAGTTTTACAACGGGAGCTCGAGTTCATGTTCCCAGTACGCCACGCCCACATTTATGCGGGATCGCGGAAAAGGCTGACAGAGCACCCACCTGCCAGAGAGGCGGGTTGTAAACGGGGGGCGAACGGCACTGCGGGAACACATGTTATGGCATAGCGGAATTGTGTAACGGTAGCACCTACGACTCTGACTCGTATTGTCTAGGTTCGAATCCTAGTTCCGCTGCCACTTGGCTCCTTGGTCAAGCGGTCAAGACACCGCCCTCTCAAGGCGGTAACAGGGGTTCGATTCCCCTAGGAGCTACCAAAGAAAAAGCGCTGAGTAGGCGCTTTTTTGTTTCCCGTGATGACACACAGTTTATACCATGTATAATTTTTTAGAAATTTAGAATAGTATACTTTACAAGGCTGCTATTTTATGGTAGTCTGATCAAAATCAAAACAAGGGAGATTGCTTTCGGCTCCATGCAGAAATACGTTGCAGCAAACTATTATTACTTTTACTTTTACTTTACCGGCTTTCCCGATAAGGTGAATTTTGCTGCATACGGAAACAGGGAGCAAGAGTAAAAGCGAAAGCAAAGACGAAGAAACCCGGTTCCACAGTGAAATTCACTGTGGAACTTTTTTTATAACCAAAAGGAGGATACAGACATGATCGTACTCTTAAAACAAAACCCGGATGCCAAACAGCAGGAATACCTTCTCAACTGGCTCAGAAGCCTCGGTCTGGATACGCATGTATCCGTCGGTACAACACAGACCATCATCGGCCTCATCGGCGACACGACGAGTGTGGACATCGACGCCATCCGCGCGCTTGACATTGTCATGGACGTCAAACGCATCATGGAGCCGTTCAAGAGCGCGAACCGTAAGTTCCATCCCGACGATACCATCGTCGATGTGGGCGGCGTGAAGATTGGCGGCGGTACCTTCACCGTAATGGCGGGCCCCTGTTCGGTAGAATCCGAAGAACAGGTGCTATCCATTGCCAGAAACGTCAAGAAATCGGGTGCGGGCTTGTTGCGCGGCGGCGCGTTTAAGCCCCGCACATCGCCGTACTCCTTCCAGGGGTTAAGAGGCGACGGCATCGAGATCCTGCTGAAGGCAAAGGAAGAGACCGGCCTTCCGATCATCAGCGAGCTGATGGACCTCGAGTCGCTTCCGCTTTTTGACGGTGTGGACGTTCTTCAAATCGGCGCGCGCAGCATGCAGAATTTCCAGCTGTTAAAGGCTCTTGGCAAACTGAACAGGCCGATCATGCTCAAGCGAGGGTTCGGCAATACGGTAGAAGAACTGTTGATGAGCGCAGAATATGTGATGGCCGGCGGCAACAACCAGATCATCCTGTGTGAGCGCGGCATCCGCTCCTTTGAAACCTCTACTCGCACCACGCTTGACCTGGCGGCGGTTCCCGTGCTGAAAAAGTTGACGCACCTGCCCGTCGTGGTGGATCCGAGCCACTCTACGGGAAGAGCCGATCTTGTTAAACCGATGGCGCTGGCGGCGGCTGCGGCGGGCGCCGACGGGTTGCTCATCGAGGTGCACAATGATCCTGCGCACGCACTTTGCGACGGTCCGCAATCCATCACCCCCGAGATGTTTGACGATATCATGCAGCGGATTCAGCATATCCTGCCGTACGCGGCACGATAGGAGGGCGTTTAATGAACATCGGAGTTGTCGGATTGGGCCTCATCGGCGGGTCCATGGCAAAAACCATCAAGTCACGGAGTTGCGATACCGTTTTTGGCATTGATGGTTCGGATGCAGTCTTAGCGACTGCAATCAGAGAGGGCGCGATCGACGGGGCTCTGGACGAAGCTTCGCTTGCAAGCTGCGAACTTGTTATCGTAGCGCTTTACCCAAAGGATTCCGTGGAATACGTTTTGTCTCACGTGCGATTTATCAAGCCCGAGACGGTTGTCGTGGACTGCTGCGGTGTGAAGCGGCACGTCTGCGATAGCCTGAGGGCTGCTGCTGAAAAAAACGGATTTGTCTTTGTGGGCGGTCATCCGATGGCGGGTACGGAACGCTGGGGGTTCGGGTCCTCGAGGGAGAACCTGTTTGAAGGGGCCTCGATGATCCTAACACCGAATGAGTCGACACCGGATTGGGCGATGCAGAGGATCAAAGATGTGTTTTTGGGCATGGGGTTCGGGAGAACCCAGATTTCCACGCCAGAGGAACATGATTTCATCATCTCCTATACATCCCAGCTCGCGCACGTGATCTCCTGTGCTTATATCGATACGGATAGCGCAAAAAGGTCGATCGGGTTTTCTGCCGGGAGCTTTCGGGACATGACGCGTGTGGCGTATCTGAATGAAACGATGTGGACAGAGCTCTTTACGGAAAATGCAGATTATCTTGCCGATGAGGTGGAAGGATTGGCAGATCGCCTCATGGAATACAGCAAAGCACTTCGAAAGAAGGATGAAGACTCTATCAGAGAGATGCTGAAAAAGAGCCGGGAGACGAAGCAAGAGATCGATGCTTTATGGGGAAAGGGGGCGAAACGGTGAAAACGGTACATGTCAATGCGACCTTTGAATACGACGTCCACATAGGCGGCGGATTGATGCATCAGGCGGGAACGTTGATGGCTCAGACCTTCAGGCCCAATACCGTCGCGCTGATTACCGACGAGAACGTGGCGCAGCGATACCTGCAAACGGTGGAGCAATCGCTCACAGGTGCCGGCTTCAAGGTGCACAGACTGATTCTGAGCAGCGGAGAGGGAACCAAAAGCCTTCAAACACTTGAAGAAATACTGGATTTTCTGTGTGAGAGGGAATTGACCCGCTCCGGCATCCTGGTAGCTCTGGGTGGCGGCGTGATCGGTGACGCAGTAGGATTTGCGGCGTCCGTTTACCTTCGCGGCATCCCCTATGTGCAGATCCCGACGACATTTCTCTCTGCCATCGATTCTTCGGTCGGAGGAAAGACTGCCATCAACCTCCGCGCAGGGAAAAACCTTGCAGGATCGTTCTGGCAGCCTAAATTGGTGATCTGCGATACGGATGCGCTGCAATCCCTGCCGGAGGAGATCTTCGCTGAGGGAATTGCGGAAGCCATCAAGTACGGAATGCTTGGCAGCAAAGAGCTCTTCTTACAACTTAAAGACGGCCTGCGCATGCAGGAAGTGGAGGATGTCATCGCACAGTGCGTGGCCATGAAAGCGGAAGTTGTGGGAGAGGATGAATTTGACGAGGGAAGGCGGCAACTTCTGAACTTTGGGCATACCGTGGGCCATGCCATCGAAACGTGCAGCGGGCTTGCCATACACCATGGCATCGCGGTGGGCATCGGGATGGTCATCGCTTCGAGGGCGGCCTGGAGAAGGGGATTCTCTGAAGAGGATTGCACGCAGCCACTTCGTGAAGCGCTGTTACACAACGGCCTGCCGGACAGCTGCAGCTTTAGTGCTGCAGAGCTTGCGCAGGCGGCGATGGGGGATAAAAAGCGCAGGGGCGGGAACATCACACTGATCCTTCCCAAACGAGTCGGCCTTTGCGAACGGGTGCAGCTGCCGGTATCGGAGTTGCAGCAATTCATACAGGATGGTCTTTCAAGATGAAAGCAGAAAACAAAAATATTTCCATTCAGCCGCGCATGCTCGGTGGAGACATCGACGCCATTTCATCTAAATCCGATGTGCACCGCATTCTCATTTGCGCGGCGCTGTCCCAAACGCCAACGAGGGTACAGTTTACCACGCTCTCCAACGATATCTTGACGACCATCCGCTGTCTAAAGGCGATGGGCGCGCAGATCGAAGAGAGTGAAGGGGTCTGGCATGTCGTTCCGATCACACAAAAGCCTGCGGGGCCTGTGCAACTCAACTGTGCGGAAAGCGGTTCCACCGTGCGGTTTCTGATCCCGGTGGCTGCCGCGCTAGGCTTACATGCCAGCTTTACCGGGGAAGGCAGATTGCCACAACGACCATTGGGCCCACTCGTTTCGGAGATGGAACGGCACGGCATACGGTTTTCACAGCATTCGCTGCCCATCGATATGACAGGTGACTTGCAACCGGGGCAGTACTCCATTCCCGGCAATATCAGCTCTCAGTATATCACCGGACTTCTGATGGCATTGCCGCTCTTGCCGGCGGACAGCAGCATCAAGCTTACGACGCATCTGGAGTCGCGCCCATACGTGAATCTCACGATCGCGACGTTGAAGAAATTCGGGATACAGATCCAAACGCATAAAGACGGGTTTTTCATCCCGGGCAACCAGGCATACCGTTCACCGGGAGCAATCCGCGCCGAAGGGGACTGGTCCAACGCGGCATTTTGGCTTTGTGCGGGCGCCATCGGGCAGCGGATTTCATGCCATCATCTGGACTTGGAATCCGTTCAGGGTGACAGGCGCGTGGTAGATATCCTAAGGGAGTTTGGCGCAAACGTCGAGGTAGAGGGGGATACCGTATCGGTATCCGGGGGCAATCTGCACGGCGTTACGATCGACGCCTCGGAAATTCCAGATTTGATCACGGCAATTGTGATTGTGGCTGCCGTGGCTAAGGGCAAAACGACCATACGCAATGCAGGCAGGCTCCGCATTAAGGAAAGCGACCGCCTGTCGGCATTGTCCGGATACCTTCAGGCAATAGGCGCCGATGTACAAGAAGAGCCTGAAGGACTCCTGATTGATGGAAAAGGGAAGTTGAAAGGCGGCGCAATCGACGGGCAGGGGGATCACCGCATCGTGATGTCCGCAGCTGTCGCCTCCATTGCCTGCGAGCAGGCGATCATACTTTTAGGCGCGGACGCCGTCAACAAATCCTATCCGGAGTTTTTCGAGGATTTTCAAACATTGGGAGGCGATGTGCATGTCATCCATGATCGGTAATCATCTGATCATCAGCATATTCGGGCAGTCACACAGCAGGGCGATCGGCGTTGTGATGGACGGGATCCCTGCAGGGGTAGCCATCGATATGGAACAGATGCAGCAATTCCTACTTCGCCGTGCGCCAGGCAGGGCAAGCCACAGCACATCAAGAAGGGAAGCGGATGTACCCATATTCCTATCCGGACTTGTGGGAAATACGACCAGTGGCGCGCCGCTGTGCGCGATCATCGAAAACACCGATGCCAGGTCGGAAGATTACGAGGCGATGCGGGATATCCCACGGCCTTCGCATTCGGATTTTGCTGCCTATGAGAAATACGGGATGCATCACGACATACGAGGCGGCGGGCAGTTCTCTGGCAGGCTTACGGCGCCGTTGTGCATCGCAGGAGCGATCTGCCTTCAGATGCTCCTGCATCGGGGCATAACGATAGGCTCCCATATAGCGTCCATCGGCCTTGTAGAGGATATTCCGTTTGATCCGGTTTCGATCAATGCCAGCCAGCTTCAGAGCATAGCACAAAAGCCGTTCCCGGTCGTGGACGATGAAGCGGGGCAGCGCATGGTGAACACAATACACGATGTTGCATCCGAAGGCGATTCGATCGGTGGCATTGTGGAAGCCTGCGCCGTAGGCGTGCCGACAGGCTTGGGCCAGCCAATGTTCGACGGTGTGGAGAATGCACTCGCCAAGATCCTCTTCGGCATTCCGGCCGTCAAGGGCGTCGAATTCGGCAACGGTTTCGCCTGTGCTAGGCTTCGCGGTTCACAGAACAACGATCCTTTCTATTACGACGCGGACGGCCGGGTCAGGACGAAGACCAATTCGCACGGTGGCAGTCTTGGCGGTATCAGTTCCGGTATGCCTATTCTTGTCCGTGCCGCGTTCAAGCCGACACCGTCCATTGGGAAGGAACAACAGTCCGTCAGCCTTAAAGGTAAAAACGATGCGATGTTAAGCGTCAAAGGCCGTCATGACCCCTGCATCGTTCCAAGGGCTGTTCCTTGCGTGGAAGCTGCAATGGCGGTTGCACTTGTTGATCTCATGCTGCAACGGGCAGCGGAAACAGGATTTTGAATAAAAACAAAAAGGAGTTATTAGGATGGATTTATCGTATTTGCGAAAGGAAATCGACCAGATCGACGATGAGCTGGCAAGGCTGTTTGCCCGTCGTATGGACACGGTATTAAAGGTTGCCGAGTATAAAAAACAGAGCGGCACTTCCGTTCTGGATACGGGCAGGGAAAGGGAGATTATCAACCGGGTAGCGGGTATTGTTGGCCCCGAATACGCGGGCTATGCCAGACAGCTGTATGCGACGCTGTTCGATCTGAGCCGAAGCTACCAGAATCAAAAGTTGGCCGAGCAGACGTCAGTTATCGAGAAGATACGATTTGCGCAACAAAACACGCCGAAACTCTTCCCAACCAAAGCCGTTGTTGCTTGCCAGGGAGTGGAGGGCGCTTATTCACAACAGGCTTGCGACAAACTTTTTCCCATAGCGGATGTGATGTATTGCAGCCGGTTCGAGGGCGTGTTTCAGGCAGTGCATTCCGGCATCTGCCAATACGGTATCCTTCCGATTGAGAACAGTTCCGCGGGGTCGGTGACGGCGGTCTATGATCTAATGCGAAAATACCATTTCTATATCGTTCGCAGTGTTCGGCTGAAGATCGACCACGCACTGCTGGCAAACGACGGCGCATCCCTTCATACGATACGCGAAATCGTATCCCATGAGCAGGCTTTGAGTCAGTGCAGCGAATACCTGCGCTCAAATCCGGAGATCAAGGTAACGGTGTACGAAAATACGGCGACCGCGGCAAAGTATGTATCAGAGTCCGGAAGGAACGATATAGCGGCCATCTCGTCGCCCAACTGCGCGCAGCTCTACGGTCTGAAACGGCTGGACGCGGATGTGCAAAACACCGATCACAACTACACTAGGTTCATCTGCATATCAAAATCGCTTGAAATCTACCCGGGCGCCAATCGCATCAGCATGATGCTCACAACGGCGCACAAGCCGGGTTCACTGTATGCGGTCGTGGCAAGGTTCGCCTCGCTGGGCATCAATTTGCACAAGCTTGAAAGCAGGCCGATCCCGGGCAGCGACTTCGAATTCATGTTCTATTTCGACATTGATGCGTCCGTCGAATCTCAGGAGACCATAGCGCTTTTGGCACATCTGGAGAAGGATCTTCAAATGTTCGTGTTCCTGGGCAACTACTCTGAAGCGGGTTGATGATATGCAATACGGATTGATCGGCGAAAAGCTGGGACACAGCTTTTCAAAACAAATACACGGCATGCTTGGGGAATACACCTATGACCTTGTGAGCCTTCCACCAGAAGAATTGGGTAATTTCTTGCGCTTGCAGGATTGGAAAGGGCTGAACGTCACCATACCCTATAAACAGGCTGTCATCCCCTTTTGCGATGAACTGTCGGAAACTGCAAAGACCATCGGCAGTGTCAACACGCTTGTGCGCAAAGGCAACAGAATCATCGGGGACAACACCGATCTTTTCGGGTTTTGTGCGATGGCTCAAAGGGCAGGCATCTCCTTTGCTGATAAAAAAGTGCTGATCCTGGGAAGCGGTGGCACGAGCCTTACGGCGCAGGCGGCGGCTAAGGAGGGCGGCGCAAAAGAGGTTATCATCGTATCGCGAAAGGGACGGGTCAACTATGACAATATCGACATGCAAAGCGACGCGGAATGCATCGTCAACACGACGCCCGTTGGAATGTATCCCAACAATGGGGGTTCGGCCATCGATTTGACGATGTTCAAAAATTGTAACGGGGTATTGGATGTCATCTACAACCCGCTTCGTACGAAGCTGATTTTGACCGCACAGAAGCTTGGGATACGAAACGGCGGCGGTCTGTTCATGCTGGTTGCGCAGGCCAAAAAGGCTTCGGAATTGTTTACTGGAAGAGAGATCCCGGATACGAAGATTGAGGAAATAAACGGCGTCCTTCAAAAGCAGATATCCAATATCGTGCTCATCGGCATGCCAGGCTGCGGGAAAACAAGCATCGGGCATTTTATAGCATCCAAACGCAACCGGAAACACTTGGATGTAGACGAGTTGATAGAGCAACAGACAGGCAGAACTCCGGCGGACATCATCCGCAGTCAGGGTGAAGAGGCTTTTCGGGTGATCGAATCGCAGGTCATTGCCGAAGTTGGCAAGCAGACAGGCGTAGTCATTTCAACCGGAGGCGGATCGGTGACCAGAGAAGAGAATTATATGCCCTTGAAACAAAATGGCGTCCTGTTCTATATCGAACGCGATCTGGAGGCATTGCCCATTGAAGGCAGGCCGCTGTCCGCGGAACCGGACGCATTGGCCAGGTTATATCAACAAAGGCTGCCTCTGTATCTGCATTTTGCCGATCAACGGATAGACGGCAATGGCAGTATCGAACAGGTGGCGCAAAGACTTTTGGAGGCTTACGATGAAACTGCTAGTGATTAACGGCCCGAACATGAATATGCTGGGCATACGCGAGAAAAATCTTTACGGCGCGCAAACCTATTAAAATCTTGTGCAATACGTTCATAGCATTTGCACGGAGTTGAACATTTAAGTCAAGTTCTTTCATTCCAACCACGAAGGGTCCATCGTGGATGCGATCCAGTCGGCGTATCAAGCGATGGATGCGATCGTCATCAATCCGGCGGCGTATACCCACACCAGCATCGCAATACTGGATGCGCTTAAAGCGGTGGCATTGCCGGCTGTGGAAGTGCATCTGACGGATGTCTCACAACGCGAGCCGTTTCGCCGGATATCCTATGCGGGAATGGCGTGCGAGAAAACCATCGCCGGGCACGGGTTTGAAGGATACAGGGAAGCGATAGAATACCTGCACGAAAAACTGCGGTGATAAGCACCAACGAAAAAGCAAGCCGAAGCTTGCTTTTTTGTTTGTCTATTTTATTTTTCAAAGCCTTTAGTTTGAATTTGCTCGCACCCACTTCACCAATACCGGCCACATATATTTGTTTTTATCCCAAATACCGGAGAACTGGGCGAGTGGGAGTGGACAGGTGGATGAGCCTGTCTCGATGGTAACAGACGGGATGCCGCATGCTGAAAGTGCCCAATCTTTATAGCCGGCTCCGTCGTCCAACTCAGTGCTGTGGATGCTGTAGCCAGTCAAATTGCTTACGGCATTTCCAAGGGAACGACTTTTCGAGTTCGCGTCACTGCTCGCCTTAGGAAACTCGACATAGATGACGCTTCCGGTGGAATGGTAGCTAACGGTGACATCAAACGAATGACTCTGCGTATAGGCGGCCAACGCCTTTGATTCCAGCTCGGACAACGCCTTTTCGCCCTTGTAATCAGAGTTGGCAGGCTTTGAAACACTTAACTTTTCGTCCCATCCGGAGGGAAACTGCATGTTGAGGTCCACGCCGTTCGCGTTGGCTTTCCACTGCGTAAGATAGGTTGTCAGATCGGAGGAAGCGATCAGGTTCAACGTGCAAATGGCCAAAACGTTGTCCGATCCGGATTTGGTCTGACTGATGGCAATGCCGTCCGGGTTGACCATCGGAATGATATAGAAACATGTATCGGACATCCACTGTGCTAGCGTCTGACCATCGTAACTTGCGCTTTGATTTGCCAGCATGAATTCCAATTGCATCATGACGAGGTTGGGGTTCATGTATTCCCGCCCATGGATACCGGCATGGATCAAAATCTGATTCGCGGCATTGGGATTTCCTATGATAAGAACGGGAATATCCCTCTCTTCCACGCTTTTGCCAATGGAGGATACGGTGATTTTATCGGGATATCTCACCTTGAGAGAAGCGATATCCTTTTTCATCTGGTCATAGGTATAGACGGAGACCGCCTGCACGATGGGGTCTTGCGTTGTTGGGGTTGTGGGAGTAGTGGGAGTGGTGGGTGTCGTGGACAGGGGCGTATAGGTTATATAGCTTGCCATTACCCAACCTGCCTTGCCGCTGAAGAGTATACGATACCAATTGTCCTGTTTCTGGTATATATATTGAGTGGATTTATTGCTTACTTTTCCAAGTGCGGAGTATCCTGTGCCCGGACCCGAACGCACGTTGAGCGAACCGCCGCTGGTTTTCACAACGCCCGTGCCTATGGCACCGCTTGGTGTGGATGGGTTGGTCGGATTGGATGGCGTCGTTGTGCCGGCGGTGTACTTGATGTATTTGCCGCTCACCCATCCGTAGCCATTCTTATAGGCGATTTGATACCAGCCATTCTGAACGGCAAAGACCGTGACTTTTGTACCCTTTCGAATGCTGCCCAACTTTTTGCCCGACGAAGACGCCCTTGACCTTACAGTAAGGGAACTGGCCGTGCAAATACCCGTGCCGATGGGAGACTGCGCATGTGCGGGAATCGGAAAAAAAGCATATGAAAGTGTAAGCAGGGCTGCCGATACTGTGCAGAGAACCAGCCTTCGAATGTGACGTACAATCGGTCGGTTCAAATGGGGAGCTCCTTTCGATTGCATCATAAAAAACATATAATACCATAATAATACATGCAAAATTTCCTATATACAACCGTTTTGTTATAAAATCCCAGGCAAAAAAATACTAGGTGCTACACATGCCGCATGACATATCATTTTCCAGCCAGGTATGCTTCCTGAATGGTCGCCTGATGGACTGGATCGACCTGACCGTCGCAATGCGTTTCAGATCCGACGAAGTGCAGACAAATCTGACCATTCATGCCGTTGCTGGGAAGGCTGTCTCCACCGTGCGGCATGCCGTTGATAGAACCGGCATATGCCTGGCCATTGATGATTACCCAGACCGGCCTGCGCTTCCATGACCAGTGGCCGCCATAGCTTTTTTTTAGCGCCGCAGTATCTACCTTTGTTGCCGGTTCAATGTCGGCATGGTTGGTGCCGCACCAATACTTCATGCGCATAACGGTGCCGGTACGGACATCCACCATCGTAAAGTACGTTCCTTTGGGCCAGATTGCCCGTGCGCCTCCCGTACCGAACCATTGGATCAAATGAACCGTTCCCTTGATTTGCGCTACAATTGGATCCACATTCGCAAAGGATGCTGTCTCCTGTTCGACCTGCATCACCTTGATGAAGGATTTGCTCACATAACCAAATTTTCCGTCATAGCTGATGTAATACCAGTTGCCCGAGATCGACATGATGTCTACCGTTTCTCCCATGGCAATGTGACTGATGACCTTGTATTGGGTTCCTGGGCCCTTGTGAACACTCAGCGAACCGCTGATCGTGTTGACCAGACCGGCGCCGATGGGCGTGCTGTCATCAATTTTCTCGTCCGTTGCCAATGGCGCGTCCACGATTCCTTTATTTAAGGAAGCGGAGGGATCGGTCGTCCGCGTAAAAGTGACATAGGCTTTCCCAATCCAGCCCTTTTGTTCGCCCAACTGGATACACAGCCATTCGCCTTGCTCCGCATAAACGTCATAGCTTGCCTTATTGTCGATGATTCCGATGCGGTTATAGCCTGTTCCCGGTCCGCTGCGCACATTGAGCAAGCCTTTTGTGAGGCTGGCGACAGCTGTTCCTATGACGGACGAGGTGTCCGGCAGCGCGGATGGCTCGGATGAAGAGGATGGAACGGAAGCCGCTTGAGGCGAAGAGGTAGAAGTATTGCTATTGACATGAATCAAACGGATGTCTTTGAGATAGGAAGCTTGTATCCAACCCAGGCCTGTACCATATCCTATCTGGAACCAATCCTCCGATTGGCCATAGAGGTTGAGAAGTTGATCCTTTTGAAGGATTCCGTATGCCTGATAGGAGGTTCCGGGTCCAAAGCGGACCTTCGTGTTACTGGCATTGCAAGCGGCGGTACCGATACGCTCCGGCATCGGCGCATCGGCTGTCCCGGATAGGGCCAGGTATTTTCCGCTCGACCAACCCGTCTTTCCCGAAAAATCAAAGCGGTACCAGCCATTTTTCTCTTGGAGTACCGTGATTATATCGCCGGAGTGCAGCGTCCCGATCAAATCATAGCGGGTACCGGGTCCTTTTCGAACCGCGAGGCCGTCTATTGTGCATATTGCCGTATGGGATGCCGGTGCTGCAAAACCAGTGGAGAAGGGGATGAATGCCATCAACAGCGATGCGATGATGGCTGTATTCAGGAGCTTTTGCAGGCTAATTCTTCTAAGCATGTAGGAACTCCTTAATAAAATGGTAACATCTGCATGGTACCCTGATCATGCTAAAATAGCAAGTCTTGAATAATAAACAACATCTGGATGAAACTGACATGCACACTTGAAAAATAGTGCTTCTATGATATACTAATGCACGAATAAGCCGGAGTGGCGGAATGGCAGACGCATGGGACTTAAAATCCCCCGCCCGCAAGGGCGTACCGGTTCAAGTCCGGTCTTCGGCACCAAAACCTGTTCCTGATAATTTAATATTACAGGAACAGTTTTTTTGTTGCATGATTTGTTAAAATGTAATATCATAAGTAACGATAGCTGTACAAAATACAGGAAACTGTTAGTCGATAAAACGAAATTGTTGAATTGCATGGAACAAACATAATAAATCGATATTGATAAAACACAATAATAGCATTTATTGATTAAAATATTGATGAATATATAAATTATGCAGCTATAATATTACTAAACATACAAAATGATATTAAAAATAATATATATATGATTATATAAACTGATTTACATATCAGAGCACGATGCGTATAATGTCATTATTGGGGCTATAAAGAGTAATTATATATATTTGCATACTTATTTGTCGTAACGGGGGCTAGCTACAGTGCAGGATGCGGCTTTTCGCGGGATGAATGTCCAAGCATACCCGCTTTCGAATAGCCAAATTAATATATGGAACCTTGAGAGAGCAAATCAAGGGACATCCATTAATGTTATTTGCGAGGCCATCCGCATTCGTGGTGTATTTGATATCTCGCTTATCCAGCAATGCCTTAATATCATTGTAAAGTCGGATATATCCCTTCGCACGCAGATTTCGGTTTCTTCCGGCGAACCGATGCAGTATGAGGTTCCATTCACCGAAAAGCAGTTTCCTGTCTACGATTTTACCACCACAAACGAAAAGGGAATCCATCACTGGGAGGAAGTCATTGCCCGTCAGTCAATGGCTCTGTATGACTCGCCTTTGTGCCAGTTCATAATCATAAAGCTGGGAGAATGCGAAGGCAGCATATTGATCAAGACACACCACATCATCTCCGACGGATGGTCCCAGGTATTGCTTATAAACCGCATCGCAAGCACCTATTTGGCACTGGTCAACGCAGAGGATGTTCAACTGGAAGAAGCGCCGAGTTACCGGCTGCATGTAGAGGATGAAAAGCAGTATCTCACCTCCAAAGCGTATCAGCGTGACCGGTCCTATTGGCAGCAATGCATGGCGCTAGATGCACAGCCCGCGTCCTTGAAAACCTCTTCGAGTGCTTGCGTCAGTTCCGTTGGACTTCGAAAATCGTTTGAGTTTCCGCAGCTGTTGAGCCAATCGATGATCGCCTTTTGCAATCAATACAGGGTCACACCGTTTGCGGCGTATTATATGGCACTTGCCATCTATCTCAAGCGCATCGGAGGGGCGGATTGCTTTCGGATCGGGGTCCCCATCTACAACAGGATCAATGCAACAGACCGTGAAACCAGCGGCATGTTTGTCAGTACGCTCCCGTTTACCGGCACTGTCGATGAAAACTGGAGCTTTTCGGAATTCCTCGAATATCTAACGGAAAACTGGTACGATATGCTTCGCCACCAGCGTTTTCCGCTTTCACAGATCATGGAGCTTATACATGAATCCCATCAGGATCAGCAGGGCCCAGCCTACAATATCGCCCTTTCCTTCCAGGGAAGCCGCATTTACTGCAACCAAAACACAGAAATCGTGTTTTCCGGACAATGGCTTTACAGCGGGTACCAGAGCGAGCACCTGTGCATCCACCTGAGCAACATGGAAAACGAGCGTAGATTTTTAGTCAACTACGATTATCTAACGCAACTGTTTTCAGAAAAGGAAATAGAAGAGCTTCATTGTTATATCACAAATATCCTCAAAGAGGCTCTTGCAGCTCCTGGTAAGCCGATCTGGCAGCTTTCCGTCATCAGCACCGCGGAAAAGGAAAGGGTCCTGTTCCAGTTCAACCGCTATGACCAGTTATACCGTTCCGGTACCATTGGCGAAAAGTTCCGTGATGTGGTCAACAAATACCCGGACAGGGCCGCGGTCATAAAGAGCGGCGTTCGGACCAACTACAAGATCTTGCGGGAAAAAGCAGACGATATATCCCATGCGCTATCCGGTTGTGTTCCTTCCGGGCAGGGCGTAGTTGGCATCCTTCTGCCAAAGAGCGTCGAGTTGATGGCGGCAATGACAGGTGTTGCACAAGCCGGGCACGCGTGGATGCTTCTCTCCATGCAATGGCCCAAGAAGCGCCTCGAAGAAGTGCTTAAAGACAGCGGTGCATGCGCTCTTATCTCAACGCAGGAATATGCTCGTGGTATCCAATGCGATGTTCCTGTTCTTGACGCTTCTACATTGCCGCAAACGGAAAAGCACTTTACGCTGATTGAAACGAAGCCAGCCGATCTGGCGTATGTCGTATATACCTCGGGGAGTACCGGCAAGCCAAAGGGTACGGAAATTGAGCAGAGAAGCCTGTTGAATTTTGCTGAAGGCTTTGCGCAGTTCTACGGCCATGACGCTGTGCTGTCCTCCTATAACGTGAGCTTCGATGCGTTTTTAATTGACAGCATGTGTGCACTTCTAAATGGTCGCACTATTGTGCTTCCGGAAGAAGAGGATTTGGAAAACGGCGCCAGGCTCGCATCTCTGATCCGTCGATATGCCGTGGGCTTTTTTTCCATGACACCATCCCGCCTTGCGGCCTATTGCAGGGATCATTCCTTTCTCGCGTCGCTTTGCAGAATAGAGAATATTCTGTGCGGCGGAGAGCATTTTTCAAGCGAACTCTTAATGCTTTTAAAGCGCCACACAAGCGCCAGAATCTTTAATATGTACGGGCCTTCGGAGACCACCGTCGGCGTTAGCTGCTGTCAGCTAAACGAAGCGGCACGCATTTCCATAGGCACTCCAATGCCAGGTTGTCGGCTCTATGTGCTGGACGAGCATCGCCAGCCATTGCCCGTCGGCGTTTATGGAGAGCTATATGTTGGGGGTGTCTGCGTCGGACGGGGATACCGCAATGATACGGTTCTTACTGACGAGGTCTTTTTCGAAAATCCATTTGAATATGGAGAACGAATTTATAAAACCGGGGATATCGCTTGCTGGACTCCAAATGGGGAAATAATCCTTCGCGGCCGTAAAGATGAGCAGGTGAAACTGCGTGGGCTGCGTATTGAACCGCAGGAAATTGCAGCCAGGCTTGCGCAGCATCCGGCAGTTGAAAGCGCATTTGTCCGCGTGATGGATATTAGCGGGCAGCAGAATCTAATCGCATACTACACATCCAAGAATCCCATCCCGGAGCATGAACTTCTTGCGTTTGCGGCGACGTATCTTCCTTCGTATATGATTCCTTCCTATTTCTTGCGGCTTGGAACGATACCCATGACGCAAAACGGCAAGATCGACATGGACTCTCTTCCAAAACCGGACGTGCAATATTCCGATGTGCCCGCCTGCACGGATATGCAGAAAAAGATCGTGGGAATTTTCGAAAAGGTGCTGGGAACAAGCGGACTGTCCGCTTCCTCTGACTATTTCCAGAACGGCGGGAATTCCCTCAATGCACTCGAAACGCTTGCATTGCTCGAGGAGGCGTTCGACAGAAGGCTGCGTGCTGCCGACCTCTGGGCATGCAGAAACGCCGTGCGGTTGGAAAATCTGCTGATGGGAAGTCAAAGCAGCTCCGAGATCAAAGCGCTTATTGAGCCTGCGCCCATTTTGCCGGATTATCCGCTTTCTTCCACCCAGCAGAGCATCTATGTGCAATCCATGCAGGATCCCACGAATATCGCCTACAACATGCCCGGAGCACTCCGCATCGGCGGAAAATTGGATGTAAAGCGGCTTGAAGGCGCATTAAACAGTCTTGTCGCATCTCAGTCCGTTTTGAGGACTTCCTTCCACATGACTCAAAGCGGTTTGCGCCAAACGATCGCCAACAGCGTCCCATCTGGGCTAACGGTGCTGTATGCAAACAGCATTGCGGAAGCGGCGGAACAATTCGTACGTCCGTTTGAGCTATCCCGCGCTCCGCTGTTCCGCGCGGCGATCTGGCACGAAAACGAAAACAATGACGTGCTGTTTATCGACATGCACCACATCATCATGGACGGCCTTAGCACGCCGCTGATCATCGAACAGTTGAACGCGCTGTACAACGGCTATCCGTTGGAGCTGCCTCTGATCGATTTTAAGGATTACGCCTACTGGCAGGCCTCAGTGCATACGGAACTGCAGCCGCAGCTTCGTGATTTCTGGATAAAGGCGATGGAAGGCCTTGAGGGCCCGCTGGATATTCCGCTGGATTATACGCGTCCCAAACAATTCGATTTCTATGGCGATGTCTTAACAGTTGGCATGCCTTCCGATTTGCAGAAAAGGATAGACGATTTCACAAAGAAAAATCAGATAACACCCTTTATGCTATTTATGGGTGCGTTTGGCATCCTGCTGCACAAGACGTCCGGCAGCGAGGATTTCGTCGTAGGGACTCCCGTTGCAGGAAGACCATCCTCCGAATTGATGCAGGTGATGGGAACATTCATCCAGACATTGCCGCTGCGGTTGAAGCCAAGATCGGATATATCCGCCAAGGATTACCTTATAAGCGTGCAGGAAAGCGTTGTGGGATTGCTGGACAATCAGCAAATACCGCTTGAAGAGGTTATTACGCTTTCGAATAGGGGACGTGAACTTGGCCGCAGCACGCTGTACAACACGATGTTGACCATGCGTCCCATCGATGATGCCGCATTTGTGATCGGGGGGCATCCCGCCCAAACGATCCATCTGCCCACCCATACATCCAAGCTGGACTTGAGCGTCGAAGTTTATCAACATGACGGCATGTATGGAATGAACTTTGAATACGCCACCTCGTTGTTCAACAAGGAAACCATCGAGCTCTATTCGAGAAGCTATCTGCAGATCCTTCGGTCACTGATGGCGGATCATGCCATAGATCTGGCGGAAATCAGCGGTGTGGATGTCAGGGATCATATCAACCTGTTTGAGAACCGGCATCATATGTATACGCCGTTTGTGGATCTTCCAATAGACAAGATCATCGAACAGAAAGCCAAGCTGAATCCGGACGTACCGGCGATGATCTTCCACAATAAGACGACCACCTATAGAGAGCTAATGGATCGTGCGAGCCATATTGCAGGCAGATTGTATATGAACGGTGCAAAGAAGGGCGATGTCATCGGCTTTGCCTTGCAGCGTGGTGTAGATATGATCGCCGCGATAATTGGCATTATGCAGCTGGGCTGCGCCTATATGCCAATGCTAACCTCGTATCCGGAAAACCGCCTGCGCGCGATGACACAGATTGCCGGCGTTTCGCTTGTCTTGAGCGATGATGTGACAACGCCGCAACTTCCCACGCAATGGCAGTGTAAAGCGATACCGGTGGAAGGGGAGACCGTCCCCTTCGACTCGGTTGAAAACCGAAGCACAGGCGAACTGATGTATGTCCTGTTTACGTCGGGCTCAACAGGAAAACCAAAGGGCGTTATGCTGCCCCATCGCGCATTGGCCAATTTATTGGGAACTCTGACGCGCCTGTTGGATCTGACGACAGGAAGTGTTCTGTGTACCACAAATGCTACCTTTGACATCTTTTTTTCCGAAACGCTGCTTGTGCTTTGCTGCGGGCGTTGCATTGTCATGGCGGACGAAGAGGAAATGACATTCCCCTGGAAGATGGCGGAACTGATCGAACACAACGATGTGCGCGTAATGCAATTGACGCCATCGCGTTTGCAGATGTGTTTGGGCAATGATGCGTTTACTGGCGCTGCATCCAAACTCTCCATGATGCTTCTGGTGGGCGAAGCGTTCAGCGTACCGCTCAAGGATAGGCTGCGTTTGGCCGGAAACGGCAACCTCTGCATCATGAACATGTACGGGCCAACCGAAGCGGCAGTGTATGCAACGATGGCCGATGTGACGGATTGCGGCGAAATGATCATCGGCAAACCGCTGCGCAATTGCCGTGCATATGTATTGGACGAACAATTGAACCCTGTGATGCCCACAGCCTGGGGCGAATTATATCTTGCGGGCGAATGCCTGGCAAAGGGTTATATCGGGCAGCAGGAAATAACGGAGGCATCCTTTTTACCGGACCCCTGGTTCCCCAATCAAAAGATGTACCGCACGGGCGATATCGTGCGCATGCTGGCGGATGGAAACTATGTATTCCTTGGGCGCAGGGATTCTCAGATCAAGCTAAACGGTCAACGCGTGGAATTGGGCGAGATAAGCGAAAGAGCCATCGCCACTGGATATGTTAAAGAAGCGGTCGCTGTGGCATACCAAGCCTCCGAAGGCATGGCTATAAAACTGTATGCCGTAGCAAATGAACAGAGGAGCGTAGGCGAGGCGGAGCTCATCGAGCTTTTGAAAAAAGATTTGCCAATCTATATGATCCCGGCTGAAATCGTCTTCTTGTCCGAGTTGCCAAGATCGGCTGCGGGCAAGACGGATCTTCGAGCCTTGAATGAAGCGTCGTTAGCGGCTATCGGCGAAAGCACGTCCATTTTGAAAAGTTTGACTGTCGTTGAGAACGAACCTTCTGCATCCGGTACGGTTTTGGAAGTGGGAGCGGAAAGCGAAGCAACCGAACACGAAGTGCCTGAAAGCATACAACCAAGTATCCCGGTTCTGACGTTGCAGAGCCAGACGGAAGCAAACACCATGCAAGCAGGCGAACCCGATCCGATGCAGGGCAATGCAGCAATCCTCTTAAGCGAGTCTGCAAAGCCAACCGTCGAGCAGATCGTGGCTCTTTGGAAGCAGGTCCTCTCGAAAGACAGCGTCGATATGTCGCTTTCATTCTTCAAACAAGGGGGCACATCGCTGGGGGCACTGCACCTGCTTAGCCTCTATTTCAACCATGGATGGACCATGACATTGGCGCAGTTCTATGAGAATCCCACCCCATCGGGGCAGATTGCGTTGTTTGGCGTCGTGCCGAAAGGTCCGACGGAGACCGAACAGGAAAGCGATGTTACTAAAGAGAGCGCATTTGTCACGGAAGAGCTCGCCGCAATTCCGGTGGCACCACGATTGATGAAGGCAAAAGAGCAGGATGCCGTGCTGCTCACAGGGGCAACGGGGTTCCTGGGAGCTCATCTGCTCAAGGAGCTTTTGGACAAGGGCACACGGTCGGTTGTCTGTACTGTGCGCAACGGCGATGCGAACAGATTATGGGATGCACTGATCTATTATTTCGGCAAGAAATGGTTGATGGATCATTTCAGGCATATTACAGCGGTTTCGGGCGACGTGCAGTTGCATACGCTTGGCATCGACTGCGAATATCATGCCAAAGTGCTTTCCCGCGTTGGCTGCATCGTGCATTCTGCGGCGGACGTCAGGCACTATGCGCAGGATGACGGGCATTACAAAACCAATTATGATGGCACAAGAAATGTGATAGAACTTGCAAAAGCCTGGGGCTTGAGACTGTACCATATCTCCACCATCAGCGTCAGCGGTGATTACCTCGTCAATAATCCGAACCAGAGTGCCCAATTTAGCGAAACAAGCAGGGATATCGGGCAAAACTGGTGTGACAACATCTACGTCAGAACGAAATTCATGGCGGAGAATCTGGTGTTTGATGCGATCGAATCCGGGTTGGACGCCAAGATATTCCGCGTAGGCCGTCTTGTCGGTCGCAGTGCCGACGGGGTGTTCCAGCCCAATCCCAAAAGCAATACATTCTACGACGTCATCGTGGCGCTCAGACTTTTAGAGCAGATTCCTTCCTCGTTTGCTCCGTATGAAATTGAGATGACCGCCGTAGACGATTGCGCACGCGCCATCGTAGCGCTCTTGAATGGAAAACGCCGTGTCTATCATATCTTCAATCCCCATACCGTGCCGCTTATCACATTGATGCAATCAATGGGGATACAGGTCGTTGAAACGGATGATGAGACGTTCCGTCGGTATCTGATATCCAAGCTGGATACAGGAAGATTTGAAGAGTTTTCACCGCTAGTGGAGACGTATAACAGGCTGCAGAGCCAGAAAGTCACCATAAAACCGAAGTGCGGCGTAACCGTCGTGGAGCTTTTGAGTAAACGCTTTGTATGGCAGGAGCCCAATGTGGAGTTGTTGCTTAAGAACTTTATTCCGGCCGGAAGTATCCATAAAGGCGGTGATTGAATTGATTACGGATGTTCAGGTTGTGGTATTTCTGGTCCTGATAGCCGTCACATCGGTGTTCATATTTAAATATGGAAAAAGCGGTAAGACGCAGTTGCTGCAAAAGCTGTACCTTATCGTCACCGCACTCTATATGTTTTGGCTTTTGGATCTGATTGCAATAAAGTATTTTGGGTCAATCAATTCCAGCTTGCTATTCGTTTTGGATTCTCTGGTGTATCTGAGTGTCGAGTTCTTGCCGACGCTATCGCTTATCATCGCCCTGGCGTTTACCAAGGGGTTGGAGCGGCTGCCGAGGATGTATTGGTGCCTTTTTATCATCCCCACGCTTCTGAACATTATGGTGTGGACAAATCCGATGCACCAGTTGTTCTATAAGGTCTATTCGATCAACAGCAGCCAAATCGTATTTGGCCCAATGCTCTATTTGGGCGGACTTTACAGCTCTGCGTGTATGGTCGCTTCCGTTGGTTTTATGCTGAACTTTGCCTTTATGAGCAAGAGCACGCTGCATATCAAGCAGACCATCATCTTCCTGTTCGGAAGCTTGGTACCGTTGCTCACAAACGTTTTGATGCTTTTGCAGGTTTTCCCGCAATCCTTTGCCATAACGCCCATCAGCTTTGTGGCCACCATCGTCTGCCATGGATTTATCATCTACCGGCTGCATTTTCTGGATATCCGGCCGATTGCGATGCAGCATGTGCTCAATCTCATTT
>CAZHNN010000005.1:49794-78071 GCA_964533965.1 uncultured Clostridia bacterium | reverse complement strand
AAGGGATTGATCGTCAATTACAATATGCAGTTCAAGGAAATCTTCGGAAATCAGCATGGTATCGTGGAGAACAGGTACCTGGAAGACTGCCTGAAGGATGAAAACGTGGAGAACAAGATGGGCATCCATAACTTGCAGACATCCATTGAATCCAGCAAGAATTCAGGTGCCAGCATCTTCTATGAGCAGTCTGTCAACATATATGAGGAAGGGGAATCCGTCAAACGGTATTACATGGTGGAAGTCAAGCCGCTGATGATCTCCAACCGGATATCCGGATTCATCTGCATTTTTAAGGATGTCACCAAGCTCAAGGAAAGCATGCAACGGCTTCAGAACAACCAGGTGCGCATGATGGAACGCGAACGCTTGGCCACGCTGGGTCAGATGATGGGCGGTATGGCACACAACCTGAAAACGCCGATCATGAGCATTTCCGGCAGCTCCACGGCCATCGAGAACCTGGTGGATGAGTGCATTCTGAGTTTGGAAGACAAGGATATTACCAAAGAGGATTATCAAGAAATCTACGACGAGATGAAGAAATGGCTCTCGCGCGTACGCGTGGCCTGCACGTACATGTCGGACATCATCAGCGCAGTCAAAGGCCAGGCAACCAACATGAACGTATCCAACGATATTGACTTCTCGGTGGATGAGATGCTCAAGCGCGTATCGCTTTTGCTGCGACATGAATTGCTCAACAACGGCTGTAGGCTGGAAGTGGAAAACGCTGTTGCGCGCGACGTGTTCCTGCACGGTGATATCAACAACATGGTCCAGGTGGTAAACAACCTCGTGTCCAACGCCATCGATGCGCTGGAGCCAAGAGGAGGCGGGATCATCACCGTTGGTATCAGCGAGAATGAGGATAATCTGTTGATAATGGTGAAGGACCACGGCACAGGCGTATCGCCGGAGGTGAAGCGCCGCTTGTTCAAACAGATGATCACCAGCAAGGGTACCATGGGGACGGGATTGGGACTCTACATTTCCAATGTCGTCATCCGTGGAAAGTTTGACGGCGAGATGTGGGTGGAAGACAATGTGGGCGGCGGCGCAGTATTCGGCATATCCATTCCCAAGGAAAACGTTAAGTTTGTCCCGCTTCGTTCGGAGGTGGTTTCATGAGGAAAAATAAAGTCGGAATGGAGCAAAACGAGTTCTCCATCCTTACCCTTGACGACGATGAGATCATGACGGTAACGCTGCAGGCGTATTTCCAATCGACCGGTTTTCGGGTGGATGTGGAAAATGACCCCCTGCGCGCCATCGAACGCATTCGCAATACCCATTACGATATTCTGCTGCTGGACTTTTTGATGTCGCCTGTATGTGGCGATGTCGTGGTGCAGAAGATCCGGGAGTTTAACAAGGAGCTCTTCATCATCCTCCTCACGGGACACCGGAGCCTTGCGCCGCCCATCAAGACCATCCGTGAACTGGATATTCAGGGATATTATGAGAAGAGCGACCGGTTTGACCAGTTGGAGCTTCTGGTGGAATCCTGTGTCAAATCCATTCGCCAGATGCGCACGATATCCAGGTATCGCGACGGCCTAGGGTATATCCTGGACATTCTGCCGACGCTGTACCAGATGCAGACCACCGATGAAATCCTTCAATCCATTCTCGTCAATGCATTGTCGGTGTTGGATGCCGAGGATGGTTATATTTACCTTGATCAAAAGGCTGCACAGAACGGGAAAGGCGAACCGGATGGTGTTTACCATTGGTTTTACAAAGGTACGGGAAGGTACGAGAAAACTAAAGCAATCGGGTTTGAACGTTTTAAGGAAATCTCTGGTCAAGGAGAGTCATTCGATGTACTTCGCGAGGCGACTCAATCTGGCGAGCGGATTACAGCGTCTCTGTTCAACGAAAAAGACAAGGTATTCGGCGTCATAAGCGCCGATGTCGAAATGGGCATTGAAGCGGAAGTCGTTCAGCTCTTTGCTATCTACGCAAAACAAGCTTCCTCCGTTCTGAACAATGCAATGCTGGATGCGTTGGTGCGCATGAAGAATGAAGAGCTCGAAAAGGCATATACATCGCTTCAGAATAACTATCTGGAGATGATCAACGCGATCCGCTCCATGGTGGATGCCAAGGATATCTATACCCGCGGTCATTCAGACCGTGTATCGTACTATGCTGCGCGCCTTGCCAGAAACCTTGGCAAGAGGGAAGAATTCATCAAGCAGGTTGAGCTGGCGGGCTTGTTCCATGACATCGGCAAGATCGGCACGCCGGAGAGCATCCTATTGAAGGATTCCAAGCTTACGGATGAGGAGTATGAACTCATCAAGCAGCATCCCAAACGGGGATCGGAGATACTCTCTGTCATGTCGGCGTTTGAAAGCGTTGCATCCATCATCGAAAACCACCATGAACGTATTGACGGAAGAGGGTATCCAAGGGGTCTCAAGGGGGATGAGATCCCGGAAGAATCCCGAATAATTGCCATTGCGGATGCATTTGACGCGATGAGAACCAACCGCCATTACCGCAGCAAACTTTCGCTGGAAAGGGCAAAGAAGGAACTGGAGATATATAAGGGGACCCAGCTCGACGCCAATATGGTGGATGTTTTTATAAATCTCCTAAATGAGGATTTTGAGAACATCCAGAAGGACATAGCCTGGACATACGTAAACGACCAACTCAACGAAATGGCGGAGGAAAGCAAATGAAAAAGCAATATGCATTAAATCCGGTGAAATACTACGATGATATGCAGCAGATGCTGACTTCCGTTGCCAAACAATATGGGACGCGGATCGCCGCTACGTGCTATGACAGGCAGGGAAACAAGAGCACCTACAGCTTCGCACAGGTAAAAGAGGACGTTTTTTCGTTTGCGAAAAGCCTTGTTGTCAACGGCCTGGCAGGAAAACACGTGGCTGTGGTGGGCGAAAACAGCTACGAGTGGGTCATCGCCTATTTGGGATGCGCGATCACAGGCGGTGTTGCGGTATGCATCGATATCGAGCAATCGCAGGAAGCCATTGAGGAACTCATCGACCATTCCGATACGGCTGCCATCGTGACGTCACAATCCATGGTTTTGATATGCGAAAACATTGCCAAATTAAATCCGAAAGTTCAGCGCATCATCGCTATCGCAGAAACAGGAGATAGGGGATTTGAGAGCTTTTTGCAGCAGGGCAGAGAAGCTGCAGTCGAAAAGATTACACAGGAGCCTCTGGATAAAAACCTACCCGCGGCCATCGTATTTACCTCCGGAACGACCGGCAGGGCGAAGGCTGTCCTCTTAAGCCATTATGCGCTGTTGACCAATGCGAGCGACGCTCTGGCGATGATTGCGGTGGACAAACCGTTTCTTTTCGCTATGCTGCCGTTCTACCATTCCTATGGGTTTACGTGTACGGTGCTGACCAGCCTTATTGCCGGGTTCAACTTCTGCATTAGCGGGGATCTGAAAACGATGATCCGCGATATGACGCTGTTCCAACCGGAAATCATCATTGCCGTGCCGCTCGTCGTCGAAGCGTTGCACAAGTTCGTGTGGAACGCCATTGAAAAGGCAGGGCAGAAGAAAAAGGTACGGGTATTTATGAAACTGGGAACGCGACTTGGAAACCCGAGCTTCTTTCTCAAAAAGGCAATGCAGGAGAAATTTGAGGGAACTTGCCTAGAAAGGCTAAAGACCATCGTCAGTGGCGGCGCGTATCTGAGCCAAAGCGTAGCGGAGGATCTGACTGCGTTCGGCATCACTGTTCTGCAGGGATACGGCATTACCGAATGTGCTCCGCTTGTATCTGTGAATCGGAACAAGAGCTTCACCTCGACATCCGTCGGGTTTGTGGTACCGCACTTTCAGGTAAAGATCAAGGATGAGGAGATACTGGTCAAGGGCGATTCGCTGATGAACGGCTACTACGGCGATGAGGAGCAGACTGAACTCGTGTTTGATGACGGCTGGTTTAAAACCGGTGACATCGGATTTTTGGATAAGAACGGGCATCTGTACATCCAGGGCCGCAAGAAGAATCTCATCGTAATGAAGAATGGCAAGAAGATTTCGCCCGAGGAGATCGAATCGGCTGTCAGAATGGATTCCTGGGTTAAGGACGTTTTGGCATACGGACTTAGCAGCGGAGAGTCGGCGGACGATGTGAAGCTGGCTATCATGGTTTATCCCGATCCGGATGTGACCAAGGGAATGGAATCCTATGATATTCTTGAGCACCTGCAGCACTTTGTGGATTCGGTCAACGCAAACTTGCCCGCATACAAGCAGATCCAGATGATCAACATCCGCGAACAGGATTTTTCCAGGACAGCGACCAAGAAGATCCGCCGCGATGCTATATAACGGTTCAGGAAAGGGAGGAAAGCCAATGTTAGAACTCGTGCAGGATATAGTGTTCAAAGTGACAGGCAAACGAAATATTAACAATGAAACCGACTTTATCAAAGATTTGAATTTGAATTCATTTGACATCATGAACATCGTTTGCGCCTTTGAAGACCACTTCGGCGTCTCGGTACCCACGCGGGATGTCTGGCGAATGCACCAAGTGAAGGATGTCATTGCATATATTGAACAAAAGGTTCAATAACAGGAATAGGTGTCGGTTTTGACGGAAGATCTTTTACCGGTTTATCTCTACATAGGTCCGGAACAGAACAACTCGGACAAAGACAGCCCTATTGCGGCGTGTGCACAGGATTTTGCCCGACGAATGGATCTATGTATTCCAAACGAATTGGCGGTAGTAAGGGATGGCGGGAAACCCGTTTTTCAGAATGTGGAGGACATCCACTTTTCCGTTTCCCACAGCAAGGATGTTTGGGCGATCGCCATATCGCAAAAACAGGTTGGCCTGGACATCCAACGGCATGTGCAATGCAATTCACGAGGAATCGCAAAGCGTTTTTTTCATATCCGGGAGTACGAACACCTTGAAGCCGACGATTATGCGGACTTTTTCGATATTTGGGCTGCCAAGGAAAGCTTTGTCAAGTTTACGGGCAGCGGGATAGACGATGAATTTTCCTCTTTTTGCGTGGTGGAGAACGGTAATTTGATCAAGAAACTGGACGGCATAACGTTCAGTCATATCCAATTCTTGCCCGGATACAGCGCCTGTATTTGCTTTCGGGGAAACGCCTGGGTGCACAAAGTGGATATGGGAGCCCTGATCACGGAATAGCTCCGGTTTTAAACGAAGAAGCCCCTAGGGTATTCAAGGGGCTTCTTTTATTCATCTAATTGCTCTTTACGGACGACCGCCCTTATTACCGTTGGTGACAGATCCGAACGTCGTCACGATGCCGGTGACCTTGACCTGCTGCACAGCATTCCCGTTGATTTTTACGGTATATGTTTGGCCATTCTGGATGGCGGCGCTGGAAAAGACCACGTACTGAAACGTTTTCGGGCAAACATACGTTGCGATCACGTTCCCGCTCGAATCCACAAGAGTTATCGTCGAATTCGCCGCTTGCGCGGAGGTCAAGGCACCTGCGATGGAATACTGCTTGCTGCCGGTGGAAGGTGCTTCGGCCATTCCTGTGCTGCCGGTAGCGACGATCGTTCCGCCTGTGACCTCGCATACTCCATTGTAATCGATTGCTGAGTTATCGTTAGCAGTTGAGCCGCTCACCGTGATGGTCCCGCCCTTGATGTACATCGAACCGTTCGAATCAATACCGTCCCCTCCTGCATTGACCGCCAAAGTCCCGCCGGTGATGATGAATTTCCCACTCGTTGAGGTTTCGATGCTGTTCTGACCGGCGCGTCCGTTTATGGAGGATCCGTCGCTGCCGCCCGATACATTTGTACCATCGTCGCTGGATACTATGCTTATATCCCCGCCGTCTATTTCGATCAGAGCGCTTTCGATGCCTTCATAGCTCTTGCCGATGGTGATCTTGCCCGCCGTGATGCCGATTAGAACATCGGCATGGATGCCGTCATCCCCCGAGGTCATTGCAAACGTACCGCCTTTTATGAGAACGGTTCCGTTGCTGTGGATACTGTCGTCCGAGCTGTCGATATTGAACATGCCGCCTTCGATGGTGATTTCGGATACGGCTTTTAGTGCCTTGGCGCTGGTCGTATCCGTTGAAGTGCTGTTTTGCTGACTGGATCCCGGCCTGCCCCAGTTGCCCCAGTTGGAGCTGGAAACAGCACTGCCGCCGCCCGACTTGAGTGTGAATGTGCCGTCTTTGATATACAGCTTTGTCTGCGCCTGAATGCAATCCGTACCGGACACGATGGAGATCTTACCGGAAGCTATGGCGATGAAGCCTTTGCCGCTTTCCGCATCGTTGGTTGATTTAATGCCGTCACCGCCCGCGTTGATGGCAATATCAGCATCCTGCATGGCTACCATGTCATTGCCGACCATGCCGTCATCCTTGGCTTGAATCGCAATCGTGCCTCCGGTGATCTTCAGGCTGTCGTTGGATGAGATACCGTAGTTGAAATTGCCGTTGATCGCAAGTGATCCGGTGCCGTTGATCACTAGATCATCCTTGGAGAAGATGACGGCACTGGGCTCTTTCGTATCGCTGCTGTAATAACTGTACGTATAGCTCGACGCATCGGCGAGCGTGTTCTTCGTTCCTTCGGGCATAGAGACGATGACTTTGTCCGCGGATTTGACATACAGCGGGGAACCGGTTTTGCACGTAATGGAAGCGCCGTTTAGCACGATGCGTATCACATCGCTGTCCTGTGCATCCACGATGATGGCTCCGTCGTTCAACGTCCCTGAAAACACATATGTGCCTGCTTTGGAAACGGTCAGAACATTGCCGGACGCTTTGGCACCGCTTCCGTCAACGGAAAACGAGCTGCTCTTCAAGGCGATGGCGGTGTAACTTCCGCTCTTGTAATCCGTATAGAGATCATCATCATCGATGGAGGCATCCGACATCGATATGCTGCTGACCGTCGTTACCGACGCTGCAGATGACGAAGACGATCCGGATTGAGGCGTCGACGTCTTGCTGCATCCCACAAGAAGCGTAGAGCCGTAAAGCAGGAATAGGGCTAGGACAAAGAATTTGGTGAATTTATTCTTCACTTATTGGGTTCTCCCGTCTTGATCTGGTGTTTAGAGTTCCTCTTTTGCAGAGGGGATTCTGCCGCATACCACGGTCAGGTTGCCGTTTCGGCAGCGAATAGCGTCCAGAAATTCCTTTTCTTTCTTTATATCCCGCATTTCTATGCGGTACCGGAGCTCATACATGCTGCCCATATTCGTGGTCTTGACATATTCGAGTGCATTCTTGCTGGTATATGCCTCAAAAAGATCCGTAAAGACGTCTGTGTAATCCAGTGCTTCGGGTATAAGAATGCGCAGCATTTTTTCATTCTCAATTTTCTCGCCGAATTTGGTTATGTTCAAAAGCAGCATTATGATGCCTATCATTAATGCCACGACGAACGCAAAAGTCAGATAGCCCATTCCGGTGGCAAGGCCGATGGACATTGCAAAGAATATGGAGCAGATCTCCTTTGCGCTGCCTGGTACCGAACGGAATCGAATCAGGCTGAAAGCGCCCGCGACAGCCAATCCGGTACCAAGATTTCCGTTTACCATCATCATGACGACCTGCACCAATACCGGAAGGAGCACAAGCGTAACGGCGAAGCTCTTCGTGTATGTGGCTTTAAACATGTAGGTTAGGGATACCAGTAAACCCAAAATCAATGACGCCGCGGTACAAAGAAGGGCACTCTCAATGGTCAGACCGTCAGCCCGGGTCAGTACGGTTGCGAACATAACGCTCTCCTCTGTGGTAGAATTTGATCAAGTCTGCCCTGACATATGCTTTGGTAGTAGATTCCATATTTTGAAAAGGAAACAGGGAAGAGATTAAGTTTCGACAAGACGTGCGCAAGCCAAATTGGAAACGCATCCATGGACTTGATTTCCATCAGACGATATCCCGACTCAAGCAAAGGGGATCCCGAGTCTCCGGCGGATAGACTCAATGCGCCTGTGCGGTAGCGGATGTTGGAATCAAAGGTGACCCGAATGCTCTGATTGAATGTATCCACCATCGCTTCCCGCTCATATGCCAGATAAACCTTGGACGAAATCCTATGCTGCTTAAGAAAATAGTTAAGCTCATGCAGGATCTGGCTGTCCTCGCAACTATAGGCACCGGTTTTTAGAAAGCGTTCTGCAGCCGAATATGGCATGCTCATGCGGCGCTTGTATACCAATCCGTCGTATTTCCGTTTGATCTCGATGAATACCGGGTCCTGTCTTTTTGGAATACCGTAGCTTCGCACTCTCAGCTTTTCCTTAAAAACAGGTTTTTCGATGGAGGTGCGTATAAGAGCGTAATCATCAGTGTCGTAATAGAGATTACCCACCGTGTAGTTTCCGTTGATATCCGATGTCATTTTGCTTTGTATGGCATCGCGAAATGCCAGATAGGCGTCATCATCCAACAGGTATTTCTTTTCGATGCGCGTAAAGGTATCCATGTTTGTTCCTTTCAGTTGCTTGATTTCACCAAAAAAGATACCAGTGATTTTTGTTATATATTTGACGGCAAGCCAACAATCCGTGTCGGCAAGCTGACAATTTCTGCTTTAAACGTTTGCAGTTGTGTCAGAATGACAGAGCTTTCATGATTCAGACAAAGGGTTTGCGTTCTTTGTTCTTTGTTTCCTTTTGCAATTTCGAATGCAGATGCTGGCAAGGCTTGAAGATATTCCCGAACATACGCGAATGTGCGTCGGGCATACTGCTAGCGCTTTGAAAAAGAAAGAAAAGGACATTTATATATATTATCAGGACACAAGGCCAAACGTTTGGGATGCACTCAAAAAGGGCCTGCAGGATGCGTATTCGCTGTGCGTTTCCATTCAATCGGACTGCCTGTGTCTGCAGTTGACGCCCATGTCGGACAAGGAAGACATCGCGTGCATTTCGCATTGCCTGGCGGAGACGATGGCAGGTTCTGTGCAGCGCGTAACGATGGAAAGAATGATCCGGCATGTGCAGCACGTTGACAACAAGGAGACGCTGGAGATATTGGTCATGCTCTGCATGGCGCGCGCCGCCCAAAAAGGGTACAGCCAAGCGGACCCCACTTATGTCAGTACCATCGAGAGACGCCTGTATGAGTGCATTCAAACGCACCGCAGTCTGCATATCGAGGGGTTTTTGACCTTCCGCATGCGCGATTTTCTGAGCGACTGGGCAGTCTGCGTGGACGATGTGCTGCAGTATGTCACGGTCAAAGCGGAATACAACGCATACATGGAAATTTTGCGGCGCTTTTATAAATCACAGCCATGCCGTTGCCAGAATGCCATTGTTCTGGAAAATCTGGGAGGCGGCTATGTTATTCGGGCTGACGGCCGTGATGTTCGGATATCTTGGCGGACCCAGCAGAGGATACAAACGCCGGAAGAAGAGCTCATGCATATGCTGCTGCAACTGGCACCGGCGCATATCGAGGTGCGCCTGTTGCCCGAAGCAAACCGGATGGCCGTAATCCAGACTCTGCAACTGGTATTTGGCTCGGTTGTGGAAGTTAAACAAGGTGATTGACAATTTGAACAAAGAACGCTACAATGAGCGCATCGATGGGATGAACGGAAACGAGTAATCAGGATGATGCTCCAAAGAGAGATGCGTCGCGGCTGAAAGCGCATCGTGCCAGCACCTGATGAAGACCAGTCCGGGATCGTCGCGCGCCAGCGATACAGGGCGAACAAGCGGCAGGTCATATAAGCCTGCAATTAGGGTGGAACCACGGGTACGTCCCGTCCCTTTTGGGGGATGGGGCTTTTTTTTATTACAGGGTCCTCGAAAAAGCGGAGCTTTTTTGGGGCGGAGCAGTAGGAGGATTGCTATGAAAGTGTATTTACCGGACGGATCGGAGCGCAGTTTTGATGGCGAGAACGCGTTGGCACTGGCCAAGAGTATCAGCCAGAGGCTTGCAAAGGAGGCATTGGCCGCTGAGGTGGACGCAAAGGCTGTCTCGTTGACCTATCCTCTGCATGAAGGAGCAACAGTAAAAATACTGACCTTTGAAGATGAGGCAGGGCGGAACACTTTGCGCCATACGGCTTCGCATGTGATGGCACAGGCCGTTCTGCGTGTGTTCAAAGGTAAAAACGTGAAGCTTGGCATCGGTCCTTCGATCGAGAATGGCTTCTATTATGATTTTGATCTGGACGTAAGCATCTCCGTAGACGATTTTGCGGCCATCGAAGCCGAAATGAAGAATGTCATCAAGGAGAATCTACCGATCCAGTGCTATACACTGTCCAGGGAGGAAGCGCTCAAGTGGGCGGATGAGCAAGGACAGCCCTATAAGCGTGAACTGATACTGGATCTGCCGGAGGATGTTGAGCTGTCCTTTTACAAACAGGGCGAATTCGTGGACCTCTGCGCCGGACCTCATCTGCCATCAACGGGGTATCTGAAGCATTTTCAGTTGATGTCGGTTGCGGGTGCATACTGGCGTGGCGATGAGAAGAGGCCGATGATGCAGCGCATCTATGCCACGGCGTTTGATACAAAGGAGGCGCTGGATGCCTATATCTTCCGTATGGAGGAAGCGAAGAAGCGCGACCACCGCAAATTGGGAAAGGACTTGGACCTGTTTAGCATTCTCGACGAAGGCCCAGGTTTCCCGTTCTTCCATCCAAAGGGGATGGTCATCAAAAACGAACTGATGAATTTCTGGCGCAGAGTGCATACCGATTGGGGATATGAAGAGGTAAGCACGCCGATGATCCTATCGAGTGAACTTTGGAAGACGAGCGGTCATTGGGGATATTACCGCAAGAACATGTACACCGTGGTCATCGACGACATGGACTTTGCGATCAAGCCGATGAACTGTCCCGGCGGAATTCTGATGTACAAGCGCAAGATATACAGCTACCGTGACTTGCCGCTTCGCATGGGCGAGCTTGGCACGGTGCACCGGCACGAACTCTCGGGCGCCCTGCATGGACTGATGCGTGTGCGCTGCTTCACGCAGGACGATGCCCATATCTTCATGACGAGAGAACAAGTCACGGATGAGATCATCGGCGTTTTGGATCTGACCGAATATATCTACGGCATCTTCGGGTTCAAGTACCATGTGGAATTGTCCACACGCCCCGAAAACAGCATGGGCACGGATGAACAGTGGGAAGAGGCGACGGAGGCGCTGCGCAAAGCCCTTGACATCAAGGGCTGGAAATACAAGGTCAACGAGGGCGACGGAGCGTTCTACGGTCCCAAGATCGATATCCATCTCGAGGATTGCATCGGGCGTACATGGCAGTGCGGTACGGTTCAACTGGATTTCCAGAATCCGATGCGGTTCGATTTGACCTATGATGGAGCGGACGGGGAGAAGCACCAGCCGGTGATGATCCACCGCGTCGTGTTCGGCAGCATCGAGCGCTTTATCGGCATCCTGACAGAGCACTTTGCTGGTGCGTTCCCGCTTTGGCTCTCGCCGGTGCAGGCCAAGGTTCTGACCATCACCGAGCGTTCCAACGATGCCGTGAAAAAGGCGGCGGAAGCGCTCAAAAAGCGGGGATTGCGCGTCGAATACGACATTCGCAATGAGAAGATCGGCTACAAGATCCGGCAGGCGCAATTGGAAAAAGTGCCGTATATGCTGGTCATCGGCGACAAGGAAGCCGAGGCAAACACCGTATCCGTCAGAAAGCGCGGTGCGGGCGAGATAGGCACGATGTCGCTTGACGAATTCATAGATGTAGCCTGTAAGGAAATTGCGGAGAAGACGATATTCTAAACCCGAAGGTAATGGAACGACTATCCAAAATCGGTGTTGACAAAACAGGCGCTTTACGGTATTCTTTTAGGGCAAAGCAGGAGCTGCCCGCTCTTCACCTGCCGGCGAAGGCTTGTAGGTACCATGAAGAATCTTCATTGCGCTATAGGAGCGGGCTTTTTGCCCGCTCATTCTTTTTCGGAGGTGTCTATAATCGGCGTCGAGTACCAAATCAATGAGGAGATACGTGACAGGGAAGTTCGCCTGATCGATGAAAACGGCGAACAGTTGGGAATTGTAGCGATCGCGGTAGCTCAGCGCATGGCCGAGGAGCGCGAGTTGGATCTTGTAAAAATTGCCCCGCAAGCCAAGCCGGTCGTTTGCAAGTTGATGGACTATTCCAAGTATCGCTTTGAAACGCAGAAGCGCGAGAAAGAAGCGCGCAAGAACCAAAAGATTACGCAGGTCAAAGAGGTGCGCCTGTCAGCGACGATTGATAAGCATGATCTGGATGTGAAGGCAAAAGCGGCGCAAAAGTTTTTGAAATCAGGCGATAAGGTGAAAGTTGCAATCCGTTTCCGCGGGCGTCAAATGGCATACCAAGCCCAGGGGAACGAAGTGATGGATGCTTTTTTTGAGATGATCAAGGATAACGCTTCCATCGAACGGAAGCCTTTGATGGAGGGCCGAAATATGATCATGATTTTGGCTCCGTTGAACAACTAAGGAGGAGGGATTCACGTGCCCAAAATGAAGACGCACCGTGGCGCGGCAAAGCGATTCAAAGTGACCGGCGGCGGGAAGGTAAAAAGGCATAAGGCGTATAAGAGCCATATCCTTAACAAGAAGTCATCCAAGCGTAAGCGCAGCCTGCGCAAAGCCACGCTGATCGCAGCGGTGGAACAAAAAAAGATAAAGAGGCTCATTCCTTATAAATAAGCCTTCCGGAAGGAGATTGAAACTATGGCTCGCGTAAAAAGGGCAGTCAATGCCGTTAAAAAGCGCCGCAAGATATTGAAGCTGGCCAAGGGCTACTTCGGATTAAAGAGCACGAACTACCGTATCGCAAGACAGGCCGTCATGAAGTCGCTGAACTACAGCTATGTAGGCCGTAAGCTCAGAAAGCGCGATTTCCGCCGTCTGTGGATTACCCGTATAAACGCCGCCGCCCGCATGAATGGTATTAGCTATTCGCGTATGATGGACGGTTTGAAGAAGGCAGGCATCGAGATCAACCGCAAGATGCTCGCGGAGTTAGCAGTCAAGGATCTGCCGGCATTCGCAGAACTCGCCAACGTTGCCAAGCAAAAGGTTGGAGCGTAAGCATAACAATAAAATAGCCCATAAGGGCTATTTTTTTTGGAATCGCCGAGAACTAAGTTTTCGGCGAAATTAATAATTCTTATGACGAGTTATAATGTCACCTCCGCCGCACATGTCGCCGGAGGTGATCGGGTTTGACGGATGCAGATCGAACAATGCATTGCGTCTTTGGCTATTTTGCGATAATAATAGAAATTGAAAATTGACAAAAGATCATATTTGGAGGCGGAATGCAGACCATTACATCGACAAAGAATCAGACGGTTCAGAAGCTTGTACAGCTCAAGACCAAAAAAGGCAGGGACGAGCAGGGCCTGTACCTGATTGAGGGTACGCGGCTGGTGCGCGAAGCGATGCTGCAGAGAGCCGCTTTTGCAGTTTTGGCCATTTCGGACGAAGAAGACGAGGTGGCTGATATCATTGGATATGCACAGTCTTTGAACGCCACTGTCCTTTGTGTCTCATCCCATGTCATCTCCCGCATTTGCGATACGGAGAATCCGCAGGGAATCGTTGCCGCCGTTAAGGCGCCAATAGAACCATCTGTTTTTGGAGATTCTATGCTGGCGTTGGATCATATTGCCGATCCCGGCAACCTCGGCACCATGCTGCGGTCAGCCACGGCATTTGGCATTACCGATGTGATGCTATCGGAGGGTTGCGCCGACGCCTTTTCGCCCAAATGCGTTCGCGCGGGCATGGGCGCACACTTCCGTTTGAACATACGCGAGGCAGACCTTGCGTCGTTGTTGGCAAAGAAAAAGTCCGAAGGGTATGCGGTCATCGGGGCTTCCGTAAACGGCAAGGAGGATTTTCCGAAAACGGGGAGAAAACGTATATATGTCATCGGCAGCGAAGCACATGGATTGACGGAGGATGTTTCCGATGCATGCACCCTTCTATACCGCATTCCTATGACACAGGGCAGCGAAAGCCTCAATGCCGCTGTGGCTGCCGGAATCCTGTTGTTTTTGGGGTTTTCGGGGCAGAATAAGGATTGAACAGAAAGTTGAGTTATGGTATAGTATACTATGCTATGAAAGGGAAGAGTAGCGCAACAGGGTCATGCAGAGAGGGAGAAACCAGAGGCTGAAAGTGCTCCCATGAAACCGTGCGTGAAAGTTCGCCCCGGAGCGTTTTTGCTGAACGCATCAGTAGGCAAGACGGGTGCGCCCGATAGAGCGTAACGAGGCGCGAATTTCGCGCAAAGCACGGTGGTACCGCGGAGTATATGCTTCGCCCTGCAAAGGGCGGAGCTTTTTTGTTTGACAGGAAAGGATGTATACGATGAAGGAGCAATTGCAAGCGCTGCAAAATCGCGTCAATGAGGAACTGAGCCAGATCAACAACACCGAACAGCTGGAGAAGCTTCGGGTTGCCGTCCTTGGCCGTAAGGGAGAGCTCACCGGAATGCTGCGGCTTCTAGGAACGCTCGATCCCTCCGAGCGCCCGGCGGCTGGCCAGCTTGTCAACGATGTCCGCCAGCAGATCGACGACGCGATCAACCAGGCGCAGACCAAACTTCAATCTGAAGAGCAGAAAAAGAAGCTCGAGGCAGAGAGCATAGATGTGACGATGCCCGGAGAACAAATTCCCGCTGGGTCGCTTCATCCGCTAAGTCTGGTGTTGGGCGAGATACGGGATATCTTCATCAGCATGGGCTTTTCCATCAAGGAAGGGCCGGAGGTTGAATTGGACCTCTATAACTTTGAGATGCTCAATATCCCGAAGGATCACCCGGCGCGGGATACGCAGGACACGTTCTATATCAACGAGAATGTGGTGCTGCGTACGCAAACTTCGCCCGTGCAAGTCCGCACGATGCTCACGCAGGGGATACCTATCCGCATGATCTGCCCGGGACGCGTTTACAGAAGCGATGACTTCGATGCAACGCATTCGCCCGTGTTCCATCAGCTTGAAGGGCTTGTGGTGGATAAAGGGATCACGCTCGGACACCTTAAAGGGATTCTTGATCATTTCTTAAAAGCCCTCTATGGGCCTGAAAGGAAAACCCGATTCCGTCCGGGTTATTTCCCGTTTACTGAACCGAGCGCAGAGGTTGATGTATCCTGTTCCTGTGGCGGCAAGGGCTGCCGGATCTGTAAGGGTACCGGCTGGATTGAGGTGCTTGGAAGTGGCATGGTACACCCAAACGTGCTTCGCATGTGCGGCATTGACCCCGAGGTCTATTCCGGCTTTGCGTTTGGCATGGGCATCGACAGACTGGCCAGCCTGAAGTACAACATCACGGACATCCGTCTGCTCTTTGACGGAGACGTTCGTTTCCTGTCGCAGTTTTAGGAGGATTCGAAATGAAAGCACCGCTTAATTGGTTGAAGGAATATGTGGAAATACCCGTTACGACGGACGAATTGGTCAAAAAAATGATCATGCACGGCTTGGGTGTAGAAGGCGTTTTTCGTGAATACGAGGCGTATGACCTGGTGGTGGTGGGCAAGCTGCTCTCGGTCGAAAAGCACCCGAATGCGGACAGGTTGTCGGTATGTATAGCGGAGGTGGGTACCGCGGAACCGATGCAGATCATCACCGGCGCAGACAACGTCTATGTGGGCATGATCTGCCCGATAGCACTCGTTGGAGCGGACTTGCCATGTGGCAAGCACATCGAAGCCGGGGAGTTGCGTGAGGTTAAATCCAACGGTATGCTTTGCAGCGGAGAGGAACTGTGCATTTCGGAAGTTGAGTTCAAAGGCGCATCCGTGCACGGAATTCTCGATCTTGGCCAACCGTATGCCGGCAAGATCGGCCAGCGTTTTTTCGAAGCCGCGGGAATGGACGGCGAAGTCGTCGAGTTTGAAATTCCGGCAAACCGCGCCGACTGCATGAGCATCGTGGGGATAGCCAGGGAGATTGGCGCAGCACTAAACCAAACAGTTCGCGAACCCGCCATCTCAGTTAAGGAAAACGACGAGTCGGCCTTCGATTATGTCAAGATTGATATCCAGGACGAAACGCTTTGCCCACGCTACACCGCACGCATATTCAAGGACATCAAAATAGAGCCGTCTCCTTTGTGGATGCAGCGAAGGTTGTTGGCGGCAGGCACGAGGCCGATCTCCAATATCGTGGACATCACCAATTACGTCATGCTGGAGCTTGGCTATCCGCTGCATGCGTTCGACTATGCCTGCGTGAACGACGGGCATATCATCGTCCGCCGCAGCGTGGCAGGAGAGGTTCTTGTCACGTTGGATGGGAATAAGCGTGAGCTGGATAATTCCATGCTGGTCATTGCCGATCCCAAGGGTGCCATCGGCTTAGCCGGTGTCATGGGCGGTGAAAACAGTGAGATAACGGAGAATACGAAGATGGTTCTGTTGGAAGCCGCGAAGTTCGACGGACCCAACAACCGGAGAACGTCGCGGGCATTGGGGTTGATGTCCGAAGCTGCGGCGCGCTTTTCCAAAGGGCTTGACAATGAAGGGATAGCAAAGGCTTCCGACCGTGCGGCCCAGCTGTTCGTGGAGCTTGGATGCGGCACGGTGCTGCATGGGCGCGTGGATACACAAACTGAGCCTCAAGCCTCAGTGACGATTCAATGGAAGCCCGAGCGCATCAACGAGATTCTCGGAAGCAACTTGACCTCTGAAGCGATGGTGTCCGCGCTGAAATGGGAGAATGTAACGAGCGAAAAAAGCGTGGACGTCTATGTCTCCACAATACCGTACTACCGTCAGGATTTGCGCATAATCGAGGATCTGGCCGAGGAGATTGGTCGTATTGAAGGCTACGACAATCTGCCGATGCATGAGTTAAAAGACATGGGCAATGAAGGCGGGCTCACAAAACGACAAACGATGACCGAGCAGGTGCGCCAACTGTTGGCTGCGATGGGGTTGCGCGAATCCATGACACTATCCCTGATAGGACAGGGCGATTTTGATGCACTGGGCTATGCACCCGATGACATAAAGCGCGATTGCGTCAAGATCATGAACCCCTTGAGCGAGGAATATTCGCTGATGCGCACCACTGTGGTGCCTTCCATCGCAAAAGCGCTTTCGCTCAACGCCCGTAACAAGAATGAGGACGTGGCTCTGTTTGAGCTGTCCAACATCTATACAAACGATTGGCAGGACGGGCTGCCCAAACAGACGACGGTTCTGTGCATAGGGGTGCTGGGAGACAGATTCCTGTGGCTAAAAGGCGTGTTGTCATCACTGTTCCGGCGTTTTGGCGCAACGCTTCCCGCGTTCATAAACGCAGGCGGCGCTCAATACCATCCGGGGCGCAGGGCGCTTATTGCTAATGGCGAAACGATTGTCGGCGAGATGGGTGAACTTCATCCCAATGTACTGGTCGACCTGGACATTAACCAGCGCGCCGTGATACTTGAGATAAATCTCGATGTCCTGTTAAGCCGCGCGCGCGCACAGATCGCTTATCAGCCGCTGCCGCGGTACCCTGCAGTCATCCGCGATATGGCGGTGCTGGTATTAAAGGACGTCCCGGTAGGTTCTATGATGGATACCATCGAAATGGTAGGGGGACCTCTGGTTGAAAGCGTAGCTCTGTTCGATGTGTACACGGGCGAGCAAGTGCCCGAGGGACACAAGAGCGTTGCCTTTACGCTGAGGCTTCGGGATCTGAATAAAACGCTGCGCGACGAGGAGGTCAACGCGCTCTTTGCCCGCGTGGTGGAAGCGATAGCAAGCCAATATGGCGCAAAGCTCCGCGGAAACTAGAAGGAGAAAAGATTGGACGAACGGGTCAGAAGGATTCTCGAATACGATAAGATTACACGGCAGATATCATCGCACGCTGTGAGCCCATTGGGCGCACAGCGTAGCATTGCGCTTGCACCGGTTTCCGATTTGATTGGTGTGCAGGGCGCTCTTTTGCTTACACTCGATGCGGACGAAGCCTGGACCAGAGTGGGCGGGAACCCGATGCAGCCGTATTCGGATTGCCGTGAGTTGTTGCAGCGCTGTGCAGTGGGCGGCATTCCATCTCCGTCTGAGCTGCTTGAGGCAGCGCACACATTGCGTTCCATACGACTTGTCAAGAGCAAGTTGGGGCAATGCGAGGGTATACAAAGGCTTATGCCACATATCGAATCGCTCGTGCCGCAGCAGCATGCGGAACAAGAGATCTTCCGCTGCATCATCAACGAAGAGGAGATCGCGGACGACGCGAGCCCGGAACTGCGAAGCATCCGACGCCAGATCCGCCTGGCTTCGGAGCAGGTACGGCAAAAGCTCAACGAGATCATCTCTTCGGCGTCCATGCGCACCATGCTGCAGGACAACATCATCACGATGCGAAATGGCCGCTATGTGGTGCCGGTAAAGGCGGAATATGCAAGCGCTGTCAGCGGTTTGGAACACGATCGAAGCGCCAGCGGCGCCACGGTCTTTATCGAGCCGCTGGCGGTTTTGCAGGCAAACAACGCGCTTCGCGAATACCAGGCTGCGGAACGCAATGAGATACAGCGCATCCTGCAGACGTTGGGGCAGACGATAGGAAGCCAATGCGAGAGCATCTCCTATAGCATCGACACAATGGGTAATCTGGACCTGCTGTTCGCCAAGGTGGGATGGGGACGTTCCATGAAGGCTGTCTGTCCGTCAATGCATGCGGACGGGGCGCTCTCACTCAAAGCTGCACGCCATCCGTTGATAGCCAAGGAGCAGGTTGTGCCCATCAACATTGTCTGCAGCGCAGATACCAACGCACTGATTATCACCGGACCCAACACGGGCGGCAAGACCGTAACGCTCAAGACAGTAGGCTTGTTTATACTACTCGCGCAAAGCGGAGTGTTTCTACCATGTGCAAGAGCGGACTTGCCGTGCTATGAAGCGCTGTTTGCGGATATTGGTGACGAACAGAGCATCGAGCAGTCGCTATCCACCTTTTCCTCACACATGGTCAACCTGGTCGAGATCCTGCAAAAGGCAAAGGAAAAGACGATGGTGCTGGTGGATGAGCTTGGCGTGGGAACAGACCCTGTGGAAGGAGCAGCGCTCGCCATCGCCATCCTGCAGGCCTTGACCGACAAGGGCGCGAAGGTCATTGCAACAACGCACTACAGCGAACTGAAATCCTTTGCAATGTCCGAGCCAGGCTATATGAACGCAGGCATGGAATTTGACCTTGCGACGCTGCGCCCGACCTACCGGCTTTTGATAGGCTTTGCGGGAAGCAGCAACGCATTTGAAATTAGCCGCAGGCTTGGTTTGCCGGATAGCGTGATTGATAACGCCAAAGCGCATGTCCGTGAAGAAGCGATGCGGCTCGAATCCGCCATACAGGCGGCGGAAGCATTGCGCATTGCGGCGCAAAAGCAGCTTGAACAAGCAAAGCAACAATCGGATCGGGAACGTCAGGCGTTTGAGGAAGAACTGGAATCGCTCCGCAAAAAGGCGCAGAAGGATGAGCAACGTGCAAAGGATGCCCTGATCAAAGCACAGCGTACGTTGGAGCAGGCAAGGCAGCAAGCGGACGAAGCGATAGATATGGCGCGTCAGGCGGCTAGCGCTGAGAACCGAAACGAACGGGAACGGCTGCTGCAGAGCGCGCGGACATCGCAAAAGGCAATCGCCGGGTTAAAAACCGAATTGGATGAACAGATGCAAGAAGAAGACCGGCACGAGATCCCCAGGACCATCGAAGCAGGTGATCGCGTTTATGTACTCTCGCTCCGCACGGCGGCGACGGTGCTTTCCAAGCCGGACAGCAAAGGTGATGTCATGGTACAGGCAGGCATCATAAAACTCAGTGTGCCCAAAGATCAACTGCGCACCGCGGATTCGCCCGAAGAGAAGAGCAGGGAGTCCTCCAGGGTAAAGCGCGAGGACAAGGGCGTACCGATGGAAGTCGACGTGCGTGGCATGACGGTGGACGAAACGATTGCGGTGATTGACATGCACTTGGATTCGGCCTTTCTTTCCGGCATGTTGCAGACCAGCATCATCCATGGCAAGGGCACGGGAGCGCTTCGGGCAGGCGTGCGAGCCTATCTGAAACGGCATCCACACGTCAAAAGCATGCGCAGCGGCGGATATGGCGAAGGAGAAGACGGCGTTACCATCATTGAGCTGAAGTAATGATATGCGGCGATAACAAACCTGTTGAGTTTCAATTTGCGCATGATCGTCTGCTTTCACGGCAAAAAGACAAGTTGCGATACTGTATTGTTTCTTGCAGGAATTGACAGCCTGTGATAATATCAAACATTGGTATATGGTTGAATCACTAAAAAGTTACTTTAGTGATCAGACGGCAGATTTCGGCGTTTGAATACCGCCAAAATAGAAGAACTGTGCATTCAGTGTTGGCTCATGTCCGCATTGAATCAAACGTACGATGGATTCAAGCACTTTAGGAGGTTTTGCATGATGAGAGATGAAACGAAATGTCTGCACGCCGGTTATGAACCAAAAAATGGTGAACCTCGTGTGATGCCTATTGTGCAAAGCACCACCTACGTATTCGATTCCACCGAACAGATAGGCGCCTTGTTTGATATGCCGACCGCACATATGTATTCGCGGTTTTCCAACCCTACCGTTGAGGCTGTAGAGAAGAAGATCGCTGCACTTGAGGGCGGCATAGGTGCGATGTGCACCTCTTCCGGACAGGCGGCTTCACTTTTATCCATACTCAACCTCTGCAACAGCGGAGACAGCTTTATCAGCGCCTCCACCATCTACGGCGGAACGGTGAACTTGTTTGCGGTCACATTAAAAAAACTCGGCATCGAATGCATTTTTGTGGATATTGACGCAAACGAAGATACGATACAAAAAGCGTTTAAGCCAAATACCAAAGCTGTTTTCGGCGAAACGCTGGCAAATCCGGCGCTAACGGTGCTGGACATCGAAAAGTTCGCCCGCATTGCACATAAGAACAATGTTCCGCTTATCATCGATAATACATTTGCCACGCCAATCCTGTGCAAGCCGATCGAATACGGTGCGGATATCGTGCTGCATTCCACCACCAAATACATGGACGGGCATGCACTGCAGGTTGGCGGCGTCATCGTCGACGCAGGCACTTTCGACTGGACCTGCGGGAAATTCCCGGAGTTCACCGAACCGGATGAATCATATCACGGCATTGTGTATACGCGAGAGTTTGGCAAAGCGGCATACATCGTCAAAGCCCGCATGCAACTGATGCGCGATTTTGGCGCGTATCCCGCCGCACATTCCGCATTTTTGCTCAACCTTGGCCTTGAAACACTCCCTCTTCGCATGGAACGCTACTGTGAAAACGCGCTGAAGGTGGCGCAGTTCCTGCAGACGTCCGATAAGATCGAAGCGGTGCATTATGCGGCATTGCCGTCGGATAAATACTATGCTCTTGCGCAAAAATACCTACCAAAAGGGACCTGCGGCGTCATCTCCGTTACCGTAAAAGGTGGCAAAGAGCATGCTGCAAAATTCATCAACGGTTTGAAACTGGCGTCCAAAGAAGTGCATGTGGCGGACATACGCACCTGTGTTCTGCACCCGGCAAGCGCTACGCACCGCCAGCTGACCGAGGAGCAATTGATTGCCGCCGGCGTCAACCCCGGGTTGATCCGCATTTCCGTAGGATTGGAGAATGTGGACGACATCATTGACGACTTGAGGAAAAGCCTGAGCCAACTATAATAACCGATAGCTGCATCTTGTCTGCAGCCATCTTCTCACCAAAAGGGAGAGTTGAATTGTTCCACCTTGCCCTCATCCCGTTTTACGCGCTGTATGCATATGTATGCATACGATGCTGGCAGCGCGTTTGGAAACGGCTCACCAAAGCGCACTGGATCGTTTTTGCAATCACCTGCATCCTGTTTGCAGTTTGTTTTGCCATAAGCAGAACGACCCTATATCTGCCACCTTTAGTGTCGCGTATCGTCACATACACCGGTGTATATTGGTTGGCGTTTGTTTTTTATATGATCTTGTTCACGATCCTGACGGATGTGTTGATACTTTTACGAAAATTCATTCCGTCAGCCGTCTTTTTTAAAAAGCATGCGTTTCAAATCACCTTGTTTTCCATAGCGGCATCACTGATCATCGTCCTGTTTGGTTCATGGAGCGCTTATCATACCCGGATAAAGCAATACGCAGTAGAGCTGGGCGAGAACCATGGGAAGAAGTATAACATCGTCATGGTATCAGATATACACACCGGAAAATTCATCAACGTGGAAAACCTCTCTACGCTCGTGGCGCGGATCAACACTCTCTCACCGGATCTGGTGCTGATAGCGGGCGATATATTTGACAATGCTACGATCGATCTAGAGCATTCAGATGAAATCAGAGCGGAGTTTTTGAAAATAAAGGCGAAGTATGGTGTATATGCATGCCTTGGCAACCATGATAGTTACGACGGTGGGACCAAGGCCGCAGCTTTTTTTGACAATACTCCATTGCATATCCTGCAGGACCAAAGCGTTATAATTGACGATTCCTTTGTTCTGATCGGACGAAAGGATCACAAAGTAGAAAACAGAGAACCTATCTCCTCCTTGATACAGAGGACCGATTTGCCGATTGTCGTGATGGACCACCAGCCCAATGATTTGGCTGAGGAGGAAAAAGCCGGGGTAAGTCTCGTCTTATCCGGGCACACACATTACGGACAATTGTTTCCGTTCAACCTTGCAACCGATCTTGTTTTTGACGTTGATTACGGGTATGCGAAAAAAGGAGGAACGCAGGTCATTGTATCCTGTGGCTTTGGATTTTGGGCAACGCCCGTTCGGGTAGGTAGTTTCAGCGAAATCGTTCAAATTCAATTGGATATTGGGCAGTAACCACTTGTGGTTAGCTTGTTCTGTGCTATACTAATTCTAAAGGAGCATATGCTAAGACATGGAGTTTAAGCAAACGTCTATTTCTTAACAAGAATGCAAACGTCTCTATGGAGCCCTAAATACGACTAAATATCATACGGTAAATCGATAGGGTATACGGCATTACAAAAAGGATGAAATTGGTTTGGACGATATGAAACGGACACTGATGGCGCTGCCCTTGTATGCGGCCGATTTCCAGGAAGCTGAAATGCAGCTTGTACCGCAATACATACAGGAAACGGAAAAAATAGAGGCAGCCATATCCGCTTGTTATCACCAGATTAGAAGCCTGCTCATCCTGACGGAAGATAGGATCATCGTGTTGAATGCTTCTATGCAGCCGGCTTTGCTGCTTGACTTGCCTTTGGAAAAAATCGATCGGTTGTTTCCGTCGATGTGGTATAGCGCTGGAAATGTAACCTGCTATACAGCGGATGGTGAGTACTATTTTTCCCTTATGTCGTCTGCCATATATGTGCCGCTGGCAAAAAAGATTGAAGAATTGGCGGACAGAAAACGGCGGCTTCTTCAGGAGGTAGAATAATGGATCAGACAGAGAAACGAATCGTTGAGATCATCGATCAAAACAGGGAAAGGATCATCAGCTTTGGACGGGACATCCACGCCCATGCAGAGATGGGATACAAGGAGTTCCGCACATCGGAAAAGTTCGCGCAGGAGCTCGAAGGTCTGGGATTGAACGTCACGCGTCAACTCGCCATAACTGGTGTCAAGAGTATATTGAAAGCTGAAAGCGGAGAAAATCTATGCGTAGCGCTCATTGGGGAATTCGATGCCCTCATGATACCGGAAAACGCAAGCAGCAATCCGGAAACGGGAGCTGCGCACTGTTGCGGGCATGACGCGCAACTGACCGGTGTTTTAGGAGCAGCCATCGCGCTCTGTGATCCCGAAGTGCATAAAGCTTTAGAGGGCGATGTCTGTTTCTTTGGAGTTCCGAGCGAAGAGTACGGCGAAGTGGAATTCAAGGATTCGTTGATGCGGCAAGGGAAGATCCGCTATGGAGGCGGAAAGAGTGAGCTCATTCGGATCGGCGCCTTCGACGATATCGATTTGTGCATCGCACACCACAGCGGCGTCGTACCCCTATCCGTTGGCAACGGAACGAACAGCGGTTTCGTATCCAAAGTGGTGCGCTTCAAGGGACGTGCGTCTCATGCCGCGGGTTCACCCGAAAGAGGGATCAACGCATTGAATGCGGCGGCGCTCGGGCTAAACGCCATGAGCATGATCCGTGAAACCTTCCGGGACGAGGACCATGTACGCGTGCATGCCATTATGACAAAGGGCGGCGATCTTGTTAACGTCATTCCGAACAATGTTGTGCTCGAAGGCTTGGTTCGGGCAATGACAATGGAATCCGTGCGGCAGACAGAAGTGAAATTCGACAGAGCTTTTAAAGGAGCTGCCATCAGCATGGGAGCGGGTGTGGAGATAAGTACGCGGCCCGGCTATTTGCCCTGTATTCCGATCGAAGACAACAGCGTGCTGTTGGAAGCCGCCGGGATCGCAGCCCCACAGATCACGCCATTTGAGACGCCTATGAATTCCCATGGCGGCGGATCTACGGATGTAGGCGATGTTCAGCATCTGATGCCCGTTCTTCAGTTCAGAACCGGGGGCTACACGGGTGTGACACATGGTGCCGACTTTTCGGTGATCGATGATGAAATTTATTACATGCTCACTGCAAAGATGTTCGCGCTTGCGACCTATCGTCTTTTGAAGGACAATGCGGAACGTGCCAAAGGTATTGTCAACCATTACCAGCCAAGATTGACAAAAGAATCATATATCGAATATATGGAAAGTATGATTCGCGATGAAACATTAGCAGAATTGGTGTGACACCAAAGAAAAGAATGAGGAATCAAGCGACGTAAATGATGTATGGCTAGAAAAAAATAAGCATAATCATTCAAATGCGCGCAATATCTTTTCAAAAGATAAATAACAAGGCAAAAACGCTTGACAAATTTTTTAGATAGATTATTATTTAACTGTGCAATAACCAATTAGGGCAAAATAAGAGAACGGCAATTAGTTCGAAAGCGAATGAACGAATTTGATCGTTCTTGGGCAAAGTAAAGATGATTGGGGAAGGCATCGGATGTCAGGCATTGAGGCGAAGAATGCGAAAGGCATTCTTTTCCAAAATGTTTGTGATATCAAGATATGGAAGATCAAGACTGCGAATGACATGCAATGCATCGCGCATCCCTTGCCAGGGGCAATCGCTTCCGAATAGAATGCGTTCACTTCCGTGGTTAGTGATGATACGCCGTGCCTGCTCCGGAGAAATCGCACCGTAGAGGAAAGCAGTGTCAAGGTACACATCAGTGCCTACAAGATGTTTTTCAACTTCGTCATAATGCTGAAAACCACCCAGGTGTGCAGCAACGACGGGGGCTTTGAAAGCGGCAAGTACATGGGAAAGCCGTTTTGGGGTGCAGTGTACCGGAAACGGTCGACCAAGGTCGCTCCCACTGTGTAATACGGTGATGAGTCCAAGCGAAGAAGCCTTTTCGTATACGCGGACAGCCTTTGCGTCATCGACAAAGAAGCCTTGATAATCGGGGTGCAATTTGATTCCGCGCAAGCCCAGATCCGCGATGCGATCCAATTCATCCATCGCATCCTCTGCAAATGGATGGACGGAACCAAATCCGATCAGGCGTTCACAACAAAGGGAGAAGGCATAATCGTTCACAACTCTCTGGGAAGACGGTTTGGTGGCGATATTCAACACAACGCAGGCGTTCACTCCGTTGGTAGAGGCATGATGAAGAAGTCCTTCGGAAGTACCGTCGGTATGAGGAAGAAGGCCACTGTTTGCGGAGAGAGTGTTCATGGCATGATGGGCAATGCATTGGTCAAAAGCATGGGTGTGAAAATCTACGATCAAGGCGTTCACGCTCCTTAAGCTTGAATGTTAATGTGGGATTGAGTCTTTGTCAACAAAAACACAATAAGGGAGAGAATAACATGGAAACTTTTTACACACCTGAAGAAGTGGCAGCGATCTTGAAGGTTCGCAAGCACACCGTATGGAACTGGCTGCGCGAAGGATCTCTTAAGGGAACCAAGATCAACGGTAAGATATGGCGCGTCACCGCCGATGAGCTTGAAGCATTCATCCGTTCGGATGGATCCAAAGAAGAGTAACAAGAGAGAAACGCTTTGCGAAAGCAAAGCGTTTCTTAACAAGGTAAACAAAAAAGCAAACGTATGATACACTAAAGGCTGCCGATCATATTGGCAGCCTTTACAATATACAGCAAATGGATTTCTATTGAATGGAAGGGTTAAAGAAAACAGATGGAAGAGGTCTTTCACATTGCGCCTGCCGACCTGGATGTAGCAGGCTCGGTTATGGTCATAAGGATGCTGGACCACATGCAGCGGTTAGCAGATGTGCATGCTAATGTACTTGGCGTGGGCAGGGAAGATCTGCAAAAAAAGAATCTTGTATGGATGTCGGCCAGAAGCGCGATTTTGATAAAACGAGAAATTCACCAAAATGAGAACATCACGATCAAGACATGGACGGGAAGAAACACGCATGCATCCTGTCCGCGCTACTTCACTTTTATCGATGAAGCGGGAACAGACATCGGCGGTGGGGCAACGATATGGATGCTCATTGATCCACAAAGCCGCAAGATCGTCTCACCGCATATGGCGGGTCTGCCCGAAATCTACGTGCCTTCGGATATGGAGCCGATTACAGTGTCACCAATACCTAAACTGTCTCGAATCGATATACAGGAAATGCGGATTCCAAAATACACCGACATCGACATCAACGGGCATGTGAACAACGTGCGATATGTGAATTGGGTCTTGGATGCTCTGCCGATACAGCAGATGCAGAATTACTTTGTATCGGCTTTACAGGTAAATTACCGCCAAGAGATCAAGCCGGAGAATGTCTGCATGCTGGAAATCCAGACAGATGATTCAGATATACTGGCTGTAGGGAAATCAGAGCACGACAGAAGCTTTTTTGAAGCAAGAATACAATTGGAGAAAAGAAAATAAAAGGCGGCATTAGCCGCCTTTTCATGTATGATCCTGCTTTTAGAAATCATGAGGATTGCGCAGCCTTCTACCCGTTGGCTTCTTGCCCGGGCTTGAATATCGCCGGTTGTGCCTTGAGCGCGTCACGGTGACTTTGCGCAGGATGAGTATGATCAACAGCAACGCTCCCAAACTCAGCAGTATGAAAGAAACGAGCTTAATCAGCGCCACGGTCTGATCGCTGAGCCCGGATGGCCTTTCCACGGGAGTTTTTATTATATCACAAGAGAATAAGGTGGTACCCTGATAGGAGTATGTCACCGTTCCGACCACGACGTTGGAACCGGTAGGCTTTGGTGAAGTCAGCGGGTTGAGCGAATAGGACACGTCCAGTGTTGAGGTGCTGGCGGAGAGTTGGTCCACGATGGTTGCATCCATCCAGCGGATAATACTGGTGGCTTTAACGACCGCTGTGAGCTTGGAGGCTTCCTTGTCGCCAGGAAGGACCGCAGACAACGCGGTTGACTTTATCTTCGCATATAGATCGATGCGCTTTTGAGTAAACCCATAATCGAAGAACTTTGCTGCATCTGTGAACCGCTTGGATAAATTGGAAGAGTTGTCCCCCAATAAAACAGCAATATAGATTTGTCCATTCTTCTCGGCGGCAGCGATAAGGCAGCCATGAGCAGGATCTGTATAGCCGGTTTTTACACCGATGGCGTATTGATAGTTTAGCGACTTGTCGTCCGTACTCTTGGATATCAATTTATTTGTTGTTTTGAGTGAAATTCCATCCGGATGCTTGTTAGTCGCGGCAGTCTTATAGGAAGGCGTATCGACAACTTCCTGGAACGTAGGATTGGACATTGCCGCGATGGCGAGCTTTGCCAAATCGGAAGCGGTTGAATAATGGTTGCTGTCGTGAAGCCCGTCGGGATTAACGAAATGGGTCCCCGTCATGCCTAGCTGTGCTGCTCTTGCGTTCATCATATCCACGAAGCCTTGTACGGAACCGCCGACGTCGACTGCAATGGTCACGGCTGCGTCGGCGCCGGAAGGAAGCATAAGGCCGTAGAGAAGGTCCTTGAGCGAGATCACTTCGCCTTTCTTTACGCCCATGATGGACGCATCGCTCGGAAGTGCGTTGATCTCACTACCAACCGTTACTGTCTTGGATAGATCCTTTTCGTTCTCCAGAAGCAGCAGCGCCGTCATGATCTTGGTCGTGCTGGCGGGGTAGATTCGCTCATTGGGCTTGTTGGCGATCAGTATGTCCCCGGATGACGCATCCGCCAGCAAATAGCTGTTACAGCTTGATGTGGGAGGCGCAGCAGCAAAC
>CAZHNN010000005.1:3084-49714 GCA_964533965.1 uncultured Clostridia bacterium | reverse complement strand
TGCAGCGCAATGGCCAGAACGAAGAATCGTATGATAAGCTGTTTGAATCTGTCTTTTTGTACCATCGTAACCCCGTCAAATCATTATTTTGTTGAAAAGCGTTTATTCGTCCGAGTATTCATCATATCCAGGGCGGCTGCGCTGTTGAATTCGTACCCTGTCCTGGGGAAAACGCAATGGCGGGACGCTGTCGGGACTCGAGATATCGTGTTCTGAAAACGGTGTATTGCGCGACGGACGCTTGGGCGGATATTCCTGCCTTTGTGGCTGCGCAGGGTAGGGCTGCCTTTTTGGGGGAAGCGGGGACCCCGGCCGGTTGGAACGCTGCGCTGCGGCTTTATTCGCCATTCGGCGTCGCAGTATGGCTTTCTTCCGCGCTGTTAAGATGAATAGCAGCAGCGACAGACACAGGATAAGCACCAAAGCCAACACAATGATCATACCGCCCTTGTTTTGTGAAGCGGTCTCGGGGCTCTGCATCTTTACGCCGGACGATACCAGCGTGAGGTTTGTGCGATATATCTGTTGATTCCCGAAGCTGAAAACAGCGGTTCCGATTGGGCTATGTGTCGGTGCAAATACCGGAAACGAGTTGTTGTATTCGACACGGACCGTAATGGCCCCCGGTTGTGCAATGGCCTGGGCCGTGGCCTGATTCGTCCAATAGCCCAGCGAGGCGGGAGGCGCTGCGTACAATGCCGCGTTGCTCTTTCCGGTAAGAGAGGCTACGGTAGACAGCTTTGCTATGTATGGCACAAGGTCGATGCGAACCAATCCAAAGCCGTAATTGAAGAACTTGACGGAGTCGGTCCATCGCTTAACGTATTTATCATTGCTGGTGGAGCTGTCGTCGCCCATCATCACCGCGATCAATGTCCGTCCGTTCTTCTTCGCCGCTGCGACAAGGCAACCTTGCGCCGCTGACGTGGACCCGGTCTTGATGCCAATGGCCCCGTCATAATGAAAAGACTCACTCTTCGGGTCGGTGGAGAGCAGGCGGTTGGTGGTCTTAAGATCATATCCCGCCGGAGTCTTGTTCGTGGGGGGCGTCGTATATTCGGCGGTCTTGACGACTTCTGCAAACGTCGGATTTTTCATACAAGCGATCGCAAGTTTTGCCAAATCCGCTGCGGTCGTGTAGTGCTCAGTGCTTTGCATGCCGTGCGGGTTGACAAAGTGCGTACTCGTCATACCGAGTTCGCCGGCCCTCTGGTTCATCAGTTCCGCAAAGCCGCTAATGGACCCGCCTATCTTGACTGCGACGGTTGCTGCCGCATCGTTTCCAGAAACAAGCAGCATACCGTAGAGAAGGTCTTTATAAGAGATGACTTCGTTCTGTTTGATGCCCATTTTGCTCGCATCCGGCCCAAAGTTATTGATCTCGGAACCGACTGTGACCTTCTCGCTCAGATCTGGTTTCTTTTCGATCAGGATCAGGGCGGTCATCATCTTGGTGACGCTTGCTGGGTACACCCGTTCATCGGGCTTGTTTGCGAAAATAATTTCTCCGGTCTCAAAATCGCATAGCAGATAGCTGTTGCAGGTGGATGCAGGCTGCTCAGGCGCTGCCGATGACTTGCCATCCGGCAGAACGAAGCTCCATACCAACAACAATGCGCAAAATGCTATGGCGATTTTTCTAAATGCGCTTTGTCCCATAATAGACTGAGTATATAATAATCCAAAAGGATTGTCCATTGCGCAATCCGACGTAAGGACAGCACACCGAGCCTTTTCAATAGAACAAGGGTGCAAATTCAGCATAATTAAAACTTCAGAAATACGTAAAAATTCCGAAATAATATAGGAATATGCACGAAATACGGTAAGTTGACGCGCGAATGCAATAATGCGCTGTTTCCTTTGTGTATTTCATGTTATAATATCAGCGACATGGAAGTCGGGAAGGGGAGAACACATTGGCAACGCGCATTCTCATCGTCGACGACGAGCCAATGATTGTCAAAGGCCTTCGTTTTTCATTGGAACAAGAAGGCTTTTCGGTTGACGAAGCAACCGATGGACTTACAGCCCTAGAGAAATTCAGATCGGATGAATACCAATTGATCCTTTTGGATGTCATGCTGCCTCAGATGAGCGGCATGGAAGTGCTGCGCCAAATCCGCGAGGTAAGTGATGTTCCCGTCATAATGCTCACCGCCAAAGGCGAAGATATGGACAGGATCCTTGGACTCGAATACGGCGCGGACGATTATATGGTAAAGCCTTTCAATATTTTGGAAGTAAAAGCGCGCATCAAGAGTGTGCTTCGCCGTACGCTGAGCAAGAAACAGGCTACACAGAGCTTTTCTTCCAACGGATTATCCATAGATATCTCGTCAAGAAGCGTAAAGCGGGATCAGGAGGAGATCAACCTGACCGCGAAGGAATTCAACCTGCTGTGGGCTATGGCCAGCCAGCGCGGAAGGGTTTTTTCACGCGAAGAACTCCATGATGCACTTTGGAGAAATGAAAGAGATACGAATGGCTATGATCTTCGTACCGTGGATGTGCACATCCGGCGGCTGCGCGAAAAGCTTGAGCTCGATCCCGCTAACCCAAAGTACATCATGACAAAATGGGGAGTTGGATACTACTTTGCGGGTCGGTAAACTACGTATTCTTTCAACCCTGCGCGGTCAGATTGTCATCATCTATACGCTTCTGTTTGCTGTTGCGTTTTTTTTCATTGATCTCTCCGTCACTAAACTTGTCGGAGAGTTTTTGATTTCACAGCGAATCGATGCACAGTCCCAAAAGGTCAATGAGTCCGCCACCCAGTTCGCGCTTGCCGTATCCGAAAACGATGCGGCACAGCTGTATGCTCTGGCAGCTCGAAACGCTGACGATTTTTCCGGGCGCGTGTTGGTCTTGGACATGGACGGCATCGTGATGGCTGATTCACATTCCGAACTCAATGGGCACATTTTGCGGCAACCTGAGATTCAGTCCATTCTTTCCGGAAGCCTAAATTCCACTTATGGCTTTCATATGGTGACCGCCAGCCAGAACACGAGCGGATTCCTCGCACGGGACAAGGATTGGGCTGTGTATTATACGACGGCGATCGTCTATCAATCCCGATCCGTAGGCGTGCTGCTGGTCAGCGTTTCGATACAGGACGTTGTGGACCTCACCTCAAACGCTTTGCTCAGGTTTTCATTTGTTGCTTTGGGTATATTGATCGTTTTGATCATGTCCAGCGTCATCGTATCCCGTTTCATCTCATTGCCCATTGTGCAGATGACCGAAGCGATCACACAGATGAGCAAGGGAGAATTCCAGGCTCGAACGAAAATTCGCGGCAACAGCGAGATCGCGCAGCTTGCACGCACGTTCAATACGATGAGCGAGCAATTGGAGAACATCGAAAGACAGCGACAGGAGTTTGTTTCCAACGCATCGCATGAGCTTAAAACACCATTGTCCGCCATCAAAATTTTGGCAGAATCTCTGTTATACGAGCAAAACGTTCCGGAGGCAACGTACAAGGAGTTTCTGTCGGATATCAACGAACAGATCGACAGGATGAATTTGCTGCTGCGGGATCTGCTTATCCTCGCACAGTCAGAACGAAGCAGCACAGCCATGAGATATACAATGGAGTCGCTTGACAATTTGATCGCCGAGTGTGCCAAAACACTTATGCCTCTGTCGCAGGAGAAGCACATCAAATTGAGTCTCCCGGAGAATAAAATCCAAATGCGGTGCGACAGGCTGAAACTGAACACAGCCATCATGAACCTCATCTCCAACGGCATTAAGTACACGCCGGAAGGTGGCAGCGTTTCGGTGAACATTGAAGAGGAAAAGGACGAGGGTGGGGTCCAATGGATTAAAATCATCGTCTCGGATACCGGCATCGGCATACCGGAAGAAGACCGTATCCACATTTTCGAGAGATTCTACCGCGTTGATAAAGCACGTTCGCGCGACACGGGTGGAACAGGATTGGGCCTAGCTATCGTGCAGCAGGTCGCTCGCCTGCATGGCGGGGAAGTTGCATTGAGTCCCAATGCGCAGCAGGGTTCCGTGTTCGTGATGCGGCTGCCCCGATGGGGGGTGGGCGAATGAGGCGCATAGCATTGTTTGCCCTTTGCAGCACATTGCTGCTTTGCGTGGGATGCCAAAGCATACGGGAATCTTCTCCCGAAACAAAATACATGCCACAGATCAATCCCTACAGCAAGAACTCAGGAAGCATGCAGTCGGTAACACTGTATTTTCCCGTGATGGGAGAACCATATCTTTCGAGCTATACGACAAGCATCGAGGTACATGCCGATGCGGGGGATACGCTGCAGGACGCGCTGCTGCGCGAACTTGCCAAAGGTCCCGCGCAGGGATTGTCACTCGAAGCAGTGTTTTCCAATAATCTGCGCAAGGAATCGGTACTAAGAAGCGGCAGCCAGCTGTCCATCGTATTGTCTAAGGAGCTTTTATCGATTGGCGAAGGCACGAGCAGCGACAGCGCGACCAGGAAGAAGCTGGCAATCTATGCCATCGTCAATACACTGACCGGAAACGGCGATATTTCACAGGTCCAGATATTGGTGGATACAGAGGGTAATGGAAAGGGAAAAGCACCCAGCAGGCAGCAGGTAGGGTTTATGGACTCGGATCAAAATGAAGCGCTGGGGCCTCTGGGTTTTTCCAACACGTGGCTTCTCACGCCGAGCGCCGCAGCACAGATCGTGCTGGATGCCGGAAAGTCCAAAGATGCGGAACGTATGATGCGCATGCTCAACAGCAGCGTGCTTGTTCCGGATGCCGCGACGCTTAAAAGCGAACTGCAGAAAAGCAATGTACTATTGGTGGATTATTTCATTGCCAACGTCTTGCTGTCTGCGGATAGCCTGCAGGCTACCGTGTATGTCGATATTACCTATGAAATGATGAACGGAACGTTAAAACAGGCGTTCAATCAGCCCATCACGCTAAAGCGGGAGAGGGGAATGTGGAAGGTGGATTATCAGAGTGTTGAACCGCTGTTGTTACCGTAACAGAAGAGGTTTGGCGCTTCTGTTGTGCATATGCATTGTGGCTGCGCTGGCAAGTTGCTCGGCGAATACCCGGAGCGAGAAAATGCCTTTTATTCAGCCTGCCTATCCCCCGCTTCAACACCGCCTGCGTGCTGCCCTCTATTTTGCGCAAACGGACGGCAGCCTTTCTTCCGAGATACGACTAATTGATCTGGATCAGTCGCTATCCCCCGAAAACGGATTGGTGAAGCAGCTTATTGCAGGACCCTCCGGGAATCTTCTGCCGGTGATCAACAATACTGCCGTATTGAATTATGCCTATATCGTTGAGGATACCGCCTACGTCGACCTGTCACAAACAAAACAACCTCTGGCATTGTTCTCTACCGCCTGTGTTCAATCTCTGCACCATGCGTTTGGCATTTCCTATCTTGTGCTTACCGTGGATGGGCACAAGCCCGCCAATACAACGGACGGCGTTGTGAGCGTGATTCCGCCAAAAGATGAATCTTCTTCCTATGTACAGCTGTTTTTCCCCGATAAGCGAGGCCAGTACATCATTCCGGTTGTCAGGCATATTTCAAAGTCTTCTAAAAGCAGCATGGCTAAGGCGATCTTTTCGGCATTGCAGGATGGACCGACCAGAACCGATCTATTGGCTGCAATGGATACCGATGGCATCACACTGTCAGCAATAAAGCAGTCGGGAACTAGGATCGATCTGTATCTAACGGTGGATCAGAACGGCTTGGAATTGTATGGGTATGCTTGCCTGGCGATGTCCATTTTTCGCAATATCCCGAAGATTAGCGAGGTGCGTATCAACCTGAACGGCGATTGGGTGCATGACGTACCGGGGTTGGCCGGCGAAGGCACCTTTACCGTTTCTTCCATAAAGGACATCCTCGGAGGGATGATCAAGCTGTATTTTGCCGGAGCGGACGGCAAGAGCCTTGCGCTGGTCACGCGCTCCGTATCCTTCAAAGAAGCTGCGGATCCGTTGACGCCTATCAGAGAAATCATGCGTGGCCCGCTGGATATCGAGAAGTCGGGCATCTTGAATGTTCTGCCTGCAGGCATGAAAGCAAGCGATCTGGTATCGCTTCAGCGATCCGAAGACCTCGCGATACTGGATCTAAAACCTTCCTTCTATCAGGCATGTACCGCACTTTCGGAAGAGGCGGAAAGGCTGCTGCTATATGCCATCGTGAACTCGCTTACAGAGCGGGCAGGGATACAATCCGTCCTGTTTTTGCAAGACGGGGCTAATACGGAAACGCTAAGCGGCACCATTTCGCTTGCTAAACCCTTGCTGCGAAACCCCGGATTGATCAAGCAGCCTTAGGAGGAAACAAGTGATGATGGTGGAATTGATCGAAAAGAAAAAGGCAGGTCACAAGCTTTCGACCCGGGAAATAGATTATTTTGTCGACGGCTTTACAAAAGGTGATATACCCGATTACCAGGCTGCGGCACTGTTCATGGCGATCTGCTTTGTGGGAATGGATGCACAGGAAACCGCGGATTTGACGTATGCGATGATGCATTCCGGACAAGTAATGGACTTTTCTTCATTGGGCTTTAGGGTTGCCGACAAGCATTCTACGGGCGGTGTTGCCGATACCACCACGCTGATTCTCGTGCCGCTTTGTGCCAGCTTGGGCGTGAAGATGGCAAAGATGTCGGGCCGTGGCCTTGGCCATACTGGCGGGACCATCGACAAGCTGGAGTCCATCCCCGGTTTTCGCGTAGAGCAGGGCATGGAGGAAGTAAAGGAGCTCTTAAGGCAAAACGGCGGCGTCATCGTGGGACAGAGCAATGAATTGGCGCCTGCGGATAAGAAGATGTATGCTTTACGGGATGTCACGGGAACGGTTGACTCCATTCCGCTGATCGCCTCTTCCATTATGAGCAAGAAGCTCGCGCTTGGCACAGACATCATCGTACTGGATGTCAAGACGGGCAGTGGTGCGTTCATGCAGACCGTGGACGATGCGTTTGCACTTGCACAGACGATGGTCGATATCGGCGTTCACCTGAACAAACGGGTGGCGGCTCTTGTGACAAACATGGATCAGCCGCTCGGCAATCTGATCGGGAATGCAATGGAAGTTAGGGAAGCCATCGAAGTGCTTAGGGGCATGCATGCGGATAGCGATCTCTATAAGGTCACAATGGCTTTGGGTGTTCAGCTGTTGCGCCTTTCTGAGGTGGAAGCGGACGAGACAACGGCGCGTGCCCTGCTTTCAGATGCCATATCGTCCGGCAAGGCATTACAGGCATTGGAGAATATCATACGGGCTCAGGGCGGAGATCCGCTCGTATGTTCCGATACATCACGATTGGGAAAGACCCGACACCTTATCGAAATCAAAGTGACAGGGGAAGGGTATATCCATTCCATCGACGCCGCATCGATCGGAAGGGCTGCACAAATGCTTGGAGCCGGACGAAGCAAGCTTGAGGATATCATTGACCCATTGGTGGGAATACAGATGTGCGTGCGTACTGGCGGCCAGGTTAAGGCTGGCGACGTACTCGCTGTCATGCATGTGAACGATGAGGCCAACGTGGAAACGGCCGCTTCGCGCATAAAAGAAGCCATTGTCATCGGAAACATGCCTGCTTTGCAGCCATTGATATACGGGATCGTTACGGCAAACGGACAAACTCGTTTTTAGGGGAGAGAACAATGGACGTAATAGCGTGCGGAAATACGGTGATGGATATCATCGTCAACATTGACCACAGGCCGATCGCCAATGAAGGCATGGATGTGAAGGGTTTGTCTTGGCAGTATGGCGGTAAGGTGGCAACGGGTATCGTCGCCGCAGCGAGGCTGAGTGAAAGGCCATGTGCGATCATGGGAACGATCGGCGGACCAAGTGGACAGTTCATCAAGCGTGATTTTGTACGCCATCATGTTGATGTGTCCCATCTGTACGAAGATCCGACCGGTCAATCCCAGCTATGCATTGCGATCGCGATCGATGAAGATGATTCCAGGAATTTCTACAACAAACGCAGCAAGCTGACGCGGCTTGCTCCGGAACAGGTGGACGAATCGTTCATATCCCAAGCTAAATATCTCTTGCTCTCCGATCCCTATCTGGCCAGTCTGCAGGCAGCAAGATATGCAAGATATCATGACGTCAAAGTAGTCTACGATGCGGATCGATACTATCCTTCCGGCATGCCAGAGATCATGCACGAAGTCGATTATCTTATCCCGTCGGAGTACACCTATAAAACGTTGTTCCCAAATGGCGGCGACGTCGAAGCAAATTTAAAGGAGCTTCGAATGATGGTTGCGCCGCACGCCACCATCATTGTCACATTCGGCGAAAGGGGCTTGAGCGGTTACGACAAGGATGGCTTCTTTTCTCTTCCTGCGTTCAAGGTAGAGGCAGTTGATACGACAGGCGCCGGAGACGTTTTCCATGGCGCGTTCATTGCGGGCTTGCTCCGCGGTATGGATACGAGAAACGCTGCGCACTACGCGAGCGCGGCATCTGCCATCAAGTGCACGCGCATCGGTGGAAGAGCAGGGATAGCAACGCATGAGGTGGTTTTGGAATTCATGAAGAGCGGGAACATCGACTATACCGAAATTGACGAGCGCGTAGCCTATTACGAACGGATGCCTATTTTGTGATCATTCATCGTCCGCCTTGCATTGCTAGGTGGATTTTTGCTTTTCATACCGATAAAGACGTTGCTCTGTTATGGACAAATTTCGAATTTGTGAAAAATACAGCAAATAACCTTGCGATTGAAAGCCGGATTGGACTATAATGCGAAGGTATAAAAAATATTATAGGTGATGTACATGGAAGCCGTTTCAATCGCACAAACCCATTCACAGCTCAGTTATATCGTTTTGCCTCAGGATACAAACCCTGGTGGCACACTGCACGGCGGACGGTACCTTACCTTGCTGGATGAGACATCCTATTGCGCGGCAATGCGGTTTTGCAGAAAGCATATCGTGACTGTTCGCTTTGACGGGGCTTTGACGCGCATCGTACCGGTGGGACACGTCATCAAGTCAGATGCTTATGTCATCTATGCCGGCAACACCAGCATGCTCATAGAAGTAAAAGCGACTGCGGAAAATATGCGCTCAGGCGAGACCTTTGAATGTGCTCGCTGCTATTTTACCTGCACTGCCGTGGACGATCAGACGCTCAAACCGGTCGCGATTCCGACGCTCATCGCACAGACCGATGAGGAAGTGGCCATGCAGAGGTTAGGCGCCGAAAAGATGGAAGAGTATAAACGGCAGCGCCGGGTTCAATAAGGCGAATAAAGACTTTTAGAGTATGCTTTGACGATGATGCAAAAAGGCCGCCGAATTACCGGCGGTCTTTGTTTTCATTCTCATGAAATATCTTGATCGAACCCGCGCTGCTTACGCTTGGCTCTGGCTTGTCTGATTAAGGCTTGACGAACATTGATCAGCAATACTATCAACACACACAAGCTCGAAACTATAGCGATCCAGCCAATGATCAGCAAGCCGATCAGCAAATTTGAATCCGCGCCGGCGATTTCCAGTACGCCTTTGATGATACTATAGACCGTCAGTGTGGCAATCCCAGCATTAAAGGTATTGTTGAATACCCGATATCCAACCGTTCCGACGAAGGGAAGACGCTTTTGTACAGGCAAGAGCAGGGCATTTATAAATAAACCAAAAAACAGCGGATAGAAGTAAGCGTGTGCCATGTATGTCGATGTGACACCGTGACCGAGGAAAGTGTTATAGATATAACCTATAATCATCACCAAGAGAGTCACAATAACCAAGACAATAATCGTGCGCCGTAATCTCTTCATATCGATTTACTCTCCGATATAGATAAAATCATTAACTTTACGTTCTTTCCCGGTACTTTCAACGGTTAGGCCATCATCGGGAACGTTTACGATCTTGTTGTGGAAGAACATCGTGGAAGACCCGCCTCCATCAAGGTTATATGCAACTTTGCAGCCGTAGTCCAAGAACAACTGGGCAAAGTCTTTCATTGCCAAACCAACGCTATGGCTTGGCCGGCGCCCATCTACGACAATGAAAATATAATGAAGGGGTTCGATCATCCCAATGCCCGTTCTCGGATTTTGGCCGGAAACACTGCTGGACCGCTGAACATATTGACCGTCGATCACAAGCGCGGGTCCGAATGACCAACTGTGCAGAGCGCCTTGCTGCACAAGTGTCGCGCCTGAGACACCCTTAACGATGCGCATTTCACCGGATTTCATCAATACCAGGATCTCATCGCTAAAATTTTCGTTATACAGATTACCATTGCGAATGGTGAATTTTTTCGGAGGGTTAGATCCATAGGTGCAATCATCGCTGTTAATGGCCAGAATTGCGTTGTGGCGGGTTGCTTGGCTTGATACAGTCTCATAATTACTCGTAGCGTACTTGTCATTTGCAAAATTGCTCTTGAAGTACTGCACACTATCGAGGGTTATATCCGCTACATAATAGACTAAATTCGGATTGGTTTTAACTACTTTTGTGATCTTTATTTGTATGTGCGCATCGGAATACTCTGTATCGGTATAAACGGTTTGTACAGGCGTTGCGTCTGGTTTTGTCGGTACTGGGGTAAAAGTGATGGAAGAAATCGAAGTTATCGGCTTGATATCACTTACCCACACAAACGTACTTAACATGATGATAGCGCTGGCCAAAACCAAGCCAAGCGCGACAATGCCGGCGTAGAGAAACCGATGGCTATAAGTACTTCTTCTTAGCAAACTGGATTCCTCACTGTTCTGTAAGTCTCGGATCAAGCAATGACTCACTAGATTTTACTTCGAACACAGTGACAGCGCAAGCGTTTTACAGAAGCTTTACAACTAAAAGTATCGCTAGTAAAAAAACCAATAGGGTTCTCTTGCCACCCATTTTACCTTTTGAAAATTTGACGGTAAACTTTGCATCACTATGCATTAAAGCAACAGAGGCTGGTAATAAATTAGATTTGGTAAATCATTGAAGATTTGTCGTTTTGTTCTATAATATCCCTAAGGGAGGTAGAGAGAATGAAAAATACAAAGATCATTGCCACCATTGGTCCGGCGAGCGATGACCCAGTTATACTGGAAAAGCTTGTACAGGCCGGAGCAAATGTGTTCAGGTTGAATTTTTCTCATGGAACACATGAAGAGCACGGGGCACGCATCGACAGGATCATTGCATTGAGGAACAGGTTGCAGGTTCCTCTGGGCATTATCCTGGACACGAAGGGCCCGGAGATCCGGTTGGGGAATTTTGCAAAAGGTCCCGTTACCCTTACGCAAGGACAAGCCTTTATGCTGACCACGCGCGAAGAGGACGGGGATGAGAACCATGTGTCGCTCAGCTATAAGGATTTGCCCCACGATGTGAAACCTGGCGCGAAAATACTCATTGATGACGGACTTGTCCAGTTGAAAGTTGAACGTGTTGAAGGGGAGGATATCCACTGCACCGTACTCAACGATGGGCAACTGTCCAATCACAAAGGCGTGAATGTTCCGGGAATCGATGTTCGGTTGCCTTCGGTAACGGACAAAGACGTGGACGATATACTGTTTGGAATCAAGAAGGGCGTGGATTTCATCGCCGCTTCCTTTGTGCGCAAGAGCGAAGATATTTTGGCCATTCGCCGACTGCTGCATGAGAACGGAGGCGACGGAATCCAGATCATCAGCAAGATCGAAAGCCGTCAGGCCGTGCTGAACATTGATGAGATCGTGCGGGTTTCGGACGCAGTCATGGTAGCCCGTGGCGACATGGGCGTCGAGTTACCGATGGAAGAAGTGCCCGTGATTCAAAAAGAACTCATACGGCTGTGCAAAGGGCTTGGAAGGCCGGTCATCATTGCCACGCAGATGATGGACAGCATGATCCGTAATCCGAGGCCGACACGTGCCGAGGTCAACGACGTGGCCAATGCCGTATATGAGCAATGCGACTGTGTGATGCTATCGGGAGAAAGCGCTTCGGGGGCATATCCCGTGCAAGCTGTGCAGACCATGGCAACGATCTGCAAAGCCATCGAAGCGAACGTGTCTTCGAACACACATCCAAAACCGGAATCAAGCATCGCGGATGCCGTGGCGTTCGCGTGCTGCCAGTGTGCTGAGAACCTGAATGCAAAAGCGATCATCACCGTTACATCCTCGGGGTATACGGCACGCATGGTAGCGAAATATCGCCCGTTGTCCGAAATCATTGCAACGACACCAAGCGAGAAAGTCTTCCACCGCTTGTCCATGGTTTGGGGAATCAACCCCATTTTGGCTGAACAAGCCGAATCGACCGATGATGTACTCGAAGGAGCTGTTGCCGCAGCACAGAATTCAGGCCGGGTCAGAGATGGCGACATCGTTGTGCTGACGGCAGGCTTGCCGGTTGGAATTCCGGGCTCGACCAATCTGATGCAGGTACATACCGTAGGCAACGTTTTGGCACGCGGCATAGCAATGGGTCATGGTACGGTTCGCGGTCGTGTGTGCCTGGCGAAGAACCTGTCGGACTGCCAGCAGAATTTCCATCAGGGTGATATCTTGGTTGTGAACCAGACCGATCACGACTATCTGCCGTATATGCGGCTTGCAAGCGCCATACTCTGCGAGGACGAGCGGATCAATTGTCACGCTGCCATCGTGGGAATCGCGCTTGGTCTGCCGTTGGTCATCGGGTTAAAGAACATAACCGAAATCGTAAAAAATGGGTCGGTTGTCACCGTCGATGCAGAGCGCGGTTTTGTGATGAATGCACAGAAGTGATATAATAAGACGAATCAATTGAAGGAGGACTGCTTCTTTGAAAATAACAAAAGCAATTATTCCCGCGGCTGGACTTGGAACGAGGTTTTTGCCCGCAACCAAGGCACAGCCCAAGGAAATGCTGCCGATCGTGGATAAGCCTACCATTCAGTATATCGTGGAAGAAGCGGTTGAATCCGGCATCGAGGACATTATCATCATTACCGGTCGCAACAAGCGTGCGATCGAAGACCACTTCGATTATATGCCGGAGCTTGAAAATGAACTGTATTCCAAGGGCAAAATCGATCTTCGCGATGAGGTTCGCGCCATCTCCGACATGGTGGGCATCCATTACATTCGGCAGAAGGAACCGCGTGGGCTTGGTCATGCTGTGTATTGCGCGAATAAGTTCTTGCGCAACGAGCCCTTTGCGGTCCTGTTGGGAGATGATGTCGCGGTCTGCGAAAGGCCTGCACTGCGCCAATTGATGGATGTCTATGAAAAGTACCAGTCAACGGTCATCGGTGTTTCGCAGGTCGCTGAAAAGGATGTGTCAAGGTATGGCGTTGTGGATCCGGATCCATCCTTCTCGGATGGACCCGGCCTTATGAAGCTCAAGGGACTCGTGGAGAAGCCGCCGGTGGAAAAAGCTCCTTCTCGCTATGCTGTGTTCGGGCGATACATCATTACGCCGGCCATCTTTTCGATTTTGGAAAACACGCAGCCGGGAGCAGGCGGAGAGATCCAACTCACCGATGCGCTGGTGGAATTGGCAAAGCAGGAAGATGTATATGCGCTGGATTTTGTCGGAAAGCGCTATGACGTGGGACAAAAGCTCGGGTTCCTTCGCGCAACAATGGATTTTGCGCTGATGCGTGAGGACCTTCGGGATGATTTTTGCGCCATGATCCGTGAAAAATATAAAAACGGAGAATTTGAATGCAGCGGTACGAAATAGCGGATCCGGATCTGTGGCAGCAGGGACAACGGAAGATCGACTGGGCAGCGTCCCATATGCCTCTGTTGAACCACATTCGGGATGAATTTAAACAATCACAGCCGTTCAAAGGCTTAAAGATTGCGATATCCATCCATTTGGAAGCCAAGACGGCGTACCTTGCCACGGTTTTAAAAGATGGCGGTGCGGAGGTCTTTTGTACAGGATGCAATCCGCTGTCCACGCAAGATGAGATCGCTGCGGCGCTCGCGCACAGCGGTTTTTCCGTGTTCGCCGTGCATGGCGCGGATCAGCAAACATACGAATCGCATTTGGTGAAAACATTGGAATCCTTACCGGATCTGGTGTTGGACGACGGAGGCGATTTTCTGGCACTGCTATCCGATACATACCGACAGCTTGGCAAGAATGTCATCGCCGGAACGGAAGAGACCACAACCGGCGTGATGCGATTGCGCAGCATGGAAAAGAAGGGGACATTGCCGTTCCCGATGGTTGCCGTCAACGATGCCCGCTGTAAGCATCTGTTTGACAATAGGTATGGAACAGGGCAGTCTGTAATGGACGCACTGCTTCGAACCAATCTTCTGATAGCCGGGAAATGCGTTGTTGTGGCAGGCTACGGCTGGTGTGCGCGCGGCATTGCGATGCGTGCCCATGGACTTGGCGCCAGGGTGGCCGTTACGGAAGTGGACGCGGTGCACGCATTGGAAGCAGCTATGGACGGCTTTACCGTGATGAAGATGGACGATGCCGCTTCACTGGGCGATATCTTCATTACGGCGACAGGCTGCCGCGATATCATCGTGCAGCGCCATATGCTGAACATGAAGAACGCGGCTTTGTTGGCCAACGCAGGGCATTTTGACGTCGAAATAAATAAGCCGGATCTACAGTCCCTGACGGTTTCGGAGGAAGAGCCGAGAGAAAACATCCGCTCCTACCGATTGAAGAACGGAAAAACCCTCTACCTGATGGCGGAGGGGAGGCTGGTAAACATCGCCGCAGCGCAAGGCCATCCCATCGAGATCATGGACATGAGCTTTGCGGTACAGGCAATGTCTTTGGCGTATCTAGCCGGTTGCGGAAGGGATTTGCCATTGGATGTGCATCCAGTGCCTGATCGGATCGATCAGGAAGTAGCAAGGCTGAAGCTCTTTACCATGGGGCTGAGTGTGGATGAATTGACATCTGATCAGAAGAAATATGTTGGGAAAGAGGTCGATTGATGTCTTACTATTTGCAAAATGCGCGTATCATCAAATTAGGCGGAAAACAAGCGCTCGAAGACGCAGTCGTTGTGGTGGACGGTGATCAGATAACCTATGCCGGCGATCCTCAGATGGCGCCCAACATCCCGGATGATGCCGAGGTGATTGATCTGGGCGGCAGAATCGTTATGCCGGGGCTTGTCAACGCCCATTCGCACAGCCCGATGACGCTTTTCCGCGGAACTTCGGATGATATGCCGCTGCACAATTGGCTCAACGATCGCATTTGGCCGTTGGAAGAACATCTTGACGAAGAGGCCATATACTGGGGCAGCATGCTGGCCATCGCCGAGATGGTCGCTGGAGGCGTATGCGCTTTCAATGATATGTATTTTATGACGGAGCAGACGGTTCGCGCCGTGGAGCAGGCGCATATCCGTGCAACGCTCCCGTTGGCTATGACCTGCCAATCCGAAGACCGCGACGTCATCACGGACAAGCTGCAACCGGCGATCGCCTTTTTTGAGCGGTTCCACAACAAGGCTAATGGAAGGGTGCGCGTGACGTTGGCGCCGCATGCGGAGTATACGTGCAGCCCCGCTTTTCTGCGCGAATGCGGAGTCCAGGCAAAAAGACTCGGTGCTGCCATCCACATCCATATATCGGAAACTCAGGACGAACATGAAGCCTGTAAAAAACGCTATGGTAAAACGCCCATACAGCTTCTCCAATCGCTGGGAGTGTTGGATGTGCCGGTGCTGGCTGCGCATTGCGTGTTTGTGGAAGAGGAAGATATACGCATCATGGCGGACCATGACGTCACCGTGCTGCACTGTCCTGGCTCCAATCTGAAGCTTGGCAGCGGCGTGGCTCCACTCGACCGGTTCCTTGAAGCAAAGGTACGCGTAGCCTTGGGCACAGACGGAGCGGCAAGCAACAACAACCTTAACATGTTCGAAGAGATACAGCTTGCAGCGCTCTTGCAAAAAGGCATTCACCGGAATGCGGAGCTTGTCAGCGCCGAGCAGGCGCTGAAGATGGCGACGATCAACGGTGCTCTGGCTTTACAAACCGGCGGAGGAAAAGTGAAAGAAGGCTCCAAAGCGGATCTAACGGTGCTGGACATCTACCGCCCGCACATGATACCGTTGGCCAATGCGCTACACAATATTGTTTATAGCGCCCAGGCCGCGGATGTCTGGATGAACATGGTGGATGGAAAAGTGCTGTACCACGCGGGCAATTTCACCATGTTGGACATCCACCGTGTGATGGAACAGGCATCGCTGTGCAGCGCCCGAATCGTCCAGTATGCGATTTGACCAATTGCCGGTTTTAAACGACAATGAAAAAGCCGTTTGCACTTATTGAATGCAAACGGCTTTTATATACCAAAAGCAAATCGTTATTGCGGCTTGGCCCCGTTGGAAGACAAAAGCAAATTGGCATTGTGTTCCTGATCCTCTAGTTGGGAATCATTGGCGGTGCTGCCAAAGAAGTAAAGATCAAGCGTTTGTGCGCTATCACTCCCGTGTAAAAACCCGCAAAGTGACGCGGCGATATTCTGTCCGTTGAATTCGACCACGCATGGACGCTTTTCCAAACTGGACCGCCCTGCGAAGATTGCCAGATACCGCTGCATGTCTTCCTGTGAAGCGGGAACGATCTCCATATGGCTGGTTCCGCCCTGGCGGATGGCGTAGAAGTAATATTGGCTGTTTAAATCCACGACCAAAAAACGGCTACCGCTTGGCATGAGGGTATTGACTTTGGAGAAGAGCAAAGGCTGACCATATTCGCGAGGCCGAACGTTGGGCGGCGTCGCTGTGGGAAGGGGCACAGGCGTTGCGGTGGCATATTTAACCTCGTTGGAAAACAGCACACTCAGCGTATCCTTGCTGACGATCCCATCCACGTACAGGTTGTTGGCTGCCTGGAAATTTTTAACAGCAGTAAGCGTTATACCGGCAAAATATCCCGTCGGCTTATAAGGGTAATACCCAAGCGTGTATAGACGGGCTTGAACGGCTACGACCAACAGGCCGCGGTCACCGCTTATGATCGTTGAAGGATCGACATAGGGAGTCGGGATTGCCGTAGGCGTCGGTGAGATGGAACCCGATGCTCCGGCACTTGCGTTTGACGTTGGTGTACGACCGGAGAGCGCCGTAGGCGCCGATGATTTCGAAACGCCTGCCTGTTGCTGCATACTGGTACGCAAAACGAGCAGCAGGAATATCGCCACGAGCACGCCCAATACGATGCCTGCGACAGCCAAAATCCGCATGAATTGCGATTTATGCATTTGCTCACCTCAATCGAAAAAAATATATCATATCACAAGCCATATCGCAAATTGAAATGATGCCTTGGAAGCGATACAATACCATCGAGGTGATTGCATGCGGTGCAGCTGTATTTTGTGCGGCACATATATGGTTCAGCAGGAGAGAGGTATCGACAGCTACTGCATATGCCCGAATTGCCAAAATACCTGTAGTGTTTGCATGGGTAGCGGTACGAAGATGGAAAAGGGCGGAGGCCTGCCACTCGATATCCTCCTCCGATATGAAGAAGAGGAGAATGGTTCCAATTAGGAGCCTTCTTGTGATATACGGTTTTTGCGAGAAAGTGGCTTGCTAAAATTCGGCCCTCATCAAGACTGCCTTGTGTCTGGCTTGTTGGATTTCATCCTCCTGCGCGCCGTTCCACTGCAACCAACCTTTGGATTCAATCAATTGGGACAACGCGTATTGATCCTCCGACGCTTCAATCAGAAGGTCTTGGAGCATTATGCGAATACGTAAATCGGACGCTTCGCTTAAAAGCATACAATAGGTGATCATGCGTTGTTTCTGCATGTTCAGCAGATTGGTGATCAGCGACTTTTCATCTGTGTTCTTACTCTGGGTCATCCTGTCTCCTTTTTAAAACGGGTTGTTCAGATAATCGCTGATGGCATCAAAGCATTGCTTATGATGTGACGATATATCCTCCACAACGCGTATGGAGGCTTTGTCATACAACAATGGCGCATACGCCTTGGTCTTGTGATAGAAGAGGGTTTCCTGATCCAGTGCGTCCATCAGTATGTCCAAATCATGTGCCCTTATCGGCATTTGCTGTATATAACGATTCAATTCCGCTCCTCCTTTGGTATAGGCATCTCCGTACAAAGCGCATATTATTCATAGTTGCCGATGGAACAAGAAGCCATTTTCATGTATAATGCAAGTTGGAATGACACAATGGTTGAAAAATACTACAAAGATGGGATAATCAAAGCGTATTCCATGATGCTGACACGCGTCTTCCTCAGTGGATACGCATGTCAAGTGATACATTAATATCAATCTAAGCAACAGAACTTTGCCAATCGATAAAGATAATGAGAGAGGAAGGAAATGACACTGCCTGCGAAGACACAGAAATCCTGCATGGATGCGGCATTGGGATATCTTGCTACACGAATGCGCTCCGCATTGGAAATGCAGGGCTATCTTACCCGCAAAGGCCATTCCGAAGAGGAGATAGAAGCGGCTATGAGCCGCCTTTGCGAACTCGGCTTGATCGACGATACGCAATTTGTCAATGAGCTCATCCGTGCAAAGACAAACCTTCGACCAATCGGGAGGAGAGCTCTTGCATATTCTTTGCAGCAAAAAGGCGTATCCAAGCAGACGATTGAACAAGGGTTGTCTTCCTATTCACCGGAAGATGAGAGGATGGCATGCCGGGCATTGTTTGAAAAGCTTGCAAAAAAACACGGCACAGACAGGCAGGGATTGGTAAAAATACAACGCGCGCTGGTGTCCCGTGGATTTGGATATGAAATGATTCAGCAGACAGCCTCGCATTTTTTGGAAAGGGAAGATTGGGAATGAGGGAGCAAATCCTGCGGTTGATGATGCAACATCCGGAGACATACTATTCCGGAGAACAGATGGCACGCTTGCTGCATGTTACCAGAGCTGCTATTTGGAAACATATCGATGCGCTTAAAAAGATGGGCTGTGAGATCGAATGCAAGCCCAACCGGGGATATAGGCTTGTGCATATTCCCGATGTCCTTCAGCCCGAGATACTCGGTATCTACGACTTCTCGGGGCTGATGAAATGCTGCGATTTCAAAGTGGTTGAATCAACACCAAGTACCAACGAATTGGCAAAACAGCTTGCCGCCAAAGGTGCCGTTGACAAAACCATCGTAATCGCAGAATCTCAGACTGAAGGAAAAGGGCGGATGGGACGTACATGGCAGAGCGAAAAGGGATCTTCGCTTACGTTTTCCATGATCCTTCGCCCACAGGTTTCGCCGGTTCATGCCAGTAAAATTGGGCTGATGGCCGGTGTTTCGGTTGCCCAGGCCATCCATGAATGCACGGAAGCGGATGCCAAGGTAAAATGGCCGAATGACGTGCTGATTGGAAAGAAGAAGGTCTGCGGCATACTCACGGAAATGAGCGCGGAATGCGACACAATTGAATACATTGTCTGCGGAATAGGAATCAATGTGAATCAAACGTCTTTTTCGGATGATCTGATGGCAATTGCCACGAGCCTTCGGCAGGAGACCGGAAGGGATTTTGTTCGCGGTCAACTGCTGTTATCCTTTTTGACCGCCTTTTTCGAGCACTATGATGCATGGATGCAAAAGGGGGATTTCACGCCGGTCATCACCGAATACACGAAGCAGAGCATGCTCGTTGGCCAAACGGTAACGGTGGACAACCACGGAGAAAAGCTTACCGGTCTATGCGTAGGTTTTGATAAAGATGGATTTTTAGTCATATCCAAAGACGGTAAGCGCCAGCGCATTATGGCGGGTGACGTAAGCATCAGGAGTGAGAATACATATGTATAGCGGATGTATCACGGATGTTATGGGCATTACTGCGGCACATGCAACCGACGAGATTGGGAAGACCGGCTGCACGCTGATTCTTGCAAAGGATGGAGCCATAGGCGCAGTGGATGTTCGTGGCGGCGCGCCCGGAACCAGGGAGACGGATGCATTTTCACCGTTGAATCTCGTGGAGCGTGTGCATGCTGTGCTCTTGTGCGGAGGAAGCGCCTTTGGGTTACGTGCAGCAGACGGCGCTATGCAGGCGCTGGAGGAGATGAATATCGGCTTTGATACCGGCATTGTCAAAGTGCCCATTGTGGGAGCGGCGGTGCTGTTCGATTTGGGCTATGGCGATAAAAAAGCCCGACCTACAGCTGAGATGGGGTATCAAGCAGCGATGCAGGCGACCTCAGGGCCGCTTTCCCAGGGCTCTGTCGGAGCCGGTACCGGCGCTACCGTCTGTAAGATGTTTGGTGCTGAGCTTGCACAAAAAGGCGGGTTCGGGTGTGCCAGCATGAAAGTGGGCAAGGCTACCGTAGCCGCTGCATTTGCGGTCAACGCTGTCGGTAACATTTACGATTATGCAACCGGCGCTTGCATACTGGGACCGAAAACCCTTTTAACAGAGATGAAGATGCCATTGCCAGGCACGAACACCACCATCGGCGTCATCGCCACCGACGCCATCTTGTCCAAGACACAAGCCAAGCGGTTGGCGATGCTCGCGCACGATGGCTTTGCGTTGGCGGTGCGCCCCGTGCATACGATGCATGATGGTGATACCGCTTTTGCACTGTGCACGGCACATGTCGCGGAAAACCCCGATTATGTTTTCGCGGTGGCTGCGGAAGTGGTCGCAAGAGCGATTTTCAACGCCGCGATGAGCGCTCAGTCGAAAGAATGAATACGATGTGTATGAGGCGTTTTTGTTGGCAAACATAAAATGGGTCCTTCAAAGATGGAGGTAGCGATGAAACCGGTTTATTTGGCCCACGAGATCATCGAAATGGATGATTACGCCGTACAGCAAGGCGTTGCAATGGAAGCAATGATCAATGCGGCCGGAACTGCCGTGGCGGATATGATCCAAAAATCGTATCCCGCCTGTTCCGTATTGTTCTTCTGCGGTCCGGGGCACAATGGAGCGGACGGTTTGGCGGCGGCACGCATTCTATCCCCAACGCACGGCGTCACCGTGCTTCAGTTGTTGCCCGACAAATTAAAGGATGTTGCCAAGATCCATCGGGAACGGCTTACGCAGACGCGTGTGCGCATCATAGACATTGAAAACGAGCAAGACCTGACAGTATCGTTGGGAAAAATAAGCCAGCCTGCCGTAGTGGTCGACGCGTTGCTTGGTATTGGCTCTTCCAGAGCGCCCGAAGGTGTTCTGGCATTGGCGGTGGACGCGATCAACTCGTTTGCACAGACGGCAGAAATCGTCGCGATCGATCTGCCGACAGGCACCATGATTGATAGCGGCAAAGTGTATGACAAAACGGTTCAGGCACACCATACCATTGCCCTGATGGGATATAAGCCCGCGCATCTGTTGTATCCTGCAGCCCAGTACTCCGGCGGTTTGCGGCTTGCTATACCATATCCGATTGATTACCAGCCACAGCACAACATGTACTGGTTCCAGAATGAGGATGTCAAACCGATATACCGCAACAGGGCAACGCACAAAGGAAACTATGGCAGTCTTTTGATCGTTGCGGGCAGCAGGGGATTTGCCGGCGCAGGAGAGATGTGCACCAGGGCGGCTCTTCGGTCCGGCTGCGGAACGCTCGTACTCTGCGCGCCTGAAAGCACTGTGGACATCTACCGCCATAAGATCGCGGAAGCCATGACCTATTCACTTCCCGAAACCGAGGAGGGTGGATATGACCGTTGCAAAGAAAGCATCAGCAAAGTCCTGCAGCGTGCGAATGCCTGCGCCATAGGACCCGGTATGAGCGACGGAGCAGGCGTGATGGAGATCGTCGAAACGGTTCTGAAGAACAAAATCCCGGTGGTACTGGATGCAGATGCGCTCAATGCGATGTCCAAACATGGCAAAGAAGCGCTGTACAATGCAACACAGGCTGTTCTCACGCCGCATCCGCGGGAGCTTTCCCGCCTTTTGAATGTGGGAACTGCGGAGATACTGCAGGATCCGGTCGGATCCGCCAACAAGATGGCGCAAGAATATGGTTGCATCTGTGTGCTAAAAATGGCGAGCACCATTATCACATCGCCGGATTATACCGCCATCACCACGACTGGCTGCGCCGGCATGGCAAAGGGCGGAAGCGGCGATGTGTTGACCGGATGCATCGGAGCACTTTTGGCGCAAGGGATGGATCCGTTCTATGCGGCGTGCTTTGCCGCCCATGCCTGCGGGCAAGCAGGCCAGATGGCGCAGCGTCGTTTGGGCATGACATCCATGCTGCCCACGGATACCATTTCGCACCTGCCTAAGGTTTTTAAAAAATATGAACGGTAACAATTGATCGTTTATACATTCCCCAATTCTTTGGTGACTGCATACTATGAAATGGCAGACACAAAAGAAATCGCAATGGGTGAATGTCAATGATAAAACGCGCTGATATCTATCTGGCGAACCTCAATCCGGTAGTGGGAAGTGAACAAGGCGGTTTGCGTCCGGTGCTCATCATACAGAACAACAAAGGGAACCGCTACAGCCCTACCGTCATTGTCGCGGCCATTACGTCTTCCGAACAAAAACCCGATCTCCCGACACACATCACCATCCAGCCTGAACAAAGTGGCTTAAAGAAAACATCCATCATATTGACTGAGCAGCTGCGGACTCTGGATAAAAGCCGGCTTGTCTCCTATATTGGAACGCTGGACGAAGCGACAATGATCAAGGTGGATCAGGCATTGGAATGTAGCCTGGGGTTTTAACGAGTGAATTCACATGGTATAATGGCGGGAGAAATCCCGCCTCAAACCTGTTAGAGCAACCTTTTATTATCATTGGAGAGGTTGGATACAGGCCGAATCAAACATCGGCATTTTGGCGGGGAGGACACCCGCCTTTTTTATGAAGGATGGAGCGAAATGCGCATCAAAGAAATGGCAAAGAGCACGGCGTTGATCGTCCTTGGTTCACTTCTGATGGCAGTTGCCATGAGGCTGTTTCTGGTGCCAAACAAAATAGCGCCCGGAGGGGTCAGCGGCCTTGCGACGGTTGTTCATTATTTGACACAGTGGCATACAGGTACGCTGATCTTGCTCATCAATCTCCCGCTATTTTTTATTACGCTTGTGACCGAAGGTTGGGAATTCGTGCTGAAAACGATCCTGTCCGTCGTGGTGATGTCGTTGGGCACTGACTATCTTCCCATACCGCAGATCACGAACAACCTGATGCTGGCAAGTTTATTCGGCGGTGTTCTGTTGGGCTATGGCCTGGGGCTTGTGCAATACGCGGAGGGCAATTCCGGCGGAACCGCGCTCATATCGCACCTGATCCATCGCTTCATCCCGCATATGTCCATCGCCTGGGTACTGTTTGCGATCGATTTTGTAGTGGTGGCGCTCTCTGTGTTCGTGTTCGAAGTGGATATCGCACTGTTTGCCCTGATATCGCTGTATATCTCAAGCGAGGTGTTCGACCGCGTGATCATAGGCTTTGGTGCGGGCAAAAGCATTTACATCGTCTCGGACAGGCTTACAGAGATTGCGAACCGGATCATGACGGAAGTGGGGCGCGGCTGCACGAGACTCGAAGCACACGGCATGTTTAGAGATGAACCTCGTGGCATGTTGCTTTGTATCGTCAAAAACAGCCGGGAACTGTTGGCGGTCAAGCGCATTGTCATGAATCTGGACGAGAATGCGTTTGTGTTTGTGGCGGAAGCCAAAGAAGTAATGGGAGAGGGATTTCTCCGAAGGCGGGGACATTGAGGATAATGATCATACATTCGGAACAACAGACAGAAGCTCTAGGAGAGAAAATGGCGGAATACCTGCGCGTAGGAGACATGGTGCTTCTCTATGGGGAGCCGGGTGCGGGCAAGACCACTCTTGTTCGTGGCATTGCAAAAGGGCTTGGTATACAAGCCCCGGTGCAGAGCCCAACCTTTACCATCGTCAACGAATACCCGATGCGGCAGGGAAAGCTCATTCATATGGATTTGTACAGGCTCACGCCTCAGGGAATTTTGGACATGGGGCTTGAGGAGTATTGTGATGGAAATATATGTGTGGTGGAATGGCCGGATTCATTGCAATTCGATGATGAAGCACTGGTCGTCCGGTTGTCCTATCATGATGATGGCAGACAGATCATGCTGTCCTCGCAGGGAAATGACAAAAAACGGTGGGAGGATATGATCCATGCGATTGTTGGCGATTGATACGAGCGGGCCTGCGGCGAGCGCTGCGACATACATCGAGGATCATGTCATCTGCCAGGCCATGCTCGAAGACAAGAAGACGCATAGCGAAAAGATCATGGGACTCATCGAATTCGTCCTCACACAATCAAATCTACAAAAGTGCGACTTGGAAGCCATCGCGGTCACGACGGGTCCGGGAAGTTTTACCGGTCTTCGCATCGGCCTATCCATAGCCAAAGCGATGGCACAGGCGCTTAATATTCCCTGCATAGGCATAAACACCCTGGATGCGCTATGTTATGCCGCCGGCGGTGCCAACCTTCGCTGTGCACTTATGGATGCGCGCCGCAAGGAGGTCTATTGCACCGCCTATAGGGGGGATGCCCTTGTGGTGGAACACGGTGTCCGTTCACTCGCCGAATTCCTTGAATTGATAAGACCATTGCAGGAACCCGCGCTGTTCATTGGCGATGGTGTCAGAGCGTATCGATCAGAAATATCGCATACACTGGAGAAGGCATGTTTCATGCCCGAGCCCTATACGTTACAGACAGCCGCCTGTGTGGTAATGCTGGCGGCAAAAGCCGATAAGGAACTCATAAAAGACGCTTATATACTGGAGGCAACGTACTACAGGCAATCTCAGGCGGAGCGCGAAGCCGCACAGAGGCAGCAATGAGCACAAGCGGAATCGTTTTCAGGCAGTTAACGGGCTCGGATGTCCAGCAAATGCACGTTATCGAAACGCTGTGTTTTGCGCTACCATGGAGCATGGATTCGCTGTTGCAGGAGATGAACGACAATCCGTTCGCTTGGTATCTGGGGGCCTTCGACGGTAAAACACTTGCAGGGTATGTGGGCATCTGGAAGATCATGGACGAAGCGCATATGACGAATCTGGCTGTGCATCCGCAGTATCAGCGCCGGGGAATCGCCAGGGAATTGCTAAAACACGTCAAACGGTACGCGCTTAAAACGGGTGCCGACAGTATGACGCTTGAGGTGCGGGAAAGCAATATCGCTGCCCAAAACCTTTATACTTCGATGGGGTTTACGGCTGTCGGCAAACGCAGGCGCTATTATTCGGACAACAACGAGGACGCTCTGATCATGTGGTGCCGTGATTTGCATTGTCATGATAAGGGCTGATAGGCTATAATTAGGTCTCACTGAATAACCTCAGACATGCCGTTATGAATCGGTTAGCCTAGGTGTTCCGTTATTCGGACGTAGTCCCAATGCCTATTTCTGGTATAATAATGCGGAAAAGCATTTGGTAACCATAATGAACAGGATATTCGCGGAGCATAGTCGATGATCTTTGAAACGAACGGAGTCCATATCCAATATCAATGCGGCGGGACCGGGGCGCCAGTCTTGTTGTTGCACGGCTGGGGCGGCAGAGCTGACAGCATGCGGCCGTTCTTCGACGCGCTTATAAAGCACCGTACGGTGTACGCCATTGATTTTCCGGGCCACGGCGGCAGCGACATGCCGCCAAAACCGTGGAGGGTGGACGATTTTGCGGATGCGACACTCGCGTTTATGAAGGGAATGGGCATTCTTGGCTGTGACGTCATTGCACATTCGTTTGGCGGTCGAATCGTCGTCAAACTGGCATCGAGGGATAAGAAAACATTCTCAAAAATCGTTCTCACAGGCGTGCCCGGTGCACGTAAGAAGCGGACGATCGGCTACTATGCCCGCGTGTACACCTATAAACTTGGGAAGCGGGTCAGCCGTATCCCCTGGGCCTGCAAAGTTCTGAAGCTCTTCGGAATGGACGTTAAAGCACGGGTAGACAAGGCCGGAAGCTCCGATTACAGGCAATTGCCCGAACAAATGCGGCGCACGTTCAGCCTGGTCGTAAGCGAAAACCTTCATTCGCTCTTAAAGCGAATTCAGAATCCCACGCTTCTGCTTTGGGGCGAAGCGGACCGTGAAACCCCGCTTTGGATAGCGAAGGTAATGGAGAAGGAGATACCCGATTGCGGCCTCGTAACCTATCCGGGCGGCCACTTTGCATATCTCGAATGCTTTGCGCAATTCATGGCAGTCACATCGCATTTTTTATTGAATGAGAGGGAACAATGAGCGCTATCCTTTTCGATCTTGCCATGCAAATGGTCATCGTTGTGGCACAGATCGCCATCGTCTCCGGCGTCGTCCTGTACGCATGCCTTCAGAGCAGCAACCGCTATCTTCATGTTCTTCAGCTCAATTCCTACCAGATCGACGGATACCATCGCAGTATGCGGCGCAATGCGAACGCTGACCTCTGGCCCGGATATGCGATCTTTGCCGCCGCCGTCACCACATCGGCCGCGACATCCTATCTGCTCGCATCGGGATCGCCTTTTGTGTGCCTGCTGGGAGTGCTTGTTGCCCCGATCGTTTTCATAGCTTTGTCGGCCTTTTTGGCTAAAAGACACAACGCCCAAAAGCAGAAAAAGCCGCTCGTTTTCACGGAACGTTTACTGCGGCTTCGCAAGACCCATGCATATGTCTGCCTTTTTAGCGCATTGCTGGCTTCTATTTTAGGCGCCATCGCTCTTTATATGCTGCTGCCGGTTTCTCTCCCATTGGCGGCGTTCGTTTGCGCGATGATCGGTTACGCTCCGTATGCGTTAACGGCGAATCTGGTGGCGCTTTCCGCTAAGCTACGTGAAAAACCCGAGGCAAAGGTCAACCAATCCTTCATCGACGACGCCAAACGCATATTGAAGGGGCGCAAAGACCTCATCTGTATCGGCATCACGGGCAGTTACGGCAAGACCAGTACGAAATTTATCCTTGGTACCATCCTGGCGGAGAAGTATAAAGTGCTTGTCCCGCCTTCAAGCTATAACACACCGATGGGCATCACTCGTATGGTACGGGAAATGCTCGACGATTCTCATCAGGTGCTGATTGCGGAAATGGGCGCGCGGCATGTACATGAGATAGCTGAACTGTGCAACATCGTGCATCCGAACTACAGCCTTCTTACCAGCATCGGCAAACAGCACCTTGAGACCTTCGGAAGTTTTGAGAATATCATCAAAACAAAATACGAGATCATGCAGGCGCTGGATGAAAAAGGCGTCGGCTTCTTCCCCAATGACGACGGTGTTTGCCTGAAGCTCTTTGAGGGCTTTACAGGGAACAAACGATTGTTTGGGCTACAGGCATCTGGGAACGATGTGTGGGCGGAGGACATTGAATTGGGGCCGCTTGGAAGCACGTTCACGCTGCGCAGCGATACAGATACGACAAAATGCACGACAGGCCTGTTGGGGCGCCATAACATCATGAACATTCTCGGCTGTGCCGCAGTAGCGCATGAACTTGGCTTAACCTTGCCTGAAATAGCAGCCGGCATTGCAAAGGTGGAGCCCATCGAACACCGCCTGCAGCTGATCAATCCCGGAAACGGCGTGCTCATCATTGATGATGCGTTCAACAGCAACCCGCAGGGAACCCAAATGGCAATGGACGTTCTGTCCATGTTCACCGGATACCGCAAGATCTGCGTGACGCCGGGTATGGTGGAACTGGGGGAGAGCGAATACGAGGAAAACAGGAAATTCGGCAATCACATGGCGCAGGTTTGCGATATAGTTATATTGGTTGGCGAGCAACGCGCCAAGGCAATGGTACAGGGGCTTAGCGAAGGCGGTTTCCCGCCCGAGCGGATGCATGTCGTCTCAGACCTTGACAAAGCGACGGCGGTGCTGGCCGAATTGACCAGAGCCGGTGATGTGGTGCTGTTTGAAAACGATTTGCCGGATCATTACGTATCATAGGGGGCAACAAGATGAAACTGAACCTGGCCGTCTTCTTTGGCGGACGAAGCGTAGAACATGATGTGTCCATCGTAACGGGCCTTCAGGCGCTCGAACATGTGGATACCGCAAAATACAACGCGTTTCCTGTGTATCTTGCTCGCGACGGCAAATGGTATATCGGGGATGCGCTGAAAAACGTAGAGAATTATAAACAGTTTGACCCGCAAAAAGACGGCGTCAAGGCTGTGCAGCTCTCCGGAATACCCGGCCAGGGCTTGGTGTACCGCGAGGAAAAGGGTGGCCTGTTCAGCAAGGAGAGCAAAGATGTCGTTATACCCGTCGACGCAGCGCTTCTGTGCATGCACGGTGTGCACGGAGAAGACGGCAGCCTTCAGGGTATGCTCGAGATGTCCGATATCGCTTATACCAGCGCAGCGGTCGGCGCAAGCGCCGCCGGCATGGATAAGGCTTTGATGAAAAAGGTGTTTATGGGATGCGGTTTCCCGATCACCGAATATCTGGATTTCACGCGGGAGGGCTTTACTAAGAACAGTAAAGGGATATTGGCCGATATCCGCGAGAAGATCGGCTATCCCTGTTATGTAAAACCCGCAAACCTTGGGTCCAGCATTGGGATTACCTGCGTGCAAGAGGATGCAAAGCTCGAAGATGCGATTGCGCTTGCACTCTCCTATGACAGGCGCGTCGTTGTAGAAAAAGCGGTGCCAAACGCGATGGAAATCAACTGCTCGGTGTTGGGCTATGGCGCGGATTGCCGTTCCAGCCTCTGCGAGAAACCAGTTGGCTGGAAAGAGTTTCTGACCTTTGAAGACAAGTATCTTCAACAGGGAAAGGGCAAAGGCGGTTCTTCCCGCATCATTCCGGCGCCAATTCCCGATGATATGACCAAGAAGATCCAATCGCTCGCGTGCGAAATCTTTGCAGCCATGGATTGCAAAGGCGTTGTTCGCATCGACTTTTTGGTGAATGAACAGACGCAGGAAGTTTTTGTCAACGAGATCAACACCATCCCAGGCTCGCTGTCCTTCTACCTCTGGGAGCCGACGGGTCTGCCTTACGGCAAGTTGATCGACGAGCTCGTTTCCGTAGCACAGCGGGCGAAAGAGGACAAGAAGAAAAACAGCTATGCCTATGACTCCAGCATATTGGATAAGGTGCGCAAAGGCCTTGGCGTAAAAGGACAATCCTATGGCACAAAGCAGCGCTAACGAATTACATTGGAAAGCGTATCTGCTCGGTCCCATCACCGGAATCCCGAAATTGATCCGCGGGGTTCGCCGGGAGGACCGGACGGAGGCGTTTCACGGCGCACAGGCAACGGCGTGGGGATGCATCTTCCTCCTCGGCCTATTTTTACTTGGCTTCGTGTTGCGCATGGCGCTGCCGGAAATGGGTATTGAGGAAAATACAAAGAGCCTGTACGTTTCCGTTGCCATGTGGCTGTGCTATTACCTGTGGATAGGCGGCGGACTTTGGCTATATTTTTTCTGTATGATCACAGCAAAGGGCGGCGGTTGGAACGTTTTTGGATTCCTGACCTGGTGTGCGCTCAAGCTGGAGAATTTTGTGGCAGTCCTGTTTGGAAGATAAAGTATACAAATGCTTAAAGGAGTGAGGCCGATGGCCAAAATTGCAATGAAGACCCCACTGGTTGAGATGGATGGGGACGAGATGACCCGCATCATCTGGCGGATGATCAAGGAAGATTTGATCATGCCGTATGTCGACCTGAGGACGGAATACTTCGATCTGGGTTTGACATATCGCGACCGTACCGATGATCAGGTGACAATCGATTCCGCAAAAGCTACCATTCGCTTGGGTGTGGCTGTCAAATGCGCTACCATCACGCCCAACGCACAGCGGATGGATGAATATACGCTCAAAAAGATGTACAAGAGCCCTAACGCCACCATCCGGGCGGCGCTGGACGGCACGGTGTTCCGCGCTCCGATTGTGGTCAAAGGCATCGATCCCATCGTATCGAGCTGGAAAAAGCCAATTACGATCGCACGCCACGCGTACGGCGATATCTATAAAGCGGCTGAGTTTACAGTCGATGAGCCCGGTGTTGTGAAGCTTGTCTATCAGAGCGCCTCCGGGACAAAGGAATTCGAAGTGCAGCAATTCGAGGGCAAGGGCATCGCCATGGGCATGCACAACACCGACGCTTCGATCCGCAGCTTCGCCCGCGCCTGCTTTACCTTTGCGCTGGAAACCAAACAGGATCTGTGGTTTGGAACCAAGGATACGATATTGAAGGTGTATGACGGTGTATTCAAGGAGATCTTTGACGATGTCTATGCGAACGAAGGCTATCAGAGTAAATTCAAAGAAGCCGGTCTGCGCTATGAATATACGCTGATCGACGATGCGGTAGCCCGCGTGATACGCAGCGAGGGCGGCTTCATCTGGGCGTGCAAGAACTATGACGGAGATGTCATGAGCGATATGGTGGCAACGGCATTCGGAAGCCTTGCCATGATGACAAGCGTTTTGGTATCCCCCGATGGAAAGTACGAATACGAGGCCGCACACGGTACGGTGACCCGCCACTATTACCGCCATCTGAAGGGCGAAAAGACCAGCACGAATCCGATCGCCACGTTGTTTGCCTGGACGGGAGCGCTGCGCACGCGTGGCACGATGGACAATCTGCCCAATCTGGTAAAATATGCAGATAATATGGAGCGTGCTGCGCTTCAAACCATCGAGAGCGGCAAGATGACAGGGGACTTGAAGAGCATGTCGTCGCTTGAGAACGCGCAGACCCTTACCACTCACGATTTTATTCTGGCGATCCGGGATACATACAACAAGATCGTCGGAGAAGGAGCATAACGTTTTATGGGTGTTTATGAACAATGGGATCAATTGACCAAAAGCATGACGGAGGAAACATCGGCTGACTTTGAAAAGGAGTATTACTCAAAGGAGCAGGCCGTGTATCAGACCATCCTTTCGGATAAGGATGCGGTGATCGAAGGTACCTTCGATGAATTGGCGCAAAGGTTTTCCTTTTCACAAGCGATGTTCGCAGGATTCATGGAGGGCATTAACACAAGCCTGGAAAAGAGCATTGATATTTTTTCCATGACGTCTGAATCGCAAATTTCGTTGAAGGTCGATTTTGAAAAGCTCTATGAGAACATGCTCAAGGCCAAAGCGTCCTGGTTGTATAACCTAAACGAGTGGAACGGCGTTCTGGATGTTCAGAAGCGCAAGGAGATCACCAGGCGCTACCATGAAAGCATGCAGGCAAAGAGCGAGAAGATCGACCGCAACGCGCCTTGCCCATGTGGAAGTGGTAAAAAATACAAGAAATGCTGCGGCGCGAATAATTAGCTTCACAAAAAATAAAACAAATCCCTATATTTCAAAAAATAGACAAGACCCGATGAGCAATATTCATCGGGTTTTGTACATACTACTTTTTGCGATAGTCGAAAATTGAAAAAACAGAGGTGATAAAATGAAACGAATGATTTGCATCGTTGCAGGGTCGTTGCTGTCGGTATCGCTTTTCGGCTGCAACGTAAGACAGGTACCGTTGCCAACGATAAATGTCTCCCCGATCATGACGCAGGCAGCGCCAACCTACCCCGACGTCACGATGGTTCCGCCGACCGGATCACCAATTCCAACTCCCGGCAGCACATCTTATGTGCCGTAACACAGAGTCTGCAACGGGAAGTCAATAAGAAGCGCCTCGTTTTCGAGGCGCTTTGGTCTTATCATTCTTTATTTCCGCAGACAGGACAAAGAGGATTTCGCGTGACGGGTATGGTGACTTTGGAAAGATCGGCCAGGCTGTAAAGATGCTTTGCACCTGCGGGAACCGGCAATTTTAACAGCATTCGTACGGCGATTCCCGCCTGCATTGCTCCGATCATACCGGCCGCAGCGCCAAGAACCGGGATCGGGCCTTTTGGTTTGGACGACGTTCTCGGATTCGCGCATTCGAAGCAGGCTGTCTTATGAGGGATAATGGGGAAAATATATCCGTCCATGCTGTTGATGCCCGCCTCAATGAGCGGTATGTCCAGGTCAACGCAGGCTTTGTTTACCATATACCGTGTGGATGCATTGTCTACACAGTCGACGATCAAGTCCATACCGGAGAACAGGGAAGAAATGTTATTCTCATTCAGCCTGACGGAATGCGGTACGAGGCAAATGGAGCTATCCAGTGCTCTTAAACGCTCGCACGCACGTTCCGCCTTTAGCTTGCCCAGATCGGCCTCTGTAAATAGGATCTGGCGGTTCAGGTTGGTGATGGATACCACATCTTCATCCACGATGTGTATGGTGCCCACGCCTGCTGCGGTAAGATAATAAAGCGTCGGCCCACCAAGGCCGCCGGCACCGATAACACATACGCGAGCCTTGTTTAAAAGGGACTGTCCCTCTAATCCTATTTCGGGTAAAATAATCTGGCGTAGATGTCTGTCGTCCTGGATCTGCATCGATATCAACTCCTAAATTCATTATACGGATGGCCATAACAGACATCAATGCCCAAATCGGATTTAAGGAAGGAAAAGAAGTCACATTGTATGAAAACATCAATGGCAATACGGTGGGGTTGCCGCATGCTCTGATAAACGAGATGAAAGAGCTTTACGAGTTGAGAATGCCAAGAGGCGTTTTCATCAGCGTGGAACTTTGTCAACGGCTGGCGTATTATACCTCTTTGATCAATCGCGAAGTCTCGGTTTTGATCGCAAGAGACGGCATGATATTGGATGTGAGCGTTGGGCATTTCAACCGCGTTTCCATGCCTGAGCTGCGTACCATCCGCTCCAAAACAAGGCTGAGCGGGCTGCGCTGCATCCATACGCATCCCAACGCAACAGGCGAACTCAGTGATGTGGACCTTGCGACACTTGTCCAGACGCGATTTGATTCTATGGCAGCCATCGGCGTTTTGGAAGGCAGAGCAATCGATTTCTATGCTGCTTTTCTTACCGGGGAACAACCGGAAAGCGAAATGATAGGCCCGTTTGACCCCAACCGGGATTTGCCGGATTTTCTGTTTAAGCGCATCGCGGAAGCGGACAAAGCGTTTGGACGCTTCGAAGCGTTCAAGCCTAAAGAAGAAGCGGAAAAGGCCGTGCTGGTTGGCATTGGGGAAGACGGGATGGATGAGCTGGCCGAGCTTGCCAGAACAGCGGGAGCGCAGGTGGTGCACGCCGAGGTACAATCCCGATCAACGCCAGATAACGCAACGTACATCGGCTCCGGCAAAGCGCAGGAACTGGCGATGATGAAAGGCGATCTAGGCGCCAACCTGTTTATCTTTGACGGCGAGCTCTCCGCCACGCAGCAGCGGAACATCGAAGAGATCATGCAGTGCAAGATCATCGACCGCACATCTCTGATATTGGATATCTTTGCGATGCGCGCGCAGAGCCGTGAAGGCAAGCTGCAAGTGGAATTGGCGCAGATGCAGTACCTGTTGCCCCGTTTATCGGGCACGGGCGTGGCGATGAGCAGGCTTGGCGGCGGCATCGGCACAAGAGGACCCGGCGAAACGCGCATAGAAACGGACAGAAGGCGGATACGACGGCGCATTTATGAGCTGCAGGAGGAGATTGACCAGATCGCAAAACAACGCGAGGTCAGAAGAAGCAGGCGCATGCGATCGAACCTTTTTTGCATTGCGCTGGTGGGATACACGAATGCGGGCAAGAGCACGCTGTTGAACAGGTTGACGGGCGCGGACGCATTTGCCGAAAACAAGCTGTTTGCAACGTTGGATCCTTTGGCCAGGCGCATGGCGATCGGCGGGCACGAGGTGCTGATCACGGATACGGTCGGTTTTGTCCGCAAGCTGCCGCACGAGTTGGTGGACGCATTCCGGTCCACCCTGGAAGAAACGTTGCATGCGGATCTGATCCTGCATGTCATCGATTCGTCTCATCCCGAACGGGATATGCAAAGGGAAGTCGTGGATCAGGTCTTAGGCCAACTGAGAGCCGCGGAAACACCGCAGATTCTCGTCTTCAACAAAGCGGACAAACAGGAAGCGCTGATACCAGCAAATGCTATCGCCATCAGCGCCTTGAACGGGGACGGCATTGATACGCTGTGCAAAGCAATCATCAAAGCCGTCGAATCGCAATGGATCACATCGGAAATCACGATCCCATATGCCAAAGGCGACGTGTATCACTTTATCCGCACAAACGCATCGGTGCTTTCAGAGCAATACGAAGCCCTTGGCACGGTGCTGAGAGTTCGCGTGCCAAGGGCTATGTGGGACCAGATTCAGAAGATGCTATAGTTTGTCAGTGTACCACGAACCAGGCATAGCAGGTGGGTACATTGTTGGTGATCTTCTGTATTTCTCCGTACACCGTCACCGCGTCGCCTATGGCGATGGCGGTATCTCCGTAATAGGAGAAGGTAAGCGACCTGTTGTTGCCAAGGGCGAGCGTGAACGTGTTGCCGCTCACGGAAGCCACCGTACCGGTAAGCTTCAGCTTCTTGTTCAGATATGTGGACATCTTGGTGAACAGGTTGTTCAGATCCGGCGTTTGCGCCTGGCTTTGATATGTCGTCGCGTTGGGTATGTGCTCTACCCTGAACGAATACACACCGTTGTTTTTACCGGTCAGCGTTGCGGTAAGAGTACCCTCATACAGCCCAAGCGTGCTCATGTTGAGCTTGATGGTAAACGCCCCGGTCGCTTTCGTATAGGTCAGTGTGCCTTTGCCTTCCAGTTTCAGCGTTGCATTCTTCTCGGCGGTACCGCTGATGGTGATCGAGCTGGACTCCGTCCTCTTGGCGGGTTGGCTGGCAACCGTGATGGTAACGGGCGGCAACACCCTGTTAATGGTAAGCGTCTTCTTGTAGGAACGGTAATACGGCGTCTTGACCACGATCTCAAACGTGTTCGTGCCCATCACCACAGGCAGGGATTTGGAAAACGCATTGTTGGTGATGCTAGAAGTGGCGTCCTGGCCGTTGACGGTCACGGTAGAGTTTGCCAAGACATTCATGGAAAGCGTGACGCTCGTCTGATAGGTTTCAACAGTTGTTTCCGCAGGCATCATATTCTGCACAACCGTCTGCGGCACTTTTATGACGACGGGATCGCAGGGAACCGCTGTTTCCTTGTTGTGGTTGTCCATGATGGCAAGCGAAACATTGGCAGTGATTGTTTCTGCGTCGCTCTGCACATTCTGGGCGATGAAATACGAATCGGGAATGGTAATGGTGGCGGCGCCGTTGATGAACGTAATGCGCTGATTGTTGAGCATATGAACGATGAGCACATCGGGGTTATCACCCTTGACGGTGAATTTATGGGCCGGCATGCCGTCTGACCCGATCACTTCTTCCACCGTTGCCGGGTATACGGGCGTCGAACCGATGCCAAAGACGACCTTGAACATACGCGGCCACGATTTATAATTGGCTCGAACATATGCATTCGCACCAAATCCGCCGCCAGCAAGGGCAGCTACGATAAAGACGATGATAAAGATCATCAATGCCTTGGACATCGGCTTTTTTTTCTTCTTTTTCTTGCCTGCAGCCTGAGCTCTTTTTCCCTTGTCCGCAGCGGTAGTCGCAGAAGAGCGGCTTGGCCGATCCGTCCTCACATCGGGTTCGGGGTCATACGCGTTAAGAGAAGCATCTGCGCTCGAGCGGGTTGCCGATACCGGTTCCTTGACGATGACGGGCTTTGCAGTAACGTCTGCGCCTTTATCCTTAGGCAATTCAACTTTATCGGGAGTTGGCACCGATCTCACATCCGATGCAGATCGTACGCTTGCAGGCTTGTCCGATGCGGGCGTTGCAGAAGAGGCATCAAAGGAGGGTTTTGACAATCCTGCTGGCCTTTGAACATTCCGTCGCGGTAACGTATCCGACTCGCTTTTTTGGGAACCGGCTCGAAGCAAAAATCCGCAATCAGGGCAAAATTTTTGTTTTTCTTCGACTTCGGCTCCACAACGTGGACAATTCATCGTGCAACACCTCTATACAGTCTATTTCATATATTATATCAGATACTTACACAGTTCAAAAGGGGCAGTCAAAGGAACATTTGCTTGCCCTAAATTTTAAACGCGTGATATGATATACGGCAAGGAGATCAGAGATGGCTATCTATTTTGACAATAGCGCAACGACAAGACCGTTTGATTTTGTTGCGGAGCGCGTGCAAAGCGTAATGCTTGAAACCTTTTATAACCCTTCCGCCCTCTATGCACCCGCGTTGACGATCGCAAGGGATATACAGTCTGTTCGAGTGTCTATAGCGAACGATCTACGCGTACGTGAAGACGAAATACTGTTTACTTCGGGAGGCACGGAAAGCAACAATGCGGCTGTCCTCGGCGTGGCATTATCGCTTCGGCATACTTCCCATTTTATCACTACCGGGATCGAACACGCCAGCGTCTACGAACTATTTCGGTACCTCGAGCACAGCGGGCATACGGTAACCTATTTGCCGTGCGATGGAAACGGCGTTGTTACCAAATCGATACTGTTGCAGGCGCTAAAGCCGGATACCGCAATGGTGAGCATCATGCACGTCAACAACGAGATAGGCAGCGTAATGGACATTGCCGAACTGGCAAAAGAAGTCAAACAGCGCGCTCCTCATTGCGTCTTTCACGTCGATGGCGTGCAAGCATATCCCAAAATCATAACGGACATGTCGAACGTTGATCTGTATAGCATCAGCGGTCATAAATTCCATGCACCCAGGGGAGTAGGCGTTTTGGTAAGTAAGAAAAAACTGAAGCTGCAGCCATTGTTCAGTGGCGGCGGACAGGAATTTGGTCTGCGCAGCGGTACGGAGAACACTCCAGGCATCTTAGGCCTGGGAGCTGCCCAGCAGTATTACGCCGCATACCGGGATCAGATACTCGATCAGCTGGCCTCGGTCAAATATCGACTGGTTGAGGGGCTTTCGCAGATCGAAGGCATCCGCATCAATGGCCCGGAGATGGCGATGGCGGCACCGCATATCCTCTCTGTATCCTTTGCGGGAATACAAGGGGAAGCCCTTGTGCATGCTTTGGAGCAGAAGGAGATCTACGTTGGCACCGGAAGCGCGTGTTCATCCCATAAGAAAGGCGCAAACCGGATCCTGACCGGCATGGGCGTGCCCTCGAATATGGCAGCCGGCACGATCCGTCTCAGCTTCGGTTGCTTCAACACACCAGAGGAAAGCGATATCGTTGCACAGGAGATAGCGCAGGCGGTATCGTATTTGAGGAGGTTCAAACGTCGATAAATGGAACGGCTTATTCTGATCAAATACGGAGAGATTCACTTGAAAGGGCTCAACCGCCCTTTTTTCAAGCGCTTGCTCAAACAGCGGCTGTTTGAAGCGTTGCATGGGTTGCACTGTGAAATTTACGAACAGCAAGGGCGGGTGTACGTTTCCAAGTACGATCCGAAGGACGAAGCAGATGTCATATTGCGCTGCCGCAATACCTTCGGCGTGGTGGGTGTTTGCCCTGCGTTTAAGGTGGACAAGCATCTGGAAGCGATAGGACAAGCAGCCGTTGAGCAAATGATGATCGCATCCTCCGCGATGCACAAAGAAAACGTCACCTTCAAGGTACACGCAAGGCGGGAGGATAAATCCTTTTTTCCTAACAGCGAGGGAATACAGCGGGAAACAGGGGCTTATGTGCTCCGAAATTGCAGCAACGTCAAGGTCGACGTCCACACACCAGATGTCGTCGTGGAGGTGGAGATACGCGACAAAGCCTACGTATACGCAGCCATCTATTCTGCAGTTGGCGGCATGCCGGTGGGAAGCAGCGGCAACGCCATGCTGATGCTATCCGGTGGTATAGACAGCCCCGTCGCGGGTTGGATGATGGCCAAGCGTGGCATGGTCGTATCCGCCGTGCATTTCATGAGCCCGCCGCATACGGGCGAAGCTGCCAAACAGAAGGTGTTGGATCTGGCAAAGCAAATGGCGATGTATTGCGGACCGATGACGCTGCATCTCGTTACGTTTACGAAAATGCAGGAAGCCATCTATATCCATTGCCAGCCGAACCTGCTCACAGTATTGATGCGACGGGCGATGCTTGAGATCGCACAGAGGATTGCGCAACATAATGGAGCAAAGGCGTTAATCACAGGGGAAAGCCTCGGACAGGTGGCAAGCCAGACCATCGATGCGCTATGTGCGACGGACGATGTTGCGCAGATGCCCGTATTTCGGCCGTTGATAGGGATGGACAAGACGGAGATCATCGAGATTGCCAAACGCATCGATACCTTTGATATCTCCATTCGGCCCGGTGAGGACTGCTGCACTGTTTTTGTGCCGCGGCACCCTAGTACCAGGCCGGATATACCAAAACTCCGGCAGGAGCAGACCAGGATACCGTGGGGAGAATATATTGACGAATGCGTGGTAAACGTAGAACGCATTGAGATTAAAATGTAATATTAATTAAGTGAAAAATTAACAATATTGCAAATAGATGCAATACCATATCAAATATAAATTAATAGATAGGTAATAATTTTAAAAAGCCGGCGTTAAGCCGGTCTTTTTATTGCAGTGGTTTGGAGACGAAGACATACAGCTTTACGCTCCTGTCGCCCAGCTTCTGTCCACTTTCGTCGATGGGCTGAATGGAGTAGGTATATCCGCGAAGCGCCTGCGCCTGTGCATCTTCAAAGGTGATCAGATCCTCGCCATCCACGGTGGCGATGACGCTTTCGGCATCATTTTCGCCCTTTCGAAGGATCTGGAACTTTCCGATGTTGCTTGACGAGTAAAAGGAAAGAACGGGCTTTCCTGATTCGTTCAGTTGTACCTTGAAGCCGTAGACCAGGCAGGATACAGAGGTGTTCTGAACCAACGCCGCTTCGTCGCTGTACAGATATTCTTCTACAACGTCCTTGTCCAACAGATACGATGCGGCAGCTTTTTCTTCGCCGCCTATCAACGCCGCTTTATCCAGTCTCACCTTGTCAACGCCTTCCGGCGCGGTGTAGGTAGGTGCGGTCTTGCCACTGTAATAGGTTGTAATGACGGATTTCAACAGCTTGGCGGGGAAACTGCCTCCCGTAGCGCTCGAAGGCAGGCAATGCGCGCTGTCCGTCTTGTCAAAACCCATCCAGACAATGGCACACAGATCGGCATTGTACGCTGCCATCCAGATGTCCCGATTGGACTTGCTGTCATAACCATTTGTACCCGTTTTGCCGGAGAGGGGGATATCCTTTATGTATAGGTTTTTGCCCGTACCTTCTTTTATTACATCGGAGAGCATGTCGGTGACGATGAATGCCGTCTGTTCAGACATCACACGCTTAGGCTCATCCTTTGACTGATATAGCACAGTGCCGGTAACATCCGCAATGGCCGTGACAAACGTTGGCGTATGTGCAACGCCCATGGAAGCCAGCGCGCTATACCCTGTGCAAAGATCAAGCGGCGTGACGCCGGACTCAAACCCGCCCAGCGCAAGAGAAAGGCCATTGTCGCCTGCGCCAAATGGAATTCCCAAAGAGGATGCAAAGGATTTGGCGTATGCGACACCGGTATTCGACAGGACTTCTACCGCAGGAACGTTGAGCGAATCCACCAGAGCCTGTCGAATCGAAACATTTCCGTAATATTTATCGCTGACGTTCTTCGGCATGTATTGCCCGAATGATTTTGGTTCGTCCTTAACGATGGCTGCCGGGGAATAGGTACGGCTTTGCAACGCCGGAGCATACACCAGAAGAGGTTTGATGACGGATCCAGGCTGCCGCTTGCTCTGTATAGCGCGATTCAGACCGCGTTGTACTTCGTAGCTTCGCGCGCCCATAATGGCCATCACATAGCCGGTTTTGGGGTCCATGCATACGAAGGCGGATTGGACTTTGGTGCCATCGGCGGCATTTTGGGGAAACAGCGTATTGTCTGCATAGGCTGTTTCCAAGGCCGTTTGCATGTTTTTGTCCATTGCCGTGTACACGCGATACCCGCCGCTGACCAGTTGTTCATAGGTGATGCCCAGAATATCGGCAGCGGACTGAAGTGCCGCGTCCAGATAAAATCCATAGGCTTTATCCGATGCGTCCGATGCCAACTTGAGCGGAACGGACTTTGCCTCCAATGCCTGTTCCTGCGTGATGAATCCATTTTCGGCCATCAGCGTAAGCACGGTGTTTCGCCGTGAAACGGAATCATCCGGATTGACGTTCGGCGCATAATGGGCGGTAGACTTCAATATGCCCGCCAGCAATGCGCCTTCGTCGAGCGTAAGCGCCGATGCTGATTTGCCAAAATACGTCCTTGACGCGGCTTCTATGCCATATGCATTTGCGCCAAAAAACACATAGTTCAAATACATTTCCAGTATCTGATCCTTGCTGTACCGGCGCTCCAGCTCCATGGCAAGAAGCGCTTCTTCAATCTTTCTTGAAAATACCTTTTTATTGTTCAAAAGGCTGTTCTTGATCAATTGTTGGGTTATGGTGGACGCGCCTTCGGCCAGTTGACCCGTTTGAATATCTTTGATAAGAGCACCGAAAATGCGCTTTATATCAATGCCGCTGTGCGAATAGAAGCGGACGTCTTCAGCTGCGATGAATGCATTCCGTACATGCTCAGGGATGCTTGACAGCGGGATCCAGATCCGGTTTTCCAAGCCGTGGACGACGGAAACCTCCTTGCCGTTTCGGTCGTACACGATGGTGCTTTGTTCAACGTTGTATATCTGAGATGGATCCAAACGGCTTGTGATGTCAAAGCCAAACAGATATGCCGTCCCAAATGCTGCGGCACAGATAAGGGCCACGATCAAAAACAGGATCGTAGTTTTAAGCAAGCGGATCAAACGCTGCCTTTTTTTTGACTGTTGATTTTCCATCCTTATGAATATGCCCTCGAATACAGCGCTCTATAAGTGAAGAAGTGAAACGATGGCGCTGCTGTTATTTTATGAATTTCGCAGTGTCTGTATGGTTTTGACAAATATGGACAAAATATGGGAAAAGTCGTGGTTTTTCGAGAAAGGACAAGCCAAAGCACAAATCGAATGTATTTTCATAGGGCAGACATTATGCAATCATAATGCCAACCTTATGGCAAGCATAAGGCCGACTATGTGCTTTGTATCATACTGACCTTATGCTTGCCATAAGGCTAAGGGGGATAGCATGCAAACTAGAATCAAATCGAAAGACGGGGTTTATCTGGTTCAAATCATCGGCGAACTGGATCATCACAGCGCACCCAAGCTGGCAAGTGAATTGGATTCGGTCATTGCTACGGAAAAAGTGCGGGAAATGCGCTTGGATCTTGGGAAAATGACTTTCATGGACAGCAGTGGCATTGGCGTTTTAATCGGAAGGTACAAGCGCTTAAAACAAAAGGGCGCTGTATTGAGCATTATGAACCCGAGCCAGGCTGTGGATAGAATTTTACGGTTATCGGGTCTGTATCAGATTTGCAGCAAAGTGGGTTAATGGGAGGGTCAATGTATGAAAGAGAATACGATGCGTCTTTGCTTTGATGCAATCTCGCAGAACGAAGCATTTGCGCGTGTCGCGGTTGGGGCGTTCTTTTCGCAACTCAATCCGACGCTCGAAGAGTTGGCGGATGTAAAAACCGCTGTCAGTGAAGCGGTTACCAATGCCATTATCCACGGCTATTCTCAGGCGGATGGGGAAGTGGAGATCGAATGTGAACTGTCTGAAAAATGCATGACGGTATCCATTATCGACCGTGGATGCGGCATAGAGGACATCGAAAAAGCAATGCAGCCGTTCTATACCTCCGGATCGGGGGAAGAGCGATCCGGAATGGGTTTTATGGTTATGCAGGCGTTCATGGATGAACTTGTGGTGGAGAGCGCCACGGGTGTCGGGACAAAAGTCACGATGAAGAAAACCGTGCGTGGTGATCAGGATGCAACCGAAGGATGAACCGAGAAATGAACTGCTGACCCACGAAGAAACGATTGCTTTGCTTAAAAGGGTCAGACTGGGTGATGAACGAGCCAAGGAATTGTTGGTCACCAGGAACATCGCCCTTGTCAAAAGCGTTGTCAAGCGTTTTTTGGGCCGCAGCCTGGATTATGATGATTTATATCAGCTCGGATGTATGGGGCTGATCAAAGCCATCAACAACTATGACACGTCTTTTAACGTACGCTTTTCCACCTATGCGGTACCGCTGATCATGGGAGAGATCCGCCGGTTTTTGCGGGATGACGGAGCTGTCAAGGTTGCCCGGCCGGTCAAGGAACTCTATTCCAAGGCGATGTCCGCAGCACAGCGACTGAGCAACCAGATGGGGCGCGAAGCCAGTGTGGAGGAGATTGCGGCGGAAGTCGGCTGTTCCAAAGAGGATATCGCACAGTCGCTGGAGGCTGCGCGTATGCCTGTGTCACTCAATGCGCCGCTGCAGGATGAGGGCGGCAGGGAATTGACGTTGGACGACTGCATTGGCGGGGAAGACGAAAGCGAGATCGCGCTGGATCGCGTGATGTTAAAAGAAATGCTGCGATGTCTGGCCCCACGCGAACGTCAGGTTATATTTCTTCGCTATTTTGAAGATCAGACGCAGAGCGAGATAGCTGACAAGCTCGGCATATCCCAGGTCCAGGTTTCAAGGCTGGAAAGTAAGATCATTAAAAAGCTTCGACAGGATCTAATCGGCTAGGATACATCAGGACATATACATCAACAACGCAATACACAAAGGACTCGGCACAATCCGGGTTCTTTTCAATTCGAAAACTTTTTGCTTTTTGCAATGTGTAACCATTGTTGTAGAAATTTGATAATGATTAATCGCAACACATGTCGTAAACAACATTAAATAATTGAAATATAGGAAATAAATCCAAGATCATTATACGAATAGGACTTGGAATGACAAAATAGTTAACTTCATCTGCAAGATATTTTTTTAGATAGTTTGAAAATTCATATTTCACCGGAAATCGAGAAGATAATTCATATCTCCGGAAGTTCAATATTGGTCCTGATATTTTGCTGTTTTCTGACCATACTAAGCAATGCCATCACCGAAGAAAGGAGCATTGCTATGCAAAAGAAAATCGCTCGTTCCATCTATGGCCCGAGACTTTTGATTGCGATTGGAGTCGTATTGGTTCTGGGAATATTGCTTATCGTCCATAGCACCATGACCAACAGCGTGACTGGCATCAAGCAGGTTTTCCTCAGATGGTAAAGGAGGCTAAAAGGATGAAACTGCACCGTTTGCCTGAACATCGCGCGATCGAAGGTCACAATCTTGAAGAACGCGAAGAGAGATATCATACCAAAGGGTATATTGAGGAGAAATGAACATGGATCAATTCGATGCGAGTCAAAACAAGAGTGAACAACAGCACATTGAAAAAGTGTACAACGCCTATATCACGCAGACAATGCCCAAGAGCAAGCTTGGGCAGGGTTGCTTTCGGGCATTTTGGGTCGGCGGCTTGATTTGCGCCATAGGTCAAGGATTCGTCCAATTGGGCACCACTGTGCTCAAGATGAAACTGATTGACGCGAGGGGTTTTGCTTCCATTTGCCTGGTCATCATAGCCGCGATATTGACCGGATTGGGTGTGTTCGATGAGATCGGGAAATATGCCGGAGCCGGTTCCGTCGTACCCATTACGGGGTTTTCCAACGGAATCGTTGCGCCTGCGATCGAGCATAAACGAGAAGGACTTGTCATTGGCATCGGTGCTAACCTGTTCAAAATCGCGGGCCCGGTTTTGGCGTGCGGCATATCCGCTTCCGTCGTATATGGCGTAATCTATTTTCTGTTGACGAGGGTATGATGAATAAGAGAATCGGTACAAGAACTGTAAAACTCTCACAAAAGGTTTATCTGGAATCGTCCGCCAGCATCGTAGGGCCAAAGGAAGGCGAAGGACCCTGGGGAGCTTGCTTTGATCAGGTGCTCGAAGATGATCTATGGGGTGAGAAGAGCTGGGAAAAAGCCGAAACCAAGATGTTCTATGAATCCGTTCGTTTGGCTATGGACAAGAATAATTGCAAGCCGGAGGACATCGACTACATACTGGGAGGCGATCTCTTAAACCAGCTGATTGCCACATCGTTTGCGGTCAGGAGAATGGATATACCGTTTGTGGGACTGTACGGTGCGTGTAGCACCATTACGGAATCCATTGCACTTGGGTCGATGCTCGTCGACGGAGGGTTTGCGCGCAAGGCCGTTTGCTGCGCCACCTCGCACTTTAGCACGGCCGAAAGGCAATTCCGCTTCCCGCTTGAGATGGGTTCACAGCGAACTCCCACCGCGCAGCGTACCGTCACAGGAGCAGGAGCGGTCGTGTTGGGAACGCAGAATACACAGATGCCATACGTCAGTACCATCACCATTGGCAAGGTGGTGGATTTTGGCATCAAGGATGCCAACAACATGGGCGCTGCGATGGCGCCAGCCGCTTGCGATACCATTCTGGCGCATCTTCGGGATACCAACACGAAGCTCTCGGACTACAGCGCGGTGATCACTGGAGATTTGGGCACATTCGGCCTTCGCGTACTGATCGATCTGCTGCAAAAAGCAGGAGTGCGAACAGAAGGAAACCTGCGTGATTGCGGGGCTGAAATGTTCAGATATGATCAGGATACGCATGCCGGTGCAAGCGGGTGCGCATGCTGCGCTGTCACGCTGTCCAGCAGGCTCATCCCGGATCTGTTGGATCAAAAGCTTAAGCGCATTTTGGTATTGGCGACGGGTGCTCTGCTTTCACCCATATCCACCATGCAGGGGGAAAGCATCCCTTGCATCGCCCATGCCATATGCATAGAAAGGGGCTGATACAATGACGGCGGCACTCCCCTATATCAAAGCGTTTGTGGTCGGCGGCCTGCTGTGCGTAATAGGACAATTGCTGCTTGCCAAGACCAATCTGACGTTTGCCAAGATTCTTGTCATATACGTTGTCGCGGGCGTTGTATTATCGGGCTTCACCATCTATGGGCAGCTCGTCGACTATGCCGGCGCAGGAGCCACTGTTCCTTTGACAGGTTTTGGACATGTTCTGGCACAGGGCGTGAAGACAGCCATTGACGAGAAGGGTTGGATCGGTATCATTACGGGCGGCGTTATAGCAACGGCGGGCGGCATCACGGCCGCAATATTCTTTGGATACCTGTGCGCACTTATCTTCAATCCTAAAACAAAAAGATGAAATCATCTTTGCAACCAAAAGACCCGGAAAGGCGGAAACGCACCGGGTCTTTTTCGTTTCAAATAGCATTGCCACGCCATCCGGAGCCAAGGCAGATCTTTCGCAGCAGATCCATGGGTATCACCGTAAACGCCAGTATCAGAACAAACTGCAATTCTGAAACTGTGAGCCCTGTCGTCCGGAACACAGCGCCGCCGAAATAGATGATCAAAAGCTGGACGATTGTTACGAAGAGCATGATCAGCAGGAATCCTTTGTTCCGCCATATGTGTGCGAAGAGCATGAGCCGTGTTGTCCTCGAATTGAAGCTGTTGAATATCCCCGCAAAGATGAACAGGGAGAAGAAGGCGGTCATGAAGTAATCGCGTCCGTTTCCATGGTCGTACATGTCATGGATGGCCGGAACCTTCAAGAACAGTACGCATAGCACCGTCACATAGATGCCGGAGATCAGAATCTGGTTGTACATGTAGGAATTGATAATGGGCTCGTTCCGCTTCTTTGGCGGTTCGGACATATATTCCTTGAGTGGCGCTTCACCCGCAAATGCAAGCCCAGCCAAAGTATCCATCACCATGTTTACCCAAAGCATCTGCAGCACGGTGATCGGAGAGTTGATGCCGATAAATGGCCCGATGATGGAGATACCGACAGCACATAGGTTAATGGTCAGTTGGAAGATAATGAACTTCCGGATGCTTTTGAAAATCGTTCTGCCGTACAGGATCGCCTTGGAGATCGACAGGAAATTGTCGTCGAGTATAACGATGTCACTTGCCTCTTTGGCAATCTCCGTTCCGCTGCCCATGGAAAAGCCGACATCCGCCCTTTTTAGCGCCGGGGCATCGTTGATTCCGTCGCCTGTCATACCGGTTACCAATCCCATATCCTGTGCTAACTTAACAAGGCGGCTCTTGTCGGAGGGAAGGGCGCGGGCAATGACACGTATTCTTGACAGCCTCGCTTTTAGATCCCGATCTGTCATTCGTTGGAGGTCAGCGCTGGTCAATACGGCGTCCTCCTGCCAGGATTGAACCAAACCCGCTTCGCGTGCAATGGCGAGCGCCGTTTCTTTGTTGTCACCTGTGATCATCACAACCTGAACACCGGCGTTTTCCACCTGTTTGATCGCAGTTACGGCTTTTCGCCGGATCTCATCCCGAATGCCTATGATGCCGACCAAGGTTAATTCGCTGAACTTTCCGTCTTGGCTGATCGGCTGATCGCCAATCGCGAATGCCAATAAGCGTATGCCCCTGGCAGCCAATCCATTTATGACAGAGTTTACTTTGGACGTATTGGACAGCTGCTGTTTTTCACCTGTTGGCACATAGTAGTGCGTACAGAATGGCAGGATTTTTTCCGGAGCTCCCTTGATGAGCGTTGCGTTTGCCACACCTCTTACCCGGGATGCCGAATACTTGTTTATGCTGTTGAAAGGCAAACTTTCCGAGATCGTAACGTTGCCCCACTGATACCTGTCGTTCCACACGTATTCCATCAGTGCCCGCTCCGTCGCATTGCCTCCTATCGCTTCTTTTTTTCC
>CAZHNN010000005.1:0-3074 GCA_964533965.1 uncultured Clostridia bacterium | reverse complement strand
AAGCCTGCCAAGCTGCGTGTTACCCATATCCGAGTAACTGTCGTAGACCGTACCGTTGCCTGAGACAAACGAATTTGCTTTGAGTTTTCCGGTAGTGATAGTGCCGGTTTTATCGGTAAACAGTATGTTTATGTTGCCGGATGTCTCAATGCCCACGAGTTTTCGCACCAGCACATTGTCTTTTAACATGCGCTTCATGTTGGAGGACAAAACGATGGTGATCATCAGCGGGAGGCCCTCGGGTATCGCGACGACGATCACCGAGATAGCCAGCGTCACGGCATGAATGAGATGGCTTATCAGCTCCTTTGGCGTCTGAAGCAGTTGGAGGATTACGGGAAAATTGAATTGGTATGCAATCAGAAGGGAATTGAATAGATCGGCAAACGCAACAAGTACCGCGCCGATGTATCCTAATTTGCTGATCTTTTTCGCCAAATCACCCAAGCGGTATTTTAAGGGGCTTTCACGCGACTCCTCCTGAAGCTCATGGGCCAGTCCGCCATAGAATGTATCGATGCCGACACAGTGGACCAGCATGATAGCTTCCCCGGAGCATACTATGCAACCCCTGAACAGGTTGTTGCTGTTCTCGAACCCGGTTCTTTTATCCGAATGACCTTCCGCTGCCGGCGATTTACGAACTTCTTTGCTTTCTCCATTCAGCGGAGATTGATCCACATCGATTTCTCCATAGACGATGGCACCGTCGGCAGGGATTCTATCTCCTGCTTGAAGCAGGATATAATCGCCCACGACAACCTCGCTGACCGGAAGTTCCATGAGGCCTTCGCTTCGCTTTACACGGCAATTGGTCGTCAGAGCCTCCGCCTGGAGTTTTTCAAAAGCGGCTTCGCTGCCATATTCCGAAAGAGTTGATACGAACGTTGAGATCAGTATCGCGGCGGCTATACCGATCGTCTCATACCAATTGAAATGACGGATCATGATGATGATGTTCACTATGAGCGCGACAAGCAATATCTTGATGATCGGGTCACCGAAGTTGCTCAAAAACTCTCTAAAGAAACTGCGCTTGTTGCGTTGAATCAACATGTTGTCGCCGTTGAGCTGTTTTGCTGCCTCCACTTCTTTTGGCGTCAGACCCCGCATGTTTTTAATCTTTTGCATTGCAGTGACGTCAGACATGGCAAGACCCACCCCATTTTATCGTTGCGTGTTTTACTATCGAGTCCTATGATCATTGCGCCCGGCGCTTGGCACCATTATGCGTTTATCCCATATAGTAAAACTTGAGGCGACGAACAATCACCTCTCAACAGTATATTAGAGGAGTTATAAAGAATATGTTTCCTGTCTTGCTGGTAACAGCCTTATGTGTAGATGCATTTACGGCAAGTTTTTCCTACGGTGTGAGCGATACGAAAATTCCGATCCGTTCGGCATTGGTCATAAGTTTTGTATGCACCGCTGTCCTTTCGGCATCCATGGGCTTGGGATCCGCCGTCAGGCTGTTGTTGCCAAAACAGATTACATCTGTATTGAGTTTTGCCATACTAATTGTGCTGGGTTTACTCAAGAGCTTCGAGAGCGCCGTGAAGCGCTTTGTAGCAAAAAAGCAAAAGTTGGAGCGGCAAATAAAAATCTTTGACGTTTGCTTCGTATTGACCGTCTATGCAGACAACATGCGGGCGGACATGGACCATTCAAAGGAATTATCCGCCAAGGAGGCGGTCTATTTGGCCTTGGCGTTGTCACTCGATGGGCTGGCAGCCGGGTTTGGGTATGCGCTCGTATCCATCGATTTTATACGGGTGGCAGTGCTGTCGCTGATTTCCAACGCCTTGGCGATCGAGTTGGGATTGCTAATTGGTAAAATGATTGCAAAACGGCTAAAGCTGGACCTGACATGGGTTGGCGGGTTAATGCTCATACTCATGGCATTTACAAAGCTTTAAATAGAATAGGGAAATAAAGAACAGGGCATGCAAGAACGCATGCCCTGTTTGTTTCGCATTTTCGGCTGTTAAAGCGCATAGTCGCTCTTAAGCTTGTTGATCATGCTAACGAGCGTGCTAGTGGCATCCACAATGGAAGCGGTCGAGGAGGTTTGGCTGTTGATGAGGTCCTTGAGCGTTTGCACGGCTGAGCTGAATGCCGTTGTCCGGTCACTTGGCAGACGGCTTAGATGGGGCTGTATCTCCGACGCTGCCCTGGATAGCGCTGCGTTGGCATTGATGATGGCCTGTTGCCGCTGCACCGCAGAATTGCTCGCGTTGTGGATCGGGCAGAAGAAACCAGGATCCGTTTGCAAGGTCAGTACGTGATCCGATATATGGAACCATGGGAAGTCCGACAAATCGACCCGGGCGTAGACGCTATCGGGCGGCACCAATACATACGCCTTTTCCACGATGTTCGGGCAATATGGCGTTGCCAGCTTTCCTGTGTCGGCGCAATAGTCGGCGAGCACGTGGTATGTGCATGATTCGGTTGGGACGGAGTTGACAGGGAACCAGTCCGTGACAGGCTTCTTTCCGCCTTCATCCTGGTAGCAAGCGTCGGTTGCAAGCATGCCGGAAACCGGGCAGACAGTTGCCTGGACAAGGCCCAAAGACGATGCTGAATCGGCAATGATCGGTGCGTTCGCCAGATTTTTCTTCGCATAAACGGATGTCATGATGTTGGAGAACAGCGGTGCCGCATATGTACCGCCGGAAGCCCCTGTCTGCAGCGGCTTGTAGTTGTCGTGGCCGATGTAGATCGCGCACGTATAGTGCGGCGTAATGCCTGCAAACGTGACACCCCTGTAGTTATCGTTGGTACCTGTCTTGCCGGCCACGGTGATGCCCTTGACCTGCGCCTTGGTACCTGTTCCGCTCTGTACGGCGGTGGTGAGCATGTCCACCAAAAGCCAGGCGGTTCCAGGCTTGAAGACCTGTGTGGTCTTCTGCATCGCAACCGCATTGAGTATGATTTTGTGGTTGCTGTCCTCCACCTTGGTAAAGGAGATCGGCGTTATGTACTGTCCCTTGTTGGCGATCGCGGCATAGGCCGCAGCTTCGTCCAGCGGCGATATGCCCGACATGCCCAACGCCAAGCCGGCAGGTGTT